>NZ_CDDB01000111.1 GCF_000820105.1 Aeromonas schubertii | reverse complement strand
GCTGAAGGGTGAGCAGCAGGCTGCGGCGATTGTGCAGACCGGTGAGATCGTCGAAGTAGGCGAGCCGCTCGATGCGTTGCTTGGTGACCAGCTCCTCGGTGATATCGTCGAAGCTGCCCACATAGTGGGTCAACATCCCCTCCTCATTGAAGACGCCGCTGACACGCAGTCGCACCGGGAAGAGGCGTCCGTCACGGNNCCCCCTCCCAGAACCCGTGACCGGTCACCGCATCGCGCAGACGCTGGGCGAGGTCATCCCCATAGTAGGAGGGGCGCAGGCGGGTGACGTGTTGTCCCACTATCTCATCGACCTCCATGCCGGTGATGCGGGTAAAGGCACGATTGACCCTGAGGATCTGCCCCTTGGGATCGCACACCAGCAGAGCCTCGCGCGTCTCGAAAGAGACCTCGGCCAGTCGCAGCGCCTCTTCGGTGGCGAGCCGGCGCAGCTCGATGGCGGTGCGGGGGGCCCACTCGCTCAGCGTATCCATCAGGGGCAGCGGGTCGGCCAGGGGCTCGGCCAGCAGCAGGGTGATCTGCCCCATGGGGCGCTGGCCCGGCAGTTGCAGCGGGATGCCGAGATAGGCGCGAGCCCCGCTCTGGAGCAACTTGTGGGAGGCCGGGTAGCGGCCGGGAAGATCGTCCACATAGAGGGCCTGGCCACACGCCTGCACATCTTGCGCGGGGCCCGGATCGAGGCGGGCTGGCGCCCACTGCTGCGGCTCACCGCCCATCTGTGCATAGCGGGTGACGATCCACAGCTCGCTGCCCCGTTGTTGATATTCACCGACCCAGCCCCCCATCAGGGGATGATGCTGCTGACACCACTCGATCAGAGTGCGGCAGTAGTCGAGCCCGGTATGCAAGGCCAGGGGGGGGGCGGCGAGGGACTCTGCGCTGGCCGGGGCCGGCTCGTCGGGACGCCAGTGGCCAAGTTGCTGGGCACTGTAGCGGGCCAGTTGGAGCAGCTCTTCGCCGATGGGCATGGGGGTGAGGTATTCGAGGCTCACCATGCCAAGCAGCCGCTCTCCCTCCTTGAGGGCCGCATCGAGGCGGGAGACCACTCCGTGTCCACCGAGATAGGCATGTTGAGCCAGCATGGGCTGGTGGGCACACTCGGAGAAGCTTAACGAGCCGCGGCTGCGCAGGGCCCTGAGGTATCGGCTCTCCCCCTTGAAGGGAAAGAGGGCCCCCTTGACACCCAGCTGATAGATGGGGGTCAATAGGTCGCCTTCACCGAAGTGCCACAGGATCAGGCGGTCGGCCTGGCATCCCTCGCGCAGGGTGGTCAGCATCTGGGCGTATTGATGGCGGCTGGCCAGTTGGCCCAGGCGTGGCAACAGCAAGGAGAGATCCGGTTGCTCCTGCAATCCGGTGACATGCAGGCAGATGAGCCAGAAGTTGCCCTGCTCGGGGGAGAGGGCGATTTGCCACTCCCGTCCCAGCGCCTTGATCTTGAGCTCTCCCCCCCGACCCGTGGCCAGTTGCGCCTCGATGGGCTCTCTTAANNGTGTGAGGGCGGTGGACGACATGAGCCGGTTAACATCCTGTATGCAGACTTGAGCCGCAAGAATACTCCAAACCGTTACAAAACAAAATTTCATTGAACTCTAAATTAGAAAAGTCTAATTTATTGGCCAATGCCATTAAATGGAGGTGTTTCATGACCCGTATTCTGATTGTCGGCGGTGTCGCCGGTGGGGCTTCGGCTGCGGCCCGTGCCCGTCGCATGGATGAGCATGCCGAGATTATCCTGCTTGAGCGCGGCGAGTTTATCAGCTTTGCCAACTGCGGCCTGCCTTATCACATCGGCGGCGACATTCCCTCCCGCGATGCCCTGCTGCTGCAGACCCCCCAGAGCTTCAAGCGCCGCTTCAACGTCGAGGTGCGGGTCTTTAGCGAGGTGCTCTCCATCGACCGCGCCACCCGCACCGTGCGGGTGCGCGACCTGCAGCGCGGCGAGGAGTACGAGGAGCGCTACGACAAGCTGCTGCTGAGCCCGGGCGCCGCACCCATTCGGCCGCCTTTGCCGGGCATCGACGCCCCCGGGGTCTATACCCTGCGCAACATCCCCGACATGGACCGCATCCTGGCGGCGCTGGCTCACGACCAGCCGCGCCACGTGACCGTGGTGGGCGGCGGCTTTATCGGCCTCGAGATGATGGAGGCGCTGCATCAGCGCAACCTGCCGGTAACTCTGTTGGAGCTCTCGGATCAGGTGATGGCGCCGGTCGACCGGGAAATGGCCGCCATGCTGCACGCCCGCATCCGAGAGGCGGGGGTGGACCTGCGCCTTCGCACCGGCCTCAGTGCCATCGAGAGCCTGGCGCGCAGTAGCGACCCCACCGCCGAGGTGGCCGCCGCTGAGCGCCACGGTCTGCGCCTGCATCTGGGTGATGGCACCACCCTGGACACAGGGATCCTGATCCTCGCCATCGGCGTCAAGCCCGAGACCCTGCTCGCCGCCCAGGCCGGGCTGGAGCTGGGGCCGCGGGGCGGCATC
>NZ_CDDB01000110.1 GCF_000820105.1 Aeromonas schubertii | reverse complement strand
CTCCCGCTTCTTGAACTCCACCCCCACCCCTATCTCGACCACGATGGCGTTGAGGCGCCCCGCCTGCAGATCGAGCCAGGCCTGCTCCGGTGAGCCATAGGTGACCACCGAGGCCCCCGCCTTGCCATAGATATCGCGGGCATAGTTCTCCTGGATCGATCCCATCTGAACACCGATTTTCTGCCCCTTCATGGCATCCGGCTCACCGCTCAGGGTCGTTCCCTTGGGCCCCATGAAGCTGGAGTAGCCCCCCTCATATTTGTCGCTGAAGGCCACCGCCTTCTTGCGCTCCTCCGTGATGGCCATGGAGGCGACGATGGCGTCAAACTTGCGCGCCTTGAGGGCCGGGAACATGCCGTCAAAGTCGTACTGCACTATCTTGCACTTCGCCTTCATCTCGCTGCAGAGGGCGTTGGCGATGTCCACGTCGAAACCGGCCAGGGAACCATCCGGCTTGACCATGCTGTAGGGGGGGAAGGTGCCGTCAGTGGCGATACGAAGCACGGGCTCGGTCGCCTGCACGGCGCCACTCACCAGCAGAGAACCCAGCATCAATGTCACAAGTTTCATGGTCTGTCTCCTCATCCTTGGAAGCATCAGGCTATTGCATCACACGGCCACAAAACATATACAATCCATTAACACACCATCACACTGTACAGGCCCGAGGTGCTATACGGATGCCCCCACTCACTCTGGATCCCCGCCACGGTACCCTGGTGCGACAACTGATGCATGCCATCGAGCAGGGGATCCGCGATCATCGCCTGCTGCCGGCCAGCCGCCTGCCCTCGGTACGGCAGCTCGCCAGCCAGCTCGGGATCAGCACCTTTACCGTGGCCGATGCCTATGGTCGTCTGGCCCAGAGCGGAGCCCTGCTGGCCCGTCCCGGTGATGGCTACTATGTGGCGCGCGACGAGCAGAATACCCCCTTTCCTCCTCCCCCGACTCCCGGACCCCGCTGGTTGACCGACCATCGCATCACCCCCTCCCCCGAGCTCATTCAGCCCGGAGCCGGCTGGCTGCCCCCCGACTGGTACCCCAACGCACTGCTGCAGAAGGCGATGCGCCAACTGGCCAAAGAGCCCGACTGTGGAGGTCACTATGAAGAGAGCGCCGGCTGGCAGCCTCTGCGCCAGCGATTGTGGCTACAGCACGGGGAGCAGGGCGTCGCCCTCGCGCCCGAAGGTGTATTGCTGACCCAGGGGGCAAGCCAGGCGCTGGCGCTGGTGGTCCAGGGAGAGCTCAGGGCCGGGGAGACGGTGCTGGTCGATGATCCGGGTTACTGCAACGTGCTCGCTCTGCTCGAGCTGAGCGGCATGCGGGTGGTCGGCGTCCCCTGGACGGCACAGGGGCCGGATTGTCAGCAGCTCGCCACCCTGCTCAAAGCGCATCGTCCGCGCCTCTTCTTCACCAATCCCAGACTGCACAACCCGACCGGCGCCAGCTACTCGGCGGCCACCGCCTTTCGGGTGCTGCAGTTGGCCGAGGCCCACGACTGCCTTATCGTCGAGGACGACGTGAGCGCCCCCCTGGTGCGCGAGGGGGGCCCCACCCTGGCAGCCCTCGCCGGCCTGGAGCGTGTCATCTACATCGGCAGTTTTGCCAAGACCCTGGCACCGGGCCTGCGGGTCGGCTACCTGCTCGGCACCCCGGAACGGGTCGATCGCCTGATGCGTCTCAAGGCTCTTAATGCCATCGCCTCCTCCGGGTTGAGTGAGCGTCTGGTCCTGCGCATGCTGGGTGAGCCCGAGCGGGAGCGGGAGCTGAGCCGCCTGCGCGGCCGCCTTCAGAGTGCGGCAGAGCGTTGGGAGCGAGGCCTGGAGCGCATTGGCTGGCAAAGCTTCTGCCCCCCCGCTGGCGGCCTCTTCTCCTGGGTCCGCCTCCCCCCGGGGCATCAGGACGCAGCCCAATGCGCCGGGGATGCCCTCGCCGCCGGTTTCCTGCTCGCCCCGGGCAGCCAGTTTCGCCAGGGCCAGCCAGCCACCCCCTTCCTGCGCTGCAACCTGGCCTACTCACCACCCGGTCTGCTCGACTTTCTGCAGCGTTGGGCCGAACGTCGCCCATGAAAAAGGGGAGCCAACGGCTCCCCTCTCTATCACATCAGGCGATAGCCTCAGGACTTGGGATTGTCCCAGATCCCCGGCTCCAGCTGACTGCGGATCTCGGGATACTTGTTGGCATCGAAGGTGGGCACCTTGCCCAGCTTGAGCTGATCGTTGTAATCCTTGGCCAGCTTGATCGCCACGCCCGAGAGCAGCAGGATGGCGATCAGGTTGACAATCGCCATCAGCCCCATGGAGACATCCGCCATGGCCCAGACGGTGGGCAGCTCACCCACGGAGCCAAACATCACCATCGCCAGCACCACCAGACGGAACAGCAGCAGGCCGGCCTTGTGGTTGTGCTCGAGGAAGATGAGGTTGGTCTCGGCATAGGAGTAGTTCGCCACTATGGAGGTGAAGGCGAAGAAGAAGATGGCCGCCGCGATAAAGATGTTGCCCCAGCTGCCGACCTGGGAGGAGAGCGCCCGCTGGGTCAACTCGACACCGGTGATCCCGGAACCCGGCTCAAACTGGCCGGAGAGCAGGATAATAGAGGCGGTACAGGTACAGATGACTAGGGTATCCATGAACACCCCCAGCATCTGCACATAGCCCTGAGAGGCCGGGTGCGGCGGATAGGGAGTGGCGGTGGCCGCCGCGTTGGGAGCAGAGCCCATGCCCGCTTCGTTGGAGAAGAGGCCACGCTTGATGCCGTTGATCATCGCCTGGGAGATGGCGTAACCCAGGGCGCCTGAGCCCGCCTGTTCGATGCCGAACGCCGACTTGAAGATAAGGGCAAACACCCCCGGCAGCTCGGTGATGTTCATCATGACGATGACCAGGGCCATGGCGATGTAGGCCAACGCCATAAAGGGCACCACCATCTCGGCAAAGCGTGCGATACCGCGGATCCCGCCGAAGATAATGAGGCCAGCCAGGGCCATCAGGGCGATGCCGCTGACCCAGTCAGGAATACCAAATGCCACGTTCATGGCCTGACTGATGGAGTTGGCCTGAACCGCATTGAAGACCAGACCAAAGGCGAGCAACAGGCAGAGGGAGAACACCACCCCCATCCAGCGCATGCCAAGACCCTTCTCCATGTAGTAGGCCGGACCACCGCGGTAGTTGCCATCCTCGTCCTTGACCTTGTAGAGCTGGGCCAGGGCGCTCTCGGCAAAGGCGGTCGCCATGCCGATGAAGGCGATCAGCCACATCCAGAAGATGGCGCCGGGGCCACCCAGGTAGATGGCTACGGCCACACCGGCCAGGTTACCGGTACCGACCCGGGCAGCCAGGCTGGTACAGAGGGCCTGGAAGGAGGAGATCCCCGCCTGATCCGATTTACGGCTGTTCTTGAGCACAGAGAACATGTGGCCAAAGTGGCGAACCTGGATGAAGCCGAGCCGAACAGTAAAGAAGATGCCGACCCCAATGAGGAGGTAGATGAGAACCGCTCCCCAGAGCAGATCATTGAGCAGTGCAATCAGTGTATCCATAAGATTCTCGTTCTAATTAACATCCAAGACAGTAGCCGTAGCCCCGTCTTATCCTGTCTGTCTTGCCCATGCTTGAGCAATTTCTAAAGGGCCGGAATCTAGCACAGGGGGGGCAGATGACCTAGCCTCCCCCGCCAATTTCACGAAAAAAAGCCGAATTATTGTCCAATGACACCGGTTTTTTGTCGCGGCTGAGCGCCTTTGGCTCCACTTTTACCGCATTTTTTCCTGATCCAGTGGCCAGGAAACCGTTTCGCCACAGGGCATCGCAAACGGGGTGAAAACATCAAAACGTTTATATGTAGGAAAATTTCAAGATCTTTTCATTACCTTTGTGGTGATCGAGTTCACATAACTTGATTAAGAGTGAAAAATAAGATTTTTATCCCTCCCGAGCCGGGAGTGGGGTGGTAGGCACTTTGTCATTATTTATCAATTGGATAGAGCGATATCAACCCGACCTTGCCCCCCGCAGGTCAAAGCATCAACAATCGCCCCCCTTGCAGTAGTGGGGCGGGAGGTATTAAGTAGGCAGGCGCTGCCGCCAGCCCCTGCCGGCGCACCGAATTTCGCGTTTTGACGAGGGCCTGCTGTAATTTACTTTCAGGCAATCGGACGCACCACCCGGGCATGCCCCCGACACAGAGAGATAGACACTGCTATGGCCGACAAACTCACCCAGCTGAAAGCCCTGACCACTGTGGTTGCCGACACCGGCGACATCGAAGCCATCAAACGCTACCAGCCCATCGACGCCACCACCAACCCCTCTCTGGTGCTGAAGGCCTCCGAAATTCCCGAATACGCACCGCTGATCGAAGATGCCATCACCTGGGCCAAGGCTCAAAGCAGTGACCAAGCCCAGCAGATCATCGACGCCGGTGACAAACTGGCCGTCAACATCGGTCTCGAGATCCTGAAGATCGTCCCGGGCCGCATCTCCACTGAAGTGGACGCTCGCCTCTCCTTCGACACCGAGGGCAGCATCGCCAAGGCGCGCAAGCTGATGCGTCTCTACAACGAAGCCGGTATCAGCAACGATCGTATCCTGATCAAGCTGGCCTCCACCTGGGAAGGGATCCGCGCCGCCGAGGTGCTGGAGAAAGAGGGCATCCAGTGCAACCTGACCCTGCTCTTCTCCTTCGCCCAGGCCCGCGCCTGTGCCGAAGCCGGTGTATTCCTTATCTCTCCGTTTGTGGGCCGTATCCTCGACTGGTACAAGGCCAAGCACAACCGTGACTACACCGCTTCCGAAGATCCGGGCGTGGTCTCCGTCACCGCCATCTACGACTACTACAAGCAGCACGGCTACCACACAGTGGTCATGGGTGCGAGCTTCCGCAACACCGGCGAGATCCTCGAGCTGGCCGGCTGTGACCGCCTGACCATTGGCCCGGCACTGCTGGAAGAGCTGAGCAAGAGTGAAGGGGCCGTGGTGCGCAAGCTGGAGTTCAAGGGTGAACAGCAACCCAAGCCGACCCCCATGAGCGAGACCGAGTTCCGCTGGGAGCTGAACCAGGATGCCATGGCCGTCGAGAAACTGGCCGAGGGCATCCGCCTGTTCGCCGTCGATCAGGGCAAACTGGAAGCCATGCTGGCCAGCAAACTCTGATAGGCCATTCGGGTCCAAGGGCAGCCATCGGCTGCCCTTTTTTATGGTTGTCACCGACCTGTCACGCAAACGTTTTAATTTTGGGGTGGTTGTGATATATCGATGGTGACAACTACAACAAATCCAGGAGGTGACCATGGAAAGGTTCGACTTCGATTTTGAAGATGTTGTTGAACCCGGTTCACGCAGCCGGGGCACGGGAAAAAAAAGGAAATGGAGAGAGATCGAAGCGCTGAAAGACAAGCATCGCCTGCAAAAGGAGCTGCAGTCCATCGACATCGCCTATGATGGTGCGCGCGACGATATCGACTTCTAAGCCTCTAAAAGAGAGACCCCGCTTCGGCGGGGTCTCTGCTTTATGTGCGCCTCAATGCAGGGCCAGTCGCTCGGCCAGATCGCGAAAATGCTGCGCCACCTCAGGCCCAAACAGGGGATCGGCCTGGGCATGGACCAGCCAACTCTGTTCGAGACTGCGCCAGTCATCCTCGGTCAGGGATTCCCGCAGCAGAGGGAAGACAACCTTCTCCTCGTAGTTCATGTGATTCTCTTGCAGGGTGATGAACTGCTCCAGCTTGGCGGTAAATTGATCCAGCGGGATCACCGCATCGAGGAGGATCATCTCCACCATTTCCTTGAGTTCACGACCACTCTCAACCAGCTTCTGGTGCTCCTCATGCAAGCGGTTACCCACATCCCCGTCGACCACCCGGTATCTGAGGTAGTAGTCGTAGATCATGTCTTCCTTGGGGTGGTGGCGCTTGTCGGCAACCTCACCCAGATAATCGACCACATCGCGGATCAGGTGATAACTCACCTTCTCCTCGGCCCGGATCGCCAGCAGCTTGCGCTTGAGCAGGGCCAGTAACTTGGCAATATTGATGTGTTCCTGATGCAGACTGGACAACATGGCGGCACTCCTTGCGCTGAACATGAAAGGGAGTCTTTTACCCGTATTATATGCGCAATAAATGAACCATCTTTGAATCCGGTCAATCTATCGGCAGACGGAAGTCCAATCGATGGGGGCCAAACCGGCACTCTCGAGCAGGCGATTGGTCTCTGAAAAGTGGCCGCAGCCGATAAAACCCCGGTGGGCCGAGAGGGGGCTGGGATGAGGCGCCGTCAGTACATGGTGGCGCCCTCTGTCGATGATGCGCCCCTTCTTCTGGGCATGGGCTCCCCACAGCAGGAACACGACCCCTTCACGGGAGGCATTGATCACCTCGATGACCCGGTCGGTGAAAGTCTCCCAGCCGAGATGAGCATGGGAATGCGCCATACCGGCCTGTACCGTGAGGACGGTATTGAGCAGCAATACCCCCTGGCGTGCCCAGCTCTCGAGATAACCGTGAGCAGGGGCCGTGAAGCCGGGCAGATCCCGCTCCATCTCCTTATAGATGTTGACGAGGGAGGGCGGTATACGTACCCCGTGCTGGACGGAGAAACAGAGGCCGTGCGCCTGGTTGGGGCCGTGGTAAGGATCCTGACCCAAAATCACCACCTTGATATCGCCCAGCTCGGTGAACTTGAAGGCATTGAAAACATCGGCGGCCGGGGGATAGACGATCTTGCCCGACTCGCGCTCGGCCCGCACCGTGGCCATGGTCTGCCTGAAATACTCCTGCTCTTTCTCGGCCCCGAGCACATCACTCCAGCTTTGCACCTTGCTAACCCTCACATCATCGACGAAAGGGCCCAGAATAGGCCCTGGTGTCGGTGGGTGCAACTCACGGTTGCGGCTGCCAGTAACGGGTAAAACGCCCGCTATCGTGCAACCGGCCAAGGCCTACATTGAGTTTATTCACCAGGGCGTCGGCATTGGGTAACCGGCGCGGGATCAGCAAGACCCCCTCCTCAGACCATACGGGCTCGGAATGGGAGTGCAACCGCGTTCTGGGGATCCCCTTCTCCTTAAGCAGGGCGAGGACCACCTGCTCATCCATCACCATGACATCGGTGCGTCCGAGTAGCAGCTTGCCCAGAGTCTGCTCATCGCTCATGGACCACTCCATCTCCAGCTCGTTCTGCAGGGACGCAAACATCTCACCATAGTAGTAACCCCGGGTGCCACCCACCTTGTAGCCCTGTAAGGAGCGCAACCCGGGCAGGGGGCGATCCGCCAATGCGAAGAGCCGGGTCGTGAAGTGCCCCAGAGGCAGTGAATAGTAGAAAGCTTGTTCCCTCTGGGCTGAGCGGAACCAGGGCATAGTGGCCTCGAACTCGCCGGCCAGGGTCAACTTGTAGGCTCGCTGCCAGGGAAAGAAGTGGAAGCTCGCCTCGATTCCTACCTCATGAAAGGCCTCTTTCACCAACTCGCAGAGAAATCCCTGTCGGGGTAATTCGGCACCGACATAGGGCGGCCACTCTCCCACCGCGATGCGCACCTCCTGCCCCTGTACCCACTGGAACCAGAGCAGCATGAGCGCCGCCCACCACCCGATCTTCATGCCTGCCTCCAGCACCAGTACCCTATGGAAGCCTAGCCCATTTACCCATCATTCACGGCAGAGGCACAGCAGGTTACTACCGGGAAACACACGAAAACCTGTAGTTTATTTACAACATTAAGCATCATTTGATATATTACAAAGACACCTTAACAACACATTAAAAATCACATTTTATTGATTGCGCTCAATTGTTTATATTGAAACAAGCGGGGCTAAATGGATATTTTTTGATTTAAATCAATTTTCGTACTATTACCACCATGGTATATATGCCTTCGACGAATTAAAGGTGTAAGGCGGCAGCCCCTTTTCCATGATCGTGGGTAACTTCCTTACAATCCATCCGCTCTCAACAGGAGTCGTACCATGATCAAGGGCATCCAAATCACCCACGCCGACAACGCCGCACTGCTGAACTCTTTCTGGCTGCTGGACGAAGCCAACCAGGAAGCTCGTTGCATCTGCGTAAAGGGTGACGCCTTCACCGCCGATCAGCAGGTCAAGGTTGCCGAGCTGGGCAAGTTCGAATACCGCGAAGTCGCCATTCAAGCCGCTCCCCAGGTCGAAGGTGGCCAGCACCTGAACGTCAACGTGCTGAGCCGCGAGACGCTGGAAGATGCCGTCGAGCATCCGGAGAAGTACCCCCAGCTGACCATCCGTGTATCCGGTTATGCCGTTCGCTTCAATGCCCTGACCCCGGAGCAGCAGCGCGACGTCATCACCCGCACCTTCACCCAGAGCATGTAATTCCCTCTGAGTGACCAGAAAGCCAGTCCCATGACTGGCTTTCTTCGTTTCCGCGATACAAAAAAAACGGGCCCCATCACGGGGCCCGTTCTCGTCGCACAAGGGCAGTTTATTCGGCGGCCATGCGCTCGGTGATGTACGCCAGGGCGCGATCGATGCGACCCAGCACGCGCTCCTTGCCCACCAGAGCCATGACGGCATCGATGGAGGGTGACTGGCCCAGACCGGTCACGGCCACACGCAGCGGCATGCCAACCTTGCCCATCCCCTGCCCCAACTCGGTGGCAGTGGCCTCGATCACCAGATGCAGGGACTCGGTGGTCCAGCTCTCCAGAGCAGCCAGCTTCTGCCTGGCCAGGGCCAGGGGCTCGGCGGCAACACCGCGCAGGTGCTTCTTGGCGGCAGCCTCGTCGATGGCCTCATACTCCTCGAAGAAGTAGCGGCTCTGGGCGGCCAACTCGCGCAGGGTGTTGCAGCGCTCGGCCAGCAAGGTGATGACAGCGGTCAGCTCGGGGCCATTGGCGGTGTCGATCTGCTGATCGGCCATGTGCCAGGCCAGGTGCTTGGCCACATAGGCCGGATCCAGGGTGCGCATGTAGTGATTGTTGAGCCACAGCAGTTTGTCGGTGTTAAACGCCGAGGCCGACTTGGAGATGGCATCCAGGCTAAACAGCTTGATCATCTCGTCCAGGGTGAAGATCTCCTGATCCCCATGGGACCAACCCAGACGCACCAGGTAGTTCAGCAGGGCCTCCGGCAGGTAGCCGTCATCACGATACTGCATGACGGAGACGGCGCCGTGGCGCTTGGAGAGCTTGGCGCCATCGTCACCCAGGATCATGGAGACGTGGGCAAATTCCGGCACGGGGGCGTTCAGGGCCTTGTAGATGTTGATCTGGCGCGGGGTGTTGTTGATGTGGTCTTCACCACGCACCACGTGGGTGATCTCCATGTCCCAGTCGTCCACCACCACGCAGAAGTTATAGGTGGGGGCGCCGTCGGTACGGCGGATGATGAGATCGTCGAGCTCGGTGTTGGCGAACTCGATGCGGCCGCGCACGTGGTCGTCGAACACCACAGAGCCCTCGGTCGGATTACGGAAGCGGATCACGTGGGGGGCGTCGGCCGGGTGATCGTGGGCGCCATCACGGCACTTGCCATCGTAGCGCGGCTTCTCGCCGCTGGCCATCTGGCCTTCACGCAGGGCTTCCAGGCGCTCCTTGGAGCAGTAGCACTTGTAGGCGCGGCCGTCGGCCAGCATCTCGTCGATCAGGGCGTTGTAGCGGTCAAAACGCTTGGTCTGGTAGTAGGGACCCTCGTCCCAGCCCAGCCCCAGCCACGCCATGCCCTCGATGATGGCGTCGATGGCCTCCTGGGTGGAACGTTCCAGATCGGTATCCTCGATACGCAGCACGAATTCACCACCCTGATTCTTGGCAAACAGCCAGGAGTAGAGCGCGGTACGGGCACCGCCGACGTGCAGGAAGCCGGTCGGGCTGGGAGCAAAGCGGGTTTTGACTTTCATGGTTAAGCCTTGTGTGTGGGCCCGGTCGAGGGCCGATTCGCCGTAAAAACGGCGGCATTTTAGCACCCCTGCCGCCAGATGGGAAAAGGGCGCCATGATTCGGATAAAGACCTTGTAAACCAAGAAGTTTGAAAATGATCCCAAAATCGGGATGAAAATTGGGATTAGCTACTCATTCCTTGCCCGAACCGCTCCAGATCCTGCTGCAGCGGTCGATAAACATAACAAATCAGCCTCATAAGGAACATGACAATGCAGTTCCGCTCCATCCAGACCCGGATCCTGGTCATGGCGGGGGTCGCCATGACCGTCGCCCTGTCCCTGCTCATCCTCCTCAACCAATACTCGGGTCGCCAGACCCAGCAATTGACGGTCGACTCCAGCCGTCATGCTCTGCAGGAGGAGGCCTGGCAGAAAGTCACGGCCAACGCCCGTGCCGAGGCGGCAGTGATCACCCAGTTGCTGCAAAAGAGCCTCTCCTACACCCAGTCTCTCGCCGGCACCTTTGCCCTGCAGCAGGAGGGGAAACTGGCCATCAGCCGCGCCGAGGCGATCAAGTTGCTCCACGCCCAGCTGATGCTCGACACCTCCCTCTATGGCAGCTTCGCCGGCTTTGCCCCAAACGGTTTCGACGGGCAGGACGCCAGCTTTGCAGGCCAGGGAGAGTCCGGCAGCGATGCCCAGGGCCGCTTCGTCCCCTACTACTACAAGGAGGGCAACACCATCGGCAGCGATCTGCTGCTCTCCATCGAGAAGGGGGACACCGATGAGTTTGGGAACCCGGCCAATGACTACTATGCCTGCCCGCAGCGGGAGGAGCGCTCCTGCCTCATCGATCCGTTCCAGGTCGATATTAACGGCCAGAAGGTAATGGTGAGCACCATTACGACCCCCATCATGGCTGACGGGCGCTTTCGCGGCATCGTCGCCGTCGATCTCGAGGTGGGCGCCATCAGTCAGCAGGCCAAGAGCCTGAACGCCAACATTTACGACGGCAAGGGGGAAACCCTGATCGTCAGTGCCGCCGGCGTTATCACGGGCACCAGTGGCAACGACAGCGTCCTGGGTCAGCATGCCAAGAGCCTGCTGGGTGAGCAGTGGAGCCACTACCTCAAGCCGGAGGTGCAACGCCAGGAACTCGACGGCGCCTTCCGTATCTCGGTCCCTATCGCCGTACCCGGTCTGGCTCGCAACTGGGCCATCATAGTCACCCTGCCCTATAGCGTGGTGCTCGAGCGGGCCGACCAACTGGAGAGCCAGCTCACCGACATGAACCGCGCCGCCGTGACTCAGCAACTGATCGGCGCCTTGGTCGTTCTGGTATTGGCTCTGCTGACCATGGTCATGATCGCCCGCGCCATCACAGGCCCAATCCGCCAGATGGTGACCCTGGTCGATGACATCGCCGATGGCGAAGGGGATCTCACCAAGCGTCTCACCACCCGCTCCGTCGATGAGCTGGGGGCCCTCTCCAAGGGGATCAACCGCTTCATCGACAAGTTGCAGCACCTGCTGGGAGACGTATTGACGACCGCAGGACAGGTCAACCGTCACGCCGGTGAGACCGATCAGATAGCCGCCCGTACCGACAACAACTTGCAGCATCATCAGGCCGAGATGGATCAGATGCTCACCGCGGTACAGGAGATGTCCTATGTGAGCCAGGAGGTGGCCACCCATGCCAACAACACCGCCAACTCGGCCAAGCAGGCCCAGCAGGCGGCCGATCAGGGCAAGAGCCGCTTCCAGCAGATGATCAAGTCGATGCACAAGGTCGCCGATGAAGCCGGCCGAGGGGCAGAGGTGGTCGACAGCCTGGCCAAGGACAGCGAGCAGATCACCAGCATACTCACCGTTATTCAGGGGATCGCCGATCAGACCAATCTGCTGGCCCTCAACGCCGCCATCGAGGCCGCGCGGGCCGGCGAGCAAGGCCGTGGCTTCGCCGTGGTCGCCGACGAGGTACGCAAGCTGGCCGGCAACACCCAGCAGGCGGTGCAAAACACTCAGGAGCTGATCGAGAAGATCCGCCAGAGCTCCGACAATGCGGTGCAGGCCATCAGCCTGAGTCAACAATTGACTCATCAGGCGGTCGGTGAGGCCGATCAGGCCGAGGAGGCATTGGGGGCCATCTACCAGGCCATCTCGACCATCAACGACATGACCTATCAGATAGCGTCTGCGGCCGAGGAGCAGAGCACCGTCTCCGAAACCGTCTCTGGCAACCTCTCCAAGACCAATACCCTGGCCACCGAGATCGCCCAGGATGCCACCCAGACGGCCCAGGCCAGCCAGGCACTGCGCGAGGCAGCCAATCAACTGCAGCGTCTGCTCGGTCAGTTCCGCCTCAAATAAGTAATTTTCCTCTTGCGGACTCTCCCCCTCGGGGGCGAGTCCGTTTACCATAGGCGCCGAATTTGCCTGTGGAGGCAATGCAGTAAGAGGAAAACCCTGTGCCGACTCCGGATCGTCGTCCCCGTGGCCAACATCGCCGTGCCAGAGCAGGGCGCCAACCCGACAGCAACCTGCTCCAACGTGTCCAGCTCAAAATCCAGGAGTGGAAAGAGGCGCGGGCGAATGCCGGCGCTCGCACCGATGCGGCTCGCCCCAAGCGCTCTGCCGGGGATGACGGGAAGAAACGCCTCATCGTCACAGGCGGGCTCCCGCGCCGTCACACCATAGCCCTGGCGCTGTTAGTGCCCCTCTGGCTGCTGCTCCTGGCCTGGCAACCGAGCGATGAGCTGCCGGTGCAGAGCGCCCCCTCCGGCTCGCTGGCGGTCCCCATCGCCGTACCGGTTCAGGCCCAGCAAACGGCCAGCGGTCAACCCATCCAGCCCAAGCCCAAGGCGGTCGAGAAGCTGCCGGCCGGATGGAACTGGCTCACCCATGAGGTCGATGCCGGGGAGACCCTGTTTGCCGTTTTCCGCAAATTCCAGCTGCCGGGCGCCGAGCTCAGCCGCCTGGTCGCCATCGAGGGGCCGGATCGTCCCCTGACGCGCCTGCAGGCGGGTAAATCCGTCTATGTGCTGCTCGACGCCGACCGCCGGATCCAGCGGGTCGAGATCCGCGATAAAGGAGAGCCCATCTATCGCTATGTGCGCGAAAACGAAGGGTTCATACAAAAAGAGATTGGCAACCCCTGATCCCCGGATGGGGAGGCGGCGCCTCCCCATTCTTTCAATATTTTAAGCTTGCTCATAAAACCGTAATCCCGTCTTTGACTTGTCATTCCCCCCTCGTAGAATCGATCCCGCTTGGAACAGGGATTTGTTGCTTGCCACCAAGACAGGCGCCTGCTCCTTCGATCTGTTGACCCTCACGTTGGGTCTGTGTACCTCTGTTATTGATAGGATTGACACATGTCTGATATTCGCACCGGCCAGGTTAAATGGTTCAACGAAACCAAGGGCTTCGGCTTTATCGAGCAGGCTCAGGGCCCGGACGTTTTCGTTCACTTCTCCTCCATCCAGTCCGACGGTTTCAAGACCCTGGCTGAAGGTCAGAAGGTCCAGTTCACCGTGACCCAGGGCAAGAAGGGCCCCCAGGCCGAGAACGTCAAACTCGTCTGAGTGAGCCGGTGAAACGAAGAGAGGAGCCATGGCTCCTCTTTTTTATTGTCCTCTTCGCGCCTCTGCACCATAAAAAAGCGGCGGGATAATCCCGCCGCCTTGTATTGCTGATGACAACTTACTTGTCGATATCGAGCAGATGGTTCTGCAACAGGTAGTTGATCACCTGTTGGGAGGCCCACTCACTACCACCGGATACCTTGCCGTTACTGTCTCCAGTGATCGTCTCGAAAGAGTGGCCCAGCAGAACGATCTCCTGGCTGATCACGCTGCTTCCTTCCGACGCTTTTACCTGCAGATGCACGCCATCGGTGGCCTCAAAGGCCGAGAGCAGCTTGCCAAGATCACTCTCCAACTTGCTACCGCTGTGATCCAGCATATCGGAGAGATCCAGCTTGTCGGAGTCGGCAATATCAACACTTCGGAAGGTATTCCATCCATTGCTGCTTTGCTGCCACTCATTACCATGCTCCACATGGAAGTCGGTGATGTAGTCGATGGCATGGGGAGGCGTATTATTGCCGACAGCCCCCTGCTCGAGAGCATCTCCCTGCTTCCAGAGGAAGGTATCGGCACCATCGCCACCGGTCAGCAGATCCCCGTAATAGAGCTTGCCGCTGCCGCCAGGTGCCGCCCCCGACGTTCCATGCCCATTGGTACCACCGATCAGGGTATCGTCGCCCGCACCACCGGTCAGATGATCATTCCCCTTACCACCGTACAGGGTCACACCGGCACGGGTATCGACATTGACTTCGGTCATCTCCTGAGGGCCGCTGCCCAGCACGCCACCAAGGGCGACATGCACTCGGCTGGCATCGAGCACGGTGAGGTGATCGTCTCCATCCTGCCCGGCAAACGTCCTGCCGTTATCTGACGGCTCGATCACCAGGTTCAGGTTACCCGTGGCCTTGTCACCATCGGCATCGAGCAGATCGAAGCCAATATTCTTGGTCTGGGCACCATGCTGCTGGGTCTGGTAGAGATACTCACCGGTTACCAACCCGACGGTCAGCTTGTCACCATTATCCAGAGTGATCTGCAGTTGTTGATGCTGGGCATCATAGCTGCCCCCCTGATCGGCACCGCTGACAAGACGTCCATTCTCGATGGTATAAACGTGGCCATCGACACGCACCGAGCTGATGGCCCCGCCATCGGCACCGGCCCCCGTTCCAGCCTGACCAAAGAGATCGCCGCTGACGGAGCGCTGTACCGTGCCGCTGATCACCTGATCCAGCTTGCTCATATCGGTCACAACAATGGCATCAGTGTTCTGCTCGGATACGCCATCATAGGCAGCCAGGTTGAGCGCGGTCTGCGCATTTTGATTAATCCCAGACCCCATACCCAGCGAGTAGCTCTTGATGTCATTTGCCTTGAGGAAGTTCAGCCAAGTGCTCTCGGGGACACCATAGCCGGTCCATGGTTCTCCGTCAGAGAAGAAATAACTGACATTCTGCACCCCCTGCCCCGTCAATTTACCCTGGTCGGCAAATGCATCGATACTCTCGTTGATGGCATCCTTGTAGTTGGTACCCCCATCTGCACTCAAGGACCAGATATGGGCCTTGGCCTCAGTCACCGTCATCCAGCGCTCACCGATGTCATCTGCTCCACTGCTGAACGTCACGATGCGCACCTTGGTGCTACCCAGACTGTCATAGGTATTGAGCAGGGAAATGAGTGACTCCTTGGCAATATCCAGTCTCGTCTTGCCGGGTACGCCAGAGGGATCCTTCATAGAGCCAGACACATCCACAATCAGCATCAGGTTGCTCTGAATACCGGAACCCTCGATATGCCCGGCCTGAGGTGTCACCACCACGGGACTGTCGTCCTCAATGGTGATCGGAAGCTTGCCTGTGGTCACCGACTGGCCATCGGAGACTCTCACATCCAGATCGAAGCGAAGGGTATCTTCCTGCCCTGCCACCGAATGATCGACCGGCCCCTTGAGGGTGACCTGATAACCCCACTCCCCCTTGCCCGAGCCGTTCGGCGGGGTCAGTTTGACCTCAAGTACTGGTTTACCATTGGCACTGCCCAGCAGTGTCTGCCCAGACATGCTCCAGGTAATCGCACTGCCACCCGATGTCAGTCCGACGGGACCGGCAAGTGTGACATTGACCTGATTGCTATCGACATCTCCGACGATCAGTTTGCCAGATGCAATGATGCCATTGGTGGTATCCGGATTGCCCTGATTGTCGGGCAGAGCACCGCTCAGCCCCTCCTCGGAGAGTTGAACCTGTCCAGTGATCGACAGGGTCGGAGCCGCATCATTATCGTGTACTACCCCAGAACCACTCACCCCACCAATGGTGAGTCGGAGCGTCTCATCCGACTCGACGAGGCGATCGTCAACGGCAAGAATAGAAACGGTGAAGCCAGAGACGCCGGCAGGCACGACAATCTTGCCTGTTTGACTGTTGTAACTGACCCCATTGCTGAAGCTGGGGGTCCCCACATCTCCTGCAGAGGTCGGGGCTGCACCACTGCCCACCATCGAGAAGCTGTATTCGGTCGCGACAGTGGTCGCGGATGTCAGCGTAACGCTGTGAGCCAAAGCGTCCCCTTCGGTCGCCGATGCATCGGAGACGGACGCGATTGAGGGAGCGCTCAGCGGGTTGACCGCGAAGCTGCCCAAAGAGGCATCGCCATCCTTATCTACGGCTCTGAAGACAAAGTCGATATCCCCATCCCCAACCGGGCGCTGCATCTGTTCATACTGGAAGAACTCCCACTGGCCGGTGGCCGGGGTGAACTCCATCTTGAAGACAAGATGGCCGGCAGCATCCTTACCGAGCAGGGTATTTGCCCCATCGGCCATCAGGGTAATCAAGGAACCGCTGGCCGTTCTGAGACCACTCTCACCGGACACCAGCTCGAGCGCTCCTTTACCGTCCGCCCCCCACTGGGGATTGACCGAACCGGAGCCATAGGCGATCGCCTGAGGAGTCGAGGAACCCAGGAATTCAATCGACTTAATGGTGAAGTCACTGTTGTCTTTGATACTGAAGGAGTTACCGTTATCAGTAGCCCTGACCACCATGGTATCAAAGCCACCCTGCTGCACCTGGAAGTTGGCAGCATAGTCGCCACTTTGAGCGTTGGAGCTAAAGGTCTGGGTCGCCACCAGATCGCCGCCACGCCAGAACTCCACCACGCCGCTCTCAAGCTCACCCCCATAGATCTTGCTGAACTCGAGCTTGGCACCATAGGCTACCGTCCCGGCATCGAGCTTGAAGACCAGCTGCTCGGAGGCACTGGAACCATCCGCAAACTTGCGGAAATCCACTTCATTCGACAGGTTATGATAAGGCGCCCCTACGCTCTTGACCCCGAGGCCATCCGGCGAGCCATTGACAGAGGCATCGATCAACTTGGAGGAGGTGGCAGATTCGAACCCCTTGGCCGTAATGGTGAAACGACCAGCATCGATCTCCGACTTGTCACCGGAATATCCAGTCAGGCTGAATTTACCGGTCAAAACATCCGGAATATGGGTGTTAACCACGGAGACAGCGGCACTGTCACCGGCAATCGGCGCATCATCCTCAACAGTGATAGGCAGCGAACCAACCGTAGTGCTCTGTCCATCAGAAACAGAAACTCCGACGTTGAAGCTCAGCGAGTCCTCGGTACCCGTCACCGGGTGATCGAGAGCACCTTTCAGAGTTACGTCATAACCCCAATCGCCTTTGGTACTTCCTGCAGGTGCGGTCAGTTTGACATCAAGCACGGCCTTATAGTCCGTACCACCCAAGGTACCGGTATACCCGGTCAACACCTTGCCTGATGCATCCCAGTTCCACTTCACATCCAGCCCGCCGGACTTGAGCCCGGCTGGACCAGTGAGGCTGACCGTCACGCTACTGCTATCGGCATCCCCCACGGTAATAGTGCCGCTGGCGACGGTCGCATTGGTGGTATCAGTATTACCTGCGGCATCAGGCAACCCGTTAGCCAGCCCCTCTTCGGACACCACCGCAGGTTTATTGATCACCACAGTGGGAGGAGCATCGTTGTCGATGATGGTGGCAGTACCGGTCGTGCCATAACCATTAGCCGTAGCAGTCAGGTTGTAGCGTTCCGAAGTTTCCTGCTGGGTATCATCGATGGTACTGACCTTGACCGCAAAGCCGGTGGTCCCCGCCGGCACGCTGACGCTGAAGCTGCCATCGGCCGCCACCGCGACGCTCTGGCTCACGCCACCG
>NZ_CDDB01000109.1 GCF_000820105.1 Aeromonas schubertii | reverse complement strand
GGAGGGGGGAAGGCGCAGGGGGGCGTTGGCGACAAAGACTGCCGCCGTCGACGTGCGGTGGGCGGCGCGATAGATGATCTCCTTGATCACCACGGGACAGGCATCGGCATCGACCCAGATGGTCATGGTGTGCTCCTCGACTGATGGGAGAGGGATGATAGCACGGCTGAGCGCACAGGCCCTTTAGTGTAAGCTGTCGACGCCGCCACCAGAGGAGTGCCCCATGGACAGAGTGCCGAGCGATACCATTTACAGCCTGACCCTGGATGGCCAGGGGGGCATGCAGCCCCTGGCGTCGGCCAGTGAACTGCCAGCCCAGGGGGCGGCCTGGGTCCATCTGGATTATGGCAACCCGGAGTCGGCGCGCTGGTTGATGCAGACCCCCCTGCTCGGGGAGGCGGCCCGTGAGGCCTTGCTCGGCCAGAGCAGTCGCCCCAAGCTGATCAAGTTGGGGGAGACGGTGCTCCTCATCCTGCGTGGAGTGAACCACAACCAGGGACAGCGCCCCGAGGAGATGGTGGCCCTGCGTATCTTCATCACCCCGGACCTCATCATCAGCAGCCGGCGGCGTCCTCTGCTCTCTGAGCAGGACGTGTTCGAGTCGCTACAGCAGGGAGTGGGGCCCGCCAACCCGGCCGATTGGCTGGTGGAGGTGTGCGATGCCCTGACCGATCGGGCCGGCGAGTTTGTGGAGGATCTTCACGACGAGATCCTCGAACTCGAGGAGCTGGTGCTCTCGCGGCAGATGCCCGGCAATGGTCGACTCGGTCGCATCCGCAAGCAGCTCATCCTGATCCGTCGCTATCTCTCTCCCCAGCGGGATCTGGTGGCCCGGCTGGCCAACGAGAAGATCAGCTGGCTCGACGAGGATGACCGGCGCCGCCTGCTCGACATTGCCGATCGGCTGCGTCGCTGGCTCGACGATCTCGACGCCGGCATTGCCCGCAGCGCCGTGCTGGCGGACGAGGTCAATAACCTGATGGCCGAGGCGACCAATCGCCGCGCCTACCAGATGTCGGTGATGGCGCTCTTGTTCTTGCCGGCCTCCTTCCTCACCGGTCTGTTTGGTATCAACCTGGGTGGCATGCCCGGGGCCGAGAGCCCGACCGCCTTCTGGGTCTTCTGTGCGACCCTGCTGGCCATGGGGGGCTTGCTTGCCGTCTGGCTCAAGCTGCGGCGCTGGTGGTGAGGAGAGAGTGATGAGTGCATGGAGTGCCTTTGGCCTGACCCTGGCCCTGGTGGCCGCCCACCTGCTGCTGCGCCGGCTCATCCACCGCAGCCTGCTGGCCATCGGTCAGGCGCGTCAGGTGAGCGAGACCCGGGTCCTCTACGTGGAGCACGTGTTCCACTTCCTGCTCGGTTGCGCCACCCTGCTGGTGTTGGCCGGGGTATGGGGGCTCGATTTTGCCCGCCTGGTGGTGCTCGCCTCCTCCTTCTTCGCGGTGCTGGGGGTCGCCATGGTGGCCCAGTGGTCGATCCTCTCCAACATCACCGCCAGCATCACCATCTTCTTCGCCTTTCCCTATCGCATCGGCGATCGTATTTGTATTCTCGACAAGGATGACTCAGTGACCGGTGTCATCAGCGAGATCGGCCTCTTCTATGTGCGTCTGCGCGATGACAACGGTGACAGCGTTACCTACCCGGCCAATCTGATCCTGCAAAAGCCGGTGCGCAAGCTGGAGGGGCAGGGGCCCGCGAGTCAGCCGGAGTAATGCAGAAACGACAAGGCTCCCGACGGGAGCCTTGGTGCCTCAGCGCTCGAAGAAGCGGTAGAGGTGATCTTCCTGGATCGGGCAGTCGGCCACCTTGTGGATATGGGCCCGCGCCTCCTCCACCGAACCAAAGCAGAGTGGGCAGCCCAGGGTGTCGGTCAGCTCGAACAGGGCCCCGTCGTCGTCGCGAAACTCAACCTGCCAGCCGGGCAGCGTCGTTTCGTGGATGATCTCGGCCTCGTGCAGTCGCCCCTGCTGATAGAGGGTGCGCAGTTCACTGATGGTCATCTTCTCCTCCTCCCCTTGGCAACACCCTCTGAGTGTAGTGAGGAGCCCAGGCCTGTGACCAGACGGTCGGAGCTGCCTCTGGGGGCGCACTGTCTTCAGCCGTTGCCAAGGAGTCGTTCCCTGGCCCAGCGCAGCCGGATAAAGGTCTCGGCATCGCCCCCCCGATCCGGATGGTGGGTCAGGGCCAGTTCGCGCCAGCGGCGGCGGATCCGTTCGGTGGTGGCCCCCTCCTCCAACCCGAACAGAGTCAACGCCTCGCACCGTTCGGACTCGCTCGGCGTGGCCGCATAGCGACGCCAGAAGTCGGCGAGCAGGGCATCGACCTCCTCAGTGTCGGTTTGCCAGCAGTTGGACCAGTCCAGATAGTAGTCGCGCAGGGCCGAGCCGGTCTCGGGAAGCCGGGTCGTCAGGGGCAGCAGCCGGATGTCGAGGCTGTCCAGTTGCAGGTACCACCCCTCGGCGGCCAGCTCCCCCTGCAGGGTGTAGAGGGCGTTCATCAGGGCGAAGTTGCTGCGAAACAGGGCCAGATCCCCCTCGCCCCCCAGGGGCGGCAGTTCGCCGGCGCCCTTGAGCTCTCCGTAGAGTTCGTGAATTTTCCAGCCGATACCGGGATGGCGCAGGCGCGCCAGCACCGCCAGCTTCAGCGGGTTGTCGCTCACGCCTCCTCCCGGGCCGGTTGCAGGGCGATCACCAGATCCCCGGCCAGGGGGACGGCCGGCTCCTCGTTGGTCACGATACGCGGGGTCTTGCCCGGTGCCAGCACGAACAGGGGCAGGGCGCCCGGGTTGGCGGCCTGGTAAGCGGCCCAGTCGAAGGTGTCGGAGAGGCGGGTTCCCTTGATCTGGCCGCCGCGCCCCAGCATGCCACCGAGACGGGCGAAGGTGATGTCGGGGCCGAACAGGTTCTGGCGGGCGCGGAAGGTGGCGCTCTCCCGGTTGGCCTTGCCGTGTTGCTCGCTGGAGCGCAGGGAGAAGACCTTCTCCTCCCCCAGCTGGTGGGCAAAGTGCAGTATCCCGAGGGCGTTGCTGTGGCGATCCGGCGACAGGGCCAGCACTGTGCTGAGGCTGGTGAGGGGCAGGTGGCGCTCGGCATGCTCCGACTGGGGGGCGCCGAAGTAGCAGGGGAGATTGCTCATGCGTGCCAGCTTGCAGTGCTCCCAGGCCGGGTCGGTCAGATGTACGCTCACGCCCTGGTCCGCCAGGGCCCGGGCAATGGCGCGGGCCACCGAGTTGGCGCCTATGATGAGCCAGGTGTCAGGCTCCTTCTGGCGCTGGCCGAGCAGGGCTGCCAGCGGCGTGGCGGTGAGGCTCTGCAGCACCACGGTGGCGATGATGACGGCGA
The DNA here is from genome assembly GCF_000820105.1 of Aeromonas schubertii. GTDB lineage: Bacteria > Pseudomonadota > Gammaproteobacteria > Enterobacterales > Aeromonadaceae > Aeromonas > Aeromonas schubertii. The sequence goes on along the minus strand of NZ_CDDB01000109.1, from coordinate 91,510 downwards.
ATACCAGGGGCACCAGCTTGTCGGCATCCGGGACGCCGGCCTGCTCCAGGCTCAGGGCGAAGGTGGAGCCTACCGCCGCCGCGACGATGCCGCGGGGGGCGATCCAGGCGAGCAGGGCGCGGGCCCGCCAGGAGAGATCCGATCCCCGGGTCGAGACCAGGATACAGAGGGGGCGGGCCACCAGCTGTACCACCAGCAGCAGGACCAGCACCATGGGGCCCATGGCCCAGAGCTGGGCCAGATCGAGCCGTGCCGCCAGCAAAATGAAGAGCGACGAGATGAGGATCACCGCCAGATCCTCCTTGAAGGTGAGCACCTCCTCCAGGTCCAGCCCCTCCTGGTTGGCCAGCCAGATGCCGAACACGGTGACCGCCAGCAGCCCGGACTCGTGGCCGAGCCAGTTGGAGAGGGTGAAACTGGCGAGCACCAGGGCCAGCACCCCAAACTTGTGCAGGCTGACCGGCAGCCAGTCACGGCGGATCAGCAGGGTGGTGAGCCAGCCCACCGCCACCCCGATGGCGCTGCCGATGGCGACCGTCTTGGCCAGGGCAAACAGGGTGTGGCCAACCAGATCCCCCTTGCTGCCCAGCATGATGGCCTCGAACACCAGCACCGCAAACAGGGCTCCGATGGGATCGATGACGATCCCCTCCCAGCGCAGGATGCGATCCACCTCTTTCACCGGGCGAATGACGTTGAGCATGGGGGCGATCACGGTCGGCCCGGTCACCACCAGCACGGCCCCGAGCAACAGGGCCACCCGCAGATCCAGCCCAAGCAGACCGTAGCCGGCGCCGGCGATGACGACGAAGCTTGCCAGCATGCCAAGGGAACAGAGGTTGCGCACCACCTTGCCGATCCCCTTGAGTTCGGCCAGATGCAGGGTCAGCGCCCCTTCGAACAGGATCACGGCCACCGAGAGGGAGACCAGGGGAAACAGCAGATCCCCGAGCAGGGCATCGGGGTCGAGCAGGCCGCCGACCGGCCCCAGCAACAGGCCGGTGAGCAGCAGAAACAGGATGGCCGGCAGACGCAGTGCCCAGGCCAGCCACTGGGCCAGCACAGAGACCAGGGCGATACCCGCGAGAAAGAGAGCAGTCATAGGGACTCCAAATGAGGATGCGCTACTAGCCTACCCGTCCAACGGGTTGGGCTGTCAATCACAATGCTGAACTGAAACTGACGAAAGGGTGAAACGAATCGTGCCGACCGCTGTCATATTGACGTAACGATAACGGCAGTGCCCCGGGATGGGGCTCGTCAGGCAATCTCAGGAACTCTATGTCTCGTATCCGGAATTGGATGGGCCCCTTCTGGCCCGTCGGCTGTTTTGCGCTCTTTTCACTGCTGGCACTGGCGGCCAGCCGACTGGGTCTGGCTCTCTGGCTGTCGGATCGCATGGCTGCCGTGGATGGCTGGTGGCCTGTGATGCTGCAGGGGACCCGGGTCGATGTGGCCACCCTCTGCTGGCTGTGGGGCGTGCCTCTGCTCTTTACCGTGCTGCTCGGTGGTGACCACCTGGTGGGCCGGCTCTGGCGCGTCGTGCTGCGTCTCTGGTTGACGCTGGGGCTCTGGTTACTGCTGTTTCTCGAGCTGGCCACCCCCGCCTTCATCGAGGAGTATGGCTTTCGCCCCAACCGCCTCTTCGTCGAATACCTCATCTATCCGAAGGAGGTGCTCGCCATGCTCTGGAGCGGGCGCCCCGTCGAGCTGATCACCAGCCTGGTGGCGACCCTGCTGGTGCTGGCCGCAGGCTGGTGGGCCTCGGGTCGTCTGACCCGCACCATGACTATGCCGCGCTGGTACTGGCGCCCCCTGCTGGCGGTGCTGGTGCTGGGGCTGGCCATTCTGGGTGGCCGCTCAACCCTGGGTCATCGCGCCCTCAACCCGGCGCTGGTGGCCTTCTCCACCGACCCCCTGATCAATACCCTGCCGCTCAACTCCAGCTACTCGGTGGTGTTTGCCCTCAAGCAGCTCAAAAACGAAGAGGACCCCGGCCAGTACTACGGCAAGCTGCCCAGCGACCGGGTCATCGCCCTGATGCGTGAGCAGAGCGGCCGCCCCGAAGGCGACTTCGTCTCGGCCGAGATCCCCTCGCTTTCCCGCAACGTGGCGACTTATCGGGGCAGGCCGAAGAACCTGGTGATCATACTGCAAGAGAGCCTGGGGGCGCGCTTCGTGGGCTCTCTCGGCGGCCTGCCGCTGACCCCCAACATCGATGCCCTGAGCCGTGAAGGGTGGGCATTTGATCAGCTCTATGCCACCGGTACACGCTCGGTGCGTGGCATCGAGGCGGTAGTGACCGGTTTCACCCCCACTCCGGCCCAGGCAGTGGTCAAGCTGGACAAGAGCCAGACCGGCTTCTTCAGCCTGGCCCAGTTGCTGCGGGATCGTGGCTATGACACCAGCTTCCTCTATGGGGGCGAGAGCCATTTTGACAACATGCGCAGCTTCTTCCTCGGCAACGGCTTCTCCCGTATTGTCGAGCAGAAGGACTTCAAGGATGCGGCCTTCGTCGGCTCCTGGGGGGCCAGCGATGAGGATCTGATGCGCAAGGCCAACGCGGAGTTCACAGCCCTGCATCGGGAGGGCAAGCCCTTCTTCAGCCTGGTCTTCAGCTCCAGCAACCACGATCCCTTCGAGTTTCCCGACGGGCGTATCAAGCTCTATGAAGAGCCCAAGGCGACCCGCAACAACGCCGCCAAATACGCCGACTATGCGGTGGGTGAGTTCTTCAAGGCGGCCAAACAGGCCCCCTACTGGAAGGACACCCTGTTTCTGGTCATTGCCGACCATGACAGCCGGGTGAGTGGCGCCGACCTGGTGCCCATCCCCCGTTTCCGCATTCCCGGCCTCATCCTCGGGGAGGGGGTGGCTGCGCGCCGCGACAAGCGGGTGGTGAGCCAGATCGATATGGGGCCGACCCTGCTCTCCCTGATGGGGGTGAGCGCCGACTACCCCATGCTGGGGCGCGATCTCACCCGCATGCCGGACGACTGGCCGGGGCGGGCCCTGATGCAATACGACAAGAACTTCGCCCTGATGGAGGGCAATCAGGTGGTGATCCTGCAACCGGAGCAGGGTGCCCAGGGTTTTGTCTATGACCCGACAGGGGAGCGGCTCACGGCCACGGATCAGAGTGCGGCCTTCAAGGAGCGGGCGCTCGGTTGGTCCCTGTGGAGTGGGTTGGCCTACCAGCAGGGGCTCTATCGCCTGCCTGGGCAGGCGGAAAAGCGGGGATAGCGAGAGGGGGCCTGGCCCCCTCTCTCATTGAGCTAGTCGGCCCACTCACTGCGGTCCCGTCCTGCCATCTTGGCCCGATAGAGAGCCGTATCGGCACGTCGAAACAGCTGCTCCAGCGTCTCATCCTTGCCCTGTAATCCGACCCCCAGGCTGACCGTCAAGGGGGTGCCGTCATCCAGTACGATGGCCTGCGTCGACAGGCGCAGGCGCTCGGCCAGGGCCAGCAGGTCGGCACGCTCACCGGCGGGAAGCAGCAACACAAACTCCTCCCCCCCGATACGGGCCGCCAGTGCGCCGGTCGGGCATGCCTCCCGCAACAGGGTCCCGAAACGACGCAGCACCTGATCGCCGCTGGCGTGGCCGAAGCGATCGTTGATCCCCTTGAAGTGATCCAGATCGAGCAGGAGCAGGGCCTGGCGCGTCTCTCCCAGTCGCTCTGCGAAGCTGCGCCGGTTGGGCAGGCCGGTGAGCTCGTCACAGTGGGCCTGATCATTGAGTCGTGTGTGGATCTCGCCGACATAGCTCATGGTGTGGAGTATGCCGAGGGCACTGAGCAGCATGCCGATGCTGCGCAGCATGTCTTCGGCAAAGATGGCGATCCAGAGGGGTTGGGCTACCACCTCGTCGAGCAGGTCGAAGGTAGCGCCGAGCAGCCAGATCCCGATGCCGGTACTGAGCAGCAGATAGGCCAGCCGTTGTAGCCGGGCGCACTGCACCACCCAGAACATGAAGGCGAGGGTGCACCAGTTGAGCAGCTCGAAGCCGAGGCTGACCAGATGAATACGTTCCCCCCCGAAGTGAGGCAGCATGATCAGATGGGTGGTGGTGATGAGTAGCATGGCCCCGATCAGGAGAGCGAGGCTCCAGCGTCTCCCCGCCGTGAGATGGGGCAGGCGAGTGGGGCGGATATCGAGATGAAGAAGAGACATCGATGACCTTGCTGATGCGCGGATGTAACAGGCAAGCCTAACGCAATGGCGCGCCGTTTGATGCGTCGATTATCACAAAGCCCGAATTTGCCGCCGTTGGCATCAGGTTACAGGCAGATAGCCGCCATTTTCGTTCTCGTTGTAGTGAGGGGGAGCCGGCCGTGGCGAAAAGAGAGCCGGAGGGTGCCGGCTCTCTTCGGAGGATAGATGGCCGCGTCTATTCCACGGTCACTCCGCTCCCGTTGGCGGCCTCGGGACGGGGAGCCTTGATGAGGCGGCGCAGGGCGCGCTGGGCAGGCCGTTCGATGCCGTGATAGCTGCACCAGGAGAGACCCCACAGCAGCACCATAAAGAGCGCCACGGCGAGCACTCCGCTGACCGGGTCGGTGACCCCGAACCAGGCCTCGACCGCCTCGGGGGCCAGATAGTGTGCCAGCTCGAGCCCGGTCAGCAGCAGGACGGCGTGCCACAGATAGATGGAGTAGGAGAGATCTCCCAGCAGGCGGGTGACGCGATTTTCCAGCAGTGAGAACACGCGTGTGTCGCGCAGCGTCTGACTGGCCGCGATCCAGACCAGTGCCACGAAGGCGATCAATACTGCCATCGTCAGCAGGGGCGTCAGGGTGAAATGCAGCAGGATGAGCGGCAGCAGGAACAGGGCGCCGAGCAGTCGATCGGAGCGGGCAATGGGCCTCAGTCGGGTGGCCTGCACCGGGCGCAGCAGCCAGACGCCAATGGTAAAGCCGGCCACCCCGCGTCCCACCGCAGGGGCACCGTTGGTGAGATCCAGGGTGCCATGCTGGAACAGCAGGGCGGTGAGCAGGGCAATGGCGGCCAGGGGGGCCAGGATAGCCCAGCGACTGCGACTCAGGGCCAGCGGCAGCAGCAGCGGGAAGAGCAGGTAGCTGATCCACTCCACGCTGAGGGACCAGGCGGCGAAGTTCCAGGTCAGGCCATAACCGGCCGGTGCCTGCATCAGCAGAAAGCTGCTCGGTAGCGCCGCCGCCGGCGTGAAGAGAGACTCGAAGGCCTGAGCCCCCTCAAACCCCCACTCCCGAAACAGCGGGCCGGCGTAGAAGCCTGTCTGGTGGGCCTGTTTGAACAATTCCCAGCCGATCAGCACGATCATGGTGGTGGCGAAGAGGGGGTAGACCCGGGTCAGGCGCAGCCAGAGGAAGTGCATGACGCGCACCTGTCTGGTCGCCATGGTCCTGGCATAGACGTGGGCCATCACCAGGCCACTCAGGATGAAGAAGAGATCGACCCAGAGGTAGCCATTCTCGATGAGTTGGGTGGCGCCGGCGATGGACTCCTTCCACTGGGGAAAGAGCAGCAAGCGGGCATGGAACAGCACCACCATGCAGGCGGCAAAGCCGCGCAGCGGCCCGAGAAGGGGGAGTTGTGTGACTGCCATATGGACTCCTTGTCCAGTGGGGCCAAGGGCCCGAAGCAGGGATGGGCTCCAGATGTTGGCCGCCACAACGCTTCATCGGCCAGGTTTCGGGAGTGGTTTATTTTCTTAGCGAATGAAGTTTATTGAGGGAGGGTTGGGATTCAAAGGGTGCCTTGCTCAAGATGCGAGCAACATCACTGTTCCTGGCAAGAGGGTGAGTGGAGAGAGCCCCGCCGCTGCGGGGCCTGAGGGTCACAGCAGAAAGAGGGTGGCGAGGCCGAGGAAGATGAAGAAGCCGCCGGTGTCGGTGATGGCGGTGATCATGACGCTGGAGCCGAGGGCCGGGTCGCGGCCCAGGCGGTGCATGGTCAGGGGGATCAGCACCCCCATCAGGGCCGCCACCAACAGGTTGAGCACCATGGCGAGCGTCATCACGGCGCCGAGGGCCGGATCCTGATAGAGCAGGAAGGTGACGCCCCCCATGATGCCACCCCACACCAGGCCGTTGATGAGGGCCACCCCCAGCTCGCGCAGCAGCAGGAAGGAGAGGTTGCCGCTCTGGAGCTGCTCCAGGGCCAGGGCTCTCACTATCATGGTGATGGTCTGGTTGCCGGTGTTGCCGCCGATGCCGGCGACGATGGGCATCAGGGCCGCCAGGGCCACCAGCTGGGAGATGGTGTGCTCGAACAGGCCGATCACCCGGGAGGCGACAAAGGCCGTACAGAGGTTGATGGCGAGCCAGGCCCAGCGGTTCTTCACCGCCTGACCGACCGGGGCGTAGAGATCCTCCTCTTCGCTCAGGCCCCCCATACGGCGCAGATCGGTATCGCTCTCCTCGAACACCAGATCCACCACCTCCTCGACCGTGAGACGACCCATCAGCCTGCCCCTGGCATCCACCACCGCCGCCGAGATGAGGTTGTCCCGCTCGAAGGTACGGGCGGCCGCCTCGTCGTTCTCCTCCGGATCGAAGGTGACCGGATCTGGCTCCATCACGGTGCTCACCAGTGTCTCGGGCTGGTGGAGCAGCACGGTCGTGAGGGGAAGCTCCCCGACCAGGTGGTTGCGCCGGTCGATGACGAACAGCTTGTCGGTGTTGGCCGGCACCTTGCCGCGCAGGCGCAGGTAGCGCTGCACCGTGGCCAGGGTGACTCCGGGGCGCACCGTCACCAGCTCGAAGTCCATCATGGCGCCGACCGTGTGCTTGCCGTAGCTGATGACCTCGCGCACCCGCTCCCGGTCGGCCGGAGCCATGGTGGTGAGCAGCCGCCCCATCAGGTTGCGCGGCAGGTACTGGCCCAGGTAGATCTGATCGTCGATGTCGAGGGTGCGCAGGGCCCGCAGCAGATCCTTGTCGCTCATGTCGCTGATGAGGCTCTCCCACACCGTCTCCGAGGCCTCCACCAGCACCTGGCCACGCTTCTCCACCTCGACCAGGGCCCACAGGGCATGGCGCTCGTCCGGTGGCAGCGACTCCAGCGTATCGGCGAGATCCGCAGCCGGCAGGCGGTTGACCAGAGTGATCAGCTCGCTGGTCTGGTCGCGCAGGGCGGCGCTGGTCGGCTGGTCCGGCTCGAGCAGGCTGTCGGTGAGGGCATCGTCGTCCAGCAGCAGGGAGAAGATACGGCCGCGATCCAGCTCGCGTTGGCGGGTGCTGTTGATGGGGAGAGACATGGAGGGATTCCTGAGGGCTGCGCGATGGGCCATAGAATACCAGAGCCGGCGGCCCTTGCGCGAAGCGGGGTAGCAGAGAAACGCCTCCCGGGGGAGGCGTTGGCAGACATCAGGCGCTGGCTTGCAGCGGGACGGGGGAGGAGCCGAACCAGGCGAGGGAGTCGGCGAGTGTCACTACGGATCCCACCATGATGAGGGCCGGGCTCTCGACGCCCACCGCCAAGGCGGGCAACTGGTCCAGAGTGCCGCGGATGACCCGTTGCTCCGGCCGGGTGCCGTGCTCGATGAGCGCCACCGGGGTGTCGCCCTCCTTGCCGTGGGCCAGCAGTTGCTCGCGAATGGTGGCACAGCTCGACAGCCCCATGTAGAAGACCAGGGTCTGTTTCTCCCTGGCCAGCAGGGACCACTCCAGATCCTGGGTGCCCCCCTTGCCGTGGGCGGTGACGAAACGCACGCTCTGGGCGTGGTCCCGGTGGGTTAGCGGGATGCCGGCATAGGCGGCGCAGCCGCTGGCCGCTGTGATCCCCGGCACCACCTGAAAACCGATGCCGCTGCCGACCAGCGTCTCCAGCTCCTCGCCGCCGCGACCGAAGATGAAGGGGTCGCCCCCCTTGAGCCGCACGACCTTGAGCCCCTTGCCCGCCTCCTCCAGCAGCAGCTGGTTGATCCCCTCCTGGGGCACGCAGTGGTTACCCGCCTGCTTGCCGACGAAGAGGCGGCGAGCATCCCGGCGCACCAGGGCCATGACCTCGTCCGAGACCAGGCGGTCATAGACCACCAGGTCTGCCTCCTGCATGTGGCGCAGGGCGTGCAGGGTGAGCAGGCCCGGATCCCCGGGGCCGGCCCCCACCAGGACCACCTCGCCGTGGGTCTTGCCCTCCTCGGCAAACAGGGCATCGGCCAGCTGACTGGCCGCTGCCTCGTCGCCCCGGGCCAGGGCCTGACCCAGGCGGTCGGCCCCGAGCAGGCGTTCCCAGAAGCGGCGCCGCTCGGTCAGGCCGGCAAAGCGTGCCTTGACCCGGCCGCGCAGGCTGCCGGCAAACGCCGCCAGCTTGCCCAGATGCTGGGGCAGCATGGCCTCGAGCTTCTCCCGCAGCAACCTGGCCAGTACCGGGGCCTGACCGCCGGAGGAGATGGCCACCATCAGGGGGGAGCGATCGATGATGGAGGGCATGATGAAGCTGGAGCGCTTGGGGTCGTCCACCACGTTGCAAAACAGCCGCCGGGCGTTGGCGCTCTGGTAGACCAGGGCGTTCACCTCGCGCCGGTCGGTGGCGGCCACCACCAGCCACATCCCCTCCAGATGCACAGGCGCAAACGGCTCGGCGCGCCAGGTCAGGGCGCCCTCCTCGGCCAGTGCGGCGAGAGCGGGCTCCACCTCGGGGGCGACCAGGGTCAGGCAGGCGCCGGCGTCGAGCAGCAGGCGGGCCTTGCGCTCGGCCACCTCACCGCCGCCGACCAGCAGTACCGGTTTGTGCTCCAATTGGCAGAAGAGGGGGAAGTAGTCCATGGTGGCCTCCGGATCAGGCGGTTTGGGTCTGGCGAGCGGTGGATGCCGCGACCGGACGCTCGGCTCTGGGGGTGGCATACCAGTAGCCGAGGCCCATGAAGAGGACGCCGGAGACGGTGTTGCCCAGGGTCACCCACAGCAGGTTGTGACCGATGCCGCTCAGGGTGAAGGCCTCGGAGTGGTTGCCGAGCCAGGAGAGGGCGAACAGGGTCATGTTGGCGATGGAGTGCTCGTAACCGGAGGCGATGAAGGCCAGCAGGCACCACCAGATGGCGATGAAGCGGGCGGCTCCCTCGGTGCGCAGGGTCATCCAGATGGCGAGGCAGACCAGCCAGTTACAGAGGATCCCCTTCATAAACAGGGTCAGGGCCGGTGCCTGGGTCTTGGCCAGGGCCACCTTGTGGGCCAGGCTGCCCGCATCCGGTAGCAGGCTGCCACCGTAGGAGTAGAGCAGGGCCACGAAGATGGAGCCCAGCAGGTTGCCGGCCCAGGTCTGGGGCAGGATGCGCAGGGCGTCGCCGGCGCTGATGGCGCCCGCCTTGACCCCGAAGGTGAGGAACATGGTGTGGCCGGTGTAGAGCTCGGAGCCGGCCATGATCACCAGGGTCAGTGCGATGCCGAAGGTGGCCCCCATCACCAGGGGACGGATGGCGGGATCCACCAGGTTACCCAGGGTGAAGATGAGGATGATGCCCAGCCCCACGTAGGCGCCTGCCATGGCGGAGCTGAGCCAGAAGCCGAAGCCGTCCTGGCGGCTGAAGCGATCGATGCGGGCCGCGTTGGCGGCACACTTGTTGATGGTTTCTGTGTACATCTTTTGAATCCTTAAGAGGGCCGCCTGTCGGCAGCCCGAAACGTGTTCAATCCGGTTCAGACGGCGACCCAGACTTCCCGACCGCGCAGTTCGAGCCGATAGGCGGGAACCGAGACGGCGGGGTTATCGAGGCAGAGGCCATCGCGCAGGCGAAAGCGCTGCTTCTTGAGGGGGCTGGCGACCCAGAACTCCCCTTCGTGCTCACCGATCAGGCCCCGTGACAGCACGTTGGCCTGGTAGAAGGGGTCCTGGTTGCCGATGGCGAACAGTGACTCCCCGTCGGTCGGCCGGAACAGGGCCACCTGGTGTCCCGCGATCAGGGCGCAGACACCGGTGCCCGGCAGTATGTCGTCGAGTAGACAGGCCAGTTGCATGATCACTTCTCCAGTTCGATCTGATAGACGGGGATACGCTCGGCCGGGGTGGCCGGTCGCTTTTGGGCGCGCTCGGGGACGAACTGTACGTCCGGGTCACGCTGGTCGCTGTTGATGAAATGGCTAAAGCGCTTCAGTGCGTCTTCATCGGAGAGGGTGCGCGACCACTCGCATTCGTAGGTGGCGATCAGTTGCTGCATCTCGGCTTCGAGCTGTTCGGCCAGCCCCAGCGTGTCGTCGATGATCACCTCGCGCAGGTAGTCGATACCCCCCTCGAGGTTGCCTATCCAGGTGGCGGTACGCTCCAGTTTGTCGGCACTGCGCACGTAGAACATCATGAAGCGGTCGACGTACTTGAGCAGGGTGTCCTGGTCCAGATCCGAGGCCAGCAGCTCGGCATGGCGCGGCTTCATGCCGCCGTTGCCGCCGAGATAGAGGTTCCAGCCGGCGTCGGTGGCGATGATGCCCACATCCTTGCCCTGGGCCTCGGCACACTCACGGGTACAACCGGAGACACCGAACTTCATCTTGTGGGGGGTGCGGATGCCCTTGTAGCGGTTCTCGAGATAGACCCCGAGGCCCACGCTGTCTTGCACGCCAAAGCGGCACCAGGTGCTGCCGACGCAGGTCTTCACCATGCGCAGGGCCTTGGCATAGGCCTGGCCGGTCTCGAAGCCGGCCGCCAGCAGGCGGGTCCAGATGGCGGGGAGATCCCCCTTGTGGGCGCCGAACAGGCCGATCCGCTGGGCGCCGGTCACCTTGGTGTAGAGGTTGAAATCGCGGGCCACCTCGGCCAGGGCCAGCAGCCCCTCGGGCGTCACCTCACCGCCGGCCATGCGCGGGATCACCGAGTAGGTGCCGTCCTTTTGCATGTTGCCGAGGAAGATATCGTTGGTGTCCTGCAGGGGGGCGTGCAGGGGGCTCAGCACATAGTCGTTCCAGCAGGAGGCGAGGATGGAGCCGACGGTCGGTTTGCACACCTCGCAGCCATGCCCCTTGCCATGTCTGGCCAGCAACTCGGGGAAGCTCTTGATCCCCTCGATCTTCACCAGGTGCAGCAGCTCCTGACGGGAATAGGGGAAGTGTTCGCACAGGTGATGGTTGACCTCGATCCCCTGCTTGGCCAGCTCGGCGTTGAGCACCTGGCTGATGAGGGGCACACAGCCACCACAGCCGGTGCCGGCGCCGGTCTGCTGCTTGATGGCGGCCAGGGTGGTATGACCCTCGGCCACGGCGCGGGCTATATCCCCCTTGGAGACGTCGAAGCAGGAGCAGATCTGGGCCGTCTCAGGCAGGGCGTCGACCCCCAGCGTCGGCTTGGCCCCGGCGTAGGCGGGCAGGATCAGGGTGTCCGGGTGCTCCGGCAGGGGCAGGGCGCTCAGCATCATCTGCAGCAGGTTGCCGTAGTCCTCCACGTCCCCCACCAGCACGGCGCCGAGCAGGCGGCTGTTATCTTCGCTCACCACCAGGCGCTTGTAGATACCGGCCTGGTCGTCCTGGAACAGGTAGCTGTGGCTGCCCGGGGTGCGGCCGTGGGCATCGCCGATGGAGCCTACCGAGACGCCGAGCAGCTTGAGCTTGGCGCTCATGTCCGCCCCTTGGAAGGCGCTCTGCTCGCCCAGCAGCTGATCGACGGCGATCTGGGCCATCTTGTAGCCAGGGGCCACCAGGCCGAAGAAGCGGCCCTGCCAGGAGGCACACTCGCCGATGGCGAGGATGTCGGGATCCGAGGTGCGGCACTGATCATCGATGACGATGCCGCCGCGCTCGGCCACCGCCAGATCCCCGTAGCGGCCCAGGGTATCCTGGGGGCGGATGCCGGTAGAGAAGACCACCACATCGACGTCGAGCGAGGTGCCGTCGGCGAAGGCGAGGCGGTGTTTGGCTTCCTTGCCGCCGTGCATCAGGATCTCTTGGGTGTTCTTGCCGGTGTGCACCTGTACGCCCATGGACTCGATCTTGCGGCGCAGCATCTGGCCACCCTGGGCGTCCAACTGCTCGGCCATCAGCACGGGGGCAAACTCCACCACATGGGTCTCCAGACCCAGCGCCTTGAGGGCGCCGGCCGCCTCCAGACCGAGCAGGCCACCACCGATCACCACGCCACTCTTGCCCTCTTTGGCGGCGCTGCGAATGGCCTTGAGATCCTCGATGGTGCGGTAGACGAAGCACTCATGATGCTGGCTGCCGGTGATGGGGGGGACCCAGGGGTAGGAGCCGGTGGCCAACACCAGCTTGTCATAGGTGACGACGGTACCCTTGTTGGAGTGGATCTCGCGGCCATTTCTGTCGATTTTTTTCACCGCCTCACCCAGCAGCAGCCGGATCCCGTGTTTCTCGTAGAAACCCGGTTTGACGAGGGAGAGATCTTCGCTGGTGTGATGGGAGAAATAGGAGGAGAGGTGGACGCGGTCGTAGGCGGGGCGGGGTTCTGCACCGAAGACGGTGATCTCGTGGTGGTCGCCGCCACCACGTTCGATCAGCTCTTCGATGAAGCGGTGCCCCACCATGCCGTTGCCCACAACGACCAGTCTGACTTTGCTCATGATTGCCTCAAGTTGGAGTAATAAAACAACAATGCTGAGGCAAGGCTAACCAGCGTGACGCAGGGGACAATTGATGCAAATCAATTGTCAGTTTATATATCCATTAGGAGGTATCTTGTTGAAATGAAAGGCTATATCCAAATGGGTATATGATGGGTCTGTTTGGTGGCCCTTCAGGCCACCGTCAGCAGGGGATGACGCGGTCAGGTTCGAGTCAGCCCCTTCAGGGACTGGCAGTCGTAGTAGGTGGTGCGGGGTTTGTCGTTGTAGTTGAGGTCGATGACTCCGAACAGCATCTTCTGGGCCGGCAGATAAATGTGCACGTAATTCGCCTGGTGCGTATCTGCCGTTTTCAGGCTCTCGGCACTGTTGCTCATGACGGAGTTGACCATGCCGGCACTGGTGTAGCGCTCCAGCAGGTTCATGGACATCTCCTCGTTATATTTGAGGGTGCAGTGATTCTCCGGCTTGGGGGGAAACTGGCCGATAACAACCAGGCGTCCCTGTGGGCTGGTTTTGTCGATGGAGGTGAGATTGCCGGCGCAGGCGGTCAGCACCAGGGTTGGCAGGAGTAAAAACAGTTTTTTCATGGGGCCTGAACTCATGGGGTGTGGCGAAAGGGGGGGACCGAACGCCGGGATTATTGTTGTGGTGCGGCTGGCCGCTTGTTGATGACTCTGCTGATAAGCAGCGGTGTGATGGTCCCATTCTGCGGGGAAGGATTCAAATCCCGGAGGTGACGAGAGTGTAAGCAGATATTGCAGGGGCCAGACAAGAGTGTGTGGCAGGTTAATAACCCGCGAAGGCTGGGCAAGGGGGTCTCCCCCTGCTAGGGTGAGCCCAGATTGATCAAGGAGTGAGTCTCTATGCGTCCTCTTCGAATTGGCGCCCTGCTGGCCAGCCACCTGTTGGTGGGGGCGGCCGGTTTTGCCGGCGGTATCTATGTGTTGCCCATTCTGACGGCGCCGCCGGCACCGAGTGTCGAGCAGGTAGCATCGGCACAGGGGGAGGCCAGCTTCCGTGGCACCTTCCGCCGGGATCTGAAGGACAGCGATCGTCTCCATTGGGGGGAAGGGGAGGTCTCTGTGGGGCCGGATGCCATCACCCTGATGGGGCGTCTCGCCCCCGGCCCCGATTACCAGCTCTATCTCTCTCCGACCTTTGTGGAGAGCGAGGCCGACTTTGCCCGCCTCAAGGGGCAGATGGTGCGAGTCGGGCCGGTAAAGACTTTCGATAACTTTATCGTCCCCCTTCCACCTGAGGTCGATCCGGCCCGCTATACCAGCGTCATCATCTGGTGCGAGAGTTTCGGTCAGTTCATCACCGCCGCCCGTTACCGGGAGTAAGCCTGCTGGAGGAGTACCGCTCGGTGCGAGGGCTGGGGTCAGCTCGTGATGGCCGGCCAGCGATCTCTCCTTAATTCCGGGGACAGATGGCCGGCAGGGCACCCTGCCTGGCCGGGCGGGTCATCCGGTACTCTCCTTGCAACGTACGGTAGACTCGGGTGTTCCACATCTCCCCGGTATCCAGCATGAACTCGATGTCGTAGTTGATACCGGCGACCACCTGGCGATCGACCCGGGTGATCCCCTTGAGGTGAGCCGATGTGTTCATCTGAGCCAGCACGTGGGCCAGGGCTGCTTTGGCCTCGGCATCCGGTTGAGGCATCGATTGCCAGCCTCCGGGAACGGGGTCACAAGAGAGAGGCTGCGGGGCCTGGCTGCAGGCGCCAAGCAGGCTGCCGAGGAGTATGGCTATCAGGGTTTTCATGGGCTCTTCCTGGTGCGAAAAAAACCATTGTGCCATGGGGTGACCCCATTGGGGGGATGGCGGGGCCGGATGCGACAATGCCTGACCCCTTCCCCATCGCCTGCGAATGTGGCGAGTAACCGACCAGGATCACAAAGCGGGTGTCGCCACATGGGGAGACGACCGGGAGTCTGCTTATAATGGCGCCAGTCCTGAGGGAGAGGGAGTCATGGCAAGGAGAGGATGCCGCTGGTGGTTGGCGGTATGGCTGATGGGATGTGGTCAGGTGTGGGGCAATCCCCTGCCGCCTCTGATGGGGTGGTTAAACGGTGACTTCAGCAGCCGGACCCAGGCCGAGGAGGATCGCCGTTTCGAAGCCGCCGAGTTGCACGCTCGGACCATATGGCCCCATGAAGGACCCGGCTACTGGCTTTATCTGGAGCAGAGCCTCGTCGCTCGCCCCGCCCACCCCTTTCGACAGCGTATCTTCCATCTCACCGATGCCGGTCGGGGAGAGCTGCTGATGGTCGAATACACCATGCCCAAGGCGACCGATTTCGCCGGTGCCTGGCGCGATCCCGCCAAGCTGCGCACCCTGACCCCCGAACAACTCTCCCGCCGCGCCGGCTGCGAGTTGCGCCTGCGCCGCCTCCCCTCCGGGCACTACGAGGGGCGCAACGAGATTGGGCGCTGCCCCACCAACTTCGCCGGTGCCGACACCCTGGTTCAGTACATCTGGATCGGTCCCGAGCACATCCGTTTGCTCGATCGCGCCTATGACCAGCAGGGAACCCTGCGCTGGGGCAGTCCGGGCGAGGGCTATGTCTATCTGCGTGTGACCCCCTGAGTCACCTCATCACGGGGCCAGAGGCAGCAGACTCCAGAGGATGGAGAGGCTGACGGCCCCAAACAGCAGCCCCGTGATCAGATTGATCGGGCGCTGGGCTCGGGCGATAAGCCCCTTGGCCCGCTCGCCGGAGAGGCCCCAGGCCAACAGCAGAAACCAGACGAGTGACAGAATAAACAGCTCCAATGCCAGCAGCAGCCGGATCCCCGTCTCGACCTCGGGCGTCACCATGGCCGCCAGCAGTCCCATGAAGAAGAGCAATGCCTTGGGATTGAGCAGGTTGGTGGCCATCCCCTGGCGCACCCCTCGCAGCAGATTCCCTTGTGCCCCCTCCGACGTCGTGACAAACGCCGCACTGGGGTAACGAGCGGCCAGCAGCGCCCCCCAGGCCATCTTGCCCAGATAGAGGGCACCGATCAGCTTGATCCCCGTGAACAGCAGGGGGGCGCCGGCGATCAACAGGCTGATGCCGGTGAGGCTCAGGGTGGCGTGGAGCAGGATGGCCAGCGAGATGCCGAGCGCCGCCCCGATGGCGAGGGGGCGATGTTGACAGCTACGCAGGATCAGGGCGACATCCGGCCCTGGGCTGGCGAGGGCAACCAGGTGCATGGCACCCAGGGTGAGAAACAGGGAGGCGTACATGGGGATCTCCATCAATCTGACTTGTCCCCAGTCTCCCGTCTGGCGGGGATGATGGCTTGTAAACTATTGCACCGGGTTCGGCGTGCCTCACAGGGGGCGCCGCATCTGCTCCCGATAGCGGGCCGGTGTCACGCCGTAGGCCTGGGCGAAGCCCCGATGAAAGTGGCTCTGGTCGAAGAAGCCCACTGCCAGGGCTACCTCGCTCGGCACCATCCCCTCCGCCAGCAGTCGCTTCCCCTGCTCGAGCCGCAGCCGTTTGAGCCAGGCATAGGGGGTCATGCCGGTGCGCTTCTTGAATTGGCGCAGGAAGGCGAAGCGATCGAGCCCCACCTGGGTGGCGAGCTCCTCCAGGGTGTGAGGCTGATCCAGGGTGGCGAGCAGCCGTTCGCGCAGGAAGCGCAACTGGGGATCGGCCAGGGCGTGTCGCTGCACCGGCAAGGCGAAGAGCTCCCCGAGCAGCTCGAGCAGCAGCCCCTCGACCAGCAGGGGATCCGCCTGCGGTTGCTCCAGGCAGGCATGCAGCCGGGCAAATCCCAGATAGAGGTCGGGGCGGGGTACCAGAGAGGTGGCAAAGAAACGCTCGCCGCCGGGTAGCAGCCGGTGGATGAACTCGGGGGGCAGCGAGAAGACCCGCACCTCGTACCCCTCCGGCAACAGGCTGGTGCCATCGTGCATCTCGTCCGGGTTGACGGTGGAGAGGCACCCCTCGATCAGCCGGTGGCTGCTGCCCTTGTGGATAAACTTCTGCCCTCCCTGCTGCACCAGGCCTATGTGGTAATCCAGATGGACGTGGCGGCCATAGCTGAACTCCCGGTGGCGAGCACGGCACAGCTCGACCCCGGGAAGCAGGGGGGATTGCCAGTAGCGGATGAGGGTACTTGATTCCATAGCCCCATTCTTAGCGCAAAGGGAGGGCGGACGCTTGTAAAAAATTGCAGCGCAAAAACAGAAGGCCCTGGCGGGCCTTCGGGGTCAGGTAGCGGGGGCCGCCGTCTTGCGGCTGCGGCGCAGCCCGTCGAGGCTAAACAGCACCAGGGCGCTCCAGATACAGGCGAAGGTGATGGTCTTGTCCATCAGCAGAGGCTCGCCGTACTGGGTCACCGCCAGGATAAACATCAGGCTCGGGCCTATGTACTGGAAGAAGCCCAGGGTCGAGAGCTTGAGGCGAGTGGCGGCGGCGGTGAAGCAGAGCAGGGGCACGGTTGTCACCAGGCCGGCGGCGACCAGCAGCAGGTTGAGGCTGGCCGGATTGGCGCCGAGGTGGCTGGTGGGACTGTCGGCGATGCCCCACAGATAGACGGCGGCAGCCGGCAGCATGATCAGGGTCTCCAGCAGCAGGCCGGTGAGGGCATCCAGGGCCAGCTTCTTGCGGATGAGTCCATAGAGGGCGAAGGTCGAGGCCAGTACCAGAGCGATCCAGGGGAGTGAGCCGAAGGCCACCAGTTGTACCAGCACCCCGAGGGTGGCCAGGGCGACGGCCCCCCACTGCAGGCGGCGCAGCCGTTCGCCAAGAAAGAAGAGCCCCAACACCACGTTGAACAGGGGATTGATGTAGTAACCCAGACTGGCATCGAGCATGTGGCCGTTGTTGATGGCCCAGATAAAGAGCAGCCAGTTACCCCCCACCAGGGTCGAGGTGAGGGCGAGCAGGGCCAGTTGGCGTGGCTGTTTCAGTACCGCCTGCACCCGGTGCCACTGACGCTTGAGCAAGACCAGCGCCAGCAGCAACACGAAGGACCAGATGACGCGATGGGTCAGGATCTCGCCGGCGGGTACCTGGCTAATCAGCTTGAAGTAGATGGGGGCCAGCCCCCACAGGGTGTAAGCGGACAGGGCAAAGATCACCCCCTGACGTTGGGAAGCGGATTGCATGTGATTGACGCCTTGTTGTTATGGGTGATGAGGATCACAAAACGTCAGTGTAGCGGGAGTGTTAACCGGAAAGAAGGGGGTCAGCCGCCGCGGCGGATATTGGTGACATCCTTGAGCAGCCAGAGCATCAGGGCGATGGCGGAGATCCAGGGCCCCCAGGTGACATAGGCCTCGCCCTGCCCGAGGGCATAGAAGAGCAGGGGCAGTCCGATGACCAGAAACAGCACACTTCCTATGAAAAACAGCATTTTTCTATTAAATATAAAGAGTTGCCACATTGATGATTATATCGATTGGGCCTCGTCTGGGAAGGGGTAAATGAAAAAAGGGGGATATTCCCCCTTTTTGTTTTCTGAGTGCTTGTTTATGGCACTAATCGAGCTGGATCCAGGTGCTTTTCAGCTCGGTATATTTTTCGAGGGCGTGCAGGGACTTGTCGCGCCCGTTGCCCGACTGCTTGTAGCCCCCAAACGGCATGGTCATGTCGCCACCGTCCCAGTTGTTGACGAAGACGGTGCCGGCGCGCAGGGCGCGTGAGGTTTTCACCGCCTTGCTGATGTCGGAGGTCCACACTGCCGCGGCGAGGCCATAACAGGTGTCGTTGCCGAGCCGGATCGCCTCTTCCAGGGTGTCGAAGCCGGTGATGGCAAGCACGGGCCCGAAGATCTCCTCGCGGAAGATGCGCATCTGGGGCGTCACATCATCGAAGATGGTCGGGGTGATGTAAAAACCACCGCTCTCCTGATTGCAGCGTTCACCCCCCAGCAGCAGGGTCGCCCCCTCTGCCTTGCCCGAGGCGATGTAGCAGAGCACCTGCTCCATCTGCAGGCCATCAACCATGGCGCCGATGCGGGTGGCCGGATCCAGCGGATTGCTGCTTACCCACTCGCGGGCGTACTCCACCACCCGGGCCACAAACTCGGCCTTGATGCTGTTTTGCACCAGCAGACGAGAGGCAGCGGTGCACACTTCACCCTGGTTATAGAAGATGGCCGAGGCGGCGGTGCGGGCGGCCAGCTCGAGGTCCGGCGCGTCTGCCAGCACTATGTTGGGGCTCTTGCCACCACACTCCATAAAGGCGCGCTTGAGGTTGGACTTGCCCGAACACTCCACCAGGTGTTTGCCGATCTTGGTCGAGCCGGTGAAGGTGATGCAGTCCACATCCATGTGCATGGCCAGCGCCTCACCCACGGTGTGACCAAAGCCGGGCAGCACATTGAAGACGCCATCGGGGAGTCCGGCCTGTTTGGCCAGTCCGGCGATGCGGATGGCGGTCAGGGGGGATTTCTCCGAAGGCTTGAGGATCACCGAGTTCCCTGTGGCCAGTGCGGGCCCCAGTTTCCAGCAGGCCATTACCAGGGGGAAGTTCCACGGCACTATGGCGGCGACTATGCCCAGCGGCTCGCGGGTGACCAGGGCCAGGGCCCCCTCTTCGACCGGGGCCACCTCGTCGTAGATCTTGTCGATCGCCTCGCCGTTCCAGGCGATGCAGTTGGCGGCGGCCGGGGCGTCATAGCCGATGGCGTCACCTACGGGTTTGCCCATGTCGAGGGACTCGAGCAGAGCGAGCTCTTCCACATGCTCGCGCATCAATGCAGCGAAGCGTTGCAGGATCAGCTTGCGCTGCTTGGGCGGTAGGCCGGCCCAGCGGCGCTCCTCGAAGGCGCGGCGTGCGGCCTGTACCGCCAGCTCGGCATCGGCAGCGTCACAGGCGGCCACCTTGGCCAGCAGACGACCGTTGGCCGGGTTGATGCAGTCGAGGGTGGCGCCCGAGTTGGCGTCGACATAAGCGCCGTCGATAAAGGCACGAGCCTCGATCTTCAGGGTGGCGGCGCGTTGTTCCCAGTCGGCCAGGGTGAGAGTGGACATGTTCGCTCCTTGAACGGATGGCTCACGATTGCATCACTATGCTAAACAACCAGGCCGAAGTAAATCGTGTTTGTAACAATTTCTTAAACATTATCAGAAGGTGGCCGGGCTGTTGGCCGAGATGAGTACGCACTCCTGATCTCCCGCGTTGCGAAAGCGATGGGGGGTACGGCTGTCGAAGTAGTAGCCGTCGCCGGGTTGCAGCAGATAGACCTGCTCACCCACCGTCACCTCGGCGCTGCCGGCGATGATGATGCCGCACTCCTCACCCTCGTGGCTCAGCATTTCGGCCCCGGTGTCGGCTCCCGGCGGCAGTACTTCCTTGAGCATGCCGATGGTGCGGTTGGCCCGGCTGTGGCCGACCAGCCGGTAGCTGATGGGGTGGCTGCCGAGATCGGGCATCTCGTCGGCGCGGAAGATCACCTCGGTATCCATCTCGGTCTCGTCGGTGAAGAAGTTGGCCAGGGACATGGGGATCCCCTCCAGCACCTTGCGCAGAGAGGCGACCGACGGGCTGACCTGATTCTTCTCGATCTGGGAGATGAAGCCGTTGGTTACTCCCGAGCGCTTGGCCAACTCGCGCTGGGAGAGCCCGGCCCTGGTGCGTACCGCCTTGAGGCGATTGCCGATATCCATCGATAGAGACTCCCTCTGTTGCTTTGCTGTTTACTATTGTTGTATTTGTGTTAATTATCTTATACCACCCGTATGGGTTGGAACCAATAAGTCGGGGGCGAATCTTCTCCCCTTTTTCAGGCTTCAGGTGTTTAATTTAATACCCGCTAGTCATTAATAGCTAAACACCTTAGGACGAGGTGATCATGAAACCTGTCAACGAGATACAGACGCCCCAGGATCTCTCCGCCTTCTGGATGCCGTTTACCGCCAATCAGCAGTTCAAGGCGGCACCGCGCATCCTCACATCGGCGCAGGGAATGCATTATTACTCAGAGGACGGCCGCAAGATACTGGATGGTACCGCCGGCCTCTGGTGTTGCAACGCCGGCCATGGCCGTCGGGAGATTGCCGAGGCCGTGTCGGCCCAAATCAGTCACCTCGACTTCGCCCCGACGTTTCAGATGGGGCACCCGCTCCCCTTCGAGCTGGCCGACCGCCTGGTGGAGATCGCCCCCCCCGGCTTCAAGCATGTCTTCTACACCAACTCGGGTTCCGAATCGGTCGACACCGCCCTCAAGATCGCCCTGGCCTGGCAACGAGCCCGTGGCGAGGGAACCCGCACCCGCCTCATCGGCCGCGAGCGTGGCTATCACGGGGTCGGCTTCGGCGGCATCTCGGTCGGGGGAATTCCTGCCAACCGCAAATGGTTCGGATCCCTGCTACCCGGGGTCGATCACCTGCCCCACACCCTGGATATCGCCCGCAACGCCTTCACCCGTGGCCTGCCGGACGAGAACCTGACCCTGGCCGACGAGCTGGAGAAGCTGGTCTTCCTGCACGATGCCAGCAACATCGCCGCCGTCATCGTCGAGCCTATCGCCGGTAGTACCGGTGTGCTCCTGCCACCCAAGGGCTATCTCAAGCGGTTGCGCGAGATCTGCACCAAGCACGGCATCCTGCTCATCTTCGACGAGGTGATCACCGGTTTCGGTCGTCTCGGTTCGCCGTTCGCCGCCCAGGAGTTCGATGTCCAGCCTGACATCATCACCACCGCCAAGGGACTCACCAATGGGGCGATCCCCATGGGGGCCGTGCTGGTACAGGGGCACATCTACGACGACATGATGGCCGCCGGCAAGGGAGCCATCGAGCTGTTCCACGGCTACACCTACTCGGGCCATCCGGTGGCCGCCGCCGCCGGTCTGGCGACCCTGGATATCTACCAGAATGAGGGGCTGCTGACCCGGGCGCGTGACATGGCGGGTTACTGGGAGGAGGCGGTACACGCCCTGCGTGGCTGCAAGCACGTCAAGGATATTCGCAACTACGGCCTGGTGGCGGGGATCGAGCTCGAGCCCATGGCCGGAGCACCCGGCAAGCGCGCCTATGAGGTGTTTGTGCGCTGCTTCGAGAAGGGGGCCCTGATCCGGGTGACCGGCGACATCATCGCCCTCTCGCCCCCCCTCATCATAGAGCGCGAGCAGATCGATCAACTCTTCAACCTGCTGCAGGATGTCCTGCAGGCCCAGGCCTGATATCACGGAGGATGCATGACCACCTTGGGTAACTTTATCGACGGTCGCCACGGGGCGAGCCACGGCGGACGCTCCGCCCCCATCCACAATCCCGCAACGGGGGAGGAGATTGGCCGGGTGGCCCTCTCCTCGGCGGCCGAGTGCGCCGAGGCGATCGCGGTCGCCGAACGGGCCTTTCCTGCCTGGGCCCAGACCCCGCCTCTGGTGCGGGCACGAGTGATGTTCCGCTTCAAGGCCCTGATGGAAGAGCACAGGGACGAGTTGGCGGCCCTCATCACCCGGGAGCACGGCAAGGTGCTGAGCGACGCCCAGGGGGAGCTGACCCGGGGGCTGGAGGTGGTGGAGTTTGCCTGCGGCATTCCGCACCTGCAGAAGGGGGAGCACTCCCAAAACGTGGGACGCGGGGTGGACAGCTGGTCCATGATGCAGCCGCTTGGGGTGTGCGCCGGCATCACGCCGTTCAACTTTCCGGCCATGGTGCCCTTGTGGATGTTCCCGGTGGCGCTGGCCTGCGGCAACAGCTTCGTGCTCAAGCCGTCGGAGAAGGATCCCGGTCTCTCCCTGCGCATGGCCGAGCTGCTCAAGGAGGCGGGTCTGCCGGATGGGGTGTTCAACGTCATCAACGGTGACAAGGAGGTGGTCGACGTGCTGCTGACCGACTCGCGGGTGCAGGCGGTGTCGTTTGTCGGATCCACCCCCATCGCCGAGTACATCTATGCCACCGCCTCGGCCCACGGCAAGCGAGTGCAGGCCCTGGGTGGCGCCAAGAACCACATGGTGGTGATGCCGGATGCCGATCTCGATGGCGCCGTGAGTGCCCTGATGGGGGCGGCTTACGGGGCGGCGGGTGAGCGCTGCATGGCTATCTCGGTGGCGGTGGCAGTGGGTGACCAGGTGGCCGATGCCCTGGTGGCTCGTCTCACCCCCCTGGTGGAGCAGCTGCGCGTCGGCCCCGGGCTCGGGGTCACTCCGGAAAATGAGATGGGCCCCCTCATCAGCAAGGAGCACCTGGCGCGGGTGCGCGGTTACGTGGATCAGGGGGTGGCCGAGGGGGCCGAGCTGGTGGTCGACGGTCGCCCGTTTGGCCACGGGGAGGGTTACTTCATCGGTGGCTGCCTGTTTGACCGTGTGAGCCCGTCTATGCGCGTCTATCAGGAAGAGATCTTCGGTCCGGTGCTCTGCGTGGTGCGGGTGCCCGATTACGAGACGGCGCTGACCCTCATCAACCAGCACGAGTATGGCAACGGTACCGCCATCTTCACCGCCGACGGTCTGACGGCCAGGGACTTCACCCAGCGCGTCCAGGTGGGTATGGTAGGGGTCAACGTGCCCATCCCGGTGCCCATGGCCTTCCACAGTTTCGGTGGCTGGAAGCGATCCCTGTTCGGACCGCTTCACATGCACGGGCCGGATGGTGTGCGTTTCTACACTCGCATGAAGACGGTGACCGCCCGCTGGCCGGAAGGGGAGCGCAGTGGCGCCAGCTTCATCATGCCCACCATGAAGTGATGCAAGGAGCAAACTGGATGAAACTGGGGATCCTCGACTGCGATCGGCTCGATGCCGACTATGCCGAGCGCTTTGGTCGGGTCTATTCGGAGATGTTTATCGCCGGATTCCGGGCTTTGCAGCCGGATCTGGCCTTCTCGGTCTGGGCCGCCTGTGATGGCGAGTTGCCGGCGGATCTCCAGGAGTGCGACGCCTGGCTCATCACAGGTTCACGTCACGATGCCTACAGCGATCTCCCCTGGGTCGTGGCCCTGCGCGACTGGATCCTACGAGCCGATGCGGCCGGGGTGCCCCTGGCGGGTGTCTGCTTCGGTCATCAGGCCATCGCCCAGGCGCTCGGCGGGGCGGTGAACAAGTCGGCCAAGGGGTGGGGGCTCGGGGTTGCGGTTAACCCCGTGCTTGCCGAACGTGACTGGATGGTGCCGAGCGCGCCGCAGATCCGGGTCCTGGCGAGCCATCAGGATCAGGTGGAGTCTCTGCCACCGGGGGCGCTGCGCCTGGCGGGCAACGATTTTTGTCCCAACTTCATGTTCCAGCACGGGGAGCACGTGGTGGCCATTCAGGGTCATCCCGAGTTTCCGGTGGAGTACGACCGGGCCCTCATCGAGAAGCGGCGTGATAGCCTCGGGGAGGCGCGCTATCAGGCCTGCCTCGCCACCCTGGAGCAGGGGGTCGACTCGAGCCTGGTGCTGCGCTGGATCCTGCAGTTTCTCGGCCTGCTGCTGCCGGTGGGAGTGGGTCTCTCCTGAGGCGGTTTGTCAGGGCACCGGGCCGAATGCTAGATTCTTTAGGAAAATGAAGGAACAAGCGGCGATTGGCCCGGCCTCGGATGATAAACTGGCCGCCCTTCGGGGCGGCCATTTTCCTAAGGTCGCCCGACGAGACGCCAGCCAGCGAGGGACGAGCCTTGAAATTGCAGCAGTTGAAGTACTTGATCGCGATACGGGACCACAATCTCAACGTCTCGGCCGCCTCCGAGGCGCTCTATACCAGCCAGCCCGGGGTCAGCAAACAGATCGGTCTGCTCGAGGGAGAGCTGGGGGTGCGCATCTTCGAGCGGCGTGGCAAACACCTGCACCGCATCACCCCGGTGGGAGAGGAGATCATCAAGTGTGCCGAGGCGATGCTTAACATAGAGAGCAAGATCAAGGCGATTTCCCGTGAGTATCTCGATCCGACCGTGGGCACACTCAATATCCACACCACCCACACCATAGCGCGCCACCTGCTGCCGAAATCGGTCACCTACTTCACCAAGAAGTACCCCAAGATCTCGTTCCACCTGCACCCCGTGATGTCGGCCAGCAAGGATCAGATCAGCAAGGGGTATTCGGATTTCTCCATCGTGGCCCACGAGATCGGCTTCGATAAGGATCTCATCGTGCTGCCTGCCTATTTGTGGACTCTCTCCCTGGTGGTGCCCAAGGATCACCCCCTGACCAGGGTGAAACGTCCGACCCTGGAGCAGCTCTGCGACTATCCCATCCTCAGCTACGAGAGCGGGGCGACCGGTCGCAAGGTGCAGGACGAGGCGTTTGAGACCGCCGGGCTCACCCCCAACTACTACATGACGGTGATGGATGCCGGTGTCATCAAGCGCTACGTCGAACTGGGGTTCGGTATCGGCATCATCTCCTCTCTGGTGGCCAACGACACCGATGCCCCGGATCTGGTGGCCATCAACCTGGAGCACCTCTTTACCCCCTGCCCGGCCTATCTCTGTTTTAGCAAGAGCATACTGCTGCAGAACTATATGTATGACTTCATCACCACCTTTTCACCCCACCTCACCAAGGAGGTGATCCAGAACGTGATGCAGCAGCCGACCCAGGCCCGCATCGACGAGCTGTTCCAGGAGGTGGTGCTGCCCGTCTATTGATCCCGATCGCGCCGTCTCCCCTTCTTTCTTGTGGGGCGGCGCTCCCTGCGCTCTACTGAGTCTCCACCCCTGCGAGAGATCCCCCCATGTCCCGTCTGCTGCTGCTTGCCAATCTCAACTGTGATCATGTCCTCTCCCTCTCCGAGCCGCTGGTGGCCGGGGCACGGCTGCAATATCTGGATCAGGGGCGACGGTTGGGAGGGGGGGCTGCCAATACCGGAGTCGGACTGGTGTGGGCGGGTCACGAGGTACTGATCGCCTCCCGGATCGGCCTCGACGAGGCCGGCGACTGGCTGCTGGAGCAGGCGGCGGGCTACGGGCTGGACTGTCGCCATGTGGAGCGCTTCGGCGGGGAAACCGGCGAGTTGCTGGTGTTGGTGGACTCGACCGGCGAGCGCACCATATTGCGCCGGCCCCGTCGGCCCGACCTGCCCGGCGAGCTGCCGACCAGCGGGATCGATTGCCTCTATGTGAACTATCCGGGCTCGGTGGTGATCCCCTACATGCGTCAGATGCTGGGTCAGAGCTTCGTGGTGGCCCAATACCCCAAGGGGGGGCAAGTGCGTCGTCCCTGCCACGTCCTGGTCGCCTCGCGCAGCGATCTGGAGAGCCAGGAGGATCTCTGGCAACAGGCGCGCCAGATCGGCGGGGAGAGCCTGCAGTGGCTGGTGCTGACCGAGGGGAAGGAGGGGGCTTTGGCCCTTCATGGGGAGGAGCAGATCCGGGTGCCGGCTCGGCCGGTATCAGTGGTCGATACCACGGGGGCAGGGGATGCCTTCGCCGGTGGGCTGATCCACGGGCTTGCCTCGGGCATGGCCATGGAGCAGGCGTTGCAGTGTGCGGTGGACTGGGGGGCATTTGCGGTGGCCTCGGAGAGTTCGATCCCCTCCGTAGCGTTGAAAAAGTGGCTTAAAACCCCTCACTAGCGGCAACTAGTCGGCATTTTTGCGATTAATCAAAGAAAGTGCCGATTTATCTCCATCTTTATCGACACCCTGTTGTCCAGCTCTTACCCTTGCCTGACTATCCCAGGTGACCCGCATTCGCCGGTGTCCGTTGGCTGTATCAACGAGGCAAGCATTCCATGCAACTGACACGATTTACCGACTACGCCCTGCGTACCCTGACCTTCCTGGCGGTACAACCGGAAGATCGCCTGTCGACCATCACGGAGGTGGCCGATACCTTCGCCATCTCCCGTAACCATGTGGTCAAGATCGTGCATCAGCTTGGCCTCAAGGGGTACATAGAGACGGTACGGGGCAAGCACGGCGGCATCCGCCTCGGTCGCTCTGCGGTCTCTATCAACCTGCGCGACGTGGTGGTGGACATGGAGAACATCCTCTGCCCCGCCTACTGCAAGAGCGACAACTGCCGCCTGGCCGGTGGCTGCCGGGTGCAGGGGATATTGCGCAAGGCGATGAACGCCTTCCTCGACGTGCTGGGGGAGTACACCCTGGCCGATGCGGTGCGCGATCCGGCGCGCCTCTGCCACCTGTTGGGGCTGGAGCCGGACGATCTGCTGGCGGTGGGCTAAGGCCTCACCGGGAGAGACGGAGCCTCAGGGCTCCGTTTTTGTTTTGGGGTGCCGCTCCAGGGTGATGGCGCCGTGGAAACAGGCCAGCCCACAGGCGCCGCAGCCGTCGCACGCCTCGTGGTTGAGCTGTACCCCTTGGGGGGTCACCTTGATGGCGAGCCGGGGGCAGGCATCCTCGCACAGCAGGCAGTAGTAACCAAGGCTGGCCTGGCACTGGGCCGAGACGCGCACCCGGGTCTGAACCTGGCGGCCCAGGGCGAGATCCAGGGCGCCGGTCGGGCAGGCGCGGGCACAGCTGCCACAATAGCTGCACTGGCCGCAGGAGAGATCCAGGATAGGAGTCCCCAGGATGGCCGAGCCCCGATACTCGGCGCGATCGGCCGGGTGCAACAACCCCTGGGGGCAGGCCCGAAAGCAGTCACCGCAGCGATTGCACAGGGCGAGGAACTGCTTCTCTTCGATGGCCCAGGGGGGTCTTGCCTCCTGGCAGGTGACGGGGGGTGTACGCAGAGGTACCAGGGTGCGTCGCAGCCACTGGCACAGGGTGTGATCCATGATGGCTCCTGTTACCCATTTAGGGTTAACTTTACGGGAATCTCTGCCCACAAGCCAGCACCACGGGATCGCCAGCAGGGATGGGCTTGTGTAAGCTAGCCCCAGTTTCCACCCGCAGATCGCTTCCTCTATGTTGCTCTTTTTCTGGCGCGCGTCGCTGCTCTACATGTTTCCCGGCGTCATCCTCCTCTATATGCGGCTGACCGATACCCCCTTCGCCGAGATCGATCAGGGGGTGAATAACCACAAGTGGCTGCTGATCGCCCTCTATTGTGCCTATGTTCTGTTTTGGGGGCTGGCCAACCGCTATCTGGAACAACTGCTACGGCGACGGGGTCTGCGATGAGCCCACAGGAGTGGTTGTTGCTGGGGGCCGGCGTTGTGCTTTGCACCCTGGGCGGTTGGCTGGCGGGACGCCATGAGAGTCGCCGCCTGAGAGAGGCACTGACCGAGTCACAGGTGCGTGGCGATGCCCTGTTGCAGCGGCTCGACGAGCTTAACGACGAGCGGCTTCATCAAGAGGCCCGTCAGGAGGAGCGCCAGCAGCTGATCATGAGGCTGACGGCCCGTATCAAGGAGCTCGAGGCCATGCTGCGCGCCGAGCGCCAGGCCGCCGCCGAGAGGCAGCAACTGCTCAAGGAGAACGAGGCGCGACTGGTGCAGCAGTTCGAAAACCTCTCCAATCGCATGATCGAGCAGAACTCGGCCCAGTTTCGCGATCTCAACCAGCACAGCCTGGATCGGGTGCTCACTCCCTTGCGCGAGCAGATCGAGGGCTTCCGTCGTCAGGTGGGCGAAACCCATGCCCAGGAGACGGAGCAGCGTCACAGCCTGCGCTTCGAGCTGGAGCGCCTGGCCGAACTCAATGCCCGCATGACCGAAGAGGCGGCGGCCCTGACCCGAGCCCTCAAGGGGGACAGCAAGCAGCAGGGCAACTGGGGGGAGGTGGTGCTGGCACGCATCCTCTGTGAGTGCGGACTGCGCGAGGGGCACGAGTATCAGACCCAGGTCAGCCTCACCTCCGACAAGGGGCAGCGCTATCAACCCGATGTGATCGTAGAGCTGCCCCAGGGGAAGCAGATCATCATCGACGCCAAGGTGTCGCTGACGGCCTACGAACGCTGGTTCAACAGCGATGACGAGCTGGAGAAGGCGGTTGCCCTGAAGGAGCATGTAGCGTCGGTGCGAAACCACATCCGCGAGCTGGGGCGCAAGGATTATCAGCAGCTACCCGGGGTGCGAACCCTCGACTATGTGCTGATGTTCGTGGCGGTGGAGCCCGCCTTCCTGGTGGCGCTGGAGGCCGATCCCGGCCTGATGCGCTATGGCCTCGAGCACAACATACTGCTGGTGAGCCCAACCAACCTGATGGTGGCCCTGCGCACCATCGAAAACCTGTGGCGGGTCGACCGGCAGAACCAGAATGCCCGCCTTATCGCCGAGCGTGCCGGGCGGCTCTACGAGAAGCTGCGTCTGTTTGTGGAGGAGATGCAGAGCCTCGGTGGCAGCCTGCAACGGGCCCACGAGAGTTACGACAAGGCGATGGGGCGTCTCGCCAGCGGTCGCGGCAACCTGCTGGCGCAGGCGGAGCGGCTGCGGGAATTGGGGGTCGAGGTGCCCAAGCCCCTGCCGGAGGCGCTGGTGGAGCAGGCACTGGAGCAGGATGAGCGACCCCGGCGCGAGGGATAGCCGAGAGTGAAGAGGCAGCCGGGAGGCTGCCTCTTTCCATTACTGGCGCCAGAAGGCGGGGAAGAAGAGTACCGCCACCGTCAGGATCTCGAGGCGCCCCAGCATCATGCCAAACGAGAGGATCCACTTGGCCGAGTCGGGCAGGCCGGCGAAGTTACCACTCGGACCGATTACCGGCCCCATGCCCGGACCCACGTTGGCCACCGCCGTGATGGAGCCGGAGATGGCGGTGAGGGGATCCAGGCCGATGGCGCCGAGCAGGGCGGCGATCACCAGGATCACGGCGAAGTAGGCCAGCACGAAGGCGATCATGGAGCGCACTATGCTCTCGCTCACCGGACGGCCATTGTACTTCTGGGGGAAGACCCCGGAGGGGTGCATCAGCTGCAGCATCTGCTTGCGAAACAGGGCGAAGGAGAGCTGTACCCGGAAGATCTTGAGGCCGCCGGCGGTGGAGCCGGAGCAGGCGCCCAGCATCAGCAGGAAGATGAAGAGGATGCTGGTGAGTGGTCCCCAGGTGCCAAAGTCGCCGAGGCCATAGCCGGTAGTGGTGAGCACAGAGACGATGTTGAAGCTGCTGATGCGCAGGGCATCCCAGAATTCGAAGGTGCCCCGCTGCCAGAGATAGAGGGTCATCACCAGGGTGATCCAGACCACCAGCCAGAAGAAGCCGCGTACCTGGGCGTCGCGCAGCAGGCTGGTGTCGCGGCGGGTGAGGCTCTGCACGTAGAGCAGGAAGGGGAGTCCCCCCAGAAACATGAAGACGGTGCCGATCCAGTGGGCAGCGTTGGAGAAGTGGGACATGGACTGATCCGAGGTGGAGTAGCCCCCGGTGCTGAGCGTCGTCATGGCATGGTTGACCGCCTCGAAGGTGGTCATGCCGCTCGCCCAGTAGGCGAGGAAGCAGAGCATGGAGAGCACCAGATAGACCAGCACTATGTTGTTGGCCACCGTCTTGGCGCGTGGGGCGCTCTTGTCAGACCAATCCGAACTCTCGGTCTGGAACAGCTTCATGCCCCCCACGTTGAGGTAGGGCAGCACCGCCACCGCCATCACGATAAAGCCTACCCCGCCCAGCCACTGCAGGATGGAGCGCCACAGCAGGATGCTGTGGGCCATGTTGTCGAGGCCCGATAGCACGGTCGAGCCGGTGGTGGTCACCCCTGACATGGTCTCGAAGTAGGCGTCGGTGAAGGCGATGTGGTTGATAAAGACGAAGGGGAGGGCGCCGAAGATACAGACCACGGCCCACACCGAGGTAGTGAGCAGGAACATCTCGCGCACCCCCAGGCGAAACTCCGCCTTGCGCCCGTAGTGCAGGCAGAGGAAGGCGGCACCATGGGTGATCAACACCGATTTGAGAAACTCGACAAACCCTTCCGTGCCGGTCACCAGCGCCAGCAGGGTGGGCAGCCACATGAAGAGTGCCAGCTTGGAGAGCACCAGGCCCAGGGTGAAGAGGATGGGACGCAGCTTGATCATGGATGAGAGTCTGGTCGTTGATTAACAAAGGGCCCGGCTCGTCCCGTGGAGGGACGTGGCCGGGCCGGATGGATGCAGAGGCGCGCCATGGGAGCCCTAGAGGAAGAAGGGGCTGGGTTGGAACATCCGCTCCACTTCCGGGATGTATTTCTTGTCCACCAGGAACATCACCACATGGTCATCCTGCTGGATCTTGGTGCGATCGTGGGCGATCAGTACCTCTTCTCCACGGACTATGGCCCCTATGGTGGTGCCCGGCGGCAGCTTGAGCTCGCCGACCGTGCGCCCCACCACCTTGGAGGTCTGCTCATCCCCGTGGGCGATCGCTTCGATCGCCTCGGCGGCCCCGCGGCGCAGGCTGTAGACGTTGGCAATGTCGGCCCGGCGTACGTGGGTCAGCAGGGCCGAGATGGTGGCCTGCTGGGGAGAGATGGCGATATCGATGGGCCCACCCTGCACCAGATCCACATAGGCGCCGCGCTGGATCAGCACCAGCGTCTTCTTGGCCCCCATCTTCTTGGCGAGCAGGGCCGACATGATGTTGGCCTCGTCTTCGTTGGTCACCGCGATGAAGACGTCGATCT
The DNA here is from genome assembly GCF_000820105.1 of Aeromonas schubertii. GTDB lineage: Bacteria > Pseudomonadota > Gammaproteobacteria > Enterobacterales > Aeromonadaceae > Aeromonas > Aeromonas schubertii. The sequence goes on along the minus strand of NZ_CDDB01000109.1, from coordinate 60,660 downwards.
GGTCAATATGCTCCTCGGCCAGCAGCTCCTGATCCGCCGCATCACCGCAGAAGACGATGGTGTTCTCGAGCTGCTCCGAGAGCTGCTCGGCCCGCTTCTGACTGCGTTCGATCAGTTTGACGCTGTAGCGCTTCTCCAGCTGGCGGGCGAGGCCGGCGCCTATGTTGCCCCCGCCGACGATCATGATGCGGCGGTAGGGGCTCTCGAGGCGTTGCAGCTCGGACATCACGGCCCGGATGTGACCCGCGGCCGCCACGAAGAAGACCTCGTCATCGGCTTCTATGATGGTGGTGCCCTGGGGACGGATGGGCCGCCCCTGGCGGAAGATGGCCGCCACCCGGGTCTCGATATTGGGCATGTGCTCGCGCAGGGTGGAGAGGGCGTTGCCCACCAGAGGGCCCCCATAATAGGCCTTGACCGCCACCAGGCCGACCCGGCCTCCGGCGAAGTCCACCACCTGCAGGGCCCCCGGGTACTCGATGAGGCGGCGAATGTAGTCGGTGACCAGCTGTTCCGGCGCGATCAGATGATCGACCGGCACCGACTCGGGCAGGAACAGGCGATCCCGCTCGGCCAGGTAGGCCGGTGAGCGGATCCGCGCCACCTTGTTGGGGGTGTTGAAGAGGGAGTAGGCCACCTGACAGGCGATCATGTTGGTCTCGTCACTGTTGGTGACCGCGACCAGCATGTCCGCATCCTGGGCGCCCGCCTCGCGCAGTACCCTGGGGTGGGCACCATGGCCGTTGACCACCCGCAGATCGAACTTGTCCTGCAGTTCGCGCAGGCGGTCGACATCGGTATCCACCAGGGTGATGTCGTTATTCTCCCCGGCCAGGTTCTCGGCCAGGGTGCCGCCCACCTGGCCGGCTCCCAGTATGATGATCTTCATGGTCTGCTCACCGCTTCATCAGCTTGGCGTAGTAGAAGCCGTCCATCCCCAGCTCGCCGGGAAGGAACTGGCGTCCCGGCTGCTCCGGGCCATCGTCCGGAGTCAGGGGGATCAGCTCGGCGTCCGGTGTGGTGGCGAGGAAGGCGCGGATCTGATCCCGATTCTCTTCCGGCAGCACCGAACAGGTCGCATAGAGCAGGGTACCGCCGCTTTTGAGTTTCGACCAGAGGGCATCCAGTATCTGTCGCTGTAGCTGGGAGAGGTCGCGAATGTCCTGATCCCGGCGCAGCCACTTGATGTCCGGATGGCGGCGGATGACACCGGTGGCGGAGCAGGGGGCATCAAGCAGGATACGGTCGAATTGGGGGCCTTCCCACCACTGATCCGGTGCGCTGGCGTCACCGTGAATAAGGCGGGCCTGCAGACCAATGCGATCCAGATTCTGCTGCACCCGCTTGAGGCGGTCGGCGTCGGCGTCGACCGCCACCACGCCCGCCAGGGCCGGTTGGCGCTCCAGCAGGTGAGCGGTCTTGCCGCCCGGTGCGGCACAGGCATCGAGCACCCACTCGCCCGGCTGGGGATCGAGCAGGGCAGCCGCCTGTTGGGCGGCGCCATCCTGTACCGAGCAGTCACCGACCTCGAAGCCGGGCAGTTTGGTCACATCGCAGGGGCGCTCGAGCAGTATGGTGTCACTTCCCTCGGCGCCGGCGCTGGCTTCGATGCCGGCCTCGGCGAGGCGCACCAGCATCTGGTCACGGCTCTGACGGCGGGAGTTGTTGCGGATCCACATGGGCGGGCGCTGGTTATTGGCCTCGAGGATCGCCTCCCAGTTGTCGGGATAGGCGTGGCGCAACCGCTTGACCAACCACTCGGGATGGCCCAGTCGTACGCTCGGAATGCGGTCGACCCGCATCAGGATCACCTCGGCACTGCGCTGGAAGTTGCGCAGTACGCCGTTGATCAGGCCGCGCAGGGCCTGGCCCTTGAGCAGCTTGGTGGCATTGACCGTCTCGGCCACGGCGGCGTGGGGCGGGATACGGGTGTAGATGAGCTGATAGAGGCCCACCAGCAGCAGATAATGGAAGATGCGGCTCTTGTTCTTGAGGGGCTTGTCCATCATCTCGCCGACGGCGGCGTCGAGACGGGGCAGCCAGCGCAGGGTGCCGTAGCAGAGCTCCTGCAGCAGGGCGCGATCGCGCGGGGCGACCTGCTCCTGGGCGGCCGGCAGCACGGCGGAGAGGGAGTTGCCGTGGTCCAGCACCTGTTGCATGACCAGAGCGGCCTGAGCACGTGTTTTCATCGGGTTACCTTGATTGAGCGCTCGGAAACGAAGAGGGCGGGGCCGGACCCCGCCCCGTCAAGCTAGCGTGGTTCCGACGGTGAACCAGTCACGACGGGAGTTGAGCAGATCCTGTACCGCCATCGGTTTCTTGCCCGGCGGTTGCAGGGTCAGCAGACGCAGTACGCCCCGTCCGGTGGCGACGTCGATCCCCTCCCGGTCGGCCTTGAGCAGGGTGCCAGGCGCCTGGCCGTGGTCGCGCTCCACGACCTCGGCGGACCACACCTTGACGGTGTGCTCTGCCACCTCGCACCAGCTGATGGGCCAGGGATTGAAGGCCCGGATGCAGCGCTCGATGGCGACGGCCTCCAGGCGCCAGTCGATGCGCGCCTCTTCCTTGGAGAGCTTCTCGGCGTAGTTGGCCTGGGCGTCATCCTGAGGTTCTGCATGGGTATCGCCAGTGGCCATGGCATCGACGGTGTCGACTAGGGCCTGCGGACCCAACTCGGCCAGCTTGTCATAGAGAGTGGCCGAGGTCTCGTCGGCGGCGATGGGGCAGGTGACCTTGCGGATCATGGCTCCGGTGTCGAGTCCCACGTCCATCTGCATGATGGTCACGCCGGTCTCGGCATCGCCGGCCCAGATGGAGCGCTGGATAGGGGCGGCGCCGCGCCAGTGCGGCAGCAGGGAGCCGTGGACGTTGATGCAGCCCAGACGCGGAGTGTCGAGGATCACCTTGGGCAGGATCAGGCCATAGGCCACCACCACCATGAGATCGGCCCCCAGAGCGGCCAACTCGGCCTGGGCGGATTCATTGCGCAGGGTGGCGGGCTGGTAGACCGGCAAGTCGTGGGCCAGGGCCAGCGCCTTGACCGGGCTGGCGGTCAGCTTCTGGCCGCGCCCGGCCGGCTTGTCCGGTTGGGTGTAGACGGCCACCACCTCATGCTCGGAAGACAACAACGCCGCCAGATGACGGGCGGCGAAGTCGGGAGTACCGGCAAAAATCAGTTTCAGCTTGCTCAAACGGTCATCCTCAGGCGCTCTTGCGCTCCTCGCGTGCCTGTTTCTCCAGCTTCTGACGAATGCGCTGGCGCTTCAGGGGAGAGAGGTAGTCGACAAACAGCTTGCCGATCAGGTGATCCATCTCGTGCTGGATGCAGATGGCGAGCAGATCGTCGGCCTCCAGTTCGAAGAATTCACCCTTGGCATTTTGGGCGCGGATCTTGATCTGTTCGGCGCGCGGTACCAGTGCCCGGCTACCGGGCACGGAGAGGCACCCCTCCTCGATGCCGGTGCTGCCGGATTGCTCGAGCACTTCCGGGTTGATCAGCACCAGGCGCTCGTCACGCTCTTCGGAGACATCGATGACGATGATGCGCTGATGGACATCGACCTGAGTCGCGGCCAGACCTATGCCCTCTTCGGCATACATGGTCTCAAACATATCATCTACAATTACTTGCAGTTCCGGAGTGAAAGCCTCGACGGGTGCAGCGACGGTGCGCAGACGCTCATCGGGGAAGCGCAGTACATCTAGAATGGCCATAAATGAGTTCTTGAGCCTTATATAAAAAAGATTGATGCTGGCGTAATTCTAGTCATTTACGCCGGCAAAAAACAGTCACAGGCCCCCGCAGAGGACACAAGGAGTGTTATGAATCTGACGCGAACTGCCCTGATTTTCCTGTTGTTTGGTTCCACGCTCGGGGTTGCAGCAGAGTCGCTTGCCCTGCGCAAAGGGTATCCAGAGACCTATACGGTCCAGCGTGGGGACACCCTGTGGGATATAGCCGGACATTATCTACAGAAACCCTGGCAATGGCCAACCCTGTGGAAGGGAAATCCCCAGATAGCCGATCCCCACTGGATCTACCCGGGGGATATCCTTCATCTGACCTGGGTCGATGGTCAGCCGCAACTGGTTCGGGATGGCGGGGGGACAAAGCGGGTGATCACCCTCTCCCCCCGGGTGCGCAGTGACAACAAACTCAATCCCGTGCCGGCCCTGCCTCTCTCCGCCATCTCCCCCTTCCTGAATCAGGATCTCCTCTTCTCCGGCCCGAAACAGGGTGAGGGTCTCCCCTATGTGCTGGGCAACAACGAAGGGCAGCAGGCCATCCTCGATCACCACCCCCTCTTCGTGCAGGGAAGACTGGAACCCGGCAGGGAGTACGGTGTCTATCGCCCCGGTCGCGAGTATCGGGATCCCAAGAGTGGTGACTGGCTCGGCCAGGAGGCCACCCTGACCGGCATAGTGCGTGCCGATATGCAGTGGTCTAACGGTCAGACCCAGGCCACCCTGATCGCCAACCGCCAAGAGGTGCGTCAGGGCGACAGGCTGATGCCCTTGCCGGGGCCTGAGGAGCGGCAGGCGCTCTTCGCCCCCAAGGGGGCGGCACCGATCCTCAACGGGGTCATCGTCGACATGCCCAATCGGATGAGTGTCGCGGGCAAGCTGGATGTGGTGCTGATCAACAAGGGGGCGCTGGACCACATGGCCCCCGGTAGCGTGCTGGATGTGAAGCGTCCCGGCATGGCTCTGGTGCAGACGCGCGGCGAACAACCGGTTTATCGGGACACGGCGAGTGATTTCGATCGCGCCTTCCGCTCTGATCCGACCCTGCAATTGCCTCCCGAGTCGGTGGCGCGCGTCATGTTGTTTCGGGTCTATGACCGCATGAGCTACGGACTGATCCTGCAGAGTCGGGACATGGTTCGGGTAGGTTATTCGGTCGATGCCCCCTGATGACGGCGTGCTCCGGTGGCTGACCCTGTGGGCGGTGCCCGGGGTTGGCCCTGTGACCGCATGGCGGCTGTTGGAACAGGTCGGCGGTGAGATCTCGGCGCTGTTATCTGCCCCGACACAGCAGTTGAGCGAGTGGGGCCTCACCCGCAGTCAGATTGATGCGCTTCATCGCCCTTCTCCCGCCCTCTCTGCGCTTCTTTCCTGGTGTGAGGCGCCTCATCACCACCTGTTGACCCCCGATCACCCCTGTTATCCCCCTCGTCTCAAAGAGATTCCTGCTGCCCCGCTACTGCTCTGGTGCAAGGGGGAGCCTGAGCGGCTGGCGCAGCCCCAGCTGGCCATGGTCGGCAGCCGTCATCCCACCCATGCCGGCCTTGCCTGTGCCCGTGATCTGGCCTGCGACCTGGTCGCCGCGGGTCTGACCATTACCTCAGGTCTGGCACTGGGCATCGATGGGGCCTGTCATCAGGCTGCGCTCGAGGCGGGGGGCATCACCATAGGCGTGCTGGGCTCAGGCCTTGATCGCATCTATCCCCGGCGGCACGGTGCGCTGTCGGAGCGCATTCTGGAACAAGGTGGGGTGCTGGTCTCGGAGTTTGAACCTGGCCAGGGGCCGCTGGCCGAACACTTTCCCCGTCGTAATCGCATCATCAGCGGTCTCTCCCTGGGGACGCTGGTGGTGGAGGCGACCGAGCAGAGCGGGTCACTCATCACGGCACGCTATGCCCTGGAGCAGGGAAGGGAGGTGTTTGCGGTGCCTGGCACTCCTTTGAATCTGCAAGCGACCGGTAGCAACCGCCTCATACAACAAGGGGCAAAACTTGTGATGGATGCGGCCGATATAGTGGAAGAGCTGCTCTGGCCGCCTCCTCGCCCCTCAGCTGACCGTATGGTCAGCCATTGCGAAAAGAGTCGATTGCCAGAGGCCGGCTTGTTGGATAACGTAGATTACGAGGTCACCAGTGTGGATGTCGTTGCCGCCAGGTCCCGTCTTCCGGTCGAAGACGTCCTGGGACAGCTGATCGAGCTGGAGTTGGAAGGCAAGGTGCTGGCGGTGGCAGGTGGATATGTCAGAAGAGGAGGGTGAATCATGTTTGACGTATTGATGTACCTTTTCGAGACCTACATCCACAGCGATGCAGAGGTCATGATCGACCAGGACGAGCTCACCGACGAGCTGAGCCGTGCCGGTTTTCATCAGGACGAAATCTACAAGGCCCTGGGCTGGCTGGAGCGGCTGGCCAATCTGCATGACAGCGAGCGGGAGACTTATGTCACCTGCAGTGCGCCCAGCTCGATGCGTATCTATGCCCCTCAGGAGCTGGATCGTCTGAGTGCCGAGTGCCGTGGCTTCCTGCTCTTCCTCGAGCAGGCCAAGGTGCTCAACGCCGAGACCCGGGAGATCGTCATCGAGCGCCTGCTCGAGCTGGATACTCCGGAGATCGAGCTCGACGACCTGAAATGGGTGGTGATGATGGTGCTGTTCAACGTGCCCGGCAGCGAAAATGCCTACCAGCAGATGGAAGAGCTGGTATTCGACGAGTCGGACGGCGTCCTCCACTGACAGAAGCTGACCGCGCTGCTAGAATCCGGCCCATCCGGACTCTGGCTGCGCGGTGACTCATGTCCAAGATCGATCCTAACCTCTTCTCGGCACACGAGCATGCGCTCGAGCGCGAGCCGTGTCCCCTGTGCGGTGCCGAACTGGTGATCCGCCAGGGCAAGCATGGCCCCTTCCTCGGCTGCAGCGCTTACCCCGGCTGCGACTATATCCGCTCTTTGACCCCCAGTGGACGTGATATCGAGAAGGTGCTCGAGGGGTCGGCCTGTCCCGATTGCGGCCATCCTCTCGCCATCAAGAAGGGGCGTTATGGCCTCTTCGTCGGCTGCACCCAGTTTCCTCTCTGCCATCATATGACCTCTCTGCAGGAACGGGATGAGACCCAGATCCCTTGCCCCGCTTGTGGAGAGGGGCATCTGATCAGCCGTACCTCCCGCTATGGCAAGCAGTTCTACTCCTGCAGCCGCTACCCCGAGTGCAAGTACGTGGTGAACGACAAGCCGGTGCCCATGCCCTGCTCCGAATGTGGTTGGGGAATCCTGGTCGAGAAGCGGGTGCGTGGCTCCCTGCGCTGGGTCTGTCCGCGCAAGGAGTGTGGCAAGCAGGTCGAGCGGGAGTGACGGCTCCGCGCGACAGAAGCATTCCAACAAACGGCGGTGAAGCGCCGGCCCACAACGGATAGCAAAGTGAACATGAACGAACTGGAATGTGCGGTCGCCGCCCTCGAGCGTGACGGGGTGATCGCCTATGCCACCGAGGCGGTGTTCGGGGTCGGTTGCGACCCAGACTCCAAGGTGGCGGTTAACAAGCTGCTTGGCATCAAGCAGCGTCCGGTCGAGAAGGGTTTGATCCTGATCGCCGACAGCCTGGAGCAGTTGCTTCCCTATATCGATATGGATGCCCTGACCCAGGCGCAGCGGGATGCCGTGACTGCCAGCTGGCCCGGCCCTTTCACTTGGGTGATGCCGGCCCGTGCGACCACGCCAGACTGGCTGACCGGCCGGTTCGATACCCTGGCGGTGCGGGTCACAGACCACCCCCAGGTCAAGGCCCTGTGCCGTGCCTTCGGAAAACCACTGGTTTCGACCAGCGCCAATCTGACCGGTGAGGCCCCGGGACGCACCACGGACGAGGTGATCACTGCCCTGGGAGACAGGCTCGACTATGTGCTGCCCGGTGAGGTGGGGGGACGCAGCAACCCCTCTCAAATCCGTGATGCCCGAACCGGCGCCCTGCTGCGCCCTGCCTAGGAGAGCATGATGAACAGACCCGATGTCGCCGCGGTGAAGCACTTCCTGCTCGAGTTGCAGGATCGTATCTGCGCCGCCCTGGAGCAGGCCGATGGGAGCGGACGTTTTATCGAGGACGCCTGGCAGCGTGAAGGGGGGGGCGGTGGTCGCACCCGGGTGCTGCGTGGCGGGAGTGTCATCGAGCAGGGGGGGGTGAACTTTTCCCATGTCTACGGCGATGCCATGCCGGCTTCCGCGACCGCCCACAGGCCCGAACTGGCGGGACGCCGCTTCGAGGCGATGGGCGTCTCTTTGGTGATCCATCCGCACAATCCTCACGTGCCGACCAGTCACGCCAACGTGCGTTTCTTCATCGCCGAGAAGGAGGGGGAGGCCCCTATCTGGTGGTTCGGGGGTGGCTTCGATCTGACGCCCTTCTATCCGGTGGAGGAGGATTGCCACCATTGGCACCGCGTGGCCAGGGAGCTCTGTGCCCCGTTTGGAGATGAGGTCTATTCCGAGTACAAGGCATGGTGCGATCGCTATTTCTTCCTCAAGCACAGGGGGGAGACGCGAGGTGTCGGGGGGCTCTTCTTCGATGACCTCAATCGCTGGCCGTTCGAGCAGTGTTTCGCCTTTATACGGGCCGTGGGGGATGGCTATCTCCAGGCCTATCTGCCTATCGTCGAACGGCGCAGGGAGCACCCCTATGGGGAGTCGGAGCGGCAGTTCCAGCTCTACCGTCGTGGTCGCTACGTGGAGTTCAACCTGGTCTATGATCGCGGCACCCTGTTTGGGCTGCAGACCGGTGGGCGTACCGAGTCGATCCTCATGTCGATGCCACCTCTGGCGCGCTGGGAGTATGACTGGCACCCGGAGCCTGGCACTGCCGAGGCGCGCCTGCAGGCGTATCTGGCGCCGCGTGAGTGGTGACATGCAGGGCCCCATGATGGGGCCTTGCTGCTTGTGGCCGGATGGAAAAAACCGTTAAATCGGATGATTCGCCGTAACAGGAGCTCTCCGATGGATCGCTATCTCGTGGTTGGCAACCCGGTTCGCCACAGCAAGTCACCCTTCATTCACACCCTCTTTGCCCGGCAGACCGATCAGGCGATGGAGTATGGTCTCTGTGAGCCTCCTCTCGATGGGTTTGCCGATGCCTTGCACCTCTTCTTCGCCCGCGGCGGCAAGGGGTGTAACGTGACCGTTCCCTTCAAGGAGCAGGCCTTCGCCATCGCGGCCGAGCTGACCGAGCGGGCTCGCCGCGCCGGTGCAGTCAACACTCTGCTGATGACCGGGCAGGGGGTGTTGCTCGGTGATAACACGGATGGCGCCGGTCTGGTGGCCGACCTCAAGCAGCAGCAGGTCGAGCTTAACGGTGCCCGCATCCTGTTATTGGGGGCAGGAGGGGCGGCCCGGGGGGCTCTGGCTCCTCTGTTGGCGGAGCAGCCGCAGAGCCTGGTGATCGCCAATCGAACCCAGGCCAAGGCCGAACAGCTGGCCACCGAGTTTGGTGAGCTGGGCAATGTCTCGGCGGCCTCCTTCGAGGCGCTGGAGGGACCGTTCGATCTCATCATCAACTCCACCTCGGCCAGTTTGGCCGGCGAGGTACCCCCGCTGGCTGCCGGCCTCATCCATGGGCAGTTGACGGTCTACGATATGATGTACGGGGCCGGTGATACCCCCTTCAACGCCTGGGCACGGGCATTGGGTGCCGTGCGGGTCATCGATGGTCTGGGCATGTTGGTGGAGCAGGCTGCCGAAGCCTTCAGCCTTTGGCGCGGCATTCGCCCCGGTTCCCGTCAGGTGCTGCGCGAGTTGCGTCGTCAGCTGGGATAAGGAGAGAGCCATGAACCAGGATATTTTGTTTCCCGACCTGCAGGAGTGGCAGGCTGCACAGCAACGGATCTGTTTTCCGGCCCAGATGATGGGGGCGCTGATCCAGTGCTACATCAGCAAGGGACAGTTGGAGCGAATGGCCGGGCTGGTCTTGCGTTCGGAAGACGATGCCCTGCGTGCCTTCTCGTCGTTGAGATTCGATATCGAAGAGCTGGCGACCCAGGCGATTGAGGAGCAGGCCTTTGCGCCCGATGGCTCGATCACCATTGGTCAATGGGCCCACGGTCACCATGGAGACTTGTGAGCCGCGGGGGGAATCACTCCGTCTTTTTGTAAGAGATCGCCTACAGACGGGGCGGCCAACGGCTGAAATTTTGCATTTAATTTTTAAATAATCTCTTTTTTTTCATTCAGTTAAACAATGCTCGTGGTTTTTAAGTTGTTAAATAAGACAAATTATCTGTTGAGCCCGGGATTTACTGAGTTAAATTACGCTTCATGGAAGCGCTTTCGGCGTGCCGAAGCGTAGCAAGGGAATGAAGTACCAGGGAGTGGTGACCCTCAGGATGAGGGGGTGTGCAGGAGGCCATCTCTCGTGTCGTTCGCAGGAGGCGAATCGGCAGGAGTCTAAAAGAAAGCAAGCACACGCAACAATAAATCCAGGATGACGAGACGATAAGGTCAGGATGACCACAGACCTCACGCAGTTTGTTGAGGCACGGACATGGTGCATCGGGCATCAGAACATCGAAAGGCAGCCATAGGCTGCCTTTTTTCTTTTGTCGTGATTAACCCGCCAGCGGGTTTTGTGTCAAAATAGCGGCAATATGCCCGAGAGGCGCCTCAGCTGCGCCCTGTCGTGAAAAGCGAGACAGAATCGGTGCCGGATCCCATTCCCGCGCTCCTCTCCTGTACCCCCTCTCCACGTCCCTTTAAGATGCCCTGCCGGGACATCTTAAGGCGGGTTCCACCACTGTATTCCGGAGTAGATCAATGTCGGCCAACAAACCTGTTCGCAAGCCCAAGAGTGGCGGTAAGAAAGAGTCTCAGGAGAGCGCCCTGGCCGGGCGTGAGCGCAAGCGCGCAGCCAAGCGCAAGGGGCTGAAGGCAGGCTCCCGTCACTCGGGTACCCAGAGCGGCGGCAAGTCTGGCAAGAAGGATCAGAAAGATCCGCGTATCGGCTCCCGCAAGCCGGTGGCGTTGGTGGTCGAGGCGGCCAAGCCTCAGGCTCCCAAGGCCGCTCCGGTGAAGGAAGAGAAGCCGCTGATGTTGGCTCCCGAGCAGGAGCTGGCCGCTATCGAGAATGACGATCGCCTCAACGAGCTGCTCGATCGCCTCGACGAGGGTGAGGCGTTGAGCCCGGCCGATCAGGCCTGGGTCGAGCAGATGGTGGCTCGTCACCAGCAACTGATGGAAGAGCTGGGATTGGTCGAAGAGGACGAAGCCGAAGAGCCCGCCACTGATGACGAGCTGTGGGATCGCTTCCTCGACGCCGATTTCAAGCCTGAGTCCAAGCCGTGAGTCTGATTTGGCTGGCTGTGGCCGGGGCCATCATCCTGGCCGGGGTGGCGGCTTATGCCGCCAGCCTCCTGCTCAGGTTGAGGGCTCAGCAGCTTACACGCCAGCAGGCGATCCGGGCGCGTAACCTGCGTATTCTGGAGAGCGTTCAGGTCATTGCCAAGGCGGTACAAGAAGGGCAGTGTGACCCCTCAGAGGGGGCGATTCGCCTCACCAACCTGCTCGATGCCCTGCAGATGGTGCATAGCCAACCGCTGCCCGAGCAGTACCCGGGCCTCTACGGCCTGTATGAAAAGATCCGCCATCTCGCCACTCATGAGGCGCGCAGTGCCCTCGAGAAGCGTGAGCGGATGCGTCAGGACCTTGAACGGGTCAAGCATGAGGCCGACTATAACGACCAGATCCAAGAGGATGTGGCAAGACTGGCCATATTCACCCTGCCGGAGTGATGGCCGCCCAATGAGGAGCGTGATGTGCAAGCAGAGAAGATAGTCTGGGACCAGGCCCTGATCGAGAAGTACAACTACAGTGGCCCCCGTTATACCTCTTATCCGACGGCCCTGGAGTTTGACGAGGCTTTCGGATTCGATCAGTTTGCGGTCGCCGCCGTGGCCTATCCGCAGCGCCCTCTCTCCCTCTACGTGCACATCCCCTTCTGCCACAAGCTCTGCTATTACTGCGGCTGCAACAAGGTGATCACCCGCCATCAGCACAAGGCCGATCAGTATCTCGACTATCTGGAGCGGGAAATCCGCTTCCTGGCGCCACGCTTCGGGGGGCGCAGTGTAACCCAATTGCACTGGGGTGGCGGTACACCCACCTACCTGACCGAGGCCCAGACCCGTCGCCTGATGGCCATGCTGCGGGAGCACTTCTCTTTTGCCGAACAGGCCGAGATCAGTATCGAGGTCGACCCGCGCGAGATTGAGCTCTCCATGCTTGATGTGCTGCGTGAGGTGGGCTTCAACCGTATCAGCCTGGGGGTGCAGGACTTCAACAAGGCGGTCCAGGTCGCGGTCAATCGGGAGCAGGACAACGACTTTATCCGGGCCATGCTCGAGCGTGCCCGTGAGCTGGGGTTCCGCTCTACCAATCTGGATCTCATCTATGGTCTGCCACTGCAGACCCGGGAGAGCTTCCGCCATACCTTGGAGGAGGTGCTCAAGACCGATCCCGCCCGTCTCTCCATCTTCAACTATGCTCATCTGCCGAGCCGTTTCGCCGCCCAGCGCAAGCTGAAAGAGGAGGAGATGCCGGCGCCGCGGGAGAAGCTGGCCATGCTGCAGGAGACCATCGAGTTTCTGACCGGTCAGGGTTACCAGTTTATCGGCATGGATCACTTCGCCAAACCGGACGACGAGCTGGCGGTAGCCCAGCGTGAGGGCAAGCTGCATCGCAACTTCCAGGGTTATACCACTCAGGGGGAGTGTGATCTGCTGGGGCTTGGTGTCTCCTCCATCAGCATGCTGGGGGATGCCTACTCCCAGAATCAGAAGGAGCTCAAGGAGTACTACGCCCAGGTGGAGGCCCTCGGCCACGCCCAGTGGAAGGGGTGCGCCCTGAATCGGGATGACCTGATCCGGCGTGGCGTGATCAAGGGATTGATCTGCAACTTCCGTCTCGATTTTTCCGAGATAGAGCAGGCGCACGATCTGGTCTTTGCCGACTATTTTGCCGAAGACCTCAAGTTGCTCCAGACCTTCGTCGACGATGGCCTGGTCTTCATCGATGAGCAAGGCATTCGGGTTGCCCCGACCGGTCATCTGCTGATCCGCAACATCTGCATGTGCTTCGACGTTTATCTGCGCAGCCGAGCCCGCCAGCAGCAATTCTCCAGGGTGATCTGATCCCCTTATCGCGGAGCCCAAACGGGCTCCTTTTTATTGGGTCACTTCTCCATGGGGTGATTGTCGTTGTGCCGCCAGCTCTCGAGTCGGCGGTGTACCCCCCGTTGTAACTGCTTGAAACTGCTCTCCATCCAGTCGACCCCCACCAGAATGGATAGAGTGACCAGAGTGAGGGCGATGGATTGGGTCAGCATGTCGAGGCCTATCATGGCCCCCAGTGCTGCCAGCATCCAGACCGTCGCGGCCGAGGTGACGCCGAGTACCTGACCATTCTGGGTCATCATGACACCGGCACCGAGGAAGCCGATCCCTGTGACCAGTTGGCCGAGGACGCGCGCCTGATCGGCTGGTTGGGGGCTGAGGTGAGTGGCCAGCGCCAGAAAGCAGTAGCTGCCGAGTATGATGAGAGAAGAGGTGCGGATACCGACCGGCTTGCCGCGCAGTTGCCGCTCCAACCCGACCAGGGTGCCGCAGGCCAGACAGGCGAGAATATGAAGCCAGGAGAAGGGGGCGATATTGAGTAGTTCGGGCATGGGGGCTCTCCCGGATTGTAGTGATGAGCCAGTCTTCACTATCTCTGTTCTGCCCCTGTTTGTCGATGGGACAGGTCGGGGGAATCGGGGTAGAGTGACACCCGAAGATGGGGAGGAGTCAGGATGAGAGAGAAAGAGGCGGGCTGCCTCTGCCTGCGTGAGGCGAAGGGCGGCGATCTGGCGGCCATCGTTCGCCTCGAGCGCTACCTGTTCCCGCCCGAGATCGCCTTCGGGCGCGATCGTTGGCGCTATCTGCTGGAGCGAGCCAGGGGGAAGGTGTGGCTGCTGCACGATGCCCGGGGAGAGCTGATGGCCTATCTCTGCGTGCTCGAGCACAGGGGCTGGCAGCGGTTGGTGGTGCAGACCCTGGCGGTGCACTGGCGCCTGAGCCGGAAGGGGTGGGGGCGATGGTTGATGATGCGGCTCATCGAGTGGGCCCGTGAGCAGGGGTGGCGCAGCATTCGCCTCGAAGTGAGTGAACGTAACGAAGAGGGACTGGGTCTCTACGCTAGCCTGGATTTTCACCAGGTCGCTCTGCTGCGGGATTACTATGGGCCGCGCCATCACGGACAGAGAAGGGTGCTTGTCCTATGAGCTGTGATGCCTGCCTGAGCGATGCCATCAAGGCGAAGTTGGGCCGCTGCCGGGCCTGTGCCATCCAGTGTGCACTGGTTGGATGTGCCGGGGCTCTTGCCTGGTACTGGCTGGGTGCCGACACCTCGGTCAACGCGCTGACCGGTGCCCTCTTCGGTGTGGCGGGATGGGGCTTGTTGCTGCTGCACCTGCTGGTCTTTCTCTGGCGCCGCCTCACCGGTCGCGAGTTGGGGCAGGATTGAGGTCCATCGTTTCCGGGGTGATTGGCTCGAACCTTGCTCTGGATGGACTCGTGTCGATTTGATGACGGAGTGTCGGATGGAGATCAAGGCGTATAACCGGCAATTGGCCCAAGCGGCCAGCCATGGGCGGGCCGCCGCAACCCTGGCCGATCGGGGTCAGGGAGGGTGGGAGGAGCAGATCAGCCTCTCGAGCCAGGTGCTTACCGGTCGGGCCCAGAGCGTGTTGACCTATGAGCATCTGGGCAAGAGCCGTCCGACGGGTGGCGCCCAGGGAGGGGACCCCGTACAGCGACTGGTGGATCACGCCCTGGGGTTCGATCGCAAACAGTTTAATGAGCTGGAGACGCAGATCCAGGCGCTGCAAAAACAGAGCGGGATGAGTGACGAGGAGCGGGCTGCGCAGCTCAAGCCTCTGCAAGAGAAGCGCGACGAGTTGCTCAAGGGGGCCCTGGAGCGTCTGATTGGCCGAGAGCCTGAGCAGGCCTAACCACCTGTTTATCGCGCTTTGACCTGGCTTGCCCTCGGGCGCACAATGCCCCCGAGTTCACAGCGGGGATAGCCCATGAACAATTTCCACTATATCAATCCGACCCAGATCTGTTTTGGCCGCGGCGAGATAGCCGCGCTAGGCGGTCTGGTACCCACCTCGGCTCGCCTGCTGGTGCTCTACGGAGGTGGCAGCATCAAGACCAATGGTGTCTACGAGCAACTCGAGCAGGCTCTGAGCCACCATCAATGGCATGAGTTTGGTGGTATCACGGCCAATCCCGAGTTCGACGTCCTGATGCAGGCTGTCGAGTTGGTGCGTCGGGAGCGCATCGACTATCTGTTGGCCGTCGGTGGTGGGTCCGTGATCGATGGCGCCAAATTCGTGGCGGCCGCTGCCTGTTTTGAAGGGCAGAGTCCCTGGGCGCTGTTGGAGGGGGCCAGGGTAGAGGCAGCCTTACCGCTGGGGTGTGTACTGACGTTGCCGGCCACCGGCTCGGAGAGCAATCCGGTGGCGGTGATCAGCCGTGGTGACGCCAAGCTCTCCTTTCGTCATCCCCTGCTGCAGCCAGGCTTCGCCATTCTCGACCCCTCGGTCACCTTCACCCTGCCACCGCGTCAGGTGGGCAACGGGGTCGTGGATGCGTTTGTTCATGTGCTCGAGCAGTATCTCACCTATCCGGTGCAGGCGGACGTACAGGATCGTTTGGCCGAGGGGCTCTTGCTGGCTCTGCTTGAGAATGGGCCTCGAGCCCTGAGTGAACCCGACAATTACGAGGTTCGTGCCAACATCATGTGGGCCGCCTCTCTCGCCCTCAATGGCCTGATTGGGCGGGGGGTTCCCCATGACTGGTCTACCCATGCCATCGGCCATCAGCTGACGGCGCTCTACGGTCTGGACCATGCCCAGAGTCTGGCGGTGGTGTTGCCCTCGCTGCTGCGGGCACAGGCCCGGAGCAAGCAGGACAAATTGATCCAGCTGGGACGGCGGGTATGGCAGTCGAGCAGAGAGGACACGGCCCTGCAGATCGAGGAGAGCATACTGCGTATCGAAGGTTTCTTCCGGCAGATGGGGGTGGCTACCAGGCTGGGGGATTATGGTCTCGGTGAGCCTGCTATCGCCGCCGTCTGCTCCAATCTCAAGCGCTTTGGCCTCATTCGACTGGGGGAGCACGGGGATCTGGATCCGGAGCGGGTCGCTCGTATTTTGGCCCAGGCCCTCTGAGGCAAAGCGCCGGCTTTTCGACCACACTCATCCCTGATGATGTATGGAGGTGTGTGATGGCAAGGATGCTGGTTGTTCTGCTGCTCTGTAGCTGGTGGCATCTGGCGCAGGCCATGCAGGCGGTCACCGAGGATATGCCCCCTTATAACTGGCGCGATGACAAGGGAGAGATGACCGGCTTCTCGGTCCAGCTCCTGCATGCGCTGCTGGAGCGCAGTGGTCTGCAACTCGATGAGAAGGGGGTGCAGTTACTCCCTTGGGCAAGAGCCTATCAGACGGCCCTCTACCAGCCGGATATCGTTCTCTTCACCGCGGCACGGACCGCCGAGCGCGACAAGTTTGGCCCCATCGGACCCAGGGCCATCTGGTTCTGGCGCCTTGCCAGTCGCAGCGATGTTGCCCCCCAGAATCTGGCAGAAGCGACCCGCTGGCGGATTGCGGCAGTGCGTAACTCAGCCTCTGCCCAGCAGCTCTCCCTGGACGGCTTCGAGTCTCTGGTCAATGTGACCGATGAGACCGACAAGTTTCGCATGCTACGGCGGGGGAGGGTCGAGTTGGTCACGGCGTTGGAGCTGGGGGCAGCCTTCCATATGCGGCAGCTCGGCGGCTCCCTGTCGGAGCTGACCCGTCTGTTTGTGCAGGATGCCCAGTACGACTACTACTTTGCCGTCAGTCGGGGGACGGATCCGGCCAAGGTGGCGGCCCTGCAGCAGGCGCTCGATGCCATGCGTCTCGATGGCTCGCTCGAGCGCCTGCGTCAGCAGTGGCTCAAGTAGATCAGGCCTGCAGCGCCTGGTCCAGGTCGGCCAGCAGATCGCCGATATCTTCTATGCCTACCGAGAGGCGGATCATCTCTGGCCTTACCCCGGCCTTGGACTGCTCCGCCTCGCTCAGTTGGCGATGGGTGGTCGAGGCCGGATGGCAGGCCAGTGACTTGGCATCCCCTATGTTGACCAGGCGCTTGAAGATGCGCAGAGCATCATAGAAGCGCACCCCCGCCTCATACCCCCCCTTGAGCCCGAAGGAGAGCAGCGCCGAGGGGCGTCCTCCCATGTAGCGGCTGGCCAGTCCGTGGTGTGGGTGGTCGGGCAGGCCGGCGTAGCTGACCCACTCTACCGCCGGGTGTTGCTGCAGATGGAGGGCAACTGCCATGGCATTCTCCACATGGCGATCCATGCGAAGGGTCAGGGTCTCTAGCCCCTGCAGGATCAAAAAGGCATTGAAGGGGGAGAGGGCCGCTCCCGTATTGCGCAGGGGGACGGTGCGCACCCGGCCGATAAAGGCTGCCGCGCCAAAGGCCTCGGTGTAGACCACTCCGTGATAGGAGGGCTCGGGCCGGGTCAGCTGCGGAAAACGGGTGGCGTGTTGATGCCAAGGGAAGGTGCCTCCGTCCACAATGATGCCTCCCAGCGAGTTGCCATGCCCGCCCACATACTTGGTCAGGCTGTGAACCACTATGTCGGCGCCGTGGGTGATGGGTTTGCACAGGACGGGAGAGGCCACAGTGTTATCCACGATCAGGGGGACCCCGGCGGCATGAGCGACCCGGGCCAGGGCCCCAATGTCGACAATGTTGCCTGCCGGATTGCCGATGCTCTCGCAGTAGACTGCCTTGGTGTGTCCGTCGATGAGGGCTGCGATGGCTTCGGGGCTGTCGTCCCGGGCGAAGCGAACCTCTATTCCCTGGCTGGGCAGCATGTGGGCAAACAGGGTGTAGGTGCCCCCGTAGAGCTGGGGGGTGGAGACTATGTTATCCCCCGCCCGTGCCAGGGCCTGGATGGCGTAGGTGATGGCGGCCGATCCTGCCGATACGGCCAGTGCTGCCACACCACCTTCCAACGCCGCCATCCGTTGCTCCAGCACATCGTTGGTGGGGTTCATGATGCGGGTATAGATATTGCCGGGGACTGCCAGATCGAAGAGATCGGCCCCGTGTTGGGCGCTGTCAAACTCGTACGCAACAGTCTGGTAGATGGGGACGGCGACGGCCTTGGTCGCGGGATCGCTGGTGAAGCCGTGATGAAGGGCCAGGGTGGCGTCTTGCATGGTACGTTCCTTGTTCTTTAGACGGATAGACGTCCACTTTATGCCTGTGGCGGTTCACTGTAAATCACAGATCCTAAAGACGGCGACGATATTCCCGGTCTTCCACATAGGGGAGGTCCCACTGCATCAGTTGTGTCAGGGTTGACAGCGGATCCTGTCGCCAGCTCGGGCTCTGGTGAACGATGCGGGAGAAGTAGCGGCGCCAGAACGGCAGGGGATTGGTCAGTGTCATGGGGTGTCTCCTCTTGGTTGAGCCCAATATTGGCGTAAAATGAGGAAGGTAAAACTGAAAATAGTAAAAGATTGGTTTCCTTATTTATGCCCAGTGAACGCCTCTATCAGCACTTTGAACGCCTGGTGCGCCAACTCTCCTCTCTCGATAGCGAATTGACCCTGGGGGAGGTGGCCGAGTTGCTCTGTTGCACCTCACGTAATGCCCGCCTGCTGCTGCAACGGATGCAGGAGCAGGGGTGGCTGTCCTGGCAGGCATCGGCCGGTCGTGGTCGACGGGCCAGGCTGACGCTGCTGGACTCTCCGGTGATGCTTCAGAGTCGGCGATTAGAGGCATTGGTCACGCAGGGGAGGCTGGAGCAGGCGCTGCAGTTGGTCGATGGACAGGTCGAGCGACTGCTCCCCTATCTGGCCGGTGGCTCGGGCACCTTGACCTCGGAAGGCCAGCAGATCCTGCGGGTCCCTTACTACCGACCACTGCCCAATCTATTGCCGCATCTGCCTCTGCGTCGGTCCGAGATCCACCTGGTTCGGCAGATCTTTAACGGTCTGCTGAGACGAAATGAGGAAAATGGGGAAATTGAGTCTGACCTCGCCCACCATTGGGTCATGCTCTCACCGTTACACTGGCGCTTCTATCTGCGTCCCATGGTCCGCTTCCATCATGGCGGGCTCTTGCAGGCGGAAGATGTCTGCCTCTCTCTGGGACGCCTGAAGAGCCGTCCACTGTTTGCTCATATGGAACGAGTGGAGGCCGTCTCCCCAAGGGTCGTGGACATAGTGCTCTCGACGCCGGATCCCTGGTTACCCCATCTGCTGTGTGAACCTGCCGCCTTGATCCTGCCAGGAGACTGGCAAGAGAGGGCCGATATGGCCCTCTATCCGGTGGGGAGCGGTCCCTATCGGGTGGTGACCAATGATAGCCAGCGCCTGCGTCTGGCGGCATTCGATGACTACTTCGGATTGCGAGCCCTGCTCGACGAGGTCGATATCTGGATGCTACCCCCTCTCGCAGAGCGCCTTACCTGCCAGTTGCAACTGGCGGTTGAGCATAGGGATTCTGGTCAGGCCAGAGCGGCCTCTGCGCTGGAGGCGGGTTGCTATTTCATGCTGGCAGATCAGCGCTCACCGCGCATGGCCGATGAGGGCCTGAGAAGCTGGTTGGCACATTGCCTGAATCCGGTTCGCTTGCTCGGTGGCTTGCCCGCTGAGCTGCATGAGGTGTTGGCTCCTGCGCGGGGGTTACTGCCTCGCTGGCGTGATGTTCCGCTTTCGTCAGCACCATTGAACGCCGCTCTCCCCCATCGTCTGGTATTGGCCTATTTCAGTCAGCATCTGGAGTTTGCGGCTCTGGCCGCCGTCATGGGTTCGCGGCTGGAGAAAGAGGGGATTGAACTGGTCGTGAGAGAGGTGGATTACCATACCTGGGCACGGGGAGATTGGGAGGGCGTCGATATCTGGTTGGGGACGGTCAACCTGGAACAGGCGAGCGATTATGCCGTCTATGCCTGGTTACAGGAGTTGCCTCTGCTGCGAGCCGTATGGCATGACGAGTCTTCCTTTTGGCAGGGATTGACGCTCTGGCGCGATGGGCTGCACGAGATGGGAGTGCGGGAGGAGGTGGCGCGGTTACAGCGCCGGGCACTGTTTATGCCCCTGTTTCATCATTGGCTGGAGCTTGATAATCGCAGTGGCGTTAATGGGGTTCGAATGACGGCGCTAGGATGGTTCGACTTTCGAAACGCCTGGATTGCACCCCAGGCTGAATAGGGTGAGTTGGTCGATTATTTAGATGAACCTGCTGTGAAATTCTTATTTATCAGAGAGAATTAATTGTCTTCGTTGAGATAACGTTTTCACGCCACGTTCGCTGACTTTCAGTTTCATCTGTGATTTATTACATTCGTGTAATTAAATTACGTTGATAGCCCGATAAAAATAGGGCCGGAACCGCGAATCGCGCTCCGGCCGCCAGAATCAGCGTAAAAAATAGGAAGAAGCTAAATCTTGAGAACGAGACGATGGGTGTTCTTCAAGAAGCAGGAGAAGTATAACAGGTCGAACCAGTTTTTAAAGTATTTGCTCTAGTTTTTGGGCAAAAAAACGCCCCACAGAGACTCTGCGGGGCCGCTATTCAGCCACATTCAATTACGTGAAATAAAAGGTCTGAAAGATAGAACATCTTACCTCTGTACCCTACGCCGCTAACTGTACAGCAACTGGACAAAAAGTGAAAGTAATTTATGTAAGTTACTTTCAAGAACTGTGACTGAAAATATTTTCCTTATTTATCATGGCCATAAAAAAAGCCCCGATTGACATCGGGGCTGTATCAAAAGGTGACTTACTAGCACTTCCTCAACTATCTAGTTAGGCCGCGGGTTTGAGAATAAGTTCCACTGTACCGAGAAAAAAGTGTCGTCCAGCCATGAAAATATCATCAAATAACCTTAATTGTCTGATTTGTAACTATATTTTCAACCTCTCCAGAATCTCTTCCGGTTGCTCCGTCTCGGCAAGCACCAGGCGTAACCGATTGAAGGCATTACAGGCTTCTTGGGGATACTTGCCAAACGAGACAACACCCGTGTGACTCCAGCCGGCGGCGAGCAGTACCTTCTTCTTGAAGGCAGTCCCCTCGGTTCCACCTCCACCCAGTTGCATCAACAGCTGTTCCATCTGCAGGTGAGGAGGGGGCACGCGTGAGAAGGTGGTGAAATGCTCAGGGGTGACTTCATCGAAGGTCATAATGGTTCTCGCTCTGTGTTCAATCAGTAACTCAAAAGATAGATCAGGAGAGACGGGGTTGCCGTTCAGACCGAGAGATTGAGACCACCAGTGTGCAGCGGAGTGACGGCACTCTGGTAGTGCTGGGCGATAACCCGATTGCGTTGGGTCATGATGTTATCGAGTGGACCGCCTCGTCCGGAGATGGTGCGCTGGTAGAGCTGTTGGCTGGCCTTCATCTCCTTGCGTGCGGCGGCGCGCGCAACGGCATAATCCTGTGCAGAA
The DNA here is from genome assembly GCF_000820105.1 of Aeromonas schubertii. GTDB lineage: Bacteria > Pseudomonadota > Gammaproteobacteria > Enterobacterales > Aeromonadaceae > Aeromonas > Aeromonas schubertii. The sequence continues at coordinate 39,383 of NZ_CDDB01000109.1, read as the reverse complement.
GGATCGGTCGGGGCCAGCGCGGCGGCCTGTACGGCCTGCATCTTACGGATGGTGGCCGAGGGGTCGTGAGGAATCTCTGTCGTGTCAATTGAGACTTCACCACCCTGTGCATAGCGCTGGGCATCCGGTCCCGTGGTGTACTCATAGCTTGGGGCTCCCGCGTACTGGCCACCGAGTCGCTGGTGTGCCTGCTCGTGGTTATGCACCTCCTGGTCACGATCCTTGAGCTGCTCTATCTCTCTTTGCTGTTCGGGGGTGAATTGCTGCCGGGATTGATCCCGTTGCGGTTGACCCTGCCCCTGTTGGCCACCCTGGCGGCCGTCGGGATCGACCTGCTCAAGCCCGGCTTGTGGTTGAGACCCGGCACGAACCTCACGTCCCTGGCTCTCAGGATTCTGGGTGGCCGGCTTGGGGTTTTCTCTCTGCTGACGGCTCCCGATCTCCTCTCCCTCAGGATAGGAACTGGAGGCTTTGGGCTGGGGGATATAGTCGGCCTTGCGGTTATCGGCGCGTGCAGATTCCGTCTGGGGATACAGATGGTTGGGAATGAAGTTGGGGAGGCCGACATTAACGTTCATGTCATACTCGAATGTCGATCAGCGTCCCCATCATCTCGTTGGCACTCTTGATGACCCTGGCATTGGCACCAGCCTGCAACTCGCCCACCTTGAGATTCACCAACTCTTCGGGAACGTTGACCTTGTCACCCGAGGGGGTGCTGAGGCTGGCGAGAGAGGCTGAGGCGTCGGCCACGGTTTTTTCGGCCCGCTGAAAGCCGATCGTGCCATTCGTCATGGCTGAATCAATACGCATCACACATCCTCACACAACGGGTAGTTCAATTATTCACCAGTAGCGAAAGAAATTGAAGTGATGTGCCGTTTTTTTAGTCGATCATGGCGCCGAGCCGGCGACAAAACTCCTCCGGATGGGAGATAAAGGGCGCATGGGAGGCCTTTTCGAAGACCAGGCTCGAGCTGTGCGGGAAGCGGGCGTCGAGCAGAGGCACGACCGCGCGGGGCACCAAAGCGTCGAGACGGCCGTAGAGACGCAGCCAGGATCCCTGCCAGTTGTCCATGGCTGCGCGCAGATCGACCTCGGCCAGTAGACGGAGTCCCTCGGCCAGCGCCACAGGAGAGGGGGCCGGCCGCTCGGCCAGCCAGCGGCGCAGTTGGCGGATATCATCCCGGGCGTGCTCGCTGCCCATGGCCTGAATGGCCAGGAAGCGCTCTATGGTCTGGTTAAAGTCTCCCTTGAGCATCTGTTGGAAACCGTCCAGCACCTTGGGCGCTATGCCGGGCCACCCTTCATGGGCCAGGAAGCAGGGCGAGCTGGCGACTGTGATGAGCTGCTGTACCCGCTGCGGGTGGGTGAGGGCGATTTGACTGGCCACCAGTCCGCCCAGCGACCAGCCCAGCAAGATGGTGCGCTCGGGCAGAACCTTCACCACCTCCTCTGCCAGCCATTCGAGGCTATAGTCGACCCCATCGGGCAGTGCAGAGGCGCCAAATCCGGGAAGATCGACCAGATGCAATCGATAGTGGTTGGCCAGAAGGGGGGCAACACCATGCCAAACCGCACTATTCATGCCCCAACCATGAAGCAGGACCAGGTCCGGCCCCTTCCCCGTCAGCTCTACCGTGATGCTCATCTACACTCAGGTCCTGTTGTTGTCATGGTGGTCAGGCATGGTAAAGGGCTGGGTGACGAAAGCAAGGGGGCTGCTGGGTGGTCGGGCCGACTGGAGTGGTCACTGCTTGCTCTGTCTGCAGCCGAGTGAGATCCCGCTGCTTTGCGATGTCTGCCGGCGAGCCCTGCACCAGGATATGAGACGCTGCCACGGTTGCGCCGCCCCCTTGCCCGATACTCTCCCCCCGGATCAGTTGTGGTGTGGCCGGTGTCAGCGTCGGCCTCCTCCCTGGGCTCGGCTGCAGGTGATCGGTGACTATCTGGCCCCCTGGCCTGTGTTAATTCCGCGCTTCAAGTATGCCAGGCAGGTGATGCTGGCCGATGTACTGGGACGGCTGCTGGCCGATCACCTGGATCTGACCGACCCGCCCGAGGTGCTGCTACCCGTACCGCTGCACTGGTGGCGGCGCATCACCAGGGGGTTTAACCAGGCCGAGCTGCTGGCGTGTGAGGTGGCCCGCCATACCGGAATTCCACTCGATAGGAGCTTGCTGAGACGGGCGCGGGCAACCCCTCAGCAGAGTCGCCTCGGTGCCGGGGCGCGGCGACGCAATCTGCGCCATGCCTTTCGGGTGGGGAGCCATCACTATCGTCACGTTGCGCTGATCGACGATGTGGTAACCACAGGGGCGACGGCGGGGCGGTTGGCGCGTCTGTTGCGGGAAAGCGGGGTGGAGCGGGTGGAGGTGTGGGCCCTGTGTCGCACCCTGCGGCATCTTGGCTGAAGCGTGACGGGTGTGCTACCCATCGCCTGGCAACAGGAGTATCATCAATACCCTAGCCATTTGCTCAGGTTTACGAGGACAGTGATGATCACCATTTCCGAGGCCGCCCAGGCTCATTTTCGCAAGCTGCTGGAGAAACAGCCGGAAGGCACCAACATCCGGGTGTTTGTCGTCAATCCCGGTACGCCCAACGCCGAATGCGGTGTCTCTTACTGCCCGCCCGATGCCGTGGATCCGGATGATCAGCACCTTCCCTTCGACGGCTTCGAGACCCTGATCGACCCGCTGAGTGCCCCCTTTCTGGAGGAGGCGAGCATCGACTTCGTCACCGATCAGATGGGCTCCCAGCTGACGCTCAAGGCACCCAACGCCAAGATGCGCAAGGTGGGTGACGACGCTCCCCTGATCGAGCGCATCGAATACGTGCTGCTCTCCGAGGTGAACCCCATGCTGGCCGGTCACGGCGGTAAGGTGACCCTGACCGAGCTGACCGAAGACGGTTACGCCATCCTGCAGTTTGGCGGTGGTTGCAACGGCTGCTCCATGGTCGATTACACCCTCAAAGAGGGGATCGAGAAGCAACTGCTGGAGAAGTTCCCGAACGAGCTCAAGGGCGTCAAGGATGCCACCGAGCACCAGCGTGGCGATCACTCCTACTATTGATCTCCGGCTCCCCATAGAGAAGGCCCCGCCAACTGGCGGGGCCTTCTTGTTTCGGGTGAACTACTCGTCTTTCTTGTCCCGGGAGAGCAGGGCTATCGCCGCCTCTTTCGGGTTCTTGCCCTCGTAGAGCACCTTGTAGATCTGTTCGCAGATGGGCATCTCCACCCCACAGCGTGCCGCCAGCAGGTGCACCTCCTTGGTGTTGCGATGCCCCTCGACGACCTGGCCTATTTCGGTCATGGCACTCTCGACCGACTTGCCGGCCCCCAGCGCCAGACCGAAGCGGCGGTTGCGCGACTGGTTGTCGGTACAGGTGAGTACCAGGTCCCCGAGTCCTGCCATCCCCATGAAGGTCTTGGCATCGGCACCGAGGGCGAGCCCGAGGCGCTGCATCTCAACCAGGCCACGGGTGATGAGGGCGGTACGTGCGTTGGCACCAAAGCCCAGACCATCGGAGAGACCGGCACCGATGGCGATGACGTTCTTCACGGCGCCCCCCAGCTGCAGGCCGATAAAGTCCGGGTTGGTATAGACCCGGAACGAGCGGCCACAGTGCAGCAGGTGGGAGAGGTCCTCGGCAAAGTCGTCATGGGTTGAGGCGACCGAGATGGCGGTCGGCATGCCGGCGGCCAGCTCCCTGGCGAAGGTGGGACCGGAAATCACCGCCAGCGGCATGGTATCGCCCAAGACCTCGCGCGCCACCTCTTGCAGCAGGCGGCCGCTGTCCGGCTCCAGGCCCTTGGTGGCCCAGGCGATACGGCTGTCGGGGCGCAGGAAGGGCCTGATCCGGGCCAGCACCTCTCCGAAGACATGGCTCGGGACTACCAGCAGCAGCACGGGAGCCGCCGTGACAGCCTCTTGCAGATCCGAGGTCAGCAGCAGGGAATCGGGAAAGGGCACATCCGGCAGGAAGGCCTTGTTGCAGTGCTCTCTGGCCAGATCGGCAACATGAGCCGGATCGTGACCCCACAGCAGGGTCGGATGGCCGTTACGGGCCAGAGAAATGGCAAGGGCGGTGCCGTAAGACCCCGCCCCCAAGACCGAAATGGCAGCCTTGTCACTCATCTCAAGCTTCCGCAGTGGCCTGCTCTGCCTGCAGTTGGGCCACATGCTGGGCGAACAGGGCATCGAAGTTGACCGGAGCCAGGTTCAGCTGCGGGAAGGAGCCGCGGTTAACCATGGCGGAGACGGCTTCACGAGCGTACGGGAACAGGATGTTCGGGCAGAAGGCGGCCAGGCAGTGAGCCAGCTGCGGCTCCGGCAGGTTGCCGATGGTGAAGATACCGGCCTGGTGCACTTCGCACAGGAAGGCGGTCTCTTCGCCCAGCTTGCAGGTGACGGTCAGGGTCAGCACCACTTCGTAGATGCTTTCGGCCAGCATATTGGTCTTGGTGTCCATATCCAGGCTGACTTCCGGCTGCCATTCTTTCTGGAAGATGTGCGGGGTGTTCGGTGCCTCGAACGAAACATCCTTCACATAGACGCGCTGGATGTGGAATTCCGGTTGCTGTACTTCCTGGTTGTTGATCGCTTCAGCCATGTTGTTTGATTCCTTTATTTAGCAAAAACGGGGCCTGTGGCCCCGGGATTATCAGCGCTTCTTGGTGACCGGCAGGTTATCTGCACGCCACTGGGCCATGCCACCCGCCAGGGTGTGCACCCGCTTGAAGCCATGCTTGTAGAGGGCTCTGGCGGCGGCACCCGCACTCATACCGGTCTCGCACACCACGATAATGGGGTCATCCTTGTGCTTTTCAAGCTGGCCCAGGTTGTTGGCCTGGATTTCGCTGAGGATGAGGTGCTGGGCACCGGCCAGATGGCCGCGACCAAACTCGTCGAGAGTACGGATGTCGACCACCACGGCATTCTCGCGGTTGATCAGCATGGTGGCGGCGTGGTTATTAACCGCCTTGACGGGGGAGAAACGGGCACGCACCGTGGTGTAGATCAGGGTGCCGGCCAGGCCGACCCAGGCTGCGGTGAGCAGGGGGTTGCGGGCCGCGAAATCCAGATACTCTTGCATCTTTCCTACAATCCAAATCCGGGACAAGGGCCCGAGTATACATGGGGGAGGTGAGAATATCAGCCATCAATGGGGCAAAGCGGGAGCACGCTCTCAGGCAGGGCTGGCGGGCCCCGGCGGATCAGGTGACTATTTCGGCGGATGTAGTAATATTACGCTAGTTTCGCTTTCTGCAATTCATTCCAATCCGAGAGGACATAGTCTTATGTCAACAGCCAAGAAACCCCTGGTTCTGGTCATCATGGACGGTTGGGGCTACAGCGACAAGGCAGAGCACAACGCCGTCGCCGCCGCCAACACCCCCAATCTGGATCGCCTCGCTCGTGACTACACCAGCACCCTCATCTCCGGCTCCGGCCTCGACGTCGGTCTGCCCGATGGTCAAATGGGCAACTCCGAGGTGGGTCACGTCAACATCGGCGCCGGCCGGATCGTCTACCAGGAGCTGACCCGCATCTCCAAAGACATCCAGGACGGCCCCTTCTTCGACAACGTCGAGATCGGCAAGGCCGTCGATGCCGCCGTTCAGGCCGGCAAGGCTGTCCACATTATGGGCCTGATGTCTCCGGGTGGCGTGCACAGCCACGAAGAGCACATCCTGGGGATGATCGAGATGGCCGCCCGTCGTGGCGCCGAGCAGATCTACTTCCACGCCTTCCTGGATGGCCGTGACGTGCCGCCGCGCTCCGCCCAGTCCTCCATCGAGCTGTTCGACGCCAAGTTTGCCGCCCTCGGCAAGGGTCGCTTCGCCTCCATGATCGGTCGTTACTACGCCATGGATCGCGACAACCGTTGGGACCGCGTACAGCAGGCCTATGACCTGATGACCCAGGGCAAGGGCGAGTTCACCGCCGCCTCCGCCACCGAGGCCCTGGCTGCTGCCTACGCTCGTGACGAGAACGACGAGTTCGTCAAGGCCACCCGTATCGGCGAAGCCGCCCCGATGCAGGATGGCGATGCCCTGATCTTCATGAACTTCCGTGCCGACCGTGCCCGCGAGATCACCCGCGCCTTCGTCGACACCGACTTCACCGGTTTTGCCCGCGAGGCCCTGCCGAAACTGAACTTCGTGATGCTGACCGAGTATGCGGCCGACATCAAGACCGCCTGTGCCTACCCGCCAACCGCCCTGGTCAATACCCTGGGTGAGTGGCTGGCCAAGCAGGGCAAGACCCAGCTGCGCATCTCCGAGACCGAGAAGTACGCTCACGTCACCTTCTTCTTCAACGGTGGCGAAGAGGCCTGCTTCACCGGCGAGGATCGCGAGATTGTGGCCAGCCCCAAGGTAGCCACCTACGATCTGCAGCCCGAGATGAGCTCTGGCGAACTGACCGACAAGCTGGTTGCGGCCATCAAGAGCGGCAAGTACGACGTCATCATCTGTAACTACCCGAACGGCGACATGGTCGGCCACACCGGTGTGTTCGATGCCGCGGTCAAGGCTTGCGAGGCCGTCGATCACTGCATCGGTCGTGTCACCGAGGCCCTGGCCGAGGTGGGTGGCGAATGCCTTATCACCGCCGACCACGGCAACGCCGAGAAGATGATGGATGAAGAGACCGGTCAGGCGCACACCGCCCACACCAACCTGCCGGTGCCCCTCATCTACTTCGGTCGCAAGGCCGAGGTGGTAGAGGGCGGCAAACTGTCCGATCTGGCGCCTACCATGCTGACTCTGATGGGTCTGCCTGTGCCGCCGGAAATGACTGGCAAGCCCCTGATGATTTTGAAATAATTCCGCCCCATGCGGGGACGTGACTTGATTTCAAAGCACTTACAACGCGTCGGCCTTTTGGCCGGCGCGCTGTTTTATTGCCTGAGCGCCCAGGGGGGGCTCAACAACGATCTGGGCAAGGTCCAGAACGATATCAAGGCTCAGCAGAAGGCGGTCAAGCTCGGCAAGCAGGAGCTGGCCAAGCTGGCCAAACAGCTGGAGCAGGATGAGCGCGCCGTCTCTGTCGCCGCTGCCAAGCTGGCGGATACCCGCTCTCAGCTCAAGAAGAGCGAGAGCCGTATTCAGGAGCTTGCCCGCGAGAAGGACGAACTGGAGCGCCAGGCCAACCAGCAGAAGAGCCTGCTGGCCAAGCAGGCCGAGAGTGCCTTCCGGGCCGGCGATCACGACTATCTCAAGCTGCTGCTCAACCAGCAGGATCCCAATCGCCTCAGCCGTACCATCGACTTCTACGACTACCTCAACAAGGCCCGAATTGAGGCCATCGAGTCCCTGCGTGCCACCCAGCGGCGGCTGACCGCCAATCAGGAGGCGACTCGGGAGACTCTGGGTCGTCAGCAGCGCCTCCTCGACGATCAGAAGCAGCAGCATCAGGGGCTGCTCGCCAGCCAGCAGAGCCGGGAGCAGACCCGCAGCCAGCTGCAGCAGGATGTGCAGAGCGATGAGGCCAAGCTGGCCAAGATGGTGCAGGCGGAGAAGCGCCTCAAGGCACGCCTCGAGGAGTTGCGCCGCCAGCAGGAGGAGGCCGAACGCCGCGAGCGCGAACGCATCGCCAGGATGAAGGCGGAGCAGGAGCGGCTACGCAAGCAGGCGGAGCAGGCCCAGCGGGAGGAGGAGCGCCAGCTCGCCCGCCGTCAGCAAAAAGAGCTGGAGCAGGCCGAGGCCCAGAGCCGTCGCTACAGCGGAGGCCTGAGCACCAGCAGCGCCTTGCGCTGGCCGGTGCAGGGGCCCATTCTCATCTCCTACGGGTCACGGCGCACCGCCGAGATCAAGTGGAAAGGGACCCTGATCGGCGCCCCCGAGGGCACTCAGGTCAAGGCGGTGGCGCCCGGTCAGGTGGTCTATGCCGACTGGCTCGATGGCTACGGCATGCTGCTGGTGGTCGATCATGGCAAGGGTTATATGAGCCTCTATGGTCACAACCAGTCTCTGCTGCGCCATGTGGGGCAGAAGGTCGAGCAGGGCGAGCCTGTAGCCCTGGTGGGTAACAGTGGCGGCCAGGATCAGACCGGTCTCTACTTCGAAATCCGTTATCAGGGGGAGGCGATCAACCCCACCAGGTGGCTCTCCCGGCGCAGTTAGTGCCCCATTTTGGTGCCAGGCACACAACTGGTGCCCCATCCTGAACCAATGCGTCTCTATCGGGCCCTCTTTTGGGCCCGATTTGCTGGCACGACTCCTGCTCTGCTCTCCCTCCGCCCGCCCCCTCGACGGGGCGGTGCATGACAACAAATCAGGATGATGGAGACACACAGTGCAGGACCCCAACGCTATCGCAACCCTTACCCAGAGTGCGGACACCCTGTTCGTGCTCGGCGGCGCCATCATGGTGCTTGCCATGCATTCCGGCTTTGCCTTTCTCGAACTGGGCACGGTGCGCAGCAAGAACCAGGTCAACGCCCTGGTGAAGATCATCACCGACTTCGGCATCTCGACCCTGGCCTACTTCTTCATCGGCTATTGGCTTGCCTATGGCAAGACCTTCTTCGCCGATGCGCCGACCCTGGCGGCAGGGCAGGGCTACGAGCTGGTGAAGTTCTTCTTTTTGCTCACCTTCGCCGCCGCCATCCCGGCCATCGTCAGTGGCGGTATTGCCGAGCGGGCGCGCTTCTACCCCATGTTGCTCTGCTCCGGGCTCACGGTGGGGTTGGTCTATCCCCTGTTCGAGGGGATCGCCTGGAATGGCAACTTCGGCCTGCAGGCATGGCTTGAGCTGCGCTTCGGGGCCCCCTTCCACGACTTTGCCGGCTCGGTGGTGGTGCATGCCGTGGGGGGCTGGATCGGCCTGGTGGCCGTGGTGCTGCTCGGCATGCGCAAGGGGCGCATTCGCGGTGGTCAGGCGGTGGGCTTTGCCCCCTCGAACATCCCCATGCTGGCGCTCGGGGCCTGGGTTCTCACGGTCGGCTGGTTCGGCTTCAACGTCATGTCGGCCCAGAAGCTGGGGGGGATCAGCGGTTTGGTCGCCCTCAACTCCCTGATGGCCATGGTCGGCGGCACCCTGGTGGCCATGCTGCTCGGCCGCAACGACCCGGGCTTCATCCACAACGGTCCCCTGGCCGGGTTGGTGGCGGTGTGTGCCGGTTCGGATCTGATGCACCCCTTGAGCGCCCTGCTGGTCGGGGGCGTGGCCGGAGCCATCTTCATCGGCACCTTCACCTGGTTGCAGCGCAAGCGCCCCCAGATAGACGACGTGCTCGGGGTGTGGCCCCTGCACGGACTGTGCGGTGCCTGGGGGGGGATCGCGGCCGGCATCTTTGGCCATCCCTACCTGGGTGGCATGGGCGGGGTGAGTCTCAGCAGCCAGCTGATCGGCACAGGTCTTGGTATCCTGACAGCCCTGTGTGGCGGCGGCCTGATCTACGGCCTGATGAAGCGGCTGGTGGGACTGCGCCTGAGCGAGGAAGAGGAGTTTATTGGCGCCGACCTCGCCATCCATCACATCGCCGCCACCAACCGGGACAAGGCACCCATCTGACGGCTGACTTGGGGGAGCAAAACGGGTATGTTACACGTAACATTTTCCGCCGGTTCTCCCCCATGCACGACACCCGAAAACGTCGCCCCACCCTGCAGGATATCGCCGACCGGGTCGGCGTGACCAAGATGACGGTCAGCCGCTATCTGCGTGACCCCGGCTCAGTGGCCGAGGCCACCCGGCAGCGCATCGCCGAGGCGGTCGAGGCGCTCGGCTATATTCCCAGCCGGGCGCCTGACATCCTCTCCAACGCCACCAGTCGCGCCATCGGCATCCTGATTCCCTCTCTCTCCAACCAGGTCTTCTCGGCCGTGGTGCAGGGGGTCGAGGCGGTCACCCGTGCGGCCGGCTACCAGACCCTGCTGGGACACTATGGCTATAGCCCGGAACGGGAGGAGGAGCAGGTCGCCTCGCTGCTCTCGTTTCATGTGGATGGGCTCATCCTCTGCGATACCGAACACACCGAGCGCACCCGCAAGATGATCGCCACGGCAGGCATTCCTGTGGTGGAGGCGATGGACTTTCCCGAGGCCCCCATCGACATGGTGGTGGGAATGGATCACCGCGCCGCGGCGCGTGCCATGACCGAGGCGATGCTGGCCCGGGGACGGCGTCATATCGTCTATCTGGGGGCTCGTCTCGACGTTCGCACCCGGTTGCGGATGGCCGGCTACTACGATGCCATGGGAGCGGCCGGGTTGACGGGGGAGCACCTGCTGACCGGGGAGTCCTCCACCTTCATCCTCGGTGGCTCCTTGCTGGATCAGGCGTTGGCCCGCTGGCCCGACCTGGATGGCCTGTTCTGCACCAACGATGACCTGGCGGTGGGGGCCATACTGCGTGCCCAGGCGCTCGGCATCCCGGTTCCGGGGCAGATTGCCATCGCCGGTGCCAATTCCCTCAACATAGGGCGCGCCATCTCGCCGCAACTGGCCAGCATCATCACCCCGCGTGAGGAGATAGGGCGCGAGGCCGCCACTCTGCTACTGGCCAGCCTGGCCGGTCAGCCGCTGGCGACCAAGGTGTGCGACCTCGGCTTCACCCTGTTCGAGGGGGAGAGCCTGGGTGAGATCCCCCGGCCCATCCGCTCATGAAACAGGCCACCCCTCGGGGTGGCCTGTCGGTTTGGCAGGGGGCGCCGTGCTTAGCGGCTGACCAGTGCGACCGCCTCGCGGGAGAGGCGGGTCACCTCGTCCCAGTTGCCGGCCTTGACGGTGTCGGCCGGCAGCATCCAGGAGCCGCCGACGGTGGCGACGCTCTTAAGGGCTAAATAATCGGCCACGTTCTTCGGGCCAATACCGCCGGTCGGGCAGAAGCGCACCTGGGGCAGGGGAGCGGCGATGGCGGCGAGCGCCTTGGTGCCCCCGTTGGCCTCGGCCGGGAAGAACTTCAGATGATCGTAGCCGGCTTCCAGGGCCTGCATCACCTCGGAGGGGGTGGCGACGCCCGGGATCAGCGGTGCACTCCCCCTGGCGGCATGGGCCAGCAGGGCCGGGGTCATGCCCGGGGAGATGACGAAGCGGGCGCCGGCGGCGACGGCGGCGTCATACTGGACGGCGTTGATGATGGTGCCGGCCCCGACCATGGCCTCGGGCATCGCCCTGGCGATGCGCTCGATGGCGGCCAGGGCCACCGGGGTGCGCAGGGTGATTTCGAACACCGAGATGCCACCGGCCAGCAGGGCCTCGGCCATCGGCACGGCCTGCTCCAGATCGGTGATGACCATGACCGGGACCAGGGGAGAGGCGGCGAAGACCTCGGCGGGGGAGACGTTCCAGTTGTGCATGGGAATTTCCTTCTGCTGATCTTATTCGAAGATGGTGGCGCCACACTCGGCGCTGGACACGGCGCGACGCATCACGCCAAACAGTTCACGACCCCAGCCTTCCTGCTCGGTGCTGAGATCGATGGGGGCCGGCTCACGGCCGCTCAGATCGCTCAGGCACATCAGGCTGCCCTGATCGGCGTCGAGGCGCAACAGGTCGCCATCGCGCAGCAGGCCGATGGCTCCGCCGTGCAGCGCCTCCGGGGTGACGTGGATGGCGGCCGGGATCTTGCCCGAGGCGCCGGAGAGGCGGCCGTCGGTCACCAGAGCCACCTTGTAGCCGGCCTTCTGCAGGTTGCCCAGCACCGGCATCAGCTTGTGCAGCTCCGGCATGCCGTTGGCGGCCGGGCCGTTGTGGCGAACCACGATGACGGCGTCCTGATTGAGTTCACCGGCCTTGTAGGCGGCCTCCACCGCGTGCTGGGAGGAGAAGACCCGGGCCGGCGCCTCGACGAGGCGATACTCGGGGGCCACGGCGGAGACCTTGACCACGGCGCGGCCCAGGTTGCCGTCGAGCACCCTGGTACCGCCGCTCGCCTGGAACCGGGCGCCGGGCAGGGCCAGCACCTCCGGGTCGCGGCTCACCCCCGCCTCTTGCCACACCAGCTGACCCTCCACCAGGTGCGGGTTCTTGAGATAGTCGGCCATGGTGCCGAACACCGGGGTGGCGTCCAGGTGCAGCAATTGTTGCTCGGCCAGACGGCGCAGCAGACCCGGTACGGCCCCGGCCTCCTGGAAGGCGTTCACATCGGCCGGACCGTTCGGGTACATGCGCACCAGCAGTGGTACCACATCGGAGAGCTCGCTGAGATCGTCCCAGGTCATGATGAGGCCGGCCTGACGGGCGATCGCCACCATGTGGATGCTGTGGTTGGTGCTGCCGCCGGAGGCGAGCAGGGCCACCAGGCCGTTGACCAGGCTGCGCTCGTCGAGCACCTCGGCCAGGGGGCGGAAGTGGCCTGAGCCGCCGACCATGGCGCTGATGCGCCGGGCGGCTTCCCGGGTCAAGGCCTGGCGCAGCTCGCTGTGGGGATGCACGAAGGCCGAGCCCGGCAGCATCAGCCCCATCGCCTCGAACACCAGCTGGTTGGTGTTGGCGGTGCCATAGAAGGTACAGGTGCCGGCGGCGTGGTAGGCGCCGCACTCCATCTTGAGCAGGGCGTCGCGCCCTACTTCACCGGCGGCGTACTGCTGGCGCACCTTCACCTTCTCGTCGTTGCTGATGCCGCTGGCCATGGGACCGGCCGGCACGAAGGCGGTCGGCAGGTGGCCGTGGGAGAGGGCCCCCATCAGCTGGCCCGGGGCTATCTTGTCACACACCCCGAGCAGCAGGGTGGCGTCGAAGGTGTTGTGGGAGAGGGAGAGGGCGGTGGCCTGGGCGATCAGATCCCGGGAGAAGAGGGACATGTCCATCCCCGGTTGGCCCTGGGTGACGCCATCGCACATGGCGGGCACGCCGCCCGCCACCTGGGCGCTGTGGCCCAGCTCGGCCAGCGCACCCTTGATGATCTCCGGGTAGCCCTGATAGGGCTGGTGGGCACTCAACATGTCGTTGTAGGCGGTGACTATGCCCACGTTGGCGCGGGTCATGTCGAGGATGCGCCCCTTCTCGTCACAGCTCGAGGCGGCGACGGCGTGGGCCAGGTTGCCGCAGGCCAGGGCGGCGCGGGTCTTGCCCCTGGCGGCCATCTGCTCGATGCGGGCGAGGTAGGCGGCGCGGCGCGTCTGGCTGCGCTCGCGAAGGCGGGCGGTGACGCGGGCGATGACGGGATGGATCATTGCTCTGCCTCCAGGGCGTGGACGGCGCGCTCCACCACTTGCTCGAAGCTGCCGTCGATGTCGATACGGATCACCCCGGTTTCCCCTTCCGGTCGCTCCAGGGTGGTGAACTGGCTCTGCAACATGGCCTCTTTCATGAAGTGTCCCTGGCGCGCCTTCATGCGCTCGAGGATGAGGTTGAACTCGCCGTCGAGAAACAGGAAGCGCACCGAGCGGTTGCCGTCGCGGATGAGGTCACGGTACTGACGCTTGAGGGCCGAGCAGACGATGATGCCGGTCTCGTTCTTGTGCTCGAGGCTGTAGGCCGCATCACGGATACGCTCGAGCCAGGGGGCACGATCCGCGTCGTTGAGAGGGGTGCCGTTGGCCATCTTCTGGATGTTGGCTCTCGGGTGGAGATCGTCCCCGTCGATAAACTTGGCGCCGATGGCTTCTGCCACCCGGGCGCCTACCGAGGATTTACCGCTGCCGGAGACCCCCATCACGATAATGCTCATTCCCGCCATTGTTTGACCTCTATCTCACTTCTTGAAAATCGTTTGTCGAATGGCTTCTAACTTACCACGTTACCGGTAACATGTTACCGGTAACGTTACGCATTGTGAAGTGAAGCACAGAATCGTGCGACGCATAATAGGAACCAAGTGAGGATAAGAAAATGGATGGAGCGGTGAACACACCCGATGTGGCCTATCTGCTGTCTGTCGCAGGTGGCGCCATCGTTCTGCTGCTATTGCTGATCATGCGTTTCAAGGTGCACGCCTTCGTCGCCCTGACGCTGGTCAGCCTGATCACAGCCCTGGCCACCGGGGTGACCTACGACCAGGTGATACCCACCATGCTGGGCGGTTTTGGCAGCACCCTGGCCTCGGTGGCGCTGTTGGTGGGGTTGGGCGCCATGATAGGGCGGATCCTGGAGCAGACCGGGGGGGCCAAGGTGCTGGCCGATACCCTGATCAACCGCTTCGGGCCCGAGCGGGCACCGCTGGCGCTGGGGGTGGCCTCCCTGCTGTTTGGCTTCCCCATCTTCTTCGATGCGGGGCTCATCGTCATGCTGCCCATCATCTTCAGCGTGGCCAAGCAGTTTGGCGGCTCTGTGCTCAAGTATGCACTCCCCTCGGCCGGCGCCTTTGCCGTGATGCATGCCTTCCTGCCCCCTCACCCGGGGCCGGTGGCGGCGAGTGAGTTGCTGGGGGCCAACATAGGCTTGCTGACCGTGGTGGGCTTGCTGGTGGCGATCCCCACCTGGTATTTGGGGGCCTATCTCTATGGTCTGTGGGCCGGCAAGAAGTTCGAGATCCCCCTGCCACCGCGTTTCGTCGCAGATGCCCAGGTCAGCCATGAGGCGGCGCCGAGCTTCGGGCAGGTGCTCTCGATCCTGCTGTTGCCCCTGCTCCTCATCTTCATGGATACCGGACTCAACACCCTGGGCGCCATGGGGATGGTGGACAAGGGGGCCGAGTGGGTCAATGTGCTGCGGATGGTCGGCAAGACCCCGGTCGCCCTGCTGATTACCCTGATCTATGCCCTCTTCCTGTTTCGTCAGAGCCAGGGCAAGGTGGCGCTCGAGAAGTTGTGTAACGAGGCGCTCGCCCCCGTCTGTGCCGTCATTCTGGTGACCGGTGCCGGCGGCATGTTCGGCGGTGTGCTGCGTGCCAGTGGCATAGGTGCGGCACTGGCCGATGTACTTTCCGATACCGGGATGCCGGTGATCCTGGCGGCATTCCTGGTCTCTACCGCCCTGCGCGTGGCCCAGGGATCGGCGACCGTGGCACTGACGACCACGGCGGCCCTCATGGCGCCGACGGTGGCGGCCACTGCCGGGTTGAGCGAGCTGGATCTCACCTTTATCGTCATCGCCATCGCCGGCGGGGCCACAGTGCTCTCCCACTTCAACGACTCCGGTTTCTGGCTGGTGGGACGTTTCCTCAACATGGACGAGAAGACCACCCTCAAGACCTGGACCGTCATGGAGACCCTTCTGGGGACGATTGCCTTCCTGATCGTGGCGCTGGCCAGCATGATTTTCTGAGTGACCGTCGTGCCAAACACCATGGGGCCGGCCTTGCGCCGGCCCCATGGTTATGGTGCCTGAATCGACTTTTTACCGATTCTTGCTTGGGGACGCCGCCGACCGTTGCTAGAATTGCCCATTCCCCGCTTCGAGTGGAACGCGTAACGCAGTGATTTCAGGTTTCTCTATGCATTTACCGGCACATTATCGACAGCTGTTGGAGCGCTTGCCCAAGATCGCCGTGGGCGCAGACCGTTTTGACGTGCTCTACAGCGCCAAGGATTTCAAGCAGCGCATCCTCGATCTCATCGCCAGCGCGCGCCAGCGCATCTATCTGGTGGCCCTCTACCTGCAAGATGACGAGGCGGGCCGCGAGATCCTGGATGCCCTCTACGCCGCCAAGGGACGTAATCCCGACCTCGACATCAAGGTCTTCGTCGACTTCCACCGTGCCCAGCGCGGCCTGATCGGCAAGGGGGCCCAGGGAGGCAACCACCTGCGCTACCAGTCCATGGCGGCCGAGCACAAGGAGCGCATCGCGATCTATGGTGTACCGGTCAAGGGGCGCGAGCTGCTCGGGGTGTTACACCTCAAGGGCTTCGTCTTCGACGACACCGTGCTTTACTCGGGCGCCAGCCTCAACGATGTCTACCTGCACCAGCAGGAGCGCTATCGTTTCGACCGCTACCACCAGATCGAGAGCCACGAGCTGGCCAATGCCATGGTGCGCTATGTGGACGACTACTTCGTCGCGAGCGATGCGGTATCCCGGCTCGACAAGCCGGCCATCCCCACCGCCAAGCAGCTCAAGGGGACGATCCGCCGCTTCAAGGGGCAACTGGCCCGCAGCCACTACCGTTTCAACTCCAGCCTGCCGGTGGCGGGTGAGGTGGCGGTGACGCCCCTGGTGGGACTCGGCAAGCGCAACAACCAGCTCAACCGGATGATCCGCAACCTGGTGCGCGGCTGCGAGCGCGAGATCTTCATCTGCACTCCCTACTTCAATCTGCCCAAGGAGTTGGCCAAGGATATCGAGGGGCTGTTGCGCCACGGGCGCAAGGTGACGATCGTGGTCGGCGACAAGACCGCCAACGACTTCTATATCCCGCCCGAGGAGAAGTTCTCCACCATCGGCGGCCTGCCGTATCTGTACGAAGCGAACCTGCGCAAGTTTGCCCAGCGTAACCAGCACCACATCGACAGCGGCCTGCTCAACATGATGCTGTGGCGCCACGAGCGGCACTCCTACCACCTCAAGGGGATCTTCGTGGATGGCGGCGAGTGGGCCCTGCTCACCGGCAACAACCTCAATCCCCGTGCCTGGTCCCTGGATTTGGAGAACGGCCTGCTGGTCAAAGATGCCCAGCACCTGCTGGCCGAGCACTTCACTCGCGAGCGGGAAAATATTCTGCAGCATACCCAGAGGGTTACCCGTTTCAACGAGGTGGAGCAGATTGGCGACTATCCGGAGCAGGTGCGTCGCCTGCTGGCGCGGATTCACAGGGTCAAGGCTCACCTGCTGCTCAAGCGCATCATCTGACCCGATTGCCGCTTTTGTAAGCGTTCCAAAGGCCTCCCGTTTTCGGGAGGCCTTTGTTATTATCTGGACGTATTTACAGTACTGTCGGGCATCTGGTTGATGAAATTGGATAAAATCCCGCTGGACAGCCTCAAGGGCGTGGGCGGCAAGATGCAGGAGAAGCTGGAGCGACTGGGACTGGTCACGGTCCAGGATCTCTTGTTCCACCTGCCACATCGTTATGAGGACCGCACCCGGGTGTGGCCCATCGGCGATCTCTTGCCCGGCACCACCTGCGCGGTTGAGGGGGAGATCCAGGACAGCCAGCTGTTGATGGGGCGCAAGCGCATGCTGGTGTGCCGCATCAGCGACGGCAGCGGCAGCATCACCCTGCGCTTTTTCAACTTCACCGCCGCCCAGAAAAACAGCCTCAGCGCCGGGCGCCTGATGCGCTGCTTCGGCGAGATCCGCCCCGGCAAGTTCGGTCTCGAGATCATTCACCCTGAGTACAAGCTGCTCGGGGAGGAGCAGGCCGGCCAGGCCGAAGAGGCTCTCACTCCGGTCTATCCCACCACCGAAGGGCTGCGCCAGCTGACCCTGCGTGGCCTCACCGATCAGGCGCTGGTGCTGCTGGCCGAGCACGGGGTGGAGGAGCTGCTGCCCGCCGGTCTCTACCCGACCCAGATCTCCCTGGCCGAAGCCCTGCGCCTGTTGCACCGGCCGCCGCCGGACGTGGCCCTCGACCAGCTCGAGAGCGGTCGCCACCCGGCCCAGGCCCGACTGGTGATGGAGGAGCTGCTGGCCCACAATCTCTCGGTGCTCAAGGTGCGCGAGCAGGCCCAGACCCAGGCGTCGGTGCCCCTGCCGCCGGCCCCCGAGCTGGTGGGGCGGCTGCTCGCCTCGCTCCCCTTCGCGCCGACCGGTGCCCAGCGCCGGGTGGTGGAGGAGATCAGCCGCGACCTGCAGCGTGGCCACCCCATGATGCGGCTGGTGCAGGGGGACGTGGGCTCGGGCAAGACGCTGGTGGCCGCCATGGCGGCCCTGCAGGCCATTGGCAACGGCTATCAGGTGGGGCTGATGGCCCCCACCGAGCTGCTGGCCGAGCAGCACGCCATCAACTTCGGCCGCTGGCTCGAGCCGCTTGGCATCAAGGTGGGCTGGCTCGCCGGCAAGCAGAAGGGCAAGGCGCGGGAAGAGGCGCTCAATGCCATCGCCGATGGCTCCGCCGCCATGGTGGTGGGCACCCACGCCATCTTCCAGGAGCAGGTCAACTTCCATCGCCTCGGGCTGGTCATCATCGACGAGCAGCACCGTTTCGGGGTGCACCAGCGCCTGGCCTTGCGCGAGAAGGGGGAGCGTGACGGAGTGCACCCGCACCAGCTCATCATGACGGCCACCCCGATCCCGCGCACCCTGGCCATGACCGCTTACGCCGATCTCGACACCTCTGTCATCGACGAGCTGCCCCCCGGGCGTACCCCCATCACCACGGTGGCGGTGCCCGACACCCGCCGCCAGGATGTGATCGAGCGGGTGCGGCTGGCCTGTACCGAGGGCAAGCAGGCCTACTGGGTCTGCACCCTGATCGAGGAGTCCGAAGTGCTCGAGTGTCAGGCCGCCGAAGAGACGGCCGCCGAGCTGCAGCGTCTGCTGCCCGGTCTGCACATCGGCCTGGTGCACGGGCGGATGCGCCCGATCGAGAAGCAGCGGGTGATGGAGGAGTTCAAGGCCGGCATACTGCAACTGCTGGTGGCTACCACCGTCATCGAGGTGGGGGTGGACGTGCCCAACGCCAGCCTGATGATCATCGAAAACCCCGAGCGACTGGGTCTGGCGCAGCTGCACCAGCTGCGCGGACGGGTGGGCCGGGGGGCGGTGGCCTCCCACTGCGTACTGCTCTACCATGCCCCCTTGTCCAAGACAGCCCAGAGCCGGCTCGGGGTACTGCGAGAAACCAACGACGGCTTCGTCATCGCCCAGCGCGATCTGGAGTTGCGCGGCCCTGGCGAGCTGCTCGGTACCCGGCAGACCGGGCTGGCCGATCTCAAGATCGCCGATCTGGTGCGCGACCAGCCGCTCATCCCCCAGGTGCAGAAGCTGGCGCGCTACCTGATGGACCAATACCCGTCCCATGTGGACCCGCTGATCCGCCGCTGGTTGGGGTTGCGGGAACACTACTCCACCGTCTGACTCGAGGAGGAAGGCATCGATGAACGCATGGCTCCGTGCCCTCTTGTACACCCTTGCCTTCCTGCTGCTGACTGTCTGGGTCGTGCTGGGTCTGTTCGATGCCGAGCGGGCCAAGGCGCCGTTGGCCCGCTGGCTCTCGGCCCAGAGCGGGGTGCCGGTCGCCATCGGCAAGCTGGTTTTTAATCCCTTGCACCCCTACACCCTGCTCGCCGAACAGGTGCAGGTGGGGGAGGCGCTGACCCTGGACAAGCTCTACGTCGAGGTGGAGTCGGTGGACTGGCTGGAACGTGACGTGCGTCTGGCTCACCTCGATCTGATCCGTCCGAGGATCACCTTGCCGCTGCCCCAGGGGTTGCCGACGCTCCCCATCAACCGCCTCAGCGTGGCAGATGGCCGCATCGACCGTCTCTCGCTGAGTGGACCGCTTGGCAAGGTGACCGGCCTCTCGGCGGGGATCCGCGACTGGCAGCTTATCGACCCGGTGCGCCCGCCCCAGGCCAACCTGACCCTCAATATCAACGCCCTCGAGACCCCCTGGCTGGCCCTGTCGCGCCTGACCCTGAGCGGCAAGCTTGAGGGGCAGAAGCTGTCGGTGGACAGGCTGGTGGCCAACGCCTTCGACGGCCTCATCGAGGCTGACATGGTGCTGGACTGGGGGGCGCGCAGCCTGCAGCTGGACCGCTTCAAGGGGAGCGGCATGAACATAGAGCTCGGGGATCTGGAGCGTCTCGAGTTTCCCTTGACCCAGGTCAGCATCAGCCATGGCCAACTCGAGCATGTCAGTCTCAACGCCCTCACCCAGGAGCTGGCACTCAACGACATCAACGTCAGCCTGGGTGGCATTGAGTGGCGCCAGGGGCAGGCGCCGACCGGCTTCGTCCACGGTCGTCTCGGGGAGATTGGCCGCGGCCTGTTCCAGCTCGAGGGGGTCGACACGGATCTTGCCATGTACCCGGATCGCCTCGATGGGGAGTTCAGGGGCAAGGCCTACGATGGCAGCTTCAATCTGGAGGTGAGCGTCGCCCCGGCCCGCTCCGAGTGGACCGTCAAGGATCTGACCCTGAGCGGCATGGAGCTCTCCCTGCCTGCCGGTTGGTGGCAACAATGGCGCTCCTGGCATCCCGCCCGGCTCGATGTGCGGCGCATTGCCCTCGACAAGATGCGGGTGCTCTCGTTTGACGATGCGGTGCCCCTCTCCCTGATGAACTGGCAACTCTTCGTCAACGACCTGCGCCTCAAGGGCGAAGAGGTGACTCCCCTGATCGGTCGGGCGCGCCTCGAGAGCCACTGGGAGGAGCTGGTGTGGAAGGGGCTCTCCAGTCGCAAGGGAGAGCTGTTGCTCGAGCTCACCCCGGAGCAGTGGCAGCTGCGGAACCTCGAGAGCCGGCTGCCTGACGATGGCCACCTCAAGCTGGCCGGTAGCTGGGGATTGCAGCCGGGTCAGCCGGGGTCGCTTACCCTGGCCGGCCGCGGCCTGGATTTGGAGCAGTGGGCCAAGCTGGGGGGCGCTCCGCTGACCCTCTCCGGCAAGGGGGATCTGGACGCCTCTGTGCAGGCGAGCGACAGCCAACGCTGGCGTGAGACGCTGGGGGGGAGCCTGAGTCTCTCTTTAAGCGATCCCTTCTGGGAAGGGGTGAAGCTCGACCCCCTGCTCGATGAGTGGTTTGGCCGAACCGAGGCCCCGGCCCTCGATGCTGCCAGCCTCTGGCAGGGGATGCAGGGGGGCGATACCCCCTTCTATCGCATCGCCCTCAAGGGGGAGGCGAAAGAGGGCAGGGTGAGCCTGAACGGCGGCGCCAGCACCATCACCCACTTGCTGGCCCTGCGCGGCGATCTCGATCTCGCCAACGGCGAGTGGGCGCTCGATCTCGGTGCCCTCAACAGCCAGGGATGCGCCGAGCTGCTGACCGAGTGGCGCGGCCCCCTGGCAGCTCCGACCCTGGCCTGGCGCTTTCCGGCCCGCGAGAGCGAATGTGGCTGGCCAGCGGCGGGGGTTGCCTATCCGGCCCAAGGGCCAGGCGGACGGCTGCACCAGGTCGAGTCGGCCACTCGCTAAGGGGTTATCCCTTCCTGACCGGCTGCACCACGTACTGGCCGATAAACTCGGCGGCCAGCTTGCCACCGCTGTAGAGCTGCACCGAGAGCTGGAAGCGGGCGGCCTCACCGCTGCGCAGGGGCAGCAGGGCGGCGGGCATCCCCTCCCGGGCGACCCTGGCCTCGGGGCTTGCCTTTACCGGCCGGTAGTAGCGAATATTGCCCTCGGCCAGCACCGTATCCCCCACCACTCCCAGCTCCTTGAGTTGCAGCCAGATAAGGCCCCATCCCGCCAGCACACAGAGGCTGTAGATGCTGCCGGCAAACATGGTGTCGTGGACGTTGAGATTGGCCGCCAGATTGGCGCCCAGATGGAGGGTCTGGCCATCATAGTGGTGGATCTGCACCCCCATCTTCTCGCTGATGGGGATGCCGCGGGACCAGCGGGTCGCCAGATCCTGACACCACTCGGGGCGATAGGCGATGGTCTGCAGGGGGGCGAGGGACTTGATCATCTGGCGGTGCGGGATGCGGCCAAAGGTGACCGGCCCTTCCCCCACCTCGAGAAAGCCACACTTGCGGTAGAACTCCACCGCCTCCTGGCGGGCGTTCATCACCAGCCGCTTGACCTTCTCCTCCCGGGCTCGCTGTTCGAGATCTTCGACCATGCGAGCACCCAGCCCCTGGCCCCGGTATTGGGGCAACATACCCATGAAGCGGATCTGCGCCTCGTCGCCGCCTACGAAGAGGCGGCCGACGGCGATGGGATTGCCCGCCTCGTCGAGCATCATGCGATGAATGGCGACGCTGTCGTATTCGTCGCGCTCCGAGCCGAGGGGCAGGTTGAAGGGCTTGCGCAACAGCTCCCAGCGCAGACGGTAATAGGCATCCAGTTCGGTGTCGGTGTGGGGGGTAATCACCCGGTACATGCACCCCTCCTTGGGTTAAAATGGTCTCAAACCATCTTGCCCATTAGCCCCATGAACTTCAATCTGGAAGCGCGCCACCCCGATACCCTGCTCCATCTCGACCACTACAGTGGCCGGCGTCTTGCCGTGCTGGAAGATGCCGACTTTCGCTGGCTGGAGATCGACGATGTGGTCCAGTCAGTCCTCTGCCGGACGACTCCGGAGGCGCTCTGCCTGCCTCATCTGCGGATGGTGCAAGCCTGCCTGCCCGACAAGGCTACCCGCATGCTGGAGCTGGGGTTGGGGGGGGGTGACATGACCCGCCATTTGGCGGCGCGCTGGCCCGGGGCCGAACACCATTGTGTGGAGCTGGATCGGGAGGTGCTTGAGCTCTACCGGCGCTTCTTCCAGGGAGGGGAACAACCCACCCTTCACCACGCCGATGCGCTGGCCTATCTGGAGCGAGAGGAGGCAACCTTTGACCTGATCCTGCTCGACCTGTTCGGCCAGGATGGCAATCCCCCCCTGATGTTTCAGCCTGCTCTCTATCAGGCCCTGGCCCGACGGTTGGGGGGAACCCTGCTGGTCAACCTGTTGCCCCGTACCCGGCTGGAACTGGAGCGGGTGCTGCACCTGTGTGCCGAGCATCTGGGGCAGGCCGAGCTGTGGCCCGTCCCCGGATACCGCAACATCATCCTCAGCCTGGTGTACGACTAGACCTGTAGCCAGAAGGTAACCGGCCCGTCATTGATCAGGGCTACCTTCATGTCGGCGGCGAAACGCCCGGTTTGCGTGGTCAGACCGCCGGCACGGGCCTGCTCCACGAAGTAGTCGTAGAGGCGCTCTGCCTCGGTGGGGCGGGCACCGCCCGAGAAGCTGGGGCGCATCCCTTTCTTGGTGTCGGCGGCCAGGGTGAATTGGGAGACCACCAGCAGGCTGCCACCGGCCTGTTCCACGTTGAGGTTCATCTTCCCCTCTGGGTCGGAGAAGATGCGATAGCCGCGCACCTTGTGCAGCAGGCGATCGGCGTGGGATGGGGTATCCCCCTGCTCGACCCCCAGCAACACCAGCAGGCCTCCGTCGATGGCACCCACCACCTCCCCATCGACGGTGACACTGGCCTCACTCACCCGTTGAATCAATGCAATCACGACGTCACTCCCGAAAGTCAAAGTACCGAGCATAACAGCCCGGCCCCGAACGGTCAGTTCTTGTTGGCGTAGGTGAAGACCTTGCCGATGTCCTCGAGGCGGTAGCTGGTGAGCTGGTAGACGTAGTAGTTGAGCCAGTTGGAGAAGAGCAGGTGGCCGTGGCTGCGCCAGGTGGCCCTGGGCGGGCGAGCCGGATCGTTGTGCGGGTAGTAGTTGACCGGCACCATGGGGTCGAGACCTGCCTCGAGGTCCCTGTGATACTCCTGGTCCAGGGTCAGGGCGTCGTATTCCGGATGACCGGTGACAAACACCTGGCGACAGTCCCGGGTGGCGGCGAGGTAGACCCCGGCCTCCTCAGACTCGGCAAAGATCTGCAAGTCGGTCTGGGCCCGGATAAGGTCACCGTCGAAGGCCGCGTAGCGGGAGTGGGGGGCGACAAACTCGTCGTCGAATCCGCGCAGCAGGGGCTCGTGATCCACCAGACGCTGGTGGTGATAGACCCCGGAGAGCTTCTCGCCACGGGTCTGTTTCTCCATGCCGTAGAGCACCTTGAGGGCCGCCTGTACCGCCCAGCAGAGGAACAGGGTAGAGGTGACGTGTTCATGGGACCAACGGATGATCTCGCCGATCCGCTCCCAATAGACCACGTCCTCAAACTCCACCAGGCCAAGGGGCGCGCCGGTGATGATCATGCCGTCATAGTTGTTGCCACGCACCTGCTCGAAGTCGTGATAGAAGTTCTCCAGGTGGGCTTGCGGGGTGTTGCGGGAATCCCTGTCGTCGATACGCAGCAGGTCGACGTGTACCTGCAGCGGGGTATTGGAGAGCATGCGCAGCAGCTGGATCTCGGTCTCGATCTTCTTGGGCATCAGGTTGAGGATCAGCACCCGCAGGGGGCGGATATTCTGGGTGACGGCACGCGACTCGCTCATCACGAAGATATTCTCTTCCCCCAGCACGGCGGCGGCGGGCAACTGGTCCGGAATCTTGATTGGCATGCTCACTCCCTGCACTACATCAGTAAATATGTCTGGATGTCTAGAAATCTATAATAAAGGGCCTGCGCTGTCATCAACCCTTTGTGTTCGGGATCGGGTTTGTCTAGCATAACCGCCATAAGGGAGGGGTTTCTGATTATGGCGGGTATCAAGATCTCGGTGGACAGACTGCAGGTGGGCAATTTTGTCTCCCTGCCCTTGGGGTGGCGCGAGCACCCCTTCCTCTTCTCCAGCTTCCTTATCAAGGAGCCGGAGCAGATAGAGCTGATCCGCCGCCTCGGACTCAAGCAAGTGGTGATCCTGCCCGACAAGAGCGAAACGCCTCCCAAGCCGCTGCAGGAGGTACAAAACGTCACCCCCTGCGACACCTCGGCGCTCGAGGCTCAGCAGCGCGCCATGCAGGAGGAGAAGGAGCGACGCATCGCCCAGTTGCAGAAGTACCGCCGCGAGCTGCAGCAGTGCGAGAAGCAGTTTCAACAGTCCCTGGCCCAGGTGCGCGGGGTGATGAACAAGATCCAGAGCCGCCCCCTCAACGCCATCGCCGACGCCCATGAGCTGGTGGGCGCCATGACCAAGCAGCTGATGTCGGTCGACGAGATGGTGTTGCACCTGGTGTCGGGTGGTGAAGACGAGAACAACCTCTACTTCCACTCCCTCAACGTCTGCGTGCTCAGCATGTTGCTGGCCAAGGAGTGCGGCATGGGGGCCAACGAGATCACTCTGGTCGGCCTCGGCGCCCTGTTCCACGACATCGGCAAGCTGAAGATCCCGAGCCATATTCTGCGCAAGACCGAACCCCTGACCCAGCCGGAGCAAAACCTGATGGCCCAGCACCCGCGCTATGGGCTGGATCTGCTCTCCCTGGCCAAGGATTTTCCCGATGCGGCCAAGGGTATCGTGCTGCGTCACCATGAGCGGCTCGATGGTTCCGGTTATCCAGAGGGGCTCAAGGGGGGGCAAATCGATGCCCTCTCCCAGCTGGTTGGGCTGGTCAACGAATACGACGATCTCTGCCACAACAGGGGCAAGGTGCCCTACTCGGCCCTGAGCGGCCTCTACAAACAGAAAGGGGTTCAGTATAACGAGCAGTACCTCACCCGCATGGTGCGTCTGCTCGGCCTTTACCCCCCCGGCAGTGTGGTGCAGCTTTCCGACGGGCGGGTGGGCTTGGTGATGTCCATCAATGCCTCGCGCCTGCTCTACCCCTCGGTGCTCATCTATGATGCGACCGTGCCCCGGCACGAGGCGGCCATCATCGATCTGGAGCACGTCGGCCTCTCCATCGCCAAGGTAATTTCGCCCAGGCGCCTGCCCCCGGCCATCTTCGAATACCTCAACCCACGTACCCGCATCAGCTATTACTTCGAGCACAACTCGAACTGAGGAGTCTATGCACATTGAACTGGTGAGCACCGGCGACGAGATCGTCACCGGCCTGGTGGTCGACACCAACGCGGCCTGGCTGTCGGCCCTCCTGCTGGAGCGGGGGTGGCAGGTGCGGCGCCGTCATACGGTGGGGGATGATCTGGCCGAGATAGGCTGTGTACTGGCCGAGGCTGCGGCCCGCAGCGATCTGGTGATCGTCTGTGGCGGCCTGGGACCCACTTCGGACGATCTTACCGCCGAGGCGGCTGCCATGGCGTTCAACGCTCCCCTCGAGCAGCACGACGACTGGCTCGACATCATCCGAGAGCGCTATGCCAGCCGGGGCCGCAGCATGCCGCAGAGTAACGTCAAGCAGGCCTCTCTCCCCCGTGGCAGCCGCCTCATCCCCAATCCGGTGGGGACCGCCTGTGGCTTCATGCTCCAGTTGGGACGTTGTCGCCTCTACTTCACACCGGGCGTGCCGTTTGAGTTCAAGCAAATGGTCGAGAAGCAGATCCTGCCCGAGCTGGTGGCTGCCCGGGAGACGAGCCTGCGCCGCTTCCATACCTTCGGGGTGGCCGAGTCGGCACTGGGGGATGTGCTCGATGGCCTCGTCTGGCCGCAAGGGGTGACCCTGGGGTATCGCTCCAGCATGCCCATCATAGAGCTCAAGCTGATAGGACGCGGGGTGGATGAGGCGGCGATGGTTCAGGCCGAAGCCCAGCTGCTGGCGGTGATCTCCCCCTGGTTGGTGGGAGAGGAGGATGAGGAGCCCTGGGTACAGATTCTGGCGGCCCTGGCGGGTACACCTCTTCATCTGCTGGAGGGGGCCAGCACAGGGATGCTGCAGCGGCTCTGCCGCGACTATCCGCAGTTGCACGCCCGCTTCGAGGCCGGATTGCCGAGCGATCCGGCCGAGTTACCCCGTCTGCCCGGCACGCTGTCGCTGTTGGTGGGGGGGGAGGATGAGCAGGGGGTTGCCCTCTGTCTGCAGGAGGGGGAGCGCCGCTTCGAGCAGGTGATCCGGGTGCCGCATCCGGATCGGGAGAGCCGGGAGCGCATCATCGCCTTCTGTGCCCTCGACATGTTGCGCCGTCATCTGGCCGGCGAGTCGCCCTTCGGCGACTATCAGACGCTGGTTCGTCACTCGATGCGAGTGGCGTAAAAAAGAACGGGAGGCCTTGGGCCTCCCGCTTGCTTTCCCGTGCAGGGGATCAGTGCAGACCTGCCACGTATTGGGAGAGGACCTTGATGTCATCGTCGGTCAGCTTCTTGGCCACATCGCGCATCATGCCGTTGGGGTCATTGTCGCGGGTGCCGGCGCGGAAGGCTTCCAGCTGGGCCTTGATATAGGCCGGATGCTGGCCGGTCAGGTTGGGGTACTTGGCCTGCTCGAGACCCTCGCCACGGGGGCCGTGGCAGGCGATGCAGGCGGCCAGGCCGCGGGACATGTCACCGCCCATGTAGAGGGCGCGACCCTGTACCACCACCTCGTCGGGGACCGGCACCGGGGTGCGCTCCTGGCTGCCGAAGTAGGCGGCCAGATCGTCCATGTCCTGCTCGGAGAGAGGCATGGCCATGGGGCCCATGATGGGAGAGGCGCGACCGGCTTTACCGGTGGCGGCGGCCTTCAGCTCCACCAGCTGTTTCTTGATGTAGGAAGGGTGTTGACCGGCAATCTTGGGGTAGATGTCGGCGGGGCTGTTTCCGTCAGCTCCGTGACAGGCAACACAGGTGGCGGACTTGGTCTGGCCTGCAGCGGCGTCTCCCGCAGCCTGTGCCGCACCGGTCACGCCTGCCAGCAAGGCAAGGGCAATGGCTAGGTTCTTCATGGCGTTCCAACTTCTCGTTATAAGGCTTCCAGATCCCATGCCGCTGAAGGCATGTTAAAATGTGTGTTTAAGCGACGCTATTTTACACCATTTCACAAAAAAGTAACTCCATAACCCGCTCTTTCAATGGGGAATTTACCTTGGATAAACAAGTTTTGAATTTTCGCAAGGTGCACTTCGTGACCAGTGCTCCTGACATCCGCCATCTGCCGAATGATGGTGGTGTCGAGATCGCGTTCGCGGGGCGCTCCAATGCGGGTAAATCCTCGGCGCTCAACACGCTTACCCAGCAGAAGAACCTGGCCCGCACCAGTAAGACGCCGGGACGTACCCAGCTCATCAACCTGTTCGAGCTGGAGCCGGGCAAGCGTCTGGTGGACCTGCCGGGTTATGGCTATGCCCAGGTGCCGCTGGAGATGAAGATCAAGTGGCAGAAGAACCTGGCCGAGTACCTGCAGCGCCGTGAGTCCCTCAAGGGGTTGGTGATCCTGATGGATATACGTCACCCCCTCAAGGAGACAGACCAGAACATGCTGGAGTGGAGTGCCCACCGCAAGCTGCCTGTGCTGCTGTTGCTGACCAAGGCTGACAAGCTCAACCCGGGTCCGCGCAAGACCCAACTGCTCAAGGTGCGCAAGGACGTGGCCGCCCTCGGGGACCATATCCGGGTCGAGGCCTTCTCGTCGCTCAACAACATCGGTGTCGAGACTCTGGCCGAGGTGCTGACCGACTGGTACCTGAGCGATCAGGTCGAGGATATTGCACACGAGGAGAGCGCCGAGTAAGGGCGCATCCCGAAATAAACCAAGGGGGCCATCGGCCCCCTTGTCGTTTTACTCTCGTTCCTTCACATAGGGCGTACCGAGCGCCTTGGGCGCTACCGCCTTGCCGATGAAGCCGGCCAGCAGGAACACGGTCAGCACATAGGGCAGCGACTCGATAAACTGCACCGGGATGGCGAAGCCTCCGATGGAGACCCCTTGCAGCCGGATCGCCACCGCATCGAGGAAGCCAAACAGCAGGCAGGCCGCCATGGCATTCCACGGACGCCACTTGCCAAATACCAGGGCAGCCAGGGCCATAAAGCCCTTGCCCGCGCTCATGTTGGGGATGAACTGGGCGGTCTGGGCGACCGACAGATAGACACCTCCCAGTCCTGCCAGCATGCCACCGATAAACAGAGCGCTGTAGCGCAGGCGCACCACTGAGATGCCGGCGGTATCGACCGCTGCCGGCGCCTCGCCCACCGCCCGCAGGCGCAGGCCGAAGCGGGTGCGAAACAGCACCCACCAGGCGAGTGGCACCACGGCGAAGGCGGCGTACTCGAGCAGGGAGTGACCACTGAGCAGCTCGCTGTAGAGCTGGCCAACGACAGGCACGTCGTAGAGCTCCTTGGCGTAGGGCAGGTCGATCGGTGCGAAGCGGGCATCGCCGGAGAGTGCCGGGGTCTGTCCGCCCTGATCGAACCAGAAGCGACCCAGGGTCACGGTCAGACCGGCCGCCAGGATATTGATGGCCATGCCGCTCACCACCTGATCCCCCTTGTGGGTGATGGTGGCGAAGCCGTGCAGCAGGGCGAGCAGGATAGAGATGCCCACCCCCGCCAGCAGGCCGACCCAGGCCGAGCCGCTGACGGCCGCTGCGGCGGCGCCGGCAAAGGCGGACGCCAGCAGCTTGCCCTCGAGGGCAATGTTAACGACGCCCGAACGCTCGCAGAACATACCGGCCATGGCGGCCAGGATGAGAGGGGGCGCGGTGCGGACGGTGGCATCCAGCATCAGGATCAGAATCTCGAACATGATTTACGCCTCCTTGCGTGTGGCCAGCGCCAGATAGAGCTGCTCGACCCGCGGGCGCAACATGTGCTCCAGCGCGCCGCAGAACAGGATCACCAGACCCTGCAGCACCACCACTATGTTGCGGTCGACCCCGAACTCGAAGCTGAGCTCGGCCCCCCCCTGATAGAGGAAGCCAAACAGCAGGCTCGCCAGGATCACCCCGACCGGGTGGTTGCGTCCCATCAGGGCCACGGCGATACCCGTGAAGCCGAACCCCTCAACGAAGTTGAGTTTGATCTGGTGCAGTTCCCCCTGCAGCACGTTGAGGGCGAAGAAGCCCGCCAGCATGCCGGAGATGAGCATGGTGATGATCACCACGCGCGGATAGGGGATGCCGGCATAGGCCGACGCGCTCTGACTGGCGCCGACCGAGCGGATCTCATAGCCCCAGCGGGTGTGCCAGATGAAGAGCCAGACCAGCACGGCACAGATCAGCGCCCAGAAGAAGCTGATGTTAAGGGGGCTGCGCACCATCTCTATGCCCATCATGGCGGCCAGATCGCTCATCTTGGGCAACCAACTCGCCGCGGCGAAGACCCGGCTCTCGGTCGCCATGGAGCCCGCCGGTTTGAATACCTCCACCAGCAGGTAGGCCATGATGGCCGAGGCGATGAAGTTGAACATGATGGTGGTGATAACGATGTGGCTGCCGCGCCTGGCTTGCAGCCAGGCCGGAATAAAGGCCCAGGCCGCGCCAAACAGACCGCCGGCTATGATGGCGAGCGGCAGCAGCAGGGCAAACGGCAGTACATCGCCAAGCAGCAGACAGACCAGGCCGACGCCGAGACCGCCAATATAGGCCTGCCCCTCACCGCCGATGTTGAACAGGCCTGCGTGGAAGGCCACCGCGACCGCCAGACCGGTGAAGATGAAACCGGTGGCGTAGTAGAGGGTGAAGCCTATCCCCTCTTCGCTGCCGAAGGCGCCGGTCCACATGATCTTGGCCGCGTCGAGGGGGTTAATCTCCAGATAGCTGAAGAGGATGGCCGATACCAGGAAGGCCAGCAAGACGTTGAGGGCCGGCAGCAGGCCAACCGAGATCCACCCCGGAATGCGTGCTTTGCTCATGATTGTGCCTCCTTCGCGATATCGTCGGGGACTATGTTGGCCATCATCAGGCCCAGGGTCTTCTCATCGGCCCGGGCGGCGTCGAGCTCACCCACGATGCGACCGTCGGCGATCACCAGGATGCGGTCGGAGAGGCTCATGATCTCGTCGAGCTCTACCGAGACCAGCAGTACCGCCTTGCCTTGATCGCGCATAGCGATGATCTGCTGGTGGATATACTCGATGGCCCCGATATCGACCCCGCGGGTGGGCTGGCCCACCAGCAGCACTTGCGGGTCCTGCTCCACCTCGCGGGCGATCACCAGCTTCTGCTGGTTACCGCCGGAGAAGTTGGCCGTCTTGAGGGTCGGGCTGGGGGGGCGTACGTCCCACTTCTCCATCTTCTCCTGACACTCTCGCAGGATGGCCGCCTTGTCTTGCAGCAGACCCTTGTTGTAGTCAGGCAGGTGGTGGTAGCCGAGGATGTAGGCCTCCTGGGCCTCGAAACGGTTGATAAGCCCCATCTTGTGGCGATCTTCCGGCACGTGGCCGAGCCCCATGGCGCGCACGGCGCGGGCGCTGGCCGGATGGGCCTGATCGACCCTGTGCTCGGCTATGGTAAAGGCGCCCTTGCTGGGCTTGAGGATGCCACCGAGCAGGCTGAGCAGCTCGGACTGGCCGTTGCCGGAGACCCCGGCGATGCCGACCACTTCCCCGGCGCGAACCTGGAAGTTGACCGACTTGACCCGCTCCACTCCGCTGCCATCCACATAGCTGAGGTTGTCGACCCGCAGCAGAGGCTCACCCGGGTTGGCAGGCTGTTTGTCGACCTTGAGGCGTACCTTGCGTCCCACCATCAGCTCGGCCAGTTGCTCCTTGTCGGTGTCACAGGTGGCCACATGGTGCACCATCTCGCCGCGGCGCATGATGGAGACCTGGTCTGTGATGGCCATGATCTCCCGCAGCTTGTGGGTGATGAGGATGACGGTGGTACCCTGGTCGCGCAGTTTTTTCAGTACTTCGAAAAGGTGATCGGCCTCTTGCGGGGTGAGTACGCCGGTGGGCTCGTCGAGGATCAGAATGCGGGCGCCGCGATAGAGCGCCTTGAGGATCTCGACCCGTTGCTGCAGTCCCACCGGCAGGTTCTCAATCTTCTCGTGCAGCGGCACTTCGAGACCGTAGTCCCGCGCCAGCTCACCGAGCAGCTTCTCGGCGGTGGCCTGGCTCTGCCCCAGATGCCACCCCTGCTCGGCGCCGAGGATGACGTTTTCCAATACGGTAAAGTTGTTCACCAGCATGAAGTGCTGGTGGACCATGCCGATACCGGCCTTGATGGCCTCTTGCGAGCCGTGCGGCTTGAAGGGCTGGCCGAAGATACGCATTTCGCCGTTGTCGGCATGGTAGAAGCCGTAGATGATGCTCATCAGGGTCGATTTACCGGCCCCGTTTTCACCCACTATGCCGTGGATCGAGCCACGGCGAACCTGCAGGTCGATATGCTTGTTGGCGTGAACATCGCCGAACCGCTTATCGATACCGCTCAATTCGATGGCATAGCGATCTGTCTGGTCCATGATGCAATCCTTGCGAGTCATGAAAAAGCGTTGAAGAAGGCCGGCCTGATGGCCGGCCTTGAGGTGAGATTAGTACTTGCAGGAGTTGTCGGACATGTAGTCGTGGACCTGGATCTTGCCGGCGATGATGTCAGCCTTGATGGCGTCAGCCTTGGCCTTCATCTCCGGGGTGATCAGCTTCTCGTTGTACTGGTCCAGGGCCCAGTCAACACCGCCTTCGGCCAGACCCAGGGCCTGGATGCCGGGTTTCCAGGTGCCCTTGGCGGCGTCATCCCAGGTCTTGTAGGCGGCCAGACCTACCGACTTGACCATGGAGGTGAGCATGGTGCCCGGTTGCAGGTGGTTCTGGTTGGAGTCGACGCCGATGGCCAGCTTGCCTTCGTCCTTGGCGGCCTGATAGACACCGATCCCGGTTCCGCCGGCGGCGGCATAGACCACATCGGCACCCTTGGCGAACTGGGACTTGGCCAGCTCGGCACCCTTGGCCGGGTCAGCAAATGCGGCCGGGGTGGAGCCGGTCATGTTCTGGAACACTTCCATTTTCGGATTGACGTACTTGGCGCCCTGCTCGTAGCCGCACTGGAACTTGCGGATCAGGGGGATATCCATGCCGCCGACGAAGCCGACCTTGCCGGTCTTGGAGGCCATGGCCGCCAGGGCACCGACCAGGAAGGAGCCTTCATGCTCCTTGAAGACGATGGATTGTACGTTGGGCTTGTCGACCACCATGTCGATGATGGTGAACTGGGTGTTGGGGAACTCGGTGGCAGCCTTCTCGACGGCGGATCCCATGTTGAAACCGACCGCGACGATGGGGCCGTTACCACGGCTGGCCAGACGGCGCAGACCCTGCTCGCGCTGGGCTTCGTTCTGGGGTTCGAACTCTTTGACCTTGATGCCCTTGTCCTTGTTGTAGAGCTCGACGCCGTTACGGAACACGGCTTCGTTGAACGACTTGTCGAACTTGCCGGCGGTGTCATAGATGACGGCCGGTTCAGAGGCGGCCTGGGCGGAGAGTGCAGAGAGGGTGAGGGCGGCTACTGTGGCCAGCTTGAGTACTTTAGTCACGATCTTGTCCTTGATTGTTATGGTGTCCGCTACCTGCCTGGGCAGGTATACCTGCTTGCGCGGTTTACTGTAAGTGAGCTGTCGACCGGGTCAAGGGAATAGTGCCGGAAAAACGTTTTCGCTAACGGTTTGAATTTTAAACCATAGTTCTCATAAGTGACTGTTTTTATATGGGTTGGTCGGTGCTTGAATGTTGGTAACTCGGTTGATTGGAGTGAATTGTCAACACAATCAACAGGTTAGTGTAAATCGTTTGCGCCTTGGCGGTATTGGGGAGGGCGGGGAGCCCTCCCTCAGGGTCACAGGGAGCGGAAGGGACGCTTCTTCTCCTCCTCGATGACGATGGCTTCCAGATTGACCACCCGCTCCTGCAGCTTCTGCAGCTCCTCTCGCAGGGCATCCACATCGGCTCGCTGACGGCCATTGAGGCCCTGCTGCCTGGCGCGGGTGCGCAGATAGTCAAAACCCAGGCTGATCAATACGATCAGCACAATCCCTGTCCACATGGTCATAACGTCTCCTGACGAAGCTAAGGTTACTCCCCTGTTGTGACACAGGTGCGAGGCCGAGTCACCACTCCGTTTGGAGTGGGTGTCGTTGGGGTCAAGCGCCCTGGCCGGCGTCCAGAGCCCGTTCGTCTCTCGGCTCCCCATGGGACAGGGTGCGGATCACCCGGGCCGGGTTGCCCACCGCCACGCTGTCGGCGGGGATGTCCCTGGTGACCACGGCCCCGGCGCCAATCACGGAGCGTGGCCCTATGGTGACGCCGGGACAGAGGATGGCACCACCGCCGATCCAGCAGTCGTCACCTATGTGTACCGGTTTGCCGAATGCCTCCCAACGGCGCCGATCCCGGTAGTCCATGGAGTGGGTGGCGGTGTAGATCTGCACGTTGGGTGCGAGCAGCACATGACTGCCGATATGCACCTCGCACACATCGAGGATGGTGACGTTGAAGTTGAGGAAGCTCTTCTCGCCGATGTGGATGTTGCGGCCAAACTCGCAGGTGAAGGGGGTGCTGATCCAGCTGCTCTCGGGGCAGTGGCCGAACAGTTCGCGGCACAGTGCCTGGCGTTCGCTCTCCTCGCCGGCCGGTGTGGCGTTGAGTCGGGTGAGCAGGGCCTGACCACGGATCCGGTCGTTAGCCACCTCTTCGCTGCTGCTGTCGAGCAGCCCCCCGGCCAATATCTTGTCCCAGTCGCTTGCCATCACATTCTCCTGCTGCTTGGTGATGGCTGTGCATTATGGCCAAAGCGGGGTCGGGTCACCACCCCAGCAGAGGCATGCAGACGAGGGCAGAGAGCAGATAGGGGAGCAGCACTCGCCAGCCGAGCCCACGACCGCCGATGACCAGCGCCAGTCCCCCCTTGATGAGGGAGTTGATAAAGCCGGCCAGCAGGATGGCACGCATGGCCACCTCCAGGTTCAGCTCCCGGCTGGCCAGATGGGCCAGGGAGAGGGTGATGGCGTCCACGTCGGCGATCCCCGATGCTGCGGCCAGCAAATAGACCCCCGAGCTCCCCACCGTCTGCTGTAACAGGGTGGCGAGAAAGCCGATGACGGCGAGCAAGAGGCCAAACTTGAGGGCCGTGGCCAGATCGAGGGGGTTGCGGGTCTCGGGTTGGACCGGCTCGGGGGCGGCCTCCCGCCGGTACCAGAACCAGAAGGCGCAGCCGTAGATGACCAGAGCCAGGGTAATCAGGGGCCAGGTGAGCTGGCGGGCCAGCGGCGGGTAGACCACCAGGGTGAGGGCCCAGACCCGCAGCCACATGGTGGCGCTGGCGAGCAGGATGCCGTTGGCGAGCAGCCGCTCCAGGCCGCTCTGCTCCCGGTTGAGACGAGCAAATTGCAGGGTGAGGGCGGTCGAGGAGGCAAAGCCCGCCAGTATGCTGGTGAGCACCAGCCCCTTGCGGGTGCCCACCAGGCGTACCGCGAAGTGGCCGCAAAACGAGATGGCGGCGATCATCACCACCATCAGCCAGATCTTGAAGGGATTGAAGGCCTGCAAGGGGCCCATCTCCTCGTTGGGCAGCACCGGCAGCAGCACCAGGGAGATGAGCAGGAAGCGCAGGGTGGCGTGAAACTCGGTCTCGCTCAGGAACAGCATCCCCTGGTGTATCTCCCCCTTAAGCCCCATCAGCAGGGCCGCCAGCACGGCGCAGGCGACCGCCTCGGTGGGACCGAGCAGTACCGCCATCAGGCCGAGCAGGTAGGTGAGCACCATGGCGACCGAGCTGGTGAGGCCAAACTCCCCCTGCCAACGCAGGGAGAGCCACACCGAGAGGACGACGCCCCCCAGAATGGCCAGCAGGCCGAGCAGGGCGAGCGTGGTGCCGAGGGTGGGGAGCAGCAGGCCGCAGGCGCCCCCGAGCAGACCGATGAGGCCATAGGTGCGCATCCCGGCGATGCGCTGGTTATCCTCCAGCCGGCGTGTCTGCCAGCCGCGCTCCAGCCCGATGATGAGGCCGATCGCCAGTGACACCAGGGCGCCGTAGAGGGGGGTATCGCTGAACTCCATCTCGCTCTCCCGCACATCCTTCTGCCTCATGATGGCACAGGCGGCAGGGGACAGACGTGTCCCCGATCACGTCCGGCAGTCGAGCCGAGCGGTGAAGACGCCTGCCTCGAGTCGGGTCTCGATTCGCCACTCCAGCTTCTCGGCGATGCGCTCAATGATGGTGAGGCCACAGCCGTAACCGAGCACCTGATCCGGAGCGGCGTCACTGGGATTGCTCACGGTGACTACCCCCAGCTCCAGGCGAATGTCGATATGCCCCTCGGCGTAGCTGAGGGCGTTCTTCAGCAGGTTGCGCAGGGCGATGGTGAGCAGGGAGAGGGGAGCCTGAGCCTGGCTGTCATCCAGAGTCAGGCGGATATCGAGGGGCTCGCGCTCGAGCAGGGGGCGCAGTCGCGCCAGCTCCTGCTCCAGCAGGGGGGCGATGGGGAGAGGCTCGCGCTCGGGATCCGATCCCCGACCGAGCAGCAGGAAGGTCTCGGTGAGCAGGGCCATCTCATCGGCCGCCTCGCGAATGCGGGTCACCGCCCGTCCTGCGGGGGGCGGCAACCCCTCCACCTTGCCGAGCAGGGCTGCCGAGCCCTGGATCACCATGTTGGGGGTGCGCAGCTCGTGGCTGGCGAAGCGGCTGAACTCCTGTTCGCGGGCGAACACTGCGCTCACCTCCTGCTTGCCGGCCAGCAGCGCCAGCTCGATATCCCGCAGCTCCTGCCAGGGGGCGTCGGGTTCGAAATCCGCCTGATCCGGGGTGAGGTGGGCGACCCTCTGTTGCAGCCGTTGCAGCGGTCCCGTGATATGGCGCACCAGCCAGATGCCGAAGCCGAGGCAGCCCAGCAGCAGGGTCACCCCGATCAGCCGGGTCGCCAGATGCAGCTTGTCTTCGTAGGGGTCGAGGTAGTCATCGGCGTCGTCATTGAACACCAGATAGAGTAGTCCCTCGCCGGAGGGGTGACGGGCCACCAGAAAGTGTTTGTCCTCCTTGCCCAGCTGGTGCTCGAAAAAGCCGGGGGTCTGGTAGGGCTTCAGCCACTTGGGCAGGCGGCCTGCCTCGGTCCAGTAGCTGGAGAACTGTCTGGGGCTTGGGGCTGCCGCCGCCGGGCCGAGTCGCAGCCAGTCATCGCTATAGCGGGTCACTTCCGCCTCCAGCCAGTGGCGCAGGCTCAGCTCCTCCATCTTGTCTTCGGCCACCAGCATCAGGCCGGAGAGCAGGATCAGCAGCACCACCCCAGCGCCGCCGAGCGCCATGATCAGGCGGCGGCGCAGGCTCGGCAGGCTCATGCGCTCACCAGTCGGTAGCCCTGGCCGTGCAGGGTCTCCAGCATCGGAGTGGGGAAGGGTTTGTCGAGCGCGTTGCGCAGAGCGTAGATATGACTGCGCAGGGCATCGGAGTCGGGCTCTTCATCCCCCCAGACGGTGTCGAGCACCTCTTGTCGAGTGACGATGGCGGGGGCGCGGCGAGCCAGCAGGGCGAGGATCTGGAACGGGATCTTGCCGAGCTTGAGGGGCTCACCGGCGCGGGTGGCGTGGCCGCTGGCGATATCGACCGTCAGATCGCCAAAGCTGATGGCCCCCACATCGCCGCGCGGGCCGCGCAGGCTGAGGGCTTGCAGCCGTACCTCCAGCTCCTCCATGGCGAACGGCTTGACCAGATAGTCATCTCCTCCCGCCTTGAAGCCTGCCAGCTTGTCTTCCAGGCTGTCGCGGGCGGTGAGAAACAGCACGGGAGTGGCAATCCCCTGCTCGCGCAGGCGCGCCACCGTGCTGAGGCCATCGAGGCGCGGCATCATCACATCCATGATGATGACGTCAAAACGCTGCTCTTCCAGCAGTTGCAGCGCGGCCTGACCGTGATAGGCACAATCGAGGCGGTGACCGGCCAGCTCCAGATAATCCATGATGGTTTCCGCCACCTGAGGATTGTCTTCCACTACCAAAATCTTCATGCTTTGCTCTCCTGGTTGGCGAGGGTTTCACGCTCTTTTCATACCGGATTCGGCATCCTGTTTGCCAGTGTAACCCCGAGGATCCCTGATGAAGAAGTCTCTCTGCGCCCTCCTGTTGCTGATCTTGTTGCCACTTGGCACCGCACAGGCGACCGAATTCAAACTGACCGGCCGCACCACCTGGCAGCTTGGCCAGTTGATGGTCAACGGCATGCCGTTCGTGATCGACGACCAGACCCGCTTCAAGGATTGGCTCGACGAGGATGATCTCGGCGGTACCTGGGTCGAGATGAAGGGGGTGGTGGAGAACGGCGTGCGCTATGTACGCAAGGTCGAAGCCCTCGACGAAGATGACAAGGACGAGATGGATCTGGAAGGGCCGGTCGAAGGGGGGCGGATCTGGGGCTACACCACCTCGGACAACAGTCTGGCGCCGTTCGAAGGGCGCTGGCTCGAGCTGGAGTGCAAGTTTGACGGCATGCGCCTGAGCCGCTGCCGCGAGGATGACTGAGCCAGGCCGGCGTGGCGCTGGCGGAAAAATGGTACAGCTGGGTCCATAGTTAAACCTCGCACGGTTTGACCATGGGCCTTTTGCTATGACACGTACTTCCCTCCTGCTGCTGACACTGCCGCTCTGCGCTCTGGCCGCCGATGGCGAGCTCTGGCTGGTGGAGCTGGAACACAACGATGGCCTGCGCCTGCAGTTTCAGGGCGCCGAACTCGAACTCGGCAACGCCGCGCTGAGCGGGGTGGCAGGCAGTGATGAGCTCAGACCCGGCATGCGTCTGGCCATCCTCAGCCGTGACGGGGTCGCCGAGCGGATCGGCATGGCCGACGCCATCGCCGGATTCTTGCCGACCAGCCAGTGGCGCCGGGCCGAAGCCTCGCTGCTGGCGGTTACGGGCCGCGCCCTGCGGCTGCAGGGACTCGGTGTGTTGGCCTTCGATGACGATACCCGCTGGCTGAACGGCAGCCCGGCCGATCTACAACCGGGCCGCAAGCTGGTGCTCAGTCGTAACGAGCAGGGCCGCCTGACCGAGATCCTGATCGCCAATCCGGAAGATGAACCAGAATAAGAACCGTGTCATCCCATGACTTAATATATATTCCTGATTACCCATGACCCTCAGCCAGCTTCAAGAGCCGATATGGCATCGGCGATGCTTACCACGACTGCATGCCCCAATTCTACCAACATGCTCTTGAGGTCAAAACGATGATTAAACCGGAAGCAGTATTCAGCAAGATGCCTTGGTAAATGCTTCGCTCCGAGCCTATGGCAACTGCCCCGCAGCGAGTTTTTCACATTCCCTATCATCGTGTTTACCCAGTTGAATGCCGGATGATCCAGCAAGTCAAGGTTGCCCCCGGTGACAACACCCAGGTGCTCACAATTGGCCTCCTTGACCGCTTTGAAACAGGCCAATCCATCTGATATCACCGCGCTACCACTGGCAACATGCCGTTTTGCCCAATCCGCAATGGACTTGGTTTTGAAACCATCAACCACCGTCATCCGCATCTTGATTGGATGCCCTTCCTTGTTCAGGGCCACTGCCGCCACAAACGGCGTCTTGCCTGCCGCGCCCCGACCCCGTTTGCCACCACGGCGCTCGCCACCCCAGTAAACATCATCGAGCTGAATGATGCCGCTGATGGGCTGCTTGTCATCGGACTCTTTCATGGCTTGCAGCAGCTTGTGCTTGAGCATCCAGGCGGTGTCATATTTGACGCCCAACTGACGCTTTAGCTCCATCGCTGACAAGCCTGTTTTGGTCTGCAATAACAAGTGCATTGCCAGAAACCACTTGGTCAGAGGGAGCTTGGTGTTTGCGAAAATGGTGTTTCCAGTCAATGACATCTGGTGACGGCAGTGATTGCATTGCAGCACGCGTGGCCGACTTTTCAGGCGACAACAGGTCTTGTTGGCGCACTCAGGACAGACGAAACCGTGTGGAAAACGCCAAGCGAGCAGCGCGTTTTCACACTGCGTTTCAGTGCCATAGTCCTTGAAAAACTCAAACAGGCTGTAGCCTTTCTGGAATTGGACTTTGCTTTTGGCCATGATCTCGCACCTCAGTAACTGTACGTAAGATCAGTATAGTTCGTGGTGACTGCTAATCATGGGTAATCAGGTATATATTTTGCTAAATTAGAAATATCTTTTTATCTATATTCAAAAAATGATTAAGTGATGAATAAAATAATAAAGTGAACGCTCTGATATTATTCCTGTTAAGGAAGGTGCGAACAAGT
>NZ_CDDB01000108.1 GCF_000820105.1 Aeromonas schubertii | reverse complement strand
CCTTAACTGATCGGCATTACCGTGTCGCCACGGCCCTTTTTGCAGGGGGTCCTTACAGACCCAACTTCTTGTGCAGGTAGTGGATGTTGGTGCCACCGTGCTGGAAGTTCTCGTCCTTCATGATCTCTTTTTGCAGCGGGACGTTGGTCTTGATCCCCTCCACCACCAGCTCGTCGAGGGCCTGGCGCATGCGGGAGATGGCGACGTCACGGTTCTCGCCAAAGCAGATAAGCTTGCCGATCATCGAATCGTAGTAGGGGGGTACCTTGTATCCCGCATAGATGTGGGAGTCCCAACGCACGCCCAGACCACCCGGCGCGTGGAAGCGCTGGATCAGACCCGGGGAGGGCAGGAAGGTGGCCGGATCCTCGGCATTGATCCGGCACTCGATGGCGTGGCCACGGATACGGATGTCCTGCTGGGTGATCGACAGGGGCTGGCCGGCGGCGATGCGCAGCTGCTCCTTGATGAGATCCACACCGGTGATCTGCTCGGTGACCGGGTGCTCTACCTGGATACGGGTGTTCATCTCGATGAAGTAGAACTCGCCGTTCTCGTAGAGGAACTCGAAGGTGCCCGCGCCGCGGTAACCGATCTCGATACAGGCGCGCACACAGCGTTCGCCGATGTTGCGACGCATCTCTTCGGTGATGCCCGGTGCCGGCGCCTCTTCCACCACCTTCTGGTGACGGCGCTGCATGGAGCAGTCACGCTCACCCAGGTAGATGGCGTTGCCCTGGCCGTCGGCCAGTACCTGGATCTCGATGTGGCGCGGGTTCTCGAGGAACTTCTCCATGTAGACCATGTCGTTCTTGAAGAACTGACCGGCCTCGGACTTGGTCAGGGCGATGGCGCCCGCCAGCTCGGCCTCGCTGCGCACCACGCGCATGCCACGACCACCGCCGCCACCGGCGGCCTTGATGATCACCGGGTAACCGATGCGCTTGGCGATGGCGGCGTTACGCTTGGCGTCGTTCTCGACCGGACCGTCGGAGCCCGGCACGCAGGGGACGCCCGCCTTCTTCATCGCATCGATGGCGGAGACCTTGTCCCCCATCAGACGGATGGTGTCGGCGCGCGGACCGATGAAGATGAAGCCGGATTTTTCCACCATCTCGGCAAAGTCGGCGTTCTCGGAGAGAAAGCCGTAGCCCGGGTGAATGGCGACGGCACCGGTCACCTCGGCCGCGGCTATGATGGCCGGGATATTGAGGTAGGAGTCGGTACTGGCCGGCTTGCCGATGCAGATGGACTCATCGGCCAGCAGCACGTGCTTGAGCTCGCGGTCGGCGGTGGAGTGCACGGCGACCGTCTTGATCCCGAGCTCCTTGCAGGCGCGCAGGATGCGCAGGGCGATTTCGCCCCGGTTGGCGATGACGACTTTATCGAGCATGTGACGTCCCTTATTCGATGATGAACAGCGGTTCGTCAAACTCCACGGGCTGGCCGTTCTCGATCAGGATGGCCTTGATCACGCCGCTCTTGTCAGACTCGATCTGGTTCATCATCTTCATGGCTTCGACGATGCACAGGGTATCGCCGGCATTGACCTGCTGACCCACTTCCACGAAGGCCTTGGCCTCCGGGCTGGAGGATCGGTAGAAGGTGCCGACCATGGGGGAGCGGACCAGGTGGCCACTCGGGGTGGCGTCGGCAGCCGGGGCGGCAGCCACCGGAGCGGCGGCAACCTGAGCGACCGGAGCGGCCATCTGCGGCATCATCATCTGCGGGGCGGCAGTCACCTGGCCGCCGAAGTTGCGGCTGATGCGCACGGACTCTTCACCTTCGGAGATCTCCAGCTCAGCGATGCCGGACTCTTCAACCAGTTCAATCAGTTTCTTGATCTTGCGGATATCCATTAGCATTCTCTTTCTTCTTTTGTCTGTGCGTGAAAGATTATGCGGCGCGCAGATGACGCACGGCCGCGGTTAAGGCAAATTCGTAGCCGGCCGCTCCCAGCCCACAGATGACGCCCTTGGCGACATCGGAGAGGTAGGAGTGGTGGCGAAAGGGCTCCCGTGCATGGACATTGGACAGGTGCACCTCGATAAAGGGGATGGCCACCCCCAGCAGGGCATCGCGCAGGGCGACGCTGGTGTGGGTGAAGGCGGCGGGATTGATGACGATAAAGTCGACCCGGCCCATGGCCTGATGAATGGCCCCGATCAACTCGCTCTCGGCGTTGGACTGCAGGTGTTCGAGCTCGACCCCCAGGGTGTCGGCCTGCTGCTGCAGATCGGCGACGATGTCGGCCAGGGTTTGGCTACCGTAGATACCCGGCTCCCGCTTGCCCAGCAGATTCAGGTTCGGACCGTTGAGCACGAGAATGCGGTGTTTTTGGGCCATATTCGCTTATCCTCGGCGAAGTTGCTGCGATCTTGCAGGATTCTCATCCCAAGAGAGCAATCTAGCCATTTTTCGTTCAATCGAGTGTGCCCTGGCACACAGATTCGGCAATTATATTGATTTCGTGAAAAATCACAGCATTTTACTGGTCTAATCTCTACATCAGTCTCTTTTTTGTTCAGTTTGGCCAATTTGACAAGGCAGTCAGCTTCGCTTCAAATGGGCCACCATCCACAGCGAGAGAGAAGACGATGACAAACCGTTTGGTTCTGATGGCCGCCCTGGTCCTGGGGGGATGCAGCGTGAACAGTGGCAACAGCATGGAGCAGTTCAAGAGCCAGCAGTGGCAACTGGCTGGTGCCAAGGGCGATACCTTCACCCTGCAGGTGGCCGGTGACCGCCTGGCCGGGCGTGGCGGTTGTAACCGCTACTTCGGGGCCATCGAGCAGATCGATGCCAGCACCCTCACCCTGGGCCCGGTCGGGGCGACTCGCATGATGTGCGTCGAAGGCGATCTCTCGGCCCGGGAAGGGGAGTTCTTCGGCAAGCTGGGTCAGGTGAAGGGCTATGCCGTCGCCGGTGATCGTCTCGAGCTCAAGAGTGCCGACGGCGCCGTGCTGCTCACCTTCGAAAGCCGGGGCGCAGCCAGGTAAGCCACCCTCAAGGGCCGCCGTCGCGGCCCTTCGTTTTTCCCCTCACGCGACGCTGGCTGTCGCACTCTCCTCCTCCAACAGGGCCCGCGTATCCACCTCATCCTGCTGCGCCGCAGAGAGGTAGCGCCTGCCATATTCCCGCCACAGGCCGCTTCGCACGAAGAGGGCAAACAGGGTCGGGTCTAAATGTCCCCCCTTCACCATGCCCTGCATGATAGTGAGGGCCTGACTCAGGCTCTTGGGTTGCTTGTAGGGACGATCGCTGGCGGTGAGCGCCTCGAACACATCGGCCAGGGCGATGATACGGGTACACAGGTCCAGCTCGCCCGCCGGCACGGCGCAGGGGTAACCACGGCCATCCATCCGTTCGTGATGCCCGCCCGCCATGGCGGGTACACCCTTGAGGTGTTGCGGGAAGGGGAGGGCCTCGAGCATCCGAATGGTCTGGATGATGTGCTCGTTAATCTTGTAGCGCTCCTCCCGGGTCAGGGTCCCGGCGCCTATGGTGAGGTTGTGCAGCTCCCCCCTGTCATAGAGCCAGGGCGGTGGCTGCAGGGCGAAGCGAGGATCGCGCACCGCAGGCACCTCATAGGGGATGCGCTGTTCGGGCCGGTCCGCCAGCAGGGGCTCGCGCACCGGCAGGGGGTGGGGCGGGGGATGGCGCGAGAGCTCCTCATCCGACAGCCCCAGCCGGTCGTCCAGGGTGCGCAGCCAGCTGCGCCCGGCGATCTCCCCGAGGCGGGCGATGGCGGTCTCATCCATCCGCTCCTGTCCCAGGTTGCAGCGGGCGACGAAGGCAAACTCCTCATCCAGCTGCCGCCACTGCTGCGCCACTTCCCGGCGGGCCGCCGCCGTCCGGGAGGCGTCGAGCCCCCCCTCCAGGGCGGTGATCAGGGCATCGCGCTTGAGTACCTCGAAGCGGGTACGCACCTCGTGGATCCGGTTGTGCAGGGTCTCGAGCTTGGTGGACTTGTCCATCACATACTCCGGGGTCGTTATCTTGCCGCAGTCGTGCAGCCAGCTGGCCAGCTCGATGGCCTCCCACT
Organism: Aeromonas schubertii; assembly: GCF_000820105.1. Taxonomy (GTDB): domain Bacteria; phylum Pseudomonadota; class Gammaproteobacteria; order Enterobacterales; family Aeromonadaceae; genus Aeromonas; species Aeromonas schubertii. The sequence goes on along the minus strand of NZ_CDDB01000108.1, from coordinate 11,348 downwards.
CCCTGGGGCCGGGGCGGAAGGTGGCCAGCTCCCCTTGCCGGCTCTCGCTGGCGGCCCGGGCCAGGGCCATGGCCAGCTCGGGGACGCGGCGACAGTGGCCTCCCGTGTGGGGGCTCTTGGCGTCGACGGCGCCGGCCACCAGTTGCACCAGGGCATCGAGCAGGGCCTTCTGCTCGTGGATCAGGCGCTGGGTCAGGAGGGCCGAGCCGGTGTTGCCGGCCAGGGCTCGCAGCAAGTTGAGTCCCGCATGCAACCGCTCCGTGTCGGTATCGGGCAGGACGAAGATCATCACGCCCGCCCAGTTGCCCAGGTGGTCCTTGAGGGGCTCCATGGCCAGCAGGCAGGGACCCGGATCCGGGACCAGAAAGCGCAGCCGTTGCCACTGGGCCTCGCTTGGGGGAAGGAGGCGCCCCTCGGTGGAGGAGAGGATCTCCTCCTGGGTCAGGGTGAAGGTCTCGTCAGGCGCCGTGATGATCTGCGCCTCCCAGCGTCCGGTCAGGATACGAAAGCCGCTCTCTTCCTGGAGGGCGATGGCGCCTCCTCTGGCCTGCAGTACCTGGCACGACTCGTCCAGCAGTTGCTGCAACAGCGCCTCGAAGCTGGGACGGCTGGCCATCGCCTCGCCGATGTTGATGAAGTGACGCAGGGCATCCTTGAGACGGGTGATGGTGACGCTCAGGGCATCGAGCTCTGTGATGGGATAGCGCGCCAGGGGGGCGGCATCGAGACGGAACTGGCCGAGCGCTCCCAGCTCGGCGGTGAGCCCTTGCAGGGGACGACTGATGCGGCGGGCGCACCACCAGATGCAGGGCAGGGCCAGCAGGAAGTAGAGCAGCAGGGGCAGGGTGAAGGTGAGGGCGACCCGGTTGGCCTTTTGCTCCAGCCTGTCCATGGGGTAGGCCAGCAGCACACTCACCTCGTTATCCTCGGTGTTGATGTCGTGAAGACGCCACTCCTGGCCGTCGGGCAGGGTCACCCGGTTGAGCGGGTGGCCCAGGGCGCCGGGTCTGGCCAGCTCCCGGGCCAGTTGCTGCAGCAGCGGCGAGGGGAGGCTGGCCAGTGGCGGGGCCTCCCCCTCCTTGAGGGTCCCTGCAGGCAAGTGGTTGCCATAGATGAGCCGCAGCTGGCGGGTATCTATCACCAGCAGGTTGCCATCGAGATCCCCATAGGCCTGCTCCAGGGCGCGGCGCATCACGGCCAGGCCGGATCCCAACCCCATGACGGCCTCACCGTTGCGGGTCGCCATCAGGGTGGCCAGGGTGGCATCTATCTTGTCGTTTTGCTTGTTGAGGGGCAGGGAGAGGGGCTGCTGGCTCTGTTGCAGCCGGGCAAACAGGCGTGCACCCAGGCGGGGGGTCGTGATGGGCCCCTGCTCGCGGCTCAGCTCATTGAGATCATCGTCGAACAGGATGCGGGTCTGGGTGGCGCCATCGCTCTCTACCTCGGTCAACAGCCAGTGAGGGGGCTGCGCGGGCCTGTCTATCCGGCTTAGGGTGAAGAGATCCCCGTCTTGCCACTGCATGAAGAGCCCCTCGATGGAGGGTCGCAGGATCAGGATCTTGCGCCACAGGGGCAGAAAGCTGCGTCGCTGTGCCCAGCTCTGCTTGTCCTGCAGCGGGTCGTTGCCGATCATCCGCAGCAGGGCGGCCGAGTTGGCCCTCTCCTCATCCATGGCGCCCTGCACCCGGTCACGCACGTGGCGCAGCTCCTGCTTCTGCTGGGAGAGGGCCATCCTGATCGCCTCCTGATAGGCCTGAAAGGCGAGCAGGGTGATGAGGATGCCCAGTAACAGGGCAAAGGTCAGGGTGATGAAAAGAGAGAAGGAGACGGGGGCGTGTTGACGCCCCTCTCTGGTGATCCCCATGGTGCCCTCGCAAGCGTGGGAGGGGCCACCCCCTCATCGGTTATCGAGGGTATCGAAAGAGACTCTCTTTAACCACCCCTTTGATACTTGAAGCGTTTTTTGCGCCGATAGGGAAAGACATCCTCAATGTGGCCGTCGCGGATGCGTCGCTGCTGCTCCTGCCAGAAGCTCGCCTCGAACATCTCCTTGTGCAGGGCCAGCATGATCTCGCGCACCTGGGGTTTTTGCAGCAGGAAGGTGGCGAACTCCTCGGGGAAGATGTCGCTCGGCCCCACCGAATACCAGGGCTCGGCGCACAGCTCATCCTCGGGGTAGCGAGGCGGCGGGATCTGACGGAAGTTGCACTCGGTCATGTAGCAAATCTCGTCGTAGTCATAGAAGACCACCCGGCCGTGACGGGTTACCCCGAAGTTTTTAAACAGCATGTCGCCGGGGAAGATGTTGGCCGCCGCCAACTGCTTGATGGCGTTGCCGTACTCCTCCAGGGCCAGCCGGGTCTGCTGCTCGTCTGCCTGATCCAGGTAGAGGTTGAGCGGGATCATCTTGCGCTCTGTGTAGAGGTGGCGGATCACCAGCTTGTCGCGGGTGAGGGTCAGCGCCGAGGGCGCCACCTTCTGCAGCTCGGCCAGAAGATCCGGGTGAATGCGCTCGAGGGGAAACTCGAAGTTGGTGAACTCCTGGGTGTCGGCCATGCGCCCGACCCGGTCGTGCTGCTTGACCAGCCGGTACTTCTCTTTGACCTGCTCGTGGCTCACCTCCTTGGGGGGGGTGAACTCGTCTTTGATCACCTTGAACACCACGTCGTAGGAGGGGAGGGTAAACACGCTCATCACCATCCCCTTGATGCCGGGGGCGATGATGAACTGCTCCCGGCTCTGGGCCAGGTGTTGCAGGTAGTGGCGATAGAGCTCTGTCTTGCCGTGCTTCTGGCAGCCGATGGCGTTGTAGATCTCGTAGTCCGCCTTGTTGGGGAGGATCTGGCGCAAGAAGGCCACATAGAGGGCCGGCGCCGGGGCATAGACCATGAAATAGGCGCGGGCGAAGCCAAACACGATGGAGGCGATATCGGGCTCGAAGATGACGGTGTCGACGCTGATCGCCTCGCCGCTGTTGAGCAGGGGCAGCAGGAAGGGGAGCACCTGGCCGTCGCAGCGCACCAGTCCCACCAGATAGGCCGCCTTGTTGCGAAAGAAGGGCTCGCGCAGCAGCTCCAGGGTGAAGGGGCGCTCCTGCAGCAGGGCCGGTCCGCTCTCGGCCAGGTGGCGGCAGATATCCATGATGTCGCGCCGGCTGTCCTCATAGGGGAGGGTGAAGCGAAAGTCGCTCAAGATCTGGTCCAGGGTGGCCGGCAGGGCGGTGGCATCGCTCTGGTAGCGACGCAGCAGGCGGGAGAGATCCGGATTGTCGCCCCGGGAGAGGAAGCGGTGAATGTAGAGGTTCTCGTCCTTGATGTTGCGATGGCGGAAGATGCGCCGGTAGACGGAGTTGAAAAACGACTCGGCCACCTCGAAGTTCTCGCAGCCTGGCAGTAGATCGCTAAAGGCCCCCTTGACCCGCTTGAGCAGCTCCTGATTGACGTGGTGCTCCCCCATCATCTGGCGGATAGAGGCGGCGGTGGCCCCCACGTGATAGTCGTAGAGGCGGATCCGCTCACGCCCGGCGAGCTGCACCCCGAGCCAGTCGCAATGCTCGAAGCGGCTCTTGGCGCCGCGGGTGATCTCGAGAAAGCGGCTGTAGAAGGCCTCGAAGCGCTGCAGTATGGTCCTTGCGACCTCCTGCTCCAGAGTCGGTTTCATTCATCACCTTCCTTGTGGCTTTTTTGGCCACTATGGCAAGGTTCAAACGGCTGTTCAAGTGGCATTTTTGTGGCGGAAACGGTAGATTTCGCCCCCTGTTTGCCCGAGAGGAATCCCCCATGAAGCTCTATTTTGTGCTGGTGTCGCCGGCCCGTCCCGAGAATGTCGGCGCCGCCGCCCGCGCCATCAAGACCATGGGCTTCGACGCCATGCGCATCGTCGCAAGCCAGGCCCACGAGGCCGAGCAGGCGAGCTGGGTGGCCCACGGCGCCCAGGAGGTGCTCGCCTCGGCCGAATCGTTCGACACCCTGGAGGCGGCCCTCTCCGACGTGGATCTCGCCATCGCCACCACGGCCCGCCAGCGTGGTCGCTACCAGCACTACCTGACCCCGGCGCAAATTCGCGAACAAATTGCCGCGAAAAAGCTGGAAAAAGTCGCCATCGTGTTTGGTTGTGAGGAGTCGGGGCTCTCCAATGAGCAGCTCGGCCACTGCGATCTCATCAGCTATCTGCCGCTTCGGGTCAGCTACCCCTCGCTCAACCTCGGCCAGGCGATCATGCTGTATGCCTGGGAGCTCAGCCCCCTGCTCGACGCCCCCGAGGCGCCCGCCGACGAGGCGGTGAGCGAGGCCCAGGTCAGGGTGCTCAAGGGGACCACCTCCGGGTTACTCGGTGAACTGGGTGTTTCGCAGGATGAAAAACTGCATCAATGGGCGATGGACCGGATTCCCATGCTGCCCCAGCGGGATCTCAACATGCTCCACCTCTTGTGCAAAGACCTCGCCCGTCGCCTCGGTCTGAAAGATTGAGTTGACAGCCCAAGGCCCCTCGGGGTATTGCTAAAAGCACTTTCGATTCAGAGATGTCGTTCATGGCTCAGCGTCAACGTATCACCACCACCATTATTACTACCGGTACCACCATGGGTGGCGCTGGGGTCGGCTGATACGCGAACGAAACAGGTTCAAACATCACCAAAAGGCCCGTACCACCCAGTACGGGCCTTTTTGTTAGGCAAATTACAGGGAGAGAAGAGATGCGAGTGTTGAAGTTTGGTGGGTCCAGTCTGGCGGATCCCGAGCGTTTCCTGCGGGCCGCCGAAATCGCCATTAACACCCATAGCCAGTCCCAGGTGGCCCTGGTACTGTCGGCCCCGGCCAAGGTGACCAACCACCTGGTGGCCCTGGTCGAGCAGACCAGCCGCGGCATGGACGCGAGCCAAACCCTGAGCGATATCCGCGCCATCTTCGAGCGGGTACTGGCCGGCCTCAAGAGCGCCTGCCCGGCGCTGGATGACGCCAGCCTCAAGGCCCGTCTGGACGAGGAGCTCGGCAGTGTCGAGCGCATGATGCGCGGCATCGCCCTGCTCGGTCAGTGCCCGGACAACGTCCAGGCCCGTATCCTGAGCCGTGGCGAGAACCTCTCCATCGCCTTCATGACCGGCCTCTTGCAGGCGCGCGGCATCGAGACCGGCTTCATCTGCCCCGAGCAGCTGCTGGTGACCGACGGCAACTTCCTCGAGGCCCACGTCAACATCGAGGCCTCCCGCCAGCGCTTTGCCGCGGCCGGGCTCGATAACCAGCGCTTCTACCTGATGCCGGGCTTCACCGGCGGCAACGACAAGGGCGAGACTGTGCTGCTCGGTCGCAACGGCTCCGACTACTCGGCCGCCGTGCTGGCCGCCTGCGTCGACGCCGAGTGCTGCGAGATCTGGACCGACGTGGAGGGCTGCTACAGCTGTGATCCGCGCCTGGTGCCGGACGCCTACCTGCTGAAAACCCTCTCCTACAAGGAGGCGATGGAGCTCTCTTACTTCGGCGCCAAGGTGCTGCACCCGAAAACCGTCGCCCCGGTGGCCCAGTTCCAGATCCCGTGCCTGATTAAAAACAGCTTCAATCCCCAGGGCCCCGGCACCCTGATCGGCCCCGACAGCGGTGACGATGGCCTCAAGGTCAAAGCCATCTCGGATCTCTCGGGCATGAGCATGTTCAACGTCTCCGGCCCCGGCATGAAGGGCATGGTCGGCATGGCCGGCCGCATCTTCGCCGCCGTCTCGCGCGCCGGGGTCAGCATAGTGCTCATCACCCAGTCATCCTCCGAGTACAGCGTCAGCTTCTGTATCCACAGCTACGACGAGGAGAAGACCCGCAAGGTGCTCGAGCGCGAGTTCGCGCTGGAGTTCAAAAACCAGCTGCTCGAGCCCCTCGAGGTGGTGAGCAACCTGGCCATCATCTCGCTGATCGGTGACGGCATGCGCACCAGCAAAGGCATGGCGGCGCGCTTCTTTACCTCCCTGGCCCAGGCCTCCATCAACATCGTCGCCATCGCCCAGGGCTCGAGCGAGCGCTCCATCTCCGCCGTGGTGCGCGCCGGCAAGGTGGCCGAGGCCATCAAGGCCTGCCACCAGAACTTCTTCGGCAGCCAGCAGTTTATCGATCTCTTCATGGTTGGCGTGGGCGGCGTCGGCGAGGCCCTGGTCGAGCAGATCCGCCGCCAGCAGCCGGTGCTGGCCGAGCAGGGCATAGGCCTGCGCGTCGTGGCGCTGGCCAACAGCCGCCAGATGGTGAGCTGCCCCGATGGCCTCAAGCTCGACAACTGGAAGGCCCAGCTCGCCGAGGGGCGTGGCAGCTTCACCCTGGAAGAGGTCAAGCGCCTGGTGGAAGAGAGCCACATCATCAACCCGGTGATCGTCGACTGCACCTCGAGCGAAGCCGTGGCCGCCCAATACGCCGACTTCCTGGCCGCCGGTTTCCACGTGGTGACCCCGAACAAGAAGGCCAACACCGGCTCCATGGATTACTACAAGGCCCTGCGCCGCACCGCCCAACAGACCCGCCGCAAGTTCCTCTACGAGACCAACGTGGGCGCCGGCCTGCCGGTCATCGAGAACCTGCAAAACCTCATCAAGGCGGGCGATCGCCTGCGCGCCTTCGACGGCATACTGTCCGGCTCGCTCTCCTTTATCTTCGGCAAGCTCGACGAGGGCATGGCCTTTAGCGAGGCGACCAAGATCGCCCGTGGCAACGGCTTCACCGAGCCGGATCCGCGCGATGACTTGAACGGCATGGACGTGGCGCGCAAGCTGCTCATTCTGGCCCGCGAGGCCGGCATGCCCCTCGAGCTTGCCGATGTGCAGGTCGAGCAGGCCCTGCCGCCCGGCTTCGATGTGAGCGGCGATGTGGACTCCTTCATGGCCCGCCTGCCCGAGGCTGACGGCTGGTTCCGCGACCAGTTCGCCGCGGCCCAGACCGAGGGCAAGGTGCTGCGTTACGTGGGCTCCATCGAGGGGGGCAAGTGCAAGGTCGCCATCAAGGCGGTCGGCCCGGACGAGCCGCTCTTCAAGGTCAAGGACGGTGAGAACGCGCTCGCCTTCTTCTCGAGCTACTACCAGCCCATCCCCCTGGTGCTGCGCGGCTATGGTGCGGGGGCGGACGTGACCGCCGCCGGGGTGTTTGCCGACATACTGCGCACCCAGAACTGGCAGCAGGAGATCTGATGATGAGTGCAGACATGCGCGACAGCGTGGTGGCCTATGCGCCGGCATCGAGCGCCAACCTGAGCGTCGGCTTCGACGTGCTGGGGGCGGCCCTGGCCCCCATCGATGGCTCCCTGCTCGGCGATCGGGTGCTGGTCGAGGCGGGGGACGCCCCCTTCTCCCTCGCCGCCGTCGGGCGCTTTGCCCACAAGCTCCCCGATGATCCGAAAAAGAACATCCTCTACGACTGCTGGGTCGGCTATGGGGATGCGCTGCAAAAACAGGGGCTCGCCCTCAAGCCCCTGCACATGGTGCTGGAGAAAAACCTGCCGGTGGGCTCGGGGCTTGGCTCGAGCGCCTGCAGCGTGGTGGCGGCGCTGGAAGGGCTCAACGCCTTTCACGGCCATCCCCTCGGCGAAGAGGCACTGCTACTGCTGATGGGGGAGATGGAGGGGCGCATCTCGGGCTCGGTCCACTACGACAACGTCGCCCCCTGTTATCTCGGTGGCATGCAGCTTATCGTCGAGGAGGCGGGCATCATCAGCCAGGGCATTCCGGCCTTCGACGAGTGGTACTGGGTGGTCTGCTACCCGGGCACAGTGGTGTCGACCGCCGCGGCGCGCGCCATCCTGCCGGCCCAGTATCGCCGCCAGGACTGCCTCACCTTCGGCCGTCGCCTGGCCGCCTTCGTGCACGCCAGCTACACCGGCCAGGAGCCCCTGGCCGCCAGCGTGCTCAAGGATGTGATTGCCGAGCCCTACCGCGCGGCGCTGATCGAAGGCTTTAACGAGGTGCGCGATCACGCCGCCCAGAACGGAGCCCTGGCGACCGGCATCTCGGGCTCGGGCCCGACCCTGTTCTCGGTCATGAAAGATGCCGCCCAGGCCGAGCGCCTCAAGCGCTGGCTGGAACTCAATTTCGTCAAAAATGAAGATGGTTTTGCCCGTGTCTGCAAACTCGACCTGCAAGGGGCACGGATCACAGGAAGCGAGCTATGAATCTGTACAACATCAAGGACAACAGTGAACAGGTGAGTTTTGCCCAGGCCGTGCGCCAGGGGCTGGGACGCGGTCAGGGGCTCTTCTTCCCCGAGGTGATCTCGCCCCTGGAGGACGTCGACGCCCTGCTCGACCTGCCCCTGCGCGAGCGCTCCATCCGCCTGCTCGGCCATCTGCTCGGTGACGAGGTGAGCGAGGCGACCCTGCGCCAGATGGTCGAATCCGCCTTCACCTTCCCGGCGCCGCTCGCCAAGGTCAGCGATCGCATCCACGCCCTGGAGCTGTTCCACGGCCCGACCCTGGCCTTCAAGGACTTCGGCGGCCGCTTCATGGCCCAGTGTCTGGCGGCGTTTCGCACCGATGAGAAGATAACCATACTCACCGCCACCTCGGGCGACACCGGCGCCGCCGTGGCCCACGCCTTCTATGGGCTGGCGGGGATCGAGGTGGTGATCCTCTATCCCAAGGGCAAGATAAGCCCGCTGCAAGAGAAGCTCTTCTGCACCCTGGGCGGCAATATCCGCACCATCGCCATCGAGGGCGACTTCGACGCCTGCCAGGCCCTGGTCAAGCAATCCTTCGATGACGAGGCGCTGAAAAAAGCCATTGGCCTCAACTCGGCCAACTCCATCAACATCAGCCGCCTGCTGGCCCAGGTCTGCTACTACTTCGAGGCCATCGCCCAGCTGCCCAAAGCCGAGCGCGCCAACGCCGTGGTGAGCGTGCCGTCGGGCAACTTCGGCAACCTCACCGCCGGCCTGATTGCCAAGGCGCTGGGGCTGCCGGTGAAGCGCTTTATCGCCGCCACCAACGCCAACGATACCGTGCCCCGTTACCTCAAGACCGGCGTGTGGGAGCCGCACCAGACGGTGGCGACCCTGTCGAATGCCATGGACGTGAGTCGCCCCAACAACTGGCCGCGGGTCGAAGAGCTGTGTCGCCGCATGGGTTGGGCCCTGGAGACCCTGAGCTCTGCCATGCGCAGCGATGAGCAGACGGTCGATGCCCTCAAGCGCCTGCACGCCGAGGGGTATCTGTGCGAGCCGCACGGCGCCATCGCCTGGGACGCCCTGCAAAGCGAGCTGAAAGAGGACGAAGTGGGGGTGTTCCTCTGCACCGCCCACCCGGCCAAGTTCAAAGAGAGCGTGGACGAGATCCTGGGTCTCGATGTGCCCCTGCCGGGGCCGCTCGCCAAACACGCCGAGCTGCCGCTGTTGTCGGTCACTCTGCCGGCGGAGTTTGAGCGGTTAAGGGCGTTTTTGGTGGGCTAAGCCAATAAAAAAATCCCCCGTCTTTTGCAAAGGCGGGGGATTTTTGTTTTTAAAGGCGGACGAACGTCGACGGGGGCTAATCCCCTACAGCATGTTCAAAAAGGGTCTGAAATTTATCACGAAGGAAGTGCGTTCTAAAATAGCGTAAACGAGAAACCGGTTTGAGACTGATATCAGGTGATTACCAGAACTGTAAATATTGATGTTTTGTTGGGGGCGATTCCTTACTTTATTCTCAATATTGCTCGGTATGCTGGATGTATTTCCCAATCTAGGCCATCATCTAAATTCTCAAAACTGCTTAGCAAATTAGGTCTGTCTTCAAAACTTACAAATTCTAATGGCCCGTTGACAGATTGGTCCCTAGCTGTAATAAAACCTATCCTGTATATGAAATGAGCTACCCCTAGTGAGCCATCGATATTTGTTAACCCATCAATGACAAGTTCGCCATACTTATCAAGTATATGGGTTTCGATGTGCTGGATGAGTTCTGAAGTAGTATATCGTCGTTCTCCTCCGGAAAACGACTCAATAATGTTCTCCATTTTTACGCACTGATGTCGATGCTCTTTGTATAAATCACCTAATCTTGCCTGTCCATATTTTGTCAGTACTTTGCTTACATCTCCAAAATATATTAATTCTTTGCGGGTGTTGTATGCCTCCTTTCCTGCTAGCCGACAAAGTTGAGATGCCCATCGTGGTCTTCCTGCGCTTAAAATATGTATTGGTCTAACGGCTTCATATCTTGCTTTCCCCCATGGCCATGGTTCTTTAAATACTAAGTTTGATATTCTTGGCAACTGTTTGACAAGTTCTGCGGTTTTTGCTGGGGAATATGTTCTATCAAAATAGCTTTTTATTTTATTTTCTAATATCTCAGCCGAGTCTTTTGTTGACCATTTTAAATCCAGCATGTATTGCTCGCATTTATCTAATGCTTCATCATATTGGGATAAAATCGTCCAAACATCTGTTCTCACGGACGCTCTTATATTAAGGCCAGAAACACTGTTGCACAAATTTCTACATGCGCTAAAGAACGTACTGGCTCTAAGGCGCTCATCTTCACTATTTAAGAATGTGGCGTCTACATCATCAATAAATATCCACACTCTTACATTGTTTTCCATAACTCGTTGCAAAAGTGACTCTGGATTTTTGGAAGTTATTCTTTCTCTATGAATCTCTACGTCTTTGACCTTGATCCTCATTCGGTCTAATAAACTTCCAACAAGGTTTCTCCCTCTAAATCCAGACAGTTCTGCTTGCTCGATGAGACTCATTTTGTCATCACTGAGAGCAACCTTAAGTGTACTTCCCAGTTCGAAATTTATTCTTGAGCATATGCGTTGCTGCCAACCATGGATTAAAGCGCCAGGTGTAGAAGAGTCAACGTTCTGAAAGGCAACTAAGTCTGATGCTTTGACATAAAGAAGAATTTCCCCCTGCGACATTCTTTCTCGTCTAAACATGGCTTCTCTTAGCAGAGTCGACTTACCGACCCCTTTTCTTGACCGAACAAAAGATAGTCGATGGTTTTCATTAAAGAACGCTGCATGTTCTCTTTTTTCTAAAAAATAGCTATTTAACACCTCAGGTATTTCATCTTCTCCAGCATCATTGCCAAAGAGATCGGGACTGATTAGATCTATATTCATTTTTTCTCCAATAATTATAATTAATCAATTAACATGGACACCCATCTTTGTTTGGAATTAATCAATTAATTAACATGGACACCCATCTTTGTTTGGCAATGAATTAACATGGACACCCATCGTTGTTTGGGGTTATTGGGAGTCCGGCTCTACAGTTGATGGATGTTTGTTGAAGCGGGAGGTGTGTGATGCCTCTGCCTCGTCGTAGCCAGGTGAGCCTGGCGGATACGCCTTACTACCACTGTGTCGCGCGCTGTGTCAGGCGAGCGTATCTGTGTGG
>NZ_CDDB01000107.1 GCF_000820105.1 Aeromonas schubertii | reverse complement strand
GGAAGGTGCGAACAAGTGGATCGCACCTTTACCACGAACTCTTTGTCCGCATTTGAAATGCCCATCACACCAAAAACCTGACTTTTTTCCGCAAGTATTCGGCTATTAAGCGCCATTTAGCCTCATTTTCGAGGCTTATCTCGATTTTTGGGTACAGCTATCCCATGCCCGTATCATCTGGTCCACGCGAAACAGATTCGCCAGCGTAAACAACATCGCCAGTTGGTTGTCGTTCTTGCGCAGCCCCTTGAACCGCGCCTTCACAAAGCCAAACTGACGTTTGATGATCCGAAACGGGTGCTCCACCTTGGCGCGGATGCTGGATTTGAGCCTCTCAAAGGCAATGACAGCCTTGTTTTTACGGGGATATTTTTTGAGTTCCTTGAGTTTTCCAGGGCGCATGGCAATCGCCCACTCGGCCTCGACATCGGCCAGCTCTTCACGATTTTCGGCCCCCTGATATCCAGCGTCGGCGAACACAAACTCTTCCTTGCCATGGAGCAGATTTCCCACTTGATTGAGGTCGTGCTCGTTGGCGGCCGTGGTCTCCAGACTGTGCGTCAGGCCACTCTTGGCATCGACGCCGATATGAGCTTTCATGCCGAAATACCACTGATTGCCTTTCTTGGTCTGATGCATCTCGCCGTCACGCTCTCCACGCTTGTTTTTGGTGGAGTTGGGGGCTTCGATGATGGTGGCATCGACCAGCGTGCCTTGCTTCATCATGATGCCGGCGTCAGAAAGCCACTGGTTGACGGCGTCGAAGAGCTGACGGGCCAGTTGGTGCTGCTCCAGCAGATGGCGGAAGTTCATGATGGTGGTGCGGTCAGGGATGGCCTGGTCCAGGGAGAGTTTGGCAAACAGACGCATCGAGGCTATCTCGTAGAGTGCGTCCTCCATGGCTCCGTCGCTGAGGTTGTACCACTGTTGCATGCAGTGAATGCGGAGCATGGTATCGAGTGGGTAGGGACGACGGCCATTACCTGCCTTGGGATAGACGGGCTCGATGACCTCCAGCATCATCGCCCATGGGAGCAACGCATCCATACGAGCCAGGAATAACTCCTTACGGGTTTTGCGGCGTTTACCATTGAACTCGCTATCCGCGAAGGTAAGCTGATGATTCATGCTGAAGCTTATACCTGATGCCAAGTGGGGCTCATGATCTCATATCAGGGACTTGTTCGCACCTTCC
>NZ_CDDB01000106.1 GCF_000820105.1 Aeromonas schubertii | reverse complement strand
GGCCTTTCTTTTGGTGACTTTTCTTTGGCCACGCAAAGAAAAGTCACTCGCCACAGCCCGAAGGGCGGGCGAAACCCCTTCGAGGGCAAGGCCCTCGTGTTCAAGATCCCCGTCGTAGGCAAGGAGCTAGACTGAGCTCCTCCAAGTGGGCGGGCGAAACCCCCGTGCGGCGCAGCCGCATCAGAGGGCTGGCCATAGGCCAGGCGCCAGCGTGCCTCTACTCGGCAGACGCCGCCATCTCCTGGCACTGGCTATCGGGCTGGCCATAGCGCTCCAGCAGGGCCTCTTTACCCTTGGTCCAGAGGGAGAGGTTTTGCCCCTCGTACTTGGCGCCGCTGGCGGTGCGCACGTTGAAGGCGAGCAACTGCCGGGGGGCGGCCCCTTTGTCGCTCAGGTTGATAACGGCGGCGCGCTGGGCCGTCTCGTTGTAGAAGTAGACGGTGAGCCGGGTGTCGCCGCAGCGATAGCCGACCGGGGCGGGCACGGTCACCTGGCCGCCCTTGATCTGCAGCTCTGTGATGCGGGTGAGGTAGTTTTGCTCGACGCAGGCGCGCATGTCGCTTCCCTTCCAGCACTCGTTGCGCCCTTTTATCCAGCCGCGCTGCATCGCCTTCTCCCGCTTCTTCTCCTCGTCGCTCATCTGCGCGATGGCCTTGGGCCAGAGGGTGCTGAGCCGGTTGTCGAGGCGGGCGAGGGCGTCATCCTTGCAGATAAGCTGCTCCACCTCGCCGCTTGCCTTGGCGCAGTCGAAGGAGGGGGCGGCCAGGGCCGTACAGGAGAGGGGCAACAGCAAGGCGACGAGGGGGAATTTCATAGGGAGAGGCTCCATCGGATAGGTGGCATCAGGCTACTCCAATTCGCGCCCGCTGGGCAGGGGCGGCTGCCCATGGTGCGAAGGGAGGTGTCGGGCTGGCTTGGGTCGAGGGCGCTCGGGCTGGTATCCTGCCCGCACTGTGTGGAGGAACCCGATGAAAGAGAAGCTCTTTTCCTGGCTGACCGGGCTCGGTCTCGAAGTCAGTGGCCTGGCGGGGGTGGTGATCGCCCTGGCCTTTATCCTACTCACCTCTTTGCTGCTGCACCTGCTGTTGCACCGGATCTTGCTGGTGCGCCTGCTGCGCTTGGTCGAGCGTTCGGGTCTGGTGTGGCTGCCGGGGCAGATGCAGCAGAAGCTGTTCAACCGGCTGGCCTTCGTGTTTCAGGGCATAGTGCTGCTGGGACAGGCGGAGATCTGGCTGCCACGCGGCTCGGACAGCCTGGCGACCATCGTCATCTCGACCCAGGCCTGGATCCTGCTCTCCTTGCTGCTCTCCCTCTTCTCTTTGCTCGACTGCCTGCTCTTTGTCAGCCGGCGTACCCGGCTCGGCAGCGATCTGCCCCTGCGCGGCATCTTTCAGGGGGTGAAGCTGGCCGCCAGCATCATGGTGGGGATCCTGATGCTCTCCCTGCTGCTCGGCAAGTCACCCCTGTTCCTCTTCAGCGGCCTGGGGGCCATGACGGTGGTGCTGATGCTGGTCTTCAAGGATCCCATCCTGGGGCTGGTGGCGGGGATCCAGCTTTCGGCCAACCGCATGCTGAGCGTGGGGGACTGGCTGCAGATGGATAAATACGGTGCCGACGGCGAGGTGACCGATATCGGGCTCACCACGGTCAAGGTCTCCAACTGGGACAAGACCATCACCACCATTCCCACCTATGCCCTCATCTCCGACTCCTTCAAGAACTGGCAGGGGATGACCGAGTCGGGGGGGCGGCGCATCAAGCGCAGCATCAACATCGACATGACCAGCGTGCGCTTCCTCGGCCAGCACGAGATCCAGGCCCTGCGTCAGGCGAGCCTGCTGGCCCCCTATCTGAGTCGCAAGGAGCAGGAGCTCAGCCACTACAACCAGCAGCTCACGGAGGCGCTGGCCAACCCCATCAACGGGCGCCATCTCACCAATCTGGGCACCTTTCGCGCCTATCTGGAGGCCTATCTGAGGGCCAACGAGCGAATTCGTCAGGACATGACCCTGATGGTGCGCCAGCTTGCGCCCACGGGGGAGGGGATCCCCCTCGAGATTTACTGTTTCACCGCCACCACGGCCTGGGGCGAGTACGAGGGGATCCAGGCCGATCTCTTCGACCACCTGCTGGCGGTGATCGATCAATTCCATCTGCGCCTCTATCAGGCGCCTACAGGTCACGACATGCAGGGGTGGAGTCAGGGGCGCCGCTCGGCAGCCTGATCAGCAAGAGGGGCCGATGGGCCCCTCTCTGGTTTCAGGCGATGGCCAGGGTATGGCGGCAGCGCCAGGCCCGCTCGTGGAAGAAGAAGATCAGGGTGTTGACGGCGGGCTCGACCAGGGCCATGAGACCGCCGGTGAGCAGCTCGCCGCTCAAGAGCCAGGCCACGGTGAAGGCGACCGAGAAGTGCACCAGGGCAAAGCTGGCGGTCTTGGCCTGCAGGCTGTGGCGAGGCTTGAGCCTGTGCCAGCCGAGGTCGTGAAAGTAGAAGGCCACCGTATTGACCATGGGCTCGATCAGGGCGATCAGGCTGGCGATGAGCAGCTCGCCCGTCAGCAGCCAGGCCAGGGTAAAGGCGACGGTAAAGTGCAGTCCGGCGAAGCTGATGGTCTTTTTCATGGTGGTCTCTCCCTCTTTGCTTGCAGGCAAGTATCCACCAATCAGGCGCTAAATGATATCCATTCTCATCTATTGGCTCGTTCGGTCTCGCCTATCGATGACCAGCCCCCATCCTGGGGAGGCAGAGCCGGGGCGGGGATGGCACCCTGCTCATCTCTGATGGACGCGAGGAAAAGGAGAGCCTGTGGATATAAATGCGACCCTGCTGGGGCAGGTGGTGTTGCTGACGATGGGGCTGTTGTCGGTGCTGGGGTGGTGGGTGGCGCGAAATCGCTGCGATGCGCCCCTGCTGGTGGGGCTGGTGATCGGCCTGCTCGCTCTGGTGCCACCGCTGGGGCTATTGGGGCTGCTGTTGGTATTGCTTAAAGACAGCCGCACCTGAAAGGGCGGCGTCACCTCTCACTGTGGACGGCGGGTCGTGGCGCCGGGGAGCGGGCTCTGATAGGGTGCCCACGCCTTGCTCCCAGGAGGGATGATGAAACTCTCTCAACTCAACGCCTTTCGCGCCATCGTCGAGTGTCAGACGGTGACCGCCGCCGCCGAGCGCCTCAACCTGAGCCAGCCCGCTGTCAGCCGACTGCTGAGCGCCCTCGAGGGGCGCCTCGGCTTCACCCTGTTTGTGCGCAAGAAGAATCGCCTCGAGCTCAGCGACGAGGGGCAGGCCTTCTATCTGGAGGTGGCCCGGGTGTTCGAGGCGGTGGCCGGGCTGGATCACGCGGCCGACGCCATTCGTACCCGCCACTTTGGCTCCCTCAACATCGCCGCCATGCCGCTGCTCTCCAACGCCTTCCTGCCCCGGGTGGTGGCGGGCTTCCTGCGCGGTAGCGAGGGGCTCAAAGTGGGGCTCAAGACCTACCGCTCCGAGGAGGTGCTGCGCCGCATCCAGAGCCAGACCACCGACATCGGGGTTGCCTTCGTGGAGGGGAGCTGGCCCGGGGTGCAGGCCCAGCGGGTGAGTTGCGAGAGCGTCTGCCTGCTGCCGGCGAGCTCCCCCCTGGCGGCGCTGACGGCGCTGGATGTGGCCGATCTGGCGGATCAACCCCTCATCCGCCACGAAAAGGATCCCCAGCAGCGCCGGCTCGATGCCCTGCTGCATCGCTATGGGCTCACCACCCGCCAGCAGCTGGAGGTGTCGCTCGCCAGCACGGCCGCGGCCCTGGTGCGCGAGGGGGTGGGGATGGCGGTGACCGACCCCTTCACCGCCACCCTGGCCTGCGAGCAGTCGAGCCTGGTGATGCGCCCCTTGCGCTTCTCCCTGCCGTTCGAGTTCGACATCCTCTATCCGGGGATGAGGCCCATCCATCGCCACGCCGAGCAGTTTGTTGAGCGCTTCTGGCTGCTGGCCGACGAGCTGGGGATCTTGCTCCATATCGGGGCCATCCGCGAGCTGGGGGATGCGCCGGATCACAGTTAGCCGCTCTGGCCAGGTTCAGTGGGTAAACGTTTTTATCCTTGTTTTTCAGTTGGTTGTATCGCGCCGCCCGGTCACCATGCGCTTTTTGCATGGTGCCCACCGCCTTCGTCATTGGAGGGGCGCGATCCTGCGCTCCTACTCTGGGCCCTCACCCATGAGGAGGAGTGCACACATGCGAGTATCGATCTTCGGCTCGGGCAACGCCGGGCTGACGGCGGCCTACCACCTGACCCTGCAAGGGGCGAGCGTCTGCCTGTTTGGATCCGAGGGGTTTGACGGCCCCCTGGATGAGATTGCCGCCGCCGGCGGCATCCGGGCCCTGGCGGAGCATAACGGGGTCGCCTTGACCTACGCCGGTTTTCAGCCCGTCGAGCGCCTCACCCGCCGGGTGGAGGAGGCGGTGGATTACGCGGATATCCTGATCCTGCCGGTTCCCTCCTTTGCCCAGGAGCCCCTGTTTCGCCAGATGCTCCCCCACCTGCGTGACGGCCAGCTGATCCTGCTGATGCCGGGCAACTATGGCTCTTTGGTGCTCAAACGCATTCAGCAGGAGGAGGGGTATGGCCATCTCGATCTCACCTTCGTCGATGCCATCTCCATCCCCTGGGCGACCCGCATCGTCGGCCCGGCCGAGCTCGCCATTCTCGGCATGAAGCGCTTCTTGCCCCTCGCCGCCCTGCCGGCGAGCCGCACCGACGAGGCGATCGCCCGGCTGCAGCCGCTGATGCCCCTGCCCCTCACCGCGCTGCCCAACGTCATCAGCGCCGGGCTCGAAAACATCAACTTCGGCGGCCACCCCCTGCTGACCACCCTCAACATGGGGCTGCTCGAGAACTTTGGTGGCGAGTTCAACTACTACAAGGATTGCTGCTCTCCGGCCACCGCCCGCGCGGCGGCGGCCATGGAGCAGGAGCGTCTGGCGGTGGGGCAGGCGCTGGGGCTGAGGCTGGTGCCCGAGCTTGAGGCGATGAACGCCCTCTACCAGATGGAGTGTCAGAGCGTCTATGAGGTGAACCGCACCTCCGAGACCCACGGCAAGCTCAACAGCGCCCCCGACTCCTCGGCGAGCCGCTACATCACCGAAGATGCCGCCTACCTGCTGGTGCCCTGCTACGAGCTGGGCCAGCTGACCGGGGTCACCACCCCGCTGGTGGAGTCCTGCCTGCGCATCGACGGGGCCTATAACGATACCGACTACTTCCGCGCCGGCCGCACCCTCGAGAAGATGGGGCTGGGGGGGATGACGGTTAACGAGATCATGGCCAAGGTGGCCTGAGCATGGCGGGGGGCCCGGCCCCCCGCGAAGGAGCAAGACGATGACCCGATTCAAGTTTCCCTCTGCCTATACCATCCTGATGCTGCTCACCGTGCTGATGGCCACCCTGACCTGGGTGATCCCGGCCGGCCAGTACCGGATGGAGAAGAACGAAACCCTGGGGCGCATGGTCCCCGTGGTGGGCTCCTACGCCCCCGTCGAGGCCAACCCCCAGGGGCCGCTTGAGGTGATCATGGCCCCCATCCAGGGCTTCTATGATCCCGCCGACTATGCCGCCCGGGCGGTGGACGTGGCCCTCTTCGTGCTGGTGATCGGCGGCTTTCTCGCCGTGGTGACCCGTACCGGCGCCATCGACGCCGGGATCAGCGCCACCATGGGGCGCCTGGCGGGGCGTGAGAAGTGGATGATCCCCATTCTGATGGGGCTGTTTGCCCTGGGGGGCACCGTCTATGGCATGGCCGAGGAGACCATCCCCTTCTATGCCCTGCTCATCCCGGTGATGATCGCCGCCGGCTACGACAGCATAGTGGGGGTCGCCATCATCATGGTGGGGGCCGGGATCGGCTGCCTGGGGTCGACCATCAACCCCTTCGCCACCGTCATCGCCTCCAATGCCGCCGAGATCAACTTTATGGAGGGGGTCTGGCTGCGACTGGCCATCCTGCTGCTGGGCTGGCTCGCCTGCGTCGTCTATGTGATGCGCTATGCCGAGCGGGTCAAGCAGGATCCCTCCCGCTCTATCGTCGCCCGTCAGCGGGAAGAGAACCTGGCCCACTTCCTCCACTCCCGTCAGGAGCAGGCGCCCGAGCTCACCCCCATCCGTCAGGCGGTGCTCTTTATCTTCGCCGTCACCTTCGCCGTGATGATCTGGGGGGTCTCGGTGGGGGGCTGGTGGATGGCCGAGCTCTCGGCCCTGTTCCTCGCCTCGAGCGTGGTGGCCGGCCTGGTGGGTCGTCTCAGCGAGGTGGAGCTCACCGAGAGCTTCGTGGGCGGCGCCCGGGATCTGCTGGGGGTGGCCCTCATCATCGCCATTGCCCGCGGTCTGGTGGTGGTGATGGACAGCGGCAATATCACCCACACCATACTGCACTACGCCGAGGGGCTGCTGGCGGACCTGCCCAAGGTCGCCTTTATCAACGCCATCTACTGGGTAGAGGCGGTGCTCTGCCTGGTGGTGCCCTCCTCATCGGGGCTGGCGGTGCTCTCCATGCCGGTGCTGGCGCCGCTGGCCGACTTTGCCGGGGTAGGGCGGGATCTGGTGGTGACCGCCTTCCAGTCCGCCTCGGGCCTGCCCAACCTGGTCACCCCCACCTCGGGCGTGGTGATGGGCGGTCTGGCCATTGGCCGGGTAGCCTACGGGGACTGGCTGCGCTTTATCGGCCCATTGCTGGGATTCCTCACCCTGATGGTGATGGCCCTGCTGAGCCTGGGAGTGCTGCTGGGGTAAGGTTGGAACACTCATCGTTGGTCATAAACGAGCGAAGCCCCGTGAGGGGCTTCGTCTATTGGTGTCAGGGGGGCGCTCGGCCAAGCTCCTTGCCTGTGGCCAGCCCTTTGATGCGGCTACGCCCGCCCACTTGGAGGAGCTCGGCCAAGCTCCTTGCCTATGGCAAGCATCACAATCCCAGCGGGATTGCCGCTATGCGGGGTTTCGCCCGCCCTTCGGGCTGTGGCGAGTGACTTTTCTTTGCGTGGCCAAAGAAAAGTCACCAAAAGAAAGGCCAACCCCGCCAATCCGACCGCGGTGCGGTTGCCCTCAGGTTGGTCGCCAGGTCGGGCGGAGCGCCGCAGATGGGGCATCCATGCCCCGCTGCGGCTGCGCCATCATCCCTGATGGCGCTCCTGACCTTGCTCCCACCCCTCGGCGGATTGGAGGGGGAGCCAATACCCTGCCCACCTGCGATTGTGTTGGCCGCGACAAGGAGCTCAGAAAGGTGGGTGTCCCATTTGATTTTTCCTGACCTTGCTACCACCTCTCGGCGGATTGAAGGGGGAGCCAATACCCTGCCCACCTGCGATTGTGTTGGCCGCGACAAGGCGTTCAGAAAGGTGGGTGTCCCATTTTATTCTTTACTACCTCGTCTGAATATTCTGAGGTTAGCTCGTATATGACATCTATCATGCGGTTAACGTGGGGCACATTTTCGTCAAAATACTTCTCTAACCAATGCGAAATCATATCGCTTACGTTCTTTGAGAAACCTTCACCAGAATACCGATGCTGACCTATATTCCATAGTGCTGTTGCCACATCATAAACTAACTCTTTTTTAGAAGAGCACTCAGAGTTCAATATTCTCTCAGCGAGGTTATTCCCTTCTTCCTCTGTAATTGAACGCTCTAATTTAAGAGCTTCTTCTAGCGGACTCACTCGTTTCTCCTAGAGCACATAACGCCCTGTTAAGGTGTGAGCAACGCAATACCGATTGTTTCCGCAAACCACCTAAAACACGAAACGCAACGCATAGCAAAAATGCCAAGCGTTGCGAATCACTCTTAAACAGATTGTTAAGCGCACTCTAGCGCTGAAGGCAAGGATTTAGTATACAAAACATCCAGCTCTTCGTTCCAAAGGTCTCCAGCTTTCATACACTCAATTAATTCAATAAAACTACGATCACTAAGTAAAATGGTAGCAGTAGATGCTGAATAAACTGCGTTAGGTAAGCATTCTACTAAAAGCCCCTCTACTAGCACAATAAGACGATTTTTCGTTCGTACATCATTTTTCAGATTATATGCTTCATACCTTTCCCAGCAAGTTTCAATCATACTTTGAATTTTTTCGCCTAGAAGAAATCTACTCATTACAAGTCTCTCAGAATGATTGAGATTGAGTACATCGATAGAACACTTACCTTTTTCAGTTTTTCCCTTAAGTCGGTAAAGCCTCATAGAGAGGTGATCAGATGGTTGATCCACGTAAGGGTTTATAATAGGTTCACTAAGTACATTATGTGTACTTTTAGATCCGTTACACTTTTTACATGATGGAAGCAAATTTTCCCAATCAACTACCTTCTCTGGGTTGTTTTTTTTATCTTCAAAATGTTCGACTTCCATGTAATTACTTTCTGAAGTCAATGAGCATTCGCAGTAGGCACATTTCCCATGGCTGGATAATAGTAGTGCTGATTTTATATGGTCGTTATTCCAAACGCTTTTTTTGCTCGTATTGAACTCTTCTGTAAGTGCACGCACTTTTTCTTCCGTTAAAAAGGCAGGCTTCTCTATCCTCTGCAACTTTATCATTCACAACCCTCTTTGATGGAGAGTAGTTCAAGTCTCAATAGCTTCCTAATATAATTGTTAGGATGAATTAGTTTATCTAACTCATTATATAGTTTTAACGCAAGAGCATATTCTTCTTGTTCTATAGCATTTTCAAAACTGCCCAACATCTCTTTATACGTACTTGTACGTGTGTCTTGCATTCCCATTATATCAACTAAAACCTCTTCCACGGTCCAGCCTTGGAATCCATATTCATCACCATTTACATCTCTTTTACTCACTTTCCCATTCGACAACTCTAATGCGATGATTTCATTAGGCTTCGCATTCTGTAGGACATGTGGACTGTGAGTCGATGTAATAAACTGAATACTAGGAAACACTTCAACCAAGATCTTGGCAATTTTTGCTTGCCATTCTGGATGTAAATGCAGCTCTAGCTCATCAATTAATATTACACCATCAAACTCATCTGCTTTTATGGGAGGATTTTTAAACCTCAACTCTATGTCTTTGATGATTCCGAATATAATTGAGAGACAAGATTTAAAACCTGACGAAAGATATTCATAGTATATTTCACCACTCGGTGAATTAACCATAATTTCATTTGAGGACGCAATCACCTTGCTAAAGGTGAACTCTGGGTTCAACAAAGCAAAGCTTTGTTTAGCCAATTCAAGATTATGTAGTTGTACATCGGTCAGAGCTCCTGGGTGCGCAGAATAAAGATATCGATTTACAAACCAGTTCTTTACTTCGTTTATTTTTACACCAGACTTTGCTTCTTCGTACAACACATGAATTTGCTTATCTGTATCTTTGCTAACTGCATTGAGTGGTTGATAGCTAAATGTTCTTGATACTTTAAGCGAAAGTAACTTATCAGATAGTTGATGAAGCCCTCGAACCTGTGACTCTTGCTCTGGTGAAAAATCGACAATATCAACATGAGATTCAAGCATACTTCCATTGTGCTCAATTGACGCAGTAAACTCACCATTGTCACTGCCTACATGCTTCTTCAGAATGTTCGTACTATTCCATGCAAATGAATGGGCTACACATTCAAGAATGGTTGTTTTACCAATTCCATTCGGACCACATATAAAATTCATATTATCGTCGAAATCAAGGTGGAGACTCTCTATACCGCCAATACCCTTGATATCTATAGTTTTTATTTTCATAGTTACCTAATTTGATAAATTTGACTGTGCGCTTAACGCCGCATTAAGGTGTGAGCGACGCTTGGCTATACTTGAGCGAAGCGAAACTGCCAAGCGTTGCGAATCACTCTTAAATGCTTTGTTATGCCTACTTTTCGACACCTTTTGCTTCATTAATTCGAGCAACTAACGCTTCAATTGAAGCTTTCTTCTCTGGGTAAAGCTCTTCAAGAATGTGTTCAAAGATTCGATAACCATCAACAACATCCGACTTTCTAACTTGATACCCAGAATGTGTACCATCATTTCCAAGCCATCGAATTGCATTGGCAGGCTCAATAATTTTCCTGTAATTCTCTGGTAATGAACTAATTCGTTTTGCGAGCGGTAGAAAGTTACCTTTTGCATCGACTGATGCGACTTCCATTTCACTTAACAAAACCTCCAAAGCCGCACGTAAGGTGCTTAAACTTGTGCTAGGTGAAGAGAAAAAGGTTGAAAAAGACACTTTTAATGCTTCTTTTACACCTTGAGGGGTATCTTTTGGCAATTCGAATATTTGTAATGGAGGTTGAAAGTATTTAGCTTCAAAATTTTCAAACCAATCCCACTCTCCAGAACCATCATCCAAGTACTCTTGCGAAACATCTCCTGTGCCGACACATACAACTCCACAACCGCAAGTAGGCACTGCGCATTGCATGTTTAAAGTAAATACATATTCTATCCATTCAGGATCAAACGCTGGATGGTTAGGATCAATGGGAACCTTGTATTGCTTTTTAAATCCGTCTTTCACAGCAGTTAAAGAATTTGCTCCACACTCTGGACAAGGCCAAACTGGATAATTTTCATCCCTAAAATAGGGGGCAAACAAATCTATATTCATAATCACATTTCTCATCAGTAGGCATAACAGTGATTAGATGGAAGGCGGTACTAATCCGTTAGCAGAGAATTCCATCTAACTCCGCAACATCTGCATCGCCGCCAAGTAAAAATCATAATTAAATCATAATGTTATCCGTTTGCTTCTTATGCTGGGTGTATTCGCGTGATTTCCTCTTTTTGCGCCACCATGACGGCTGTGTAAAAAAACAGTACATGGGGTGCTCATTGAAAGCCCCGCCAAACCACGCCAACGCGAACAGCTCAGAAATAAACATGAGGTCGTCACCATGTTGAGTCGGTCGTTGTGGGCAGCTCCTGCTGATCCATTCCATCCGGCAAGGCTACCGCCCCTGAATGACAGCCTCCAGTCTGCTGCTGTTAACCTGCGATGTTGCGTAGGCCTGGCTCATGGGTGACTCCGGTGAGTCGGTTGCCAAACGGCTATGTTAGCGAGTGGAGCGGGGGAGGGAAGCAGGAGACGATGGTTTCCTGAGCAAGATCAATAAATTAATCACCAGCGCGTAGTGTGGGGTATCACAACATCGATAGAGCGTTAGAGGGGCAGGGTATTGGCTCCCCCTTCAATCCGCCGAGGTGAGGGTGCAAGGCCAGGGACGATCAGTGGCTACATCAATGCATCCCGTATCGGTAAGAGTATCCGTGGGGCACGGTATTGGTTCCCCCTCTGATTCGCCGAGGTGAGCCATCAGGCCAGGTCGCGAGACAGGGATGTTGAGCGAGAGGCGGCGGTCCAAGGATGGACCGTCGGCGCGTGCCGTCGGCCTGATGGCTGAGGCGAGGGTACTCGACGAAGGAGAGCGAATCGGCGGGGGGTGGCCTTTCTTTTGGTGACTTTTCTTTGGCCACGCAAAGAAAAGTCACTCGCCACAGCCCGAAGGGCGGGCGAAACCCCGCATAGCGGCAATCCCGCTGGGATTGTGATGCTTGCCACAGGCAAGGAGCTTGGCCGAGCGCCCCCTGTGTGCGGCACAGCCGCATCAAAGGGCCTGCCATAGGCAAGGAGCTTGGCCGAGCGCCCCCTGCGTGCGGTGCAGCCGCATCAAAGGGCCCGTCATAGGCCAGGAGCTTGGCCCGAGCGCCTCACTCCTCCCGGCGACTCAGCCACTCCACCCGGTACCGGGCGCCGGCGCCCTGGGCCAGCCTGGCACAGAGGGGGTTGAGGAAGGCCTCGATCTGCTCGTCCAGCATCCAGGGGGGGCTGACGATCACCATGCCGGAGCCGTTCATGCCCCAGTCCGGGGTCTGGCCGGCCACTTCCAGCTCGGCCACCAGCACGTCCCCAAAGCCGGCCTTGGCGATGGCGCTGAGCATGTCGCGGGAGCGATCCGCCTCGTGCCCGAGGATCGGATACCAGACGGCGTAGATGCCGGTGGCCCAGCGCTTCTGCGCCTTTTTCAGGGTGTCGACCACCCGGAAGTAGTCCTCTTTCAGCTCATAGGGGGGATCGATCAGCACCAGGCCCCGGCGCGGGGTCGGCGGCAGCAGCCCCACCAGCCCCTCGAAGCCGTCCCTGTGGTGCACCGCGACCCGCTCGTCCCCTTCCATGTTGCCGCGCAGGGACTCCACCTCGTTGTTGTGCAGCTCCATCAGCACCACCCTGTCCTGCTCGCGGGTGAGGCGGCGCGACAGCTCGGGGGAGCCCGGGTAGTAGGTGAGGGTGCCGTCGTCGTTCATGGCGCGCACCGCCCCCAGGTACTCCTCAATGCTCGCCCAGCGCTGTGGCTCGTCCCACAGGCGGCCGATGCCGTCCGCATACTCGGCCTTTTTTTGGGCCCACTCGCCGCGCAGGTCATAGAGACCGCCGCCGGCGTGGGTGTCGAGCACGATGAAGGGTTTCTCTTTTTTCTTCAGGCTCGCCAGGATCAGGGCCTGCACGGCGTGTTTGAGAACGTCGGCGTGATTACCGGCGTGAAAGGCGTGGCGATAGCTCAGCATGGGCTCTCTCTATAAAACGGGTACCTGTGCCAGGGGCACTGAGGTGCTTAATGGGGCGGGCGCAAGTGCCCGGGCCGGGTCGCGCCGAACTCGGCGAGCCGGGGGCCAAGGCCCAGGGTCATCAGATAGTGGCAAAGGGCGCCGCCGATGGCGAGTTGGCCCGCCGGGGCCAGGCCGGCGGAGGTCAACAGGCGCGTCTGCTGCTCGCGTTCCAGGGCCAGCTCGTGGTCCAGCAGGGCCCGGTAATCGCACTCGGCAAGCTGCGCCTTGAGGCGCCGGCGCAGGGCGCGAAACTCGCCGAGCACGGCCTCGAGGGGGGCGATGGCCGCCTCGAGAACATCCAGGGGCGGCGCCGCCTCGCCCGCCTCGTCACACCAGGCGAGCAGCAGGGCCAGGTTGACGCTGCCGCCAGCCTGTTGCAGCGCCAGCCAGCTGGCGGGGGCGCGGCCGTAACGCTCGGCCGCCCAGCTCCAGAAGGCCTGCACCGTGGGCCAGTTACTCGGCGGCAAAGGCCTGCTCCATGGTCTCGAGCTCTTCCGAGAGGCTCATCCACTCGAGCTCGACCCCCTCCAACTCCTCTTTGAGGGGCCCCTGGGATTTGAGCAGCGCCGAGAGTCTGCCCTTGGCGCTCTCCTCATAGATGGCCGGGTCGGCCAGCTGGCTCTCTATCTCCCCCAGCTTGCCTTGCAGCTTCTCCATGCTCGCCTCGAGCTTCTCGAGTTTCTGGCGCAGCGGCCGGGTCGCTTGCCGGAACTCCGCCTCGCGGCGCTTCTGATCCTTGCGGGCCAGGGCCGAGTTGGCCGAGGCCGGGGCGTCGGCGGGCCTGGCGCTCGCCTCTTTATCCTGCTCGCCGAGCCACTTGTGGTAGTCGTCGAGATCCCCGTCGAAGGCCTCGACCCGGCCGCCGTGGACCAGGTAGAAGTCGTCGGTGGTGGTGCGCAGCAGGTGACGGTCGTGGGAGACCACCACCATGGCCCCCTCGAAGCCTTGCAGGGCCAGGGTCAGGGCGTGGCGCATCTCGAGATCCAGGTGGTTGGTCGGCTCATCGAGCAGCAACAGGTTGGGGCGCTGCCAGGTAATGAGGGCCAGCACCAGGCGCGCCTTCTCGCCACCCGAGAAGGGGGCCACCTTGTCGAGCGCCTTGTCGCCGTGAAACCCAAAGCTGCCCAGGTAGTTGCGCAGCTCCTGCTCGGGCTTGTCCGGCGCCAGACGCACCAGGTGATCGAGGGGGCTGTCGTCCAGGCGCAGGGTCTCGAGCTGGTGCTGGGCGAAGTAGCCGATGCTCACCCCGGCGCTCACCTCGAGCTTGCCCGACAGCGGCGCGTTGGAGCCCGCCAGCATCTTGATAAAGGTGGACTTGCCCGCCCCGTTGCGACCCAGGAGGCCGATGCGTGAGCCCGGCACCAGGTTGAGTTTGATCTTCTCCAGGATCACCTTGTCGCCGTAACCGGCGCTCAAGTTCTCCATGGCGATCAGCGGAGTCGGCAGGGCGGCGGGATCGCGAAACTCGAAGCTGAACTCGGAGTCGGCGTGGGCCGGCAGGATCTTCTCCATCCGCTCCATGGCTTTGAGGCGGCTCTGGGCCTGGCGCGCCTTGGAGGCCTTGTAGCGGAATCTGTCCACGTAAGATTGCATGTGGGCGATCTCGCGCTGCTGCTTCTCGAACATGGACTGCTGCTGGGCCAGCTGCTCGGCCCGTTGCAGCTCGAAGTCGGAGTAGCCGCCAGTGTATTCGTTGAGCTTGCCGTTCTCGATGTGGATGATGCGCCCCACCACGGCATCGAGGAAGTCCCGGTCGTGAGAGATGAGGATCAGGGTCCCCTGATAGCTCTTGAGCCACTTCTCCAGCCAGATGACGGCGTCCAAGTCCAGGTGGTTGGTCGGTTCATCGAGCAGCAGCAGATCGGAGCGGCACAGCAGGGCCTGGGCCAGGTTCAGGCGCATGCGCCAGCCCCCGGAGAAGCTGCGCACCGGCGAGGCGAGCTGCTCGTCGCCAAAGCCCAGGCCGTGCAGCAGTTCGGCGGCGCGGGCGCGGATGCTCCAGGCACCTATGGTGTCGAGCTGGCCGTGCAACTCGGCCACCTGCATGCCGTCGTCGGCGGCCTCGGCCGCCTTGAGCCTGGCCTCCAGGGCGCGGTACTCCCTGTCCCCGTCGATGACGTAGTCGAGGGCCGAGCACTCCAGCGCTGGCGTCTCCTGGGCGACACCGGCAATCTGCCAGCCACTGGGCACGCTGCAGGAGCCGGCGTCCAGGGTCAGCTCGCCGCGGATCAGGGCGAAGAAGGTGGACTTGCCACACCCGTTCTTGCCCACCAGGCCGACCTTGTGGCCGGGGTGGATGGTGGCGCTGGCGCCATCGAGCAGCTTGCGGCCGCCGCGGATCAGTTCGACTTCACTGGCAACTATCATGGGGCTTCTGGGTACCGGAAAGGGGTCGGAAAAAACGCGAGAATCTTACGTGAAATGGCTCCGCTTTGCACTCTGGCCCACAATTATGAAAGCCGGCGCTTGGTCAGTCGCCTGCCGGCAGTCGTAGAATGGAACCCACAACAAGCACAAACAGGAAGCTTCTATGCGAGTCGCAGAGATGATGTCTGGCAAACCCATCGCCGTCGGGGTGGAGGATTCACTGTCCCAGTTGAGTGAGCTGCTGCAATCGGTCACCTTTCACCACTTCCCGGTGCTGGCCGGTGGGGAGCTGGTCGGTGTCATCAAGGACACCGACATCTATCGGGCCATGGTGCTGCAAGGAGAGACAGGCGCCCCCCTTATCGCCTCCCAAATCATGACGGCCCACCCCATCACGGTCGGGGCGCGCATGTCGGTGCAAAGTGCCGCCAGCCTGATGCTGAGCGAGGGGGTCTCCTGCCTGCCGGTGCTGGACAATGCCGAGTTGATCGGCATCGTCACCTGGAAGGATATGTTGAGAGTCTGCGTCGAGAGCGACTGCTTTCAGGGCTGAAGGGGCTCGACGGTGAGCCGGTGTGAGTCGGTTCCCGTGATACGC
This sequence comes from Aeromonas schubertii, assembly GCF_000820105.1. Lineage (GTDB taxonomy): Bacteria > Pseudomonadota > Gammaproteobacteria > Enterobacterales > Aeromonadaceae > Aeromonas > Aeromonas schubertii. The sequence goes on along the minus strand of NZ_CDDB01000106.1, from coordinate 61,716 downwards.
ACCCGGCTGCCGGCCGGCAGGCTCTGATCGCAGCGCACCGTCCAGACGGTGTCGTCCAGGTGCACCCGGCTCTGCCCCTGTTCGACCGCCTCGATCAATACCACTTCCCGTCCCACATACCCCTGCAGCCGCTGGTTGATCCCGGCGGCTGCGTCTTTGGGCGCCCGATCGCGCCCGTGCTGCCAGCGCCACCAGAGCCAGGTGGTCACTATGCTCTGGATGGCGAAGAGCAGCCACTGCCCCTGCCAGCCGAAGGGGACGATGAGCAGCAGGAGCCCCACCTCGAGGGCGGCAATGCCGGTCCAGAGAAACAGACCGACGCTGCCCAGCACCTCGATGGCGAGCAGGGCAAAGCCCAGTCCCAGCCAGTGCCAGTGGGAGAGGGTGGCGAGCCACTCCATCATGATTTTTGCTCCCCGCGCTTGCCGATCAGCTCGCCGATGCCGCCGATGGCGCCGATGAGCTGGCTCGCCTCGAGCGGCATCATGACTATCTTGCTGTTCTCGCTCTCGCCGATGCGGGTCAGCGCCTCTGTGTATTTCTGGGCCACGAAGTAGTTGACCGCCTGCACGTCACCCTTGGCGATCGCCTGGGAGACCATCTCGGTGGCGCGGGCCTCGGCCTCGGCGGCCCGTTCGCGCGCCTCGGCGGCGAGGAAGGCGGCCTGGCGTTCCCCCTCGGCTTTGAGGATCTGGGACTGCTTCTCCCCCTCGGCCTTGAGGATCTTCGACTGGCGCACCCCTTCGGCCTCCAGGATCTCGGCGCGCTTCTGGCGCTCGGCCTTCATCTGGGCGTTCATCGCCGCCACCAGATCCGTGGGCGGCTGCACGTCGCGGATCTCGATACGGGTCACCTTGACCCCCCAGGGGGCGGTGGCGGCGTCCACGGTGCGCAGCAACTTCTCGTTGATGGTGTCGCGCTGGGAGAGCATCTCGTCGAGCTCCATGGCGCCGAGCACGGTACGGATATTGGTCATGGTCAGGTTTCTGATGGCGCTCATCAGGTCATTCACCTCATAGGCGGCCCGGTGCGCCTCGACCACCTGCACGAAGCTGATGGCGTCGATGGTGACGTTGGCGTTATCCCGGGAGATCACCTCCTGGGAGGGGATGTCGAGCACCTGCTCCATCATGATGATCTTGTGGCCGACCCGATCCACGTAGGGGAGGAGCAGGTTGAGGCCCGGGGTCAGGGTGCGGGTGTAGCGGCCGAAGCGCTCCACGGTCCAGTTGTAGCCCTGGGGCACGATCTTGATACCGGCGCTCAGGGTGGCGATCACCAGGATCACGAAAATCGCCAATACAATCAGGGATTCATTCATCATTTGGCTCCTTTTTGGCTGATAGGGGCAGCTTATACCTCCAGAGGGGAGAGGACCACTCCGTATTCGGGCACCAAGATGGGAGGATTGCACCAACGTGGTGAGCTATCGCCCCGGCGCGGCGCCCCGCCGCCGCCGTGCCCGATTGGCGCGCCCCTTGCTTGCGCTTTGGCTGATCAGATGACAATTGGTCGCGGCCGGCAGGCCTGTGACCAGAGTGGCAATGACAACGGCGTCTGCCCCCCCGGGGGGCGGGCGCTTTTTTTATGGGGAGAGGCGAGATGCGAAGTGTGTGTGCCTACTGCGGCGTCGGCTGCGGCGTTCGGGTTGAGCGGGAGGGGGAGGCCTGGCACCTCTCGGGGGATGAGGCTCATCCGGCCAACCGGGGGGCCCTGTGTATCAAGGGGGCCAGCCTGATCGAGAGCCTCGATATCCCGAGGCGGCTGCTCTATCCCCGCTGGGGGGGCGAGCGGATAGGCTGGGAGGCGGCCCTGGATCGGCTGGCCGCAGAGCTGACGCGCATCATCGGCGAGTCGGGGCCAGAGAGCGTGGCCCTCTACCTCTCGGGGCAGCTCACCTGTGAGGATTACTACGTGGCGAACAAGCTGATGAAGGGATTTATCGGCTCCCCCCACGTGGATACCAACTCGCGCCTGTGCATGGCCTCGGCGGTGGTGGCGCACCAGCGCGCCTTCGGGGAGGACCTGGTGCCCGCCTGCTACGAGGATCTGGAGCTGGCGGATCTGGTGGTGCTGGCCGGTGCCAACACGGCCTGGACCCACCCTGTGCTGTTTCGTCGTCTGCAGCAGGCCAGGGAGCGGCGCCCGGCCATGCGTCTGGTGGTCATCGACCCGCGCCAGACCATGACGGCGAGCCAGGGAGATCTTCACCTGCCCCTGCGCCCGGGCAGCGATCTTGCCCTCTGGAGCGGATTGGGCCGTTATCTGCTCGACGAGGGGCTGTGGGACCGGGAGTATGTGGCTCGTCATGTGGCCGGTTTCGATGCCCTGGCCGCCACCCTGGACGATCCCCGCTGGCGGCCGGAGGCGGTGGCCGAGGCCTGCGATCTGCCGCTGGCGGACTTGCTCGGCTTCTATCGACTGTTTGGTGCCACCGCGCGCACCCTGACCCTGTTTTGCCAGGGGATCAACCAGTCCCGGCAGGGGGTGGATCAGGCCGGCGCCATCATCAACGCTCACCTGCTCACCGGCCGCATCGGCAAACCGGGGGCGGCCCCCTTCTCCATGACCGGCCAGCCCAATGCCATGGGGGGGCGCGAGGTGGGGGGGCTGGCGACCCAGCTCGCCGCCCACATGGGCTTTGACCAGGAGAGTCGGGATCGCCTCACCCGCTTCTGGGGCGCACCCCGGGTGGTGACGGGGCCTGGGCACAAGGCGGTGGCGCTGTTCGAGGCGGTGCATCGGGGTGAGATCCGCGCCCTCTGGGTGCTCGGTACCAATCCGGCCGCCTCCCTGCCCGATACCCTGCGGGTGCGCGAGGCACTGGCGCGCTGCGAGCTGCTGGTGGTCTCGGAGATCACCGACCAGAGCGACACGGCCGGCTTTGCCCACCTGCTGCTCCCCGCCGCCGCCTGGGGGGAGAAGGGGGGGACGGTCACCAATTCGGAGCGCACCCTGAGTCGCCAGCGCCCCTTTCTTCCCCCTCCCGGCGAGGTGCGTCCCGACTGGTGGGCCCTGACCCAGGTGGCGCGCCGCCTCGGCTTTGAGCAGGCCTTCCCCTATGAGCACGAACACCAGATCTTCTGCGAGCACGCGGCCCTCTCGGGCTTCGAGAACCGGGGGGAGCGCCACTTCGACATCTCGGCCCTGGCCACCCTGACCCGGGAGCAGTACGAGGGGCTCGAGCCCCTCTCCTGGCCGGTCAACCGGGCGCACCCGGCAGGATGCCGGCGTCTCTTCGAAGATGGCCGCTTCGCCACTGCGGACGGGCGAGCCCGGCTGGTGGTGCCGGCTGAGCCGGGGCCGGTCACGCTGGCACCGGAGCCGCTTGGGGAGACCCCGGCGCCGGGGGTGGGGCTGCTGCTCAACTCGGGGCGGCTGCGGGATCAGTGGCACACCATGACCCGCACCGGCCATGTGGCCCGTCTGCAGGAGGCCGAGCCCTGGCCCACCCTGAGGCTGGGCGCCGCCAGCCTGCGGACCCTGGGAGCCGAGCCCGGGGATCTGCTGGTCATCGAGAGCGAGCAGGGGCTGGCCCACGCCCTGGCCGAGCAGGACGAGGGGCTGCGGGAGGGGGAGGCTTTTATGCCGATGCACTGGAGCGAGGCCCATGGGCGGGGGGCCGGGGTCAACCGGCTGGTGGCACCCCGGGTCGATCCCCTCTCGGGCCAGCCCGCCTTCAAGCAGAGTCGGGTGTGGGTCAGCGCCCGCCCCCTGCTCTGGCAGGGGCTCTGGCTGGGCAGCGAGCCCTGGGCCCACCCGGTACAGTGGTGGGCGCGGCGCACCCTGGGTGCGCACGGGGGCGCCCTATGCCAGTGGCTGGCGAGCTGGCAGGAGAGCGAGGCACAGAGCTGGGGCCGGCTCAACCGTGCGGGCAACTGGCTGCGGCTGCCCCAGGCCAGGGGCTGGCTGGCCATCGAGCTGCGCCAGGGGCGCATCAACAGCCTGCTGTTGGTGACCCCGAGCCCCCGCTCGGTGCGCATCGATACCCTGGCCAGCCTGCTTGGGGCTCCGCTGCAGGCCGATGCCCTCATCACCACCCTGGATCAGGCCCTGGCCGGGGCGAGCCGGCTTATCTGCTCCTGCCTGCGGGTGAGCGAGCGGCAGATCCTGGCGGCGATCGAGGAGCAGGGGATCGGGGAGGTGGCCGGGTTGCAGGCCCTGCTCGGTTGCGGTAGCAACTGCGGCACCTGCCTGCCCGAGGTGGCGCGCCTGGTAGAGCGCCACAGGCCCGACTAGCCCCGACTACCCCCTTGTATATAAAAAGGGGGTAGATTCAATAAGTTGGTCTCCATGTTGCGTTGTCCTCCGACCACAACCCGTGACGGAGGCGCCATGCACTCACCCCAGCAAGAGACAGCCTGCGTGCTGATCCACGCCGATGAACCGGGCCAGGCCAACCGCCTGGCCGGGCTCTGCAGCCACTATGGCTATCAACCCCGTATTCTCGACCGTCGCGCCCTGCTGCAGGCGCAGGGAGAGGCGGCGGGCCTGATGATCAGCTGTCGCCAGATCACCGCCGAGCTGCGCCTGGCCTTGAAGGCGCGCCCCGACCTGCCGCGGGTGCTCTTTTGCGAGCGCATTCCCGCCCGTGAGCAGGAGAGCCTGATGGGGGTTGGGGTCTGGCTGGTGCCCCACGGCTGCGGCGAGCGGGAGAAGATAGCGGCCTGGCTCTCCCTGGCGCGCCAGCTCACCTTGCTGCTGGCCGAGGGGGCAGAGCGGGAGCAGGGGCTCACCCGCAGGCTCGAGGAGCGCCGCCTGGTGGAGCGGGCCAAGGGGCGGCTGATGCGCCAGCATGGGTTGGGAGAGGAGGAGGCCTACCAGCTGCTGCGTCGGGCCGCCATGGCCCAGAGCAAGAGCCTGGGGGAGCTGGCTCGCCAGCTCCTGGCCGGATAACCGATTTGGTGCAGCCGTGACCCGATTTGGCGCAAGGGGCGGCGGTGGGCGCGAAGCAAGCGGTGAGGAGCCGGCTCGCAGGGGCAGATTGCCGAGCTGGCACGGTAAATGAATAGTCGATAACGGTTACTCAGGCGGGCAAGACCCGCCATCGATGGCCTGTCACAGGCCGGGCAATGTCGCCCCACCGATCCCGTATCGGTGGGGCTTTTTTTGTGCCGTCATCCGGGGCAACGGTGTCCCGCCTTGACGGACTCAGGGAGGAGCGAGGATGAGCATAAAGAGATGGGGGGCGCTCTGTGCCCTGTTGCTGGGGGCGGTTGCCCACGCCGAAGTGGGACCGCCGGAGAAGGAGGCGCTGCGGCTTGGCTTTATCAAGCTGACCGACATGGCTCCCCTGGCGGTGGCCTATGAGAAGGGCTACTTCGAGGAGGAGGGGCTCTACGTGACCCTGGAGCCCCAGGCCAACTGGAAGGTGCTGCTCGACCGGGTCATCGGTGGCGAGCTCGATGGCGCCCAGATGCTGGCCGGTCAGCCCCTGGCGGCCCATGTGGGGATTGGCACCCGGGCCGAGCTGGTCACGGCCCTGTCGCTCGATCGCAACGGCAACGCCATCACGGTGGCCAACGCGGTGTGGCAGCAGATGCAGCCGGCGTTGGCCGGTCACACGGGGCCGGTGAGCGCCGCCTCCCTCAAGCCGGTGGTGGAGCAGTACCGCAGCCAGGGCAAGCCCTTCAACATGGGCATGGTGTTTCCCGTCTCCACCCACAACTACGAGCTGCGCTACTGGCTGGCGGCGGGGGGGCTGCATCCGGGTTACTACGCCCCGGCGCGGGGGGACAACACGGGTCAGCTCGATGCCCAGGTGCTGCTCTCGGTGACCCCGCCGCCCCAGATGCCGGCCACCCTGGAGGCCGGCACCATCGCGGGGTACTGCGTGGGTGAGCCGTGGAATCAACAGGCCCTGGCCAAGGGGCTGGGGGTGCCGGTCATCACGGATGCAGAGATCTGGGACTCCAACCCCGAGAAAGTACTGGGGGTGACCCGCGCCTTCGCCGAGCGCTACCCCAACACCCATGTGCGGCTGGTCAAGGCGCTGCTGCGGGCCGCCCGCTGGCTCGACGAGGGGGAGAATCGCAACCGCCCCGAGGCGGTGACGCTGCTGGCCCGTCCCGACTACGTGGGGGCCGACCAGCCGGTGATCGCCGCCGCCATGACCGGTTCCTTCCGCTACGGCAAGGAGGATGTGCGCCCGGCCCCCGACTTCACCCTCTTCTTTCGCCGTCACGCCAGCTACCCCTACTACTCGGATGCGGTCTGGATGCTGACCCAGATGCGTCGCTGGGGGCAGATCCCGACCGGCCAGAGCGACGCCTGGTATGACGCCGTGGCCCGGGCCGTCTACCGCCCCGAGGTCTATCGCCAGGCCGCCGAGGCCCTGGTGGCCGAGGGCAAGTTCAAGGCCGGGGAGTTTGTGGATTTTGCCAGCGAGAGCGGCTATCGCCCCGCCGAGTCGGGCTTTATCGACGGCCATACCTTCGACGCTCGTCGTCCCAACGACTACCTCAACCAGTTTGCCATCGGCCTCAAGGGCGATGAGCGGGTGCAGTAAGCAAGGAGCGCCACATGAACCATCACCTCTTCAAGGGGCTGCTCTGGCCCTTGCTCGGCATCACCCTCTTCCTGCTGATCTGGCAGTGGGGGGCGAGCCGGGTGCACACCTCTCTCGGGACCCTGCCTGGGCCTGTGGCCACCCTCACTCAGGCGGGCCAGCTGGGGCAGGAGTTCCTGGCCGAGCGCGAGCGCGAGCAGGCCTTCCTCGAGCGTCAGGCCCGGCGCAACGCCGAGCGGCTGGCGGCGGATCCGGCGGCCCGGGTGAGCCAGGTGCCCTATACGGGGCGTCCCACCTTCGTCAGCCAGGTGGCGACCAGCCTGCTCACCGTGTTGCTCGGTTTTGGCCTCGCCACCCTGATGGCGGTGCCTCTTGGCATCGTGCTCGGCATGAGTCCGCGCCTCTATCAGGCGGTCAACCCCTTGGTGCAGTTGCTCAAGCCCATCTCGCCGCTGGCCTGGCTGCCCCTCATCACCCTGGTGGTGAGCGCCCTCTATGTGAGCAAGGATCCGGCCTTCTCCAAGTCGTTTCTCATCTCGGCGGCTACCGTGGCCCTCTGCTCCCTCTGGCCGACCCTGATCAACACGGCGGTGGGGGTGGGCTCTCTGGATCCTGACCTGCACAACGTCAGCCGGGTGCTGCGTCTCTCCTGGTGGACCCATGTGCGCCGCCTCGTGTTGCCCGGGGCCCTGCCCATGATCTTCACCGGCCTGCGCCTATCCCTCGGGGTGGCCTGGATGGTGCTGATCGCGGCCGAGATGCTGGCCCAGAACCCCGGGCTCGGCAAGTTCGTCTGGGACGAGTTTCAAAACGGCGGCGCCAGCTCCCTGGCCCGCATCATGGTGGCCGTGCTCACCATAGGCCTCATCGGCTGTGCCCTCGATCGCCTGATGCTGACCCTGCAGCAGCGCTGGTCCTGGGACAAGCGTGCGGCCCTGCGCTGAGGAGACAACCATGAACAGCTTCTTACAACTGAGCGATCTGGGGGTGGGTTTTGCCACCGAGCGGGGCTTCTTCGAGGCCCTGACCCAGGTCAACCTGCGCATCGAGCAGGGGGAGTTTATCTCCCTCATCGGCCACTCTGGCTGCGGCAAGAGCACCCTGCTCAACCTGGTGGCCGGCCTGTGCGAGCCGACCCGTGGGGGGGTCATCCTGGCGGGGCGCGAGGTGGCCGGACCCGGGCCAGAGCGGGCCATGGTGTTTCAGCACCATGCCCTGCTCCCCTGGCTCACCGTGTTCGAGAACGTGGCCCTGGCGGTGCGCCAGGTGACCAGGGGGCGCGCCCGGGTGAGCGAGCGGGTGATGGAGTTTCTCACCCTGGTGCAGATGGAGCATGCGGCTCACAAGATGCCCCACGAGATCTCCGGGGGGATGAAGCAGCGGGTCGGCATCGCCCGGGCCCTCTCCCTGAGCCCCAAGGTGCTGCTGATGGACGAACCGTTCGGGGCCCTCGATGCCCTGACCCGGGCCCATCTGCAGGATGCCCTGATGGGGATCCAGGCCCAGCTTGGCACCACCGTCATCATGGTGACCCACGACGTGGACGAGGCGGTGCTGCTCTCGGATCGCATCGTCATGCTCACCAATGGGCCGAGCGCCACCATCGGCGAGGTGCTGCCGGTGCCCCTGGCACGGCCGCGGGAGCGGGTGGCCCTGGCCGACGATCACCACTACCACAGGCTGCGCCAGCAGGTGCTGCGCTTCCTGTATGAGAAACAGCGCAAGGTGACTCCCCTCAAGGGGGAGGAGAGCCGGGCCCAGAGCGGCAAGCGCCGCGCCTGACAAGGAGGAGTAGGGATGGAAAAAGAGCGACTGGTTGTGGTGGGCAACGGCATGGTGGGCCACCACTTCGTGGAGCAGCTGGTGGCCGAAGGGGGCCTGGCGCGCTTCGATCTGACCGTGCTGGGGGCGGAGTGCGATCCCGCCTATGACAGGGTGCACCTCTCCGAGGTGTTCGGCGGCCGCTCCCCCGAGGGGTTACGGCTGGCCGATCCCGCCTGGTATGCGGGCCACGACATCGATCTGCGCCTCGGAGCCAGCGTGCAGGCCCTGGACAGGGAGGCCAGGGCCGTGGTGCTGGCCGGCGGGGAGCGGGTCGACTACGACCGACTGGTGCTGGCCACGGGCTCTGTGCCCTTCGTCCCGCCGATCCCGGGGCGCGAGCGCAGCCACTGCTTCGTCTATCGCACCCTGGAGGATCTGGCCGCCATTCGCGAGGCCTGTGCCCACGCCCGCAGCGGTGCCGTGATCGGCGGGGGGCTGCTCGGGCTCGAGGCGGCCAACGCCCTGCGCCTGCTCGGCCTCAAGACCCATGTGGTGGAGTTTGCCCCGCGCCTGATGCCGGTGCAGCTCGACGATCTCGGTGGCGAGCTGTTGGCCGACAAGATTGGGGCCCTGGGGGTCGAGGTGCACCTGGGCAAGGGCACCCGGGAGATCGTCGACGGCGAGCAGGGACGCCACCGTCTGGCGTTTGCCGACGGCAGTCATCTGGAGTGTGATGTGCTGCTCTTCTCCGCCGGGATCCGCCCGGCCGATGCCCTGGCCCGGGAGGGGGGGCTCGCGGTGGGGGAGCGCGGCGGCATCATCATCGACGAGGGCTGCCAGAGTTCGGATCCTGCCATCCTCGCCATCGGCGAGTGCGCCCTGTGGCAGGGGCGTATCTTCGGGCTGGTGGCCCCCGGCTACCAGATGGCCCGTGCCGCGGTGGCGACCCTGTGTGGTGGTACCAGCCGCTTTGGCGGGGCCGACATGTCCACCCGTCTCAAGCTGATGGGGGTGGAGGTGGGGGCCATCGGTGATGGCCTGGGAAGCACCCCCGGGGCCCAGAGCCTGCAACTGCTCGACCGCAGCACCGGCGTCTACAAGAAGCTGGTGGTGGACGAGGGGGGAACCCGGTTGCTCGGGGCCATTTTGGTGGGGGACGGCAGCGACTACGATCGCCTGCTCGGCTACTACCAGCAGGGGGCGGCGCTGCCCTCACCCCTGCTCGGCCTGCTCACCGGAGAGGCGGCGGCGCCGCTCACCTTAAGCGACAGTGCGACCCTCTGCTCCTGCCACAACGTGAGCAAGGGGGCCGTGGTGGCGGCGGTGCGCGAGGGGCACAGGGAGCTTGGCCAGATCAAGGGGGTAACCCGGGCCGGCACCGGCTGCGGCGGTTGCACCAACCTGCTCAAGAAGGTGATCGACGAGACCCTGGCCGAGCTCGGGGTCGAGACCAACGACCACCTGTGCGAGCACTTCCCCTTCAGCCGCCAGGCGCTCTGCCACCTGGTCCGGGTCGAGGCGATCCGCGACTTCGAGAGCCTGCTCGCCCGCCATGGGCAAGGGCTTGGCTGTGAGGTGTGCAAGCCGGCGATCGCCTCCATCCTCTCGTCCCTGTGGAATGAGCACGTGCTGGCGAGGCCACACCGGGCCTTGCAAGACACCAACGATCGCTTCCTTGCCAACGTGCAGCGGGATGGCACCTATTCGGTGGTGCCGCGCATCGCCGGCGGCGAGATCACCGCCCGTGGCCTCATCACCCTGGGGGAGATCGCCGAGCGCTATGGCCTCTTCACCAAGATAACCGGTGGCCAGCGCATCGACATGCTGGGGGCGCGCCGGGATCAGCTGCCCGCCATCTGGGGCGAACTGGTGGCGGCCGGCTTCGAGACGGGCCAGGCCTATGGCAAGTCGGTGCGCACCGTGAAGTCATGCGTGGGGTCGACCTGGTGCCGCTACGGGGTGCAGGACTCGCTGGCCATGACCCAGCGCCTGGAGCACCGCTACAAGGGGCTGCGGGCCCCCCACAAGCTCAAGTTCGCGGTCTCGGGCTGCACCCGGGAGTGCGCCGAGGCCCAGAGCAAGGACATCGGGGTGATCGCCACCGAGCGGGGATGGAACCTCTATGTCTGTGGCAACGGGGGGATGAAGCCGCGCCACGGGGATCTCTTCGCCACCGACCTCGATGACGAGACCCTGATCCGCTACATCGACCGGCTGCTGATGTTCTACGTGCGCACCGGGGATCGCCTGCAGCGCACCTCGGTCTGGCTCGAGGGGATGGAGGGGGGGCTCGACTACCTCAAGTCGGTCATCATCGACGATCGACTGGGCATCGCCCCCGAGCTCGAGTCTGCCATGGATGCCGTGGTCGGTAGCTGGGAGTGCGAGTGGCGCGCCACCCTGAGTGATCCCGACAAGCTGCGCCTGTTCGAGGCGCATCTCAATCAACCCAGTGAGGCGACCCCTCCCCGGCGCGAGAGCCGGGGCCAGTGGGTGCCCGATATCGCCGTCAAGGAGGTCCTATGACCATGGATGAAGGTGGCTGGCAGCCCGCGTGCGAGCTGGCGGCCCTGGAGGAGGGGCTGGGACGCAGCCTCATCTGGCAGGGGGAGGTGGTGGCCCTGTTTCGCTGCGAAGGGGCCGTCTACGCCCTGGACGGGGTCGATCCCGTGGCCGGCGTGCCGGTGCTGGCCCTCGGGCTGGTGGGAGACAGTCAGGGGGAGCCCATGGTGATCGCCCCCCTCTACAAGCAGCGCTACTCCCTGCGCGATGGCCGCAGTCTCGACGATGCCGGGTTGGGGGTGCGCCCCTGGCCGGTGGCGGTGCGGGGGGGCAGCGTCTGGTTGCCCCTCTCTCGCCCCTGATCCCGCCGCGGCCCCGTCCCGGGGCCGCGCTCTCTTCCCCGCCCCATGGGGAATTGATATTCCCAAAAGCTATAAATAAACGTTCTTTATTATTTTATGGCGCTCACTCAACCCACTAGAGTGCCCTCAACAGGTAGGAGAGGTGTGAAATGGATTATTTGCCGATGTTTGCCAAGCTGGATGGCCGTGCGGTGTTGCTGGTCGGAGGGGGCGAGGTCGCCCTTCGCAAGGCGCGACTGCTGCTGGCCGCCGGCAGCCGCCTCACCCTGGTCGCCCCCGCGCTCGACGCCGGGTTTGCCGAATTCGCCGGGCGCTTCACCCACCTGGCCGAGGCGTTTCGCCCCGATCATCTCGACGGCCAGCTGCTGGCGGTGGCCGCCACCGATAACCTGGCGGTCAATGCCCTGGTCTATCAGAGCGCCAACCAGCGCGGCCTGTTCGTCAACGTGGTCGACGACCCCAAGCGCTCCAGCTTTATCTTCCCCTCCATCATCGACCGCAGCCCCGTCATGGTGGCGGTCTCGAGCGGTGGCAAGGCCCCCGTGCTGGTGCGCCTGCTTCGCGAGCGGCTCGAGAGCCTGCTGCCGGCTCACCTGGGCGGTCTCGCCGAGCTCTCCGGCCGCATCCGCGAGCGCGCCAAGCAGGCCCTCACCACCCTGGTGGCCCGTCGCCGCTTCTGGGAGCGGGCCTATGCCTCCAACACCCTCGGTGGCCTCATCGAGAAGGGGGAGTGGGACCAGGCCGAGGCCTGGCTGGATGACGCACTCACCCAGTCCGGCCGCGCGGCGGGCGAGGTGGTGCTGGTCGGTGCCGGCCCCGGCGATGCAGGTCTTCTGACCCTCAAGGGGCTGCAACAGATCCAGCAGGCCGAGGTGGTGCTCTATGACCAGCTGGTCTCCCCCGAGATCCTCAATCTGGTGCGCCGGGACGCCACCCTGGTGTCGGTCGGCAAGAAGGCCGGTGCCCACAGCGTGCCCCAGGAGGAGACCAACCGCCTGCTGGTGGAATACGCCAAGGCGGGCCATCGGGTGGTGCGCCTCAAGGGGGGGGATCCCTTCATGTTTGGCCGTGGCGGCGAGGAGCTGCAGGTGCTGGCCGAGGCGGGCGTCCCCTTCTCCGTGGTGCCGGGCATCACGGCCGCCGCCGGGGCCACCGCCTACGCCGGCATTCCGCTCACCCATCGCGACTTTGCCCAGAGCGCCACCTTCATCACGGGTCACTGCCAGGCCGAGGGGAGCCAGCCCGACTGGCCGGCCCTGGCCGCCGGCAACCAGACCCTGGTCATCTACATGGGGCTGATGAAAAGCGAGCACATCGCCCAGCAACTGATGGCACACGGCCGCGCCGCAGACACCCCCATCGCCATCATAGAGCGCGGCACCACGGCCCGTCAGCGCACCCTGGTGGGCCGGCTCGACGAGCTGGCCACCCTGGCCGCCGGCGCACAGAGCCCGTCGCTGATCGTGGTGGGACAGGTGGTGCAACTGCACGAACAACTGGCCTGGTTTGGCGAGCGCGCCGAGCCGGCAACCCTCGGGCTGGTGAAGCTGGCCTGAGTCCGGGGGGACCCCGTTTTTAATGACCGAGGAATCGACATGGACCGCGAAAGATTGACCCATTTAAAGCAGCTGGAAGCGGAGAGCATCCACATCATCCGCGAGGTGGCCGCCGAGTTTGACAACCCCGTCATGCTCTACTCCATCGGCAAGGATTCATCGGTCATGCTGCACCTGGCCCGCAAGGCCTTCTACCCGGGCAAGCTCCCCTTCCCGCTGCTGCACGTGGACACCGACTGGAAATTTAAAGAGATGATCCGCTTTCGCGACCAGACCGCCGAGAAGTTCGGGCTGGATCTCATCGTCCACAAGAACCCCGAGGGGCTCGCCATGGGCATCAACCCCTTCGATCACGGCAGCGCCAAGCACACCGACATCATGAAGACCGAGGGGCTCAAACAGGCACTGAATAAATACGGCTTCGACGCCGCCTTCGGTGGGGCGCGCCGGGACGAGGAGAAGTCCCGTGCCAAGGAGCGGGTCTACTCGTTTCGCGACAAGCACCACCGCTGGGATCCCAAGAACCAGAGACCCGAGCTGTGGCGCACCTACAACGGCCAGGTGAACAAGGGCGAGAGCATCCGCGTCTTCCCCCTCTCCAACTGGACCGAGCTCGACATCTGGCAATACATCTACCTCGAGAACATCGACATCGTTCCCCTCTACTTCGCGGCCATGCGTCCGGTGGTGGAGCGTGGCGGCATCAAGATCATGGTGGATGACGAGCGCATGCCGCTCAGTGCCGATGACGTGGTGCGCGAGGAGCTGGTGCGTTTTCGCACCCTTGGCTGCTACCCCCTGACCGGGGCCATCGAGTCGAGCGCCGCCTCGCTGACCGAGATCATCGAGGAGATGCTGCTGACCACCTCGAGCGAGCGGCAGGGACGCCTCATCGACCACGACCAGTCGGGTTCGATGGAGCAGAAGAAGCGTCAGGGATATTTCTAAGGAGTTGCCATGAATTCTTACGTCAAGAGCGCCCTCGAGAGCGAGGGGATCGAGGCCTACCTCAAGGCCCAGGAGCACAAGAGCCTGCTGCGTTTTCTCACCTGCGGCAGCGTGGACGATGGCAAGAGCACCCTCATCGGCCGCCTGCTGCACGACTCCCAGCAGATCTATGAAGATCAGTTAAAGGCGCTCGAGTCCGACAGCCAAAAACTCGGTACCACAGGCGAGAAGCTGGATCTGGCGCTCTTGGTCGACGGCCTGCAGGCCGAGCGCGAGCAGGGGATCACCATCGACGTGGCCTACCGCTACTTCTCCACCGCCAAGCGTAAATTTATCATCGCCGACACCCCGGGCCACGAGCAGTACACCCGCAACATGGCCACCGGCGCCTCGACCTGCGATCTGGCGATCATCCTCATCGACGCCCGCAGGGGGGTGCTGGATCAGACCCGTCGCCACAGCTTTATCGCCAGCCTCCTTGGCATTAAGCAGTTCCTGGTGGCGGTCAACAAGATGGATCTGGTCGATTTCAGCCAGCAGCGCTTCGACGAGATCAGCCGCGACTACCGCGCCTTCGCCAGCCAGCTCGACGTGGAGAGCATCCAGCTGGTGCCGGTCTCGGCCCTGGATGGGGACAACGTGGTTAACCAGAGCGCCAACATGCCCTGGTATCAGGGGGAGCCGCTGCTTGCCTTGCTCGAGAGCGCCGAGGTAGAGCAAGACCTGGCCCGCCATCCGGTGCGCCTGCCGGTGCAGTATGTGAACCGCCCCAACCTGGATTTTCGCGGCTTCGCCGGCACCCTGGCCTCTGGCATCCTGCGGGTCGGCGATCGCCTGGCGGTGCTGCCCTCTGGCAAAGAGAGCAGGGTGACGCGCATCGTCACCTTCGACGGGGATCTCGACCATGCCCTGCCGGGTCAGGCCATCACCCTCACCCTGGCCGACGAGATAGACATCAGCCGTGGCGATCTGCTGGTGGCCGCCGAGCAGCAGAGCGCGGTGTCGCGCCGTCTGCTGGCCCACATCGTCTGGATGGGGGAGAGCGAGCTCAAGAGCGGGCGCAGCTACGACATCAAGCTGGCCACCCGCAAGACCCGCGGCGAGGTGGCGACCATTCGCCACCGTATCGACATCAACAACCTCGAAGAGCATGGCGCCGATGAGCTCAAGCTCAACGAGATCGGCCTGTGCGAGGTGAGCCTCACCGAGCCGGTCGGGTTTGACCCCTATCGCGAGATCCGCGACACCGGCAGCTTTATCCTCATCGATCGCCTGACCAACGTCACGGTCGGTGCCGGCATGATAGTGCAGGGGCTGGACGAGGTGGCGGCCAAGGGGAGTGCCAGCGAGTTTGAGCTCGAGCTCAATGCCCTCATTCGCAAGCACTTTCCTCACTGGCAGGCGCTCGACATCAGTAAGGAGTGATCCATGACGTGGCAACAATCCCTGGTGCTGGGTCTGCTGGTTGCCCTGATCGTGCTGCTGATCCAGGGCCGGCTGCGGCCGGCCCTGCTCTTCTCCGGCGCCGTCCTCGTCACCTATCTGGTGGGGTTGGCCGACATTCAGGGGGTGGTGGCGGGCTATACCAACGGCTCCCTGCTCACCCTGGTGCTGCTCTTGCTGGTGTCGCTCGCGGTGGAGAAGAGCCGGCTGATGAGCTGGTTTGCCGGGGCCGTGGGCCGCGGCTCCTTTACCCAGGTGCTGACCAAGGTGTGGTTCTCCACCGCCTTCCTGTCGGCCTTTGTCAACAACACCGCCGTGGTCGCCTCCATGCTCGGGGCGGTCAAGCGCAACCCCGAGCACAGCGCCAGCAGGCTGCTGCTGCCCATGTGCTTCGCGGCCACCTTCGGCGGCGTGCTGACCCTCATTGGCACCTCCACCAACCTCATCGTCAACAGCTTCCTCGAGAAGATGGGGGCCAGGCCCCTTGGCATGTTCGACTTCTTCATGGTGGGGGCGGGGACATTGCTGACCGGCTGGATAGCCGTGATGCTGTTCGCCCGCCGCCTGCCGGAGCAAGAGGGCGAGTTTGACCGTAGCCAGGGCTATTTTCTCGAGGCCAAGGTGAGCGCCGGCTCCCCCCTGGCCGGGCGCAGCGTCAAGGAGAACGGCCTGCGTAGCCTCAAAAGCCTCTATCTGGCCGAGATCATCCGGGGGGATCAGGTGATCTGCCCGGTGCAGCCGGAGCAGGAGCTGCACGAGGGGGACATGCTGCTGTTTTGCGGCGACGTGGAGAGCGTGGGGGTGTTGCAGGAGATGCGCGGCCTCGAGCTCTACGGCGAGCATCGCCTCAACGGCCAGCATCTGGTCGAGGTGATCGTCAGCCACAGCTCGCGCCTGGTGGGCCAGACCATCCGCGACGCCGAGTTTCGCACCCACTTCGACGCGGTGGTGCTGGCGGTGCGCCGTGGCGAGAGCCAGCTCACCGGTGGCCTGGGGCAGATTGAGCTGCACGCGGGGGATACCCTGCTGCTCGCCCCCGGTCCGCGCTTTGCCGGCAACAAGTCCCTGTCGCGGGAGTTTGTGGTGGTCAGTGGCATAGAGGCGTCGACCCGGCTCGATACCCGCCGCAGCGCCGCCGTGGTGGGGGGCTTTGCCGCCGTACTGGCCGCCTCTGTGTTCGAGCTGCTGCCGCTGTTCAAGGGGCTGCTCATCATGCTGGTGCTGCTGCTGGCGACCCGCATCCTGACCCTCGACGAGATCCGCCGCCGCTTCCCGCTCGAGATCTGGCTGGTGGTGGGCGGGGCCCTGGCCCTGTCGGATCAGCTGGAGAAGACCGGGCTTGCCAACGTCATCGCCCGGTGGCTGATGGGGGAGTTTAATGGCGCCAGCCCCCTCATCGCCTTTATCGGCATTTATCTCTTCACCCTGGTGCTGACCGAGCTGATGAGCAACAACGCCGCCGCCGCCCTGGCCTTCCCCATGGGCTATCAGCTGGCGCTCAGCATGGATGTCTCGACCATGCCCTTCATCCTGGCGGTGCTGTTCGGGGCGAGTTCGAGCTTTATCCTGCCCTATGGCTATCAGACCAACCTGATGGTCTATTCGGCGGGCAACTACCGGATGCAGGATTACCTCAAGCTGGCCCTGCCGGTGTCACTGGCCTACAGCATTGGCGTCATCATCATGGTGCCCCTGCTCTTCCCCTTCTGAGGGCGGGGCACCCACACGCTTCGGGCCCGGCCCGACGGAGGATCAATGAACAATATCGTCTGGCACCCCCACGCGGTGACCAAGCAGCACAGAAGCGATGCCAAGGGGCAGCGCCCCCTGGTCATCTGGTTCACCGGCCTCTCGGGGGCGGGCAAATCGACCCTGGCCGGCGCCCTGGAAGAGGCGCTGGCGGGGCTTGGCAAGCACACCTACCTGCTCGACGGGGACAATGTGCGCCACGGCCTGTGCGGCGATCTCGGCTTTGACGAGGGGGCGCGGCGCGAGAACATCCGCCGGGTCGGCGAGGTGGCAAAACTCATGGTGGACGCGGGCCTGATTGTGCTGACCGCCTTTATCTCCCCCTACCGGGAGGAGCGCGACTTGGTGCGTCATCTCTTGGGGGAGGGGGAGTTTGTCGAGGTGTTTGTGGATGCGCCCCTTAGCGTGTGCGAAGAGCGCGACCCCAAGGGGCTCTACAAGAAGGCGCGCGCCGGGGAGATCCGTCATTTCACCGGCATCGATTCTGCCTACGAGGCGCCGCTAAACCCCGAGGTGCACCTGCACAACGATGGCGCGCCGGTACCGGCGCTGGTGGAGGCCCTGCTGGGGGCCCTGAGGCAGAGGGGATTGATCGACTAGGAGGCGACTGGTGGGGGGCTCGGCCGAGCTCCTGACCTACGACAAGAATCACCATCCCTGCGGGATTGCCGCTATGCGGGGTTTCGCCCGCCCTGCGGGCTGTGGCGAGTGACTTTTCTTTGCGTGGCCAAAGAAAAGTCACCAAAAGAAAGGCCAACCCCGGCAAGTCGTCCGCTGCGCAGATGCCCTCGGCTCGTCGATCGGGTCGGCCGTACCGCCGCACACGGCACTTTGGTCTACGCCATCCATGGCTTTGGCCAAAGCCCGCTTCGAACATCCTTGTTCTCGCGCCAAATCGGGGTCGAGCAGTGCTCGCCCTCATCCGATTTGGCCCATGCCCCGCTGCGGCTGCGCCGTCCTCCCTGACGGCGCTACTGACCCGTTAAACTCACCTCGGCGACTTGCAGGGGGGGGCAATACCGTGCCCGACTGCGGCTAAGTGGGCTCGCTACGCGGCGCTCGAAGTGGTGGGTGTCCCAATTTGGTGATCTGGTCCCGAGTGAGCGAAGTGAATGGCTTGAACCAGTTGTTATGCGGCTCACTTGAATTCATATGTGGCGGTGCCATTTGGTTTCATTTTGATTATTACTGTTTCGTACTGGTGGTCACGCTGCGCCTCTAATTTGAGTAGTTCTCGCGCTGCGTTGTGCGGGCCAAAAATGTTGGTTGGTTCAAACTTAAATTCCTCACCGGAATTATTCATGGTTGCACGATATGAGCTTTTAGAGTTTGTTAGGCCGGCTTCATGTGTGATTGTGAATGTAGCTTTAACTTCTGCCCAGCCTTTGGGAGCATCAATGGTTACGTTTTCATATATGAAGCTAACCAAGCCATTGGCGGTAAAGTTTTGTGACATTGAGAAGCTGCTCCATAGTAGGGTTGACAGGATGAATATAATTTTTTGCATACATGATTCTCAGTTAACGCATAACGCCGCCTGCAACGGCCGGAGGTAAATGGCGCATTTTTTGGCAACGCCAAAAAACGTGACAGTTGCCGGAGGTCAGATCGCCTGGCCTTGTTAAGTGCTTTACGGGAATGATATGTGCTTTACACATAACTCCCGCCCCTTGAGTTTATAATTCTCACACCCCTTTATGCGGCACTTTTCGGTAGATATTCCACCATGAGCTAGAAGTGACAGCTTTTCTTTTGCTTCTCCGATTAATGTTTCGTCAGGTAAATCTTTGATGCCAGATCGCTTTATACCAAATAATGGGAATGCGCCTTCTTCGGGGGCGTATTCAAAGTACCAACATTGCCCACACACCATACATTGGACAATAGGATTATCAAAATCCATTTCAGGCTGTCAATTTTCAGATTCGATTTCCTGAAAACACTCTGAATTATCATCAGCACCTTGATATCGGAAATGCCTATCCCAGTAGGTAGGATCAGTAATATATGATGGTAATTCCTTACAATTGCACATGGCACGTTCGCTCATTGCACTTAACGCCGCGTTAAGGGGTTAGTGCCGCCTAAACCAAGTTTCCGCAGACCACTTTCACCGCCAAAACTTACCGCATACCAAAAATGCCACGCGGCACGAATCCCTCTTGAACGCTTTGTTCGGTTTGTACTATCAACTGTACCGTTAATAGTTCTTACTCTAATAAGTGCTTTCTTGCTAAACCATAAATTTTATGGAGATCTTTAAAGGTATGACGTAACGCTCGACCAGCCAATTTACTTTCGTAGGCTGCTTTGTTCTTAGGTTGTGATCTTGTGCTTTCCAGTGTTAACTTCCAACGCCAATCTTGAAGAAATGTAGGTTGTGAGTCTAGTTCCACCGCAACTGCCCACCTGTGATGCACAACATTTCTTACATAACGAAAACCTAAAATTATCTGTTCATAATCAGTTTTTGAATTTGGCAACTTCAGCATCCAATCTTTGCCAAAGCGTTCATCAAAATACTCTTCTATAACATCCGCCCAACCTAAAGTTTCAACCAAAGGTATATATAAAGATTCAGAATCACCATTAATTTTAGCGTCATTGCGCTGAGTTCCCAGACGCAGAAATGCTTCATCATATCCTTTTAGGATGAGATCAATATGAACCATAAAATTACTTCCAACTCACTCAATTATTCGGAATAAAACCTAACGTAGAGCTAAGGGGCGCCCGGACCTGCTGCGGGTGACCGACGGCAGACCAGTTGAATTACCTGACCACTTATCGAAGCCAGTTGTCCGGGCGTCCCTTTTGAGCGTCATGTTAGACAAATACTTACAAATTACTGTTCTCCAATAACATTCCACTCTGTATATAAGACGTACTCGTCAGCGCCTTTTTCATACCAACTACGAATGGCTCCCGCTTTGATTCTCAATCTAACCTCTTCATCAAGGCTGGTCTCACTCGTTGCCGAAGGAAATATCTCTTTAGTGGTTACTGTGGCAGGCATAATATATCTCCGGTCTAATCAATTGGCTACGGATTTAACTGAGGCCTCCCATGCGAAAAGGCTCTTTTCATCCCTATTCGACAGAACAATCATCATTTTGATTATCTTAATGGCCGCATCTCTATTATTGGCACGCAGGTTCCCTGGGTCTCGTGCAGCGACAACCTTCGCTATTTCCGCATTAGTAACTGGCGGGCTGCTTACCAGATCGAATAATTGTTGGTCGGTAAGCTTGCTTACCGCGCCTAGCATCTTATCAACTCGTGCTTGGATGTTAGCGTCCACAAAGTTAGAGTCTCGCTTGCCCATTGCAACTGTTATTGCGCTGTCTGCGGCGGCCTCTTTGACTGCCGCGTCTCGTTGTATTGAAGACAACGCGCCATTTATTGTGCCTGCCAAATAGTAATCATTTATGTCCGACAAAGCCTGTTCGAATGTGTAGCCATTTAAGCTCATTGCGGAACCCACTACAATTCGTTTGAGCACCTCTTTCCGCTGTGCGTTCATGGCGGAGACCAAGGCTGACATAGCCTTATCTGCATATGCGTTCTTATCTATGGCCATTCTAGTGCCGCCAGTAACTGATGACAGAGAGCTCAGGATTGTTTTCGTTGTTACTGGACTAAAGGCGGTTGCAGCAACGTCGAGCGATAAAACCAATATATCTGTTGCTGAATGAATCTGCGATTCTTCAGCCGACAGATTCTTGATGTACTTAAGATATTCGATATTTGTTATCACAAGCCGAGAAGCGATAAACTTATTTCTCGTTTCCAAAGATGGTGAATTGTAATATGTGTTAACCGAGGCGGCATCTTTCAAGTTTGCCTTGACAATGCCAAGCTCTTCTTCAGTATTGAATGGTAGATCTGGCATGCCGCCTTGGAAGGTTGCACAGCCAGCCAAAAGAACGACAACACCCACTGACAAGAGTCGTTTGATCATAGCCTTTCTCCGTTTGTAAAGATGAGTGTCTAACGCCCTGTTAAGGTGTGAGCAACGCAATACCGAAGCCGCCGCATACCACCTTAAACACTAAAACCAACGTATAGTAAAAATGCCATGCGTTGCGAATCACTCTTAAACAGTTTGTTATGTTTATTTTTTGAAGAGCTTACCGAACGTCTTTTTTAAATGATCGTCTAGGTGAGCTTGAACTATTGTTAGCCCCTCTTCAGCCGCAACGTCTAACAACGAATCGTAATCATTTAATTCATTACAATTTTGACATTTTATTAAGTCCCCAGAGGAAAACTCCTGATCAGGCTCTCCCTCTAAAGGACAATCACAAAACAAACATTTAAGCTCTACAGTAAAGTTGCCATCTTCCATTAATAATACCCCGTAAGTTTCAGACCAAGTGTTGCTAGGGCTAAAAGAAAACCTAAAACAAGAAAAAGCCCCTTGTGCTCCTCAATGTAATCAGAAGTTTTTTTCAGAAACGTTCTGTTTGCTTTTAGCTCATCTGAACGTTTTTTGGAACGAGCAACGCCAATTCCTTTAGGAGTTATTTGCAATCCTTTGTAGTTGCCGCCTCCCAAATACGCATGATTGAGCCACTCATGTGCTAAACACTTGTCTGCTGCTTTTTCGAGTTGCTCAAGAGTAAAAGTGCTTTTGTTCGCCACATTAATCTCTTGTACCAGTTGTTCATCTATATCGAGATTAACGGATTTGTAGGTGCGACCGTGCTCTTCCATATAGTCGATAACATTATTTAGTAACGCATACTCAGGCATTTTTCCTCCGATAAACATAACGCCCGGCACAGCGGCGAGGTAAAACAGGCGCTAATTTTGCGCCAGCAAAATTGGTGACAGCTTTTGCCGAGTCCGACTGCTGCCGCTTGTTAAGCGTATTTTTAATTGCTCTATTCACTATATGGTTTCTTATCAACTTCGGGGTAATCTGATGTGTACTCGCCCCAACCTCTAAATTGATAATACTTAGTCATAGCCTCGAAATGTGAATCGGCCTCACATACCCATATGAGTTTTGAATCAGGCTCCATTAACGCTCGAGCTTCATCGCCCTCGCGGCCCGCTAGGCAAAACGTATCTAATTCTTCTTCGTTGGACCAAAGTTCGTGCTTCATAGTCTTCTAGCGCTTAACGATTAAGCTAACGGGCGGACAAAAGCGCAGCTTTTGGACGTCCAGCGAACGAAGTGAGCGGCAGTTGAGCGCATTGTTAGCAACTACACACTTTGGATTAGTGGGTTTTCGGTTTCAAAGCAGCTTTGGCTTGGCATTTCCCCTTTGAAAAAGCCTTCGAAAACCAATATAAACCGCTCTCTGAGTTTGTATAGTTGACGGCGCTTAAGTTTTTTAATTTTATAGAGATCTTTTTTGTCGAGATGACAGCCAATAGAAAGAAGTGTGTAGCTAAAAATTCGAAATATTCGCCACTGAAGCTCAGGCGATTTGATTCCTACTAGTTGATGTAGTGCCCACTCTAGCTCCCAGTACTCGCTCATGGACCAGTACTGCTTTTCGTGGAGCAGCCCCGTAAATGATGAGCTCTCAAACTCATCGCACCACACGTAGTTTTTGGCGATTATCGATTTTGGTTTCATGGTTGCTAACGTCCGCGTAATAGGCGTGAGCTTGCGAGCGTCCTAATTGACGCGTTTGTTACATTTTGACCCAGGCTACAAACTTTTCACCTGGAAATAGCTTTTTGGCTAGAACTCGTAATTCAGTATACCTCTCGTGTAGCGATACATAGCTAGCGTATACGAGCTCATACAATACAGCGGCCCCATTCATAGCCCCCTGAAATAAACGCTCACCTAATTTTTCTTCAAACTCGGCCAATGGTAGTGGCCTGCCGTTTAATGCATGAAAGCTAAGAGCTGGCTGCACTTCGTTTACATAAAATTCGTTACGGATATTGATCGAGTTAATAGCTTGCTCAAATCTCTCCTGCTCAATGGTTAGCTCCATGAGAATTTGAGCATTGTCATTATCAATCAAGAGCTGAAGGCTATCTATGTCTTGCTTAACACTTGAATAATCAGGTGGCTTCATTGCTGGAAGAGAAAGTCCGCGTTCAAAGGGGGTCTTGTATTTGTCCAGGTCTCTTTTAATACATTGTATTGCATTAATCTGTCTGATTAGAACAAAAAGCGCAGAATTCAAAGCACTCTTCTCTTTCTTTTTGTCCTTTTTCCCTTCTTCATAGGTTTTCAGCCAAAAGGCAGAAAATGCACCAATAAAACCACCGGCGGCCACTGTCAAGAGCCTTATTAAATAGTCATAGCTTTTAGGTACAACAGACTCATCAATAGCAACAGAACACAGATACCAAATATTTAGTACCGCCAAGGCTACGATAACGCCAAATATTTCTGGCTGGTAATCACGCAAATTCTTCAATGCAACCTCGTAGAAATGTAACAGTGATTAGATGGAAGGCGGTACTAATCCGTTAGCAGAGAATTCCATCTAACTCCGTAACATTTCAATCGCCGCCAAGTAAAAATCATTATGAAATCATAACATTACAGATTACATCAGGTGTCCGAGCGTATTCGCTTGACTTCCTCTTTTTGCGCCACTGTTACTACTGTATGAAAAAACAGTGCGCAGTCACTCTTGGAAAGTGTCACCAAAGCACGCCTGCGTGAACAGGTCAGAAATAAAAATGAAACCGTCACCATGTTGAGTGATCGCTCCACTTGCTTATCCATACCATCCGGCAAGGCTACCGCCCCTGAATTTCAGCCTCCAGTCTGCTGCTGTTAACCTGCGATGTGGTGCAGGCCTGGCTCATGGGTGACTCCGGTGAGACGGTTGCCAAACGGCTATGTTAACGAGCAAAGCGGGGGAGGGAAGAGGGAGATGATGGTTTCCTGAGCAAGATCAATAAATTAATCGGCTTGATGAGTGCTGGAGTAGTGCCGTGATAGCGAAGGGGCTTATCGGTTCGCTGTTTCAGCGATCAGCAACAGCCGCAGCGCAGGGTATTGGCCCCCTTCAATCCGCTGAGGGGAGGGCGCAAGGTCAGGAGCGCCAGAGGGGCAAGATCTTCAATACCAAGTGCATCAACAACCGCTTCAGGGGGGCAGGGTATGGAGGAACGGTGAGTGTCCCGATTTCCTCCCTCAGTCACAGCCGGGCACGGTATTGGTTCCCCCTCTGATTCGCCGAGGTGAGGCCATCAGGCCAGGTCGCGAGACAGGGATGTCGAGCGAGAGGCGGCGGTCCAAGGATGGACCGTCGGCGCGTACCGTCGGCCTGATGGTTGAGGCGAGGGAACTCGACGAAGGAGAGCGAATCGGCGGGGTTGGCCTTTCTTTTGGTGACTTTTCTTTGGCCACGCAAAGAAAAGTCACTCGCCAAAGCCCGCAGGGCAGGCGAAACCCCTTCGAGGGCAAGGCCCTCGTGTTCAAGATCCCCGTCGTAGGCAAGGAGCTAGACTGAGCTCCTCCAAGTGGGCGGGCGAAACCGCTTCGAGGAGGAACTCCTCGCGTCCCATGCGGCGCAGCCGCATCAAAGGTCAGGCCGTAGGCAAGGAGCTCGCCCGAGCTCCTCGCGCTGAAGCGTGAGACTAGATCCCGTCGGGGTGCGGGGAGAGCCCCCTTCTGATCCGCTGGATCCCGGCTTCGTAGAGGCCATCCGGCCCCTCCTGATCCTCACGGGTATCGAAGATCTTGAGAAACCACATGTACTGACCGGGATGGCGGGTCAGTTGCTGCTGCACCATGTCGTTCATCCGGCAGGTGTCCGCCATCACATCGCCGCTGGGGTAGTTATCGAACGGCGCTTCGATCTCCAGCCGATAGCAGTGATTGGCCTCGTCATAGCAGGCTAGCAGCGGCACCGCCTTGGCGCCACTTGTCTCCACCAGACGGGGCAGGGCGGGCAGGGTCGCCTTCGAATGGCCGAAGAAGGGGGCAAAGAGGCTCTTCTCGCGGCCATGGTCCTGATCCGGCAGGTAGAAGAAGCTGCGGCCGCTCTTGATGGTTCGGATCACCGCCTTGATGCCGGCACTGCGCTCGTACACCCGGCAGCCATTCTTGGCGCGCGCCCGGTTGAGGTGCCAGTCAAACACAGGGTTGCGTGCCCGTTTCATCATGGTGCACATGGGCACTCCGCGTTGGGTGAGGCCATACCCCGCCGCATCCACCGGCCAGGTGTGCGGCACCACCAGGATCACCGCTCGCCCGGCGGCCTGCTCTGCTTCGAGATGCTCCCAACCGCTCACCTGGATCCGGCTCATCAGGTAACGGGGGCTGCGCATCGTGAACTCGCCAAATCCCAGCAGACTCTTGAGGCCGACCCGGATCGAGGTGAGCGCGATGGCGTCGCGCTCGGCCGGGCTCTTGTGCGGGAAGCAGATGGCCAGATTGGTGCGGGCGATATAGAGCTGTTTCTTCGAGATGCGAAACACCAGGGGCGCCAGCGAGGCGGCGAGCCGGTCCCGCAGTCGCACCGGCACGAAAGCCAGCAGCATCAGCACGGCCAGCGCCAGCCAGCTCAACCAGTAACGGGGATGCAGAAAGCGGGCCTCGAACGAGGGAGTAAAAACGGGATCGGGGGTAGACATGTCATGGGCCAGACAAAATGAGGAGCTGCATTGTAGTCATCCCGACAGGTAATACCAGTTATGCCTTCAGCGCGTGCGACAAAAACGGGAGCGCCGCCTCGAAATGCCACTGCATGGCCTCGAAAATTGCCCGAAAATTGCCCGAAAATTGGACAGTCACCATTTTGGTTCTGTTGACCACCATGCGGCGCTCAGAGCGGTGGGTGTCCCGATTTCCCCCCTCCCGATTTCCCCCCCTATTCGAACCTACGGATGCCATCAGTATCAGCAAGTTCGCCAGAGGGGCAGGGTATTGGCTCCCCCTTCAATTCGCCGAGGGGTGGGAGCAAGGTCAGGAGCGCCATCAGGGATGATGGCGCAGCCGCAGCGGGGCATGGATGCCCCATCTGCGGCGCTCCGCCCGACCTGGCGACCAACCCGAGGGAAACCGCGTAGCGGTCGGATTGGTGGGGGAAGGCCTTCTTGGTGACTTCTTGGGCCAGCAAGAAGTCACTCGCCCAAGCCCACAGGGCGGGCGAAACCCCTTCGAGGAGGAACGCCTTGCGTCCCATGCGGCGTAGCCGCATCAAAGTGCCAGGTATAGGCAAGGAGCTTGGCCGAGCACCTCTCGGAAAGAGGGGAGAGAGGAGGGGGATTATCCCCCCTTCTCCTCCTGGGGTGGGGGGGCGGTCACCGTCACCTCGATGACGAGCCCCTGGGCCAGCAGTGTCTGGAGATCCTTGAGGTACTCCTCGAGGCTCGGCTCTTCGAGCAGGCGAGCCAGCTCGTTGCCGACCGGGGTGAGGCGGTAGTAGATCAGTTTGGTGTGACTCTGTTTGCCCTGCAGGCGCCAGCGCTGATGGCTGAAGGCCAGCTCCAGCCCCTCGGCGGGCAGATCGCCCGACTCCAGCTCCCCCTTGTGCAGCAGCCCCAGCTCGAACAGCTGCAGCAGGGCGTTGTAGGGGAGGCGGTATTTACCAAGGCCCATATGGCTGCTTTTGGCCCGGGTCAGCAGGCGGGCCCCCTGGTAGAGGCCGGTAAGCAGGCGCCGCTCCTCGCTGCCCACATAGTTGCAGGAGAGGGCGCACAGGCGTTGAAACAGCATGGCGTCGCGCTGGGTCATCTCCTTGAGGGTCGTCAGGGCGCGGATGGAGAAGCTGCCCGGGGCCGCTATCTCGAGGGCGAAGATGCGTCCCCACAGCTGCTGCATGGGCACAGAGCCTATCTCCTCGGCCAGTTGCAGGAAGCGGGTCACCCAGTCCGGATCCGGCTCGCCGCCGGCCACTATTTCGCCGCAGTGACGCTGGGCCATCACCATGATGGTCTCGAGGTTGCGCTGGCGGGTCGCCTGCTCGGCGGCGAGGCGAAAGGTGGCGCGCTGCTCGAAGGTGCTGTCGCTGTTTTTGGTCAGCATGCCGTCGATATGGCGGCTGCGGGCCAGGCGCAGGGTCTGCTCCTGGCTGCTCAATATGTTGCTGCTGTCACGCTTGGGTGGGGGGAGTTCGGACATGGGGCACATTCCCTGTGAGGCGATGGGGAGATGTTACTCCCTGATGGGCCATGAAAAAACCACCGCATGCGCGGTGGTTTCGGCTTCCCTCGCTTACTCCTCGTAGGGGGCGACCTCGACCGCCTCCATGGCGTAGGAGGCGTTGGCCATCTCGTGGCTCGAGCTGACCACCTTCATGGTGCCCTTGACCCAGATGGCGTCCCACAGGTCGTCCACCGGCGCCCCCTTGGGGAAACGCACATAGATCACCTGGTTGGTGGGCGGCGATGGCACATGGATGCAGGCGCCAAAGTAGGGTACCAGCAAGAAGGCGGTGATGGTCTTGGCATCCCCCTCCAGTGGTACCACGAAGCCGGGCAGGCGCACCGGCTTCTGATCGAGCTCCTTGACCACTCCCCCGACCGGTTGGGGGGCTGACATGGGGTTCCCCTCGTGGTTGACCACGGGGGGAGGGGCGTTGCGCTCCGCAGGAGGGATCAGGGCATCCCAGTCGATGGTCTTGTACTGGGTGGCGCCGGCCGATCCCATCCAGAGCAGGGCCAGCAGCCCCAGGGCGATACGTTTCATCAAGGCTTCTCTCATCAGATTAAAAACGGATGCTCATGCCGTCACTCAAGGAGTAACGGTAGGCGCGCCAGGCGGGTAACAGTCCCATGACGAGGCCGGCCAGCCACACCAGTCCCAGCAGTTGCCACTCGCGCAAGGTGGGCAGGGCAAGGGGGAACTGCAGGCCATAGTGGCTCGAGAGCAGCGGCGCCGCCAGGGCCTGGGCCCCGTAGAGCAGCCCCAGCCCCGCCAGGATGCCGAGGCTGGTGATGGCCAGGGATTCGAGGGTGAGCAGGGCAAACAGATGGCGCGGGCTGGCCCCCAGGGAGCGCAAGATGGCGAGCTCGCGGCGCCGCTCGTTGAGCCCGGCCAGCAGGGTGGTGAGCATGCCAATGAGGCCCGCCACCACCACGAAGCCGGCGATGACCGAGAGGGCGGTCTCGGCCACGCTCATCAGTCCCCACAGCTCCTGCAAGGCGGCCCCAGGCAGGATCGCCATCAGGGGTTCGCTCGGCCAGGTGTTGATGGTGCGCTGCAGCTGGAAGGCGAGGATGCGCTGGTTCAGTCCCACCATGAAGGCGGTGATGGTCTTGGGGGTGAGATCCTGGGCCAGCGCTTGCTCGGCGGAGACCGCCTTGCTGTGACGCCCCGTCTCCCACCCCAGGTGGATGGCCTCGATGCCGGCGAGCGGCACGTGAACGGTGCGATCGATGGGGGTGCCGGTGGGGGCCAGGATCCCCACCACCCTGAACGGCAGGTTGTCGTGTTGGGTGAAGGAGGTGTTGCCCGCCCCGTGGGCGATGACGATGGATTGATCGAGGCGGTAGCCGAGCTTGCGCGCTACCTCGGCCCCCAGCACCGCTTCGAAGGGGCGCTCAAACGGGCGGCCCGAGGCCAGGGTCAGGGGCTGCTGACGGCCATAGCGCAGGTACTTGAAGTAGTCCCCGTTGGTGCCGAGCACCCGAAATCCCTTGTGGGAGTCGCCGAGGGAGAGGGGGATGGTCCAGGCGATACCGCGCAGCGCGCTGATCCGCTGATAGGCATCCCATCCCACGTTGTTGGTGGGGTTGCCGATGCGAAACACGGAGTAGAGCAGCAGGTTCACCTGGCCGGAGCGGGCGCCGACGATGAGATCGGTCCCCGAGACGGTGCTGGCGAAGCTGTCGCGGGCCTGGGTGCGCACCCGCTCTACCCCGAGCAGCAGGGTCACGCTGATGGCGACGGCGAGCAGGGTCAGGCCGGCGGTGAGGCGGCGGGCCCACAAGCTCTGCAGGGCGAGTCTTAGCATTGGCTCCTCCGGTTTAGCTGGCGCAGATCCTCGACCCGGGGGAAGAGGGGCTCGAGGCCCGGATCGTGGCTGACGAAGATCAGGGTCGAGCCCTGCTTGTCGCACTCCTCGAACAGGAGCTTGATAAAGGCGGCCCGGTTGTCGCTGTCGAGGGCCGAGGTGGGCTCGTCGGCGATCACCAGGGGCGGTGCCCCGATCAGGGCCCGTGCGGCCGCCACCCGCTGCTGCTGGCCGATGCTCAAGGCGTGCACCGGGCGACTGTGCAGCTCGTCGGGCAGTTGCAGTTCG
The DNA here is from genome assembly GCF_000820105.1 of Aeromonas schubertii. Taxonomy (GTDB): domain Bacteria; phylum Pseudomonadota; class Gammaproteobacteria; order Enterobacterales; family Aeromonadaceae; genus Aeromonas; species Aeromonas schubertii. The sequence continues at coordinate 32,708 of NZ_CDDB01000106.1, read as the reverse complement.
CGCAGCAGGCGACGGGCCTCGGCCTCAGGCGGGGCACTCAGGCGCGCGCGCTTCCTGGGCGAGAAGGTGAGGGCGCTGGTGACGTTCTCCACCACGCCGAGATAGGGCAGCAGGTTGAACTGCTGGAAGATGTAGCCAAGTTCGGCGGCACGAAATCCGTCGCGGGCACGGGAGGATAGCCGGGCCAGTGACTGGCCCAGCACCTCGAGCGTGCCGTGGTTGACGGTCTGGATGCCGGCGAGCAGCCCCAGCAGGGTCGACTTGCCCGACCCCGAGGGCCCCTTGATAAAGAGGCGCTCCCCCTCGAGCAGGGTGAGCTCGGGGATCTCGAGTACGGGGGCGTGACCGGGCCAGGCGAAGCCGAGATCACGAATGGTTACCACGGTACGGCTCATGGCTTACCAACCCAGGGTCCGGTTGCCGGGGGTCAGCTCACCGGCCACCTGGCCGCCGGGAATGAGCCCCTGCACGGTCAGCTTCTCCAGACTCGGGTAGAGGGTAAAGAGACTGGCCTCGATCCCCTTGAGGGCCGCCGGCTGCTGGCAGGTAAAGGTATAGGTGGCGCCCATATCCGCATGGCCTTCGTGGTGATCGGCGGCATCATGGTCATGGTCATGGTCATGGTCGTGGTCGTCGGCATCATGATCGTGCTCCTCATGACCGGCCTGAACCTGCTGCCCGGTCAGGGTGCAGCCGGCGGCAGGGGTGAGCACAAACAGCCCCTCGGCGCTCTTGAGCCGGGCCAGGGCCTGATCCATGCGTGCCTTCTCGGTGTCGTTTCTGGGGGCATGTTCGAAGCCGATCAGATCTGCCGCGGGGGCGGTCAGCTCCAGCATCAGCTGATCGCCGTCCAGAACCAGGTTGAGCTGGCCGTGGCCATGCTCGTGGGCGCCATGGCCGGCGTTGGCGTGATCATCGTGGTGGGCGGCAGCAGAAAAGGCGACAGCCGCCATCATCAGGGCGAGACGTTTCATAATTACTCCTGTTAAATCAAATTGATAAGTGCCATTAACGGCACGCTTGTCGGCGATTTAACGAGGAGGGGCCCGGATCGAGTAGGCGCCTGGCGCAGCCAGGGTGGGAGAGGCAATCCGGTCGGGGAGTGCGTATGAGGTGGGGAGCTGCGGAATCGGCGCAGCCACCGCCGCACCGGGCAGCCACTTGCCGTCCAGATGAACGGCACAGAGTTGGCACAGATGGGGGTGATCGGGGGCCAGGCTGTCAAGCTGGTGCACCGCCAGGGCGGGTTGCATCCACAACCAACCCGACAGCCAGATCCAGAGCAGGGCGCGCAACTTGAACATCGTGACGGGGATCGCCCCTGCTCCTCTTGGTTAGATATGGGTCTTGATCAGTCCCATGACCTGGTCGATATCGTTCTTGGCCAGCTGACCATCCTTGACGAACAGCACCTTGCCATCTTTGCCAATCAGAATGATGGCCGAGCTCTCCGGGGCGAGTGCCCAGGCGTTACGGGCCATCCCCTTGGCGTCGAGCACCATGCTGGACCAGGGGAACTCCTTCTTGGAGTCCTCGGCGCTGCTCTTGACGAAGCCAGAGGTACCCCAGATGGCATCATTGCTGTTGATGATGGTGACCGTCTGGTACTGATCGTGGGGCAACTTGGCCGCCTTGATCGCCTCGATCATGGGGGCGTTGAGCTCCTTGGCGCTGGAGCGACCCGCAATGTGCTGGATCAGATAGACCTTGCCGGTGAGCACGCCACTTTGCCAGGGCTGGTAGGCGATATCCTTGCCGCTCAGCATCAGCTCGCCCTTGTCGTTGATCTTGACGACCGGAACGGGGGCAGACTCCTTGATGTTGTGAGCCATGGCCAGGGGCGACAGCAGCGCCAGGGTAAGAGCCAGGTATTTCATCCTGATGACACTCCTTTTGTTATGTTATAACAGTTTTGGCACCGAGGAAATGGGCCGAATGTATCCTAATCTGATCCGACCTGTTTAAAAAGTGTTAAGTGGTGCCGGTGAGACGCAAGGGGCGCAGCATGCCACGGGGAGCGGTAAATGCCAGCTCCCCGAGAGTGGTAGGATCTCTTGGTTAGTAGAGGGGCTCGCTCACCAGGGGGATCTTCGACAGCATCATCTGTTGCACCAGCACGGGTGAGCCGGTAAGCAGCACGTGAGGCTGGCTGTTGATCTGTACCGTCTCCCCCTGAAGGCCGCTGTCGGCCGTGATGGCAAGCCAGGCGGGGGAGACGCTGCCGACGCTGATGTCGGGATAGATGATGGAGAGGGCATAGTCGGGGAGCAGCTCGGCCAGCAGAGCCGCCATCAACAGCGCCTTCTCGTCGCTGTCGGCACGGTTTTGCTGCAGCGCCTGCAGGGGCGGGGCGAAGTGATCCACCTGTTCGTTGGGGCTGGGGATGGAGTCTAGCCACTCCTGCAACAGGGCCACTGTCTTGGCGGTGTCAGATTGCGCAAACTGCCTGGCCAGGGGCTGCAACGCATGCTTGAGCTGATAGAAGAGTTGGGAGTAGTTGGGGCGCACGCAGGGCAGGCGGCGATCGGTGGGGTGGATGCAGGGGGTGATGCGCAGGGCATAGAAGGCATCTTCCTGATATTGGTGGTAGGCCTGCCAGAACATGACCGATTGGGGGCTCTGATCGCGCAGGGCGAAGGCCTGCTCCAGATTGTCAAACTTGACGGCACCCTCAGGGCTGAGGCGGTTGATCTCGGCCAGGGTCCCCTGCAGCTTCTCTCCCATCTGGGCAAACAGGGTCTCGAGGGGAAAGTTGAGGGCCCGATCCAGGGTGACCATCTCCCGGCGACTGGCATCGAGGGCACCCTCGTCGGCGGAGAAGGTGATGTGATGACGATTCCCATCCTGGGAGTGCCACTGCCACTGCAGGGTCAGGGGCTCGGCCGGGGCGAGGGGGGCAAGGGTCATGGTCAACAGGACAGGGAACCACTTCATGGCTGTTCACTCCGTAGTGACCCCTTGACGTCATGCACAAGGGGAATAAGTTAACTACTAGGTGAATCCGCACGGCCATGGGACACAATCTGTCGGTAAAATATGCAAGCCGATGAAATGGCTGTTCTTTTTTTTCGCAAAAGATGAGGCTCGGGAGGAAAGATGGGAACCTGGGGATATGGGGTCTTGCTGTTGGCCGTGGTGGCGCCGGCCATGGCGGGCAGCGTGACCGTGACCAAGGGGAGTGAGAAGGTCGACGCCTTTGCCCTGCGCGATCAACTGGCCCGGGAGCACGAGTGGCAGGAGTGGCTGCGCCATCAGGAGGCCCTCAAGTGGCTCGAGGTGTTGCCGGTCAACTGTGAGTTGGTGAGCAAGGCTGACGGCAGCTATCGCTGCGGCGGGGAGTGGTATCGGGAGTATAAGCAGGAGGGCAAGGAGCTCTATATCCGCGGTGAGCCTGGCTCGTCATCGCCCCGGCCCGCCGCCCCCCCGGCGCACTGACGCCTCAATGCAACAAGGCGCCTGCAGGCGCCTTGTGATTGTCCGGGGAGCGATTACTTGGTGTAACGCTCGACGGAGGAGAGGATCTCGGCCTCGGCTTCGGCCTTGTCGCCCCAACCGTCAACCTTGACCCACTTGCCGGCTTCCAGCTCTTTGTAGCGCTCGAAGAAGTGCTGGATCTGGGCCTTGAGCAGCTCAGGCAGATCGTTCACATCCTGGATGTGGTCGTACTGCTTGGTCAGCTTGGAGTGGGGAACGGCAACGACCTTGGCATCCTGACCGGATTCGTCGGTCATCTTCAGCACGCCAACCGGGCGGCAGCGAATGACGGAGCCGGCCAGCAGGGGGTAGGGGGTCGGCACCAGCACGTCAACCGGGTCACCGTCCAGGGAGAGGGTGCCGTTTACGTAGCCGTAGTTGCACGGGTAGAACATGGGGGTAGCCATGAAGCGGTCAACGAAGATGGCGCCGCTCTCTTTGTCGACTTCGTACTTGATCGGGTCGGCGTTTTGCGGGATTTCGATGACGACATAGATGTCTTCGGGCAGGCTCTTGCCAGCCGGTACCAGGTTCAGGCTCATGACGTTTCCTTAAAACGGTTGAGGCGGAAATAAAGTGCAGACGCACATTATAGCGAGCTCGCTTCAAATGACCATATCAGGCGCCTCACGCCATCCTTCCCGTGCCAAAACGGGGTGCTGATTGCTAGAATGGCGCCCTACCTGACACGAAAAGGAAGCGGTATGCACATTCACATCCTCGGGATCTGCGGCACCTTCATGGGTGGCCTGGCCGTGCTGGCCAAGCAGCTTGGATACCGGGTCACCGGGTCGGACGCCAACGTCTACCCCCCCATGAGCACCCAGCTGGAGCAGCAGGGGATCGAACTCATCGAAGGTTATGACCCCGCCCAGCTCGACCCGGCGCCGGATCTGGTGGTGGTCGGCAACGCCATGAGCCGCGGCAACCCCTGTGTGGAATATGTGCTCAACCGCAACCTGCCCTACGTCTCCGGCCCCCAGTGGCTGCTCGAGCATGTGCTCAAAGATCGCTGGGTGCTGGCCGTCGCCGGCACCCATGGCAAGACCACTACCGCCAGCATGCTGGCCTGGGTGCTCGAATACGCCAAGCTGGAGCCCGGCTTTCTCATCGGTGGCGTGCCGGGCAACTTCCCGGTGTCGGCACGGCTCGGCGCCGCCCCCTTCTTCGTGATTGAGGCCGACGAGTACGACTGCGCCTTCTTCGACAAGCGCTCCAAGTTCGTTCACTACCGTCCGCGCACCCTCATCATGAACAACCTGGAGTTTGACCACGCCGACATCTTCCCGGATCTCGCCGCCATCCAGCGTCAGTTCCACCACCTGCTGCGCATCGTGCCGGGCACCGGACGGGTCTTCTATCCCAAGGCCGACGAGAACCTGGCCGCCGTGCACAAGATGGGCTGCTGGAGCGAGCTCGAGCTGGTGGGCGACGACGCCACCTGGCGCGCGGTCAAGCTCAAGGCCGACGGCTCCGCCTTCGAGGTGTGGCTGGACGGACAGAAGCAGGGCGAGGTGCACTGGTCCTGCATCGGCGAGCACAACGTCAACAACGGTCTGATGGCCATCGCCGCAGCCCGTCACGCCGGGGTCATGGTGGAGCATGCGATCAACGGTCTGTGTGAGTTCCACTCCCCCAAGCGGCGCATGGAGCTCAAGGGCGAGGTGGCCGGCATCCGGGTCTATGACGACTTTGCCCATCATCCCACCGCGATCGCCACCACCCTCGGCGGCCTGCGCGCCCGGGTCGGCGACGAGCGCATCCTGGCGGTGCTGGAGCCGCGCTCCAACACCATGAAGCTCGGGGTGCACAAGGAGGAGCTGGCCGGCTGCTTTGGGGATGCCGACGAGGTGTTCTTCTTCCAGCCTCCCAACATCGGCTGGGATCTGGGGGAGGTGACCAGCCACATGGCCAAACCGGGCAAGGTGTTTAACGAGCTGGAAACCCTGGTCAACCGTCTGGTGGCCGAGTGCCGCGACGGGGACCATATTCTCATCATGAGTAACGGCGGCTTTGGTGGCATTCATGACAAGCTGCTCACCCGTCTCAAGGAGTATCACGGTCTGGCATGAACGCGATCACCCTCGCCCTGACCGGGGCCTCAGGCGCCCCCTATGCCCTGCGCCTGCTCGAGTGTCTGGTGCAGGCCGACTATAGGGTCTACCTGCTGGCCAGCAGCGCCGCCCGGGTGGTGCTCAAGACCGAGCAGGGGCTCGACTGGCCCGCTTCGCCCCAGGCCCTTTCGGCCCAACTGTGCGCCGACTTCGGTGCCCGTGCGGGGCAGATTGTCGCCTGCGGCAAGGAGGAGTGGTTCTCCCCGGTGGCCTCCGGCTCGGCGGCGCCGAAACAGATGGTGGTCTGCCCCTGCTCCATGGGCACCGTCTCGGCCATCGCCCACGGGGCGTCGGAGAATCTTATCGAGCGGGCGGCGGATGTGGTCATCAAGGAGCGCGGCCAGCTTATTTTGGTGCCGCGCGAGACGCCCTTTTCGGCCATTCACCTGGAAAACATGCTGAGTCTGGCGCGCCTCGGGGTGACCATCATGCCGGCCGCGCCGGGTTTTTATCATGAGCCGCGCAGCATCGACGATCTGGTGGACTTCATGGTGGCACGCATCCTCGATCACCTGGGGGTTGCGCACACCCTGTGCCAGCGCTGGGGTTACGCCCCCTCCCGGGATGAGTGACGCCACAAGAGAAGGGGACCGTTTGGTCCCCTTCGTTTGTGTTCAGAAGTGATAGAGCCAGGAGACCCCGCCGAAATACCCCCCGTAGTGCTGGTTCCATTCGCCCAGATTGGCCTCTTCCCCCAGATAGAGGTAGTCCTCGTCGCTCACCCGCTCATAGCGCAGATCCACTCTCAGGGCCTGGCGCTCGTCCAGCTGGTAGAGGGCATAGCCGCTGAGCCGGTGCAGGGTGCTGGTGAGGTCCGGATAGTCGTAGCCGGCGCTGGCCTCATTGCGCCCCCGTCCATAGCTGTAGCTGTAGTCGAGCCCCAGGGTGAGATCCCGCTCCAGCGCCTTCCTCTTGGTGAGTCCGAGCCCTAAGGTGGAGATCTCATCGCGCACCCGGGTCTGGTAGGGGGCCCAGTCGGGGGCATAGGCGTAGGCGTGTTGCTGATCCGATCCTATCCACTGCTGATTGAGGAAGAGGTTGAGATCGAGCTGCTCGGGCAGCGACCAGCTGGCTGAGAGGTCGACCCCGTAGTCCCTGTCCTGACTGCGCCCGATATCGGGTTCGGGGTAACTGTCCTCGGCCCACCAGGCCTCTGCCGTGAGGGTCAGGGGATCGTTCACCTGCCAGGTGAGATCCCCCCTGAGCTCGGCCCTGTCTCTGTCGGCCAGATAATATTGGCGCAGGGTCGGAGTGCCGCCGCTATCCCCCAGCCACTCGGAGCCGGTGCGGCGGCTGAGGCTCAGCCTGGTGCCGGCACTCCAGGGGCCGACGGGTTGGTAGCGGCCACGCACATAGAGGGTGTGCAGATCCGTTTCGCGCCGATCGGCCTCTTCCCGCCGGTCCCCCCGGTAGAGGTAACCCCCTTCCAGCTTGATGGCGCGGGAGAGACGGTAGGTGGCGCCCAGATCCCCCTTGGTGTGGCTGCGATCGGTCGGGGGGCGCAGCTTGCCGATCACCACCTGGCGATCCGACTTGTCCTGCCTGTCATGGTGCTCGGCGCTGGCCTTGAGGGTGAGCGAGCGCGATAGCCGGTTGAGCCAGCGCGCATCGGCCTGCCAGGTCTCTACCCGCCCGTTGAAGTTATCCTGCGTCACCGGTGTGTTGGCGAAGGGGTTGAGTCCGCCGCTGGAGGTGGCCTGACTCATCATGACCCGTCCGGTGAGGCTCTGGCGATCCCAACTGCGCCTGCCGGAGAGGGTGACGCGGTGGTAGTCGTTGTCGGGCTCATAGGCGCGATCATTGAGATAGGGGTTGGCCTGGCTGCCGTAGTAGAGGGCCTGGTGTTCGTTGGTGTAGAGGGTGCCGTAGTAACTGAGATCGACCAGCCACCCCTCGGCGAGATAACTCACCCCCGCATCCATCAGGGTCGTCTTCTGATCCTGGGGGATGGGCAGCCAGCCTGGCATGGGGCCCATCCCGGGCAGGGTGCTGGTATAGCCGGTGAGGGTACTGCGCCGGGTCTCATGACGCAGGCTGGCGTGGGGTTGCCAGGGGCTCTTGGGGGTGAATTTCAGGCCGAGGGAGACCTGTTTTCGCAGCGTCTCCTTGTCAAACGGGGTGAGGGGGCCGGCCGAGAGAACCCCTTCCTCTCCCTGATAGACGCTCACCCCCCGGTTCCAGTAGTAGGGGCTCTCGCGATACTCGAAGCGCCCCCTCAGCCCGTCGTAGCGGCCCGCTTCGGTGGCGACGGAAAAGCGCTTCAGCCCAAGATCGGTCGCCTCTATATGGCCGTATTCACTCCCCTCTCCCCGATAGTCGAGGTCGGTGTTGAGGGTGCCGAGTATCCCCTGGTCATAGTTGGTAGGAACCCAGTTGCGAAAGCGGCTGGCGCCGTCATCATTCATGTAGCCGACGCCGAGCCCGACGTCGCCGTGCCAGCCCTGATAGGGCTCGCATGCGTTGCAGCGCCAGCGTTCGGTATCGGTGGCCCGGGCCCGTTGCAGGTCGTAGTCATCGGCAGCCTGACTGGCGAAGGCCGTCAGCAGGGGCAGGCAGAGAGTGTAGTGGCGCATGGCTCCTCCTCAGCGTCTCAGGCTCTGGCCGTTGGGGTGATTGGTGCCGTGGACTTGTCCATGGCAGTTGAGGCAACTGCCGCCCCGCACCTTGAGATCCCCCTCCGGGATCGCCACGTTGGCGTGGGGCTCGCTGTGGCACTCCTGGCAGAGTTGTGGCAGCCGTTTCTTGAGCAGGGCGCTCTGGATGGCCCCATGAGGCTCGTGGCAGAGGGCGCAATCCTCGTTGACCGGCTGGTGCTCCCAGAGGAAGGGGCCACGCTTCTCGGCGTGGCACTCATAGCAGGTCTCGTTGAGTGAGGGCTGTTTGAGATCGGCCGGGTTGATGGATTGGTGCGGGTTATGACAACTGGCACACGCCATGGCCCCGTTTTGCAGGGGATGGCTGGACCGCTTGTGCAGATCGGCCTTCTCCTTGGCGTGACACCCGGTGCAGATGGCGGTCTGGCTGGTGCTCTCGCTCATGGGATCCCTGGTCTGGTGTACCCGGTGGCAACTGGTGCAGGTGAGATCCTCACTGGCGTGGCTGCTGGCGTGCCATCCCATGCGCCGGGTGTCGGTGTGGCAGGAGAGGCAGACGCTGTTTTGCTTCTCGGCCGGAATGGGAGAGTCGGGCCCGAAGGTGATCATCGGCTCTCTGCGCTCACCCTTGCGAGGATTGCGGGCGTGATTGCCGACCGGTCCGTGACACGCCTCGCACTGACGATCCCCCATGGGTCCACGGGCATTGGCCGGATTGCCGTGTACCGTGTGAAAGATACCGGTGGCTGGCTTGTCCGAGTCGGCATCGTGGCAGCGCAGGCAGGTATCGGCTCCCTTGGTCGAGTAGTGTCCCTCGTCGAACTTCTTGTCGAGCACCGCCTCAACCTCTTCCCTGGGGTCGGCCGCCTGCACCGCCGCCATCGCTCCGAGCAGCAGACAGAGGGCCAAGCTCCATCTCGTCGTCCTTCTCATCTCGTGACTCCCTCAATGTACCGGGCGGGGTTCCCCGCCACGGCCTTTAGTTAGCGCGGTAGTCGTATACCTTGTGAACCTTGTCGACCCCCTGCTCCTGGCCGACCGCATGGCAGCTGGCACACTGCTCGGTGCCGCTGGCTGCGACCGCGCTGTCGGCACCAAATACGGCACCGTTGCTGCGCATGTGCGACGCCCACTCATCGCCACTGGCCGGAGTGGTCGGATTGACCAGGCCGAGGGGGGACTTGAGGTGACAGCTGGCACAGACCACCAGGGTGGGACTGAAGTATTTGGGGTTCTTGTTGTCTGCCGTGGTCGTCGCCAGCGAGGGTCTGGGGTTTTGCTGGTTGGGCAGGTTGTATTGGGCCTGGGTGTGGCAGTTCTCACAGTTGTTGATGACACCGGGGAAGCGGGACTCCCCATCCCTGTGCGAGCCCATGGCGTGGAAGGAGTGGACGTGGTACTTGAGGTCGGCCGGGAAGCCGGCATAGAAGGCGGCCCGGGTGGCGTTGTGGCAGCTGGTACACTGCACGAAATCTTTGGCGTTATGATTGCGCTCGTGCACCGTCAGATCCTTGTGACAGCTGTTGCAATTGGCACGGTTGACTCCGACCGGCTCCTGATACGAGACCGGGCTGCCCCCGAGATCGAAGGCCCCATGGGCCACGTTGGCGGCGATGGTGTGCAGGTCGGCATCTTCCGGATTGCCTGAGCGATCCACCAGGGAGCTGCACTGGGCCAGGCTGGCCGGCTTGCCATTTTCCAGCGCCTTGCGATCGGCGCACAGGGCCATCTCGGCATTGGCCACCACCAGCACGGCATTGTCTGCCGGCACCTGGGTCATGCTCTTTTGACACAGGAAGAGGCCATCGCCCTGGGCGACACAGCCACTGGCCATGTCGATACGGTTCTCGGAGTAGCTGATGGCATCTCCCTGGCCATTGTCCCAGTTGACCAGCACATAGGCCTTGCCTGTGTTCAGATAGGGCAACAATTCGCCCAGGCTGTTGACGCCCACCCCATCCCGGCGCAGGCGTACCTCGACCAGCACATTCGGTGCCTGGTAGCGAGCGCTCTCCATGGTCATCTGCAGGGTATCCCTACCCGCTTGCAGTGAGGCCAGTCGTCCCTCGTGCATCACCTTCACCGAGGCCTGGCGCAAGATCGGGTTGGGGCCGTGACAGTTGGCGCAGTAAAACTCGGTGGAGCTGAAGTGGTTGGCGCTGTGATCCTCATGACAGGAGCCACATGTCTGGGTGCTGGGGACGCTGAACCAGTGGTTGGCTTCGGGGGTTTTGCTGTTGCTGTCGTCATGACAGGTGGAGCAGTTGCGCAGATCTTGCGGGAAATGCACCCCGGAGAGGGTGCCGCCATCATTGGCGGCATAGAGGTGCTTGCGGTCTCGAAAACCATAGACCATGTACTGGCCGCCGTCGGTGGCCTCGACCTGGGGGAGATCCTTGCCCCGGTGGATCTTGTGCAGCATGACCCGAAAATCGAGGCTCAGCTCGTTTTGCTCAACCTTGTTGACGAAGCTGCGGCCATAGCCGGTGTTGCCCTGATTGTGGCAGGTGACGCAGAAGGAGACTTCGACCCGGCCGCCGCCGTGCAGGGCCAGCTTGTCGTGGCAGTTGTTGCAGGTCTTGGTCTCAACCATGGTGCGGTTGCTCAGGGGGCCACCGTCAGGCACCCAGTCGTAGGTGGGATTGCTGATATCGGAACTGTCGGTGGCGGCGAGCTGGATCCCGAGTCGGGTGGTACGACTGGTGACAAACTGCAGGGGCTGACCATTGACCGGATCGGTGTCGGTGCCGTAGGGGACCTGCTTGATGAGGTAGCTGTAGCGACCGTCACCGTGGTCGGTCAGAGTCCCGTTGGCGGCCGGGTTGGTGGTGGGCTGGATCACCGAGGGGATGCTGGAGGCGCTGTCGGCCGGGCGGTTGCGGCTCCGGTTCAGCAGGCTCTGCCAGCGACTGATGGTGCCGGCGCGTCCCTGCTCCTCCTCGATAAGCTGGGCCAGGGTGAAGGAGGGGGTGAGCCCTGTGATGGGGCGTCCCTGGCTGTCCATGACGGTGAATTCAACCGTCAGGCTGCGGCTTTGGGCATCGTAACGAGGGGAAGAGATAGTGACACCGGGCTTGCCTGTGGGGGGAGGCGTATTCTTGTCGCTATCACCGCCACCACCGCACGCCACCACTCCCATGACCAACAGGGTGGCCATCACTGCATTCCAGAGTCTCATATTATTTTCCTTTGATGCAGGTCCGGTATCAGTCCGGCTCCATTCCTTATGAAACTGCTCAAAAGTGTTTTTTTCTTGCTTCTTTAATGGCGGTTAACTGTGCGCCATCTCACGACCTTACCCATTAGAAAGGTAGGTGATTTGCGCTCGGCTATGCTCACAATGATGTCAATAAAGCTGATTTTGTGAGCGGGTAAACGGTTCTTGGGGAGTGACGACAGATGAAAGAGGCAATTGGAATGGTGTTATTGCTCGGTGCGATAGGCGGGGGCGTGGCGCAGGCCTCGGTGGAGGATGTGGCCAAGGGATGCGATGCCTGTCATGGCCCCAAAGGGGTGAGCCTCTCCCAGGAAATCCCGACCATTGCCGGGCTGCCCGCCGTTAACCTCGGCGATCAGATGCGCACCTATCTGGAGGGGCGGCCGGCCAAGCGGGTCAATCATGTGTCGGGAGAGACGGGCAAGAGCGGCGATATGACCGAGGTGATGAAGGGCCTCTCCGAGGCACAGATCGACGCCCTGGCAGATTATTATGCCGCGCTCCCCTTCATGCCGGCCAAGCAGCCCTTCGATAGTGCCAGGGCGGCGGTGGGCAAGGCTCTGCATCAGGCCAAATGTGAGAAGTGCCACACGGGAGGAGGGCGTAATCCGGCCGATGAGTCTTCCCTGTTGGGGGGGCAGATGAAGGGGTACATGCTCTACTCCCTCCACGAGTTCCGACAGGGCAAGCGCGATGTGGACAAGAGCATGAACAAGGCGCTCGCCGCCATGAGCGAGGCCGATCTGGAGGCGCTGGCCGAATACTACGCCAGCTTGCAATGAGGAGGTGGTGGTGAGCGACAAACCGACCCTGTGGCGTCGTCTGTGGGCCACGCCCGCTGCCCGTTGGTGCCTGGGCATCCCGCTCGGCGGTGTGCTGGCGTTTGTTCTGGGGGGGGCGGCCCTGGCGGGGTTTCACGGTGTGTTGGGTTACACCAACAGCAACGGGTTTTGTTATCGCTGCCACCAGGGGATGGATAGCATAGTGGCGGAGTATCAGGCCTCGCCCCACTTCCACAATACCAAGGGGGTGGTGGCCGCCACCTGTAGTGACTGTCATGTGCCGCGTGAGCTGTTACCCAAGTTGTGGCTCAAGATCCGTGCTACCAAGGACATCTATCTCCGGCTCAGGGGAGAGATCACCCCGGACAACTTCGAGCGGGAGCACAGGGCCAGGTTGGCGGCCATCTCGACGGCAGAGTTTCGGGAGAGCGACTCGCGCAACTGCCGCTATTGCCACGATCCCGCTCGCATGGATCTGGCCAATCAATCCCGATCGGCAGCCAGGCGCCACCAGGGGATGGCGGAGCGTGGCGAGTCCTGCATTGACTGCCATGCCGGGATTGCCCATCAACTGCCGACTCAGCAGGAGTGAGTCTGGCCAGAAAGAGTGAAGGCGACCATGGGTCGCCTTCACTCCGATCACCTGCGATTCACCGCTTTATTCAGGCCAGGGCAAGGGCCTGGGCTGCTCCCTGTTTCAGGGGGGCAGTGACATATTGGTAAACGGTTTCAACGACCTCACTGCGCAGGGGGCGCTCGGGGGCGTTGACCATCTGCATCATCAGGTAGCCAAAGCTGGTCAGGATGCGGGCCAGGGCCAGCGCACTGAGCTCACTCTCGATCTCACCGCGATCGAGGGCCTTCTGCAGACGGGGAGTAATGTGTTCGAGGATCTCGTCCAGCAGCTTGACATAGCGCGGCCACACCTCGTCGCGGACGGAGGAGCTCCACTCCAGCCAGATGTTGGCGTGGTCGGGACGCTCGTAAGCCACGTTGACAAACAGCTCCACATGGCGACGTATGCTGTCGCAGATGGGGTGGTGGTCGCCATAGGCTTCGGTCATGAGTTGACGAATGAAGGCCTCGACCTCGCCGAGTACCTCGTCAACCAGCTCTTCGCGGGTATTGAAGTAGTTAAAGACGGTTGCCACTGACACCTTGGCCTCTTCGGCTATCTCGGCGTGTCCGGCCCGACCGATCCCGCGGCGGGAGAACACTTCAATGGCACATTCCATGAGTTGGGAACGGCGAGCCTCCGGCGAAAGCCGGGTGCGCCGTCTGATTTCTGCGCGTGGTTCCATCATATTGTCGTTTCTTTTATTGGACTTATGGTTGTGTGAATCTGTCGTTGCCGACTCAGCCTGTGATCACTGAGCACTTTACCAACTAAATTAATCCGGTTAAAGAGTGATGTGCCTGACGAGACTGGCGACAGATGTTACAATTGCCCACTTTCGAGTCGTGAAGCGTCATGTCAGGGACATGACACGGTTGGAGTGAAACATGAAACATACCGTTGAGGTGATGATCCCCGAGAGCGAAGTCCAGGCCCGTATCGTCGAGCTGGGCAAGGCCATCACCGAACACTATCAGGATACCGACGAGCTGGTGCTGGTGGGTCTGCTGCGCGGCTCCTGCGTCTTTTTGGCCGATCTCTGCCGCCATATCGAACTGCCGGTGAGTCTCGACTTTATGACCGCCTCCAGCTATGGCTCCAGCATGCACAGCAGCCGGGATGTACGCATCCTCAAAGACCTGGATGACGACATCAAGGGCAAGGATGTGCTGATCGTCGAGGACATCATCGACACCGGTTATACCCTGAGCAAGGTGCGCGAGATCCTCTCCCTGCGCGAGCCCAAGTCGCTGACCATCAGCACCCTGCTCGACAAGCCCTCCCGTCGTGAGGTACAGGTGCCGGTCGAATGGGTCGGCTTCGCCATCCCCGATGAGTTTGTGGTCGGCTGCGGCATCGATTATGCCCAGCGTTATCGCAACCTGCCCTACATCGGCAAGGTGGTCCCCCAGGAGTAAGCGAGACCAAGGCGCCTGACGCCCTGCAGCAGAGGTGGCCCAGTGCCGCCTCTTTTGTATGAAGCAACGACAAGATTGCCATGCGTGAGCAGAGGACATGATGAAAGCACTGGAAATCACAGCACTGAGAAAAACCTACCCCGGTGGCGTCGAGGCGCTCAAGGGGATCGATCTCTGCGTCGAGGAGGGGGACTTCTTCGCCCTGCTCGGCCCCAATGGTGCCGGCAAGTCGACCACCATCGGCATCATCAGCTCGCTCGTGAACAAGAGCGCCGGTCAGGTGAAGGTGTTTGGCCATGACATCGACCGGGATCTCGAGAAGGCCAAGGCCCAGCTCGGTCTGGTGCCCCAGGAGTTCAACTTCAGCCAGTTTGAGAAGGTGGGACAGATAGTCACCAACCAGGCGGGCTTCTACGGTGTGCCCCGTCATGAGGCGAAGATCCGTGCCGAGAAGTACCTGCGCCAGCTCGACCTGTGGGAGAAGCGGGATATGCAGGCGCGTACTCTCTCCGGGGGCATGAAACGGCGCCTGATGATAGCCCGTGCCCTGATGCACGAGCCGAAACTGCTCATCCTCGATGAGCCGACCGCCGGTGTCGACATCGAGATCCGTCGCTCCATGTGGCAATTCTTGCGCGACCTCAACCGCCAGGGGGTGACCATCATACTCACCACCCACTATCTGGAAGAGGCCGAGATGCTGTGCCGCAACATCGGCATCATCGACAAGGGGCGCCTCATCGAGAACACCAGCATGAAGAGCCTGCTTGGCAAGCTGGGGCGCGAGACCTTCCTGCTCGATCTGACCGCTGAGTGCCCGGCCAGCCTCGAGTTGCCCGGTTACCACTGCCGCTGTGTCGATGCCCGTACCCTGGAGGTAGAGCTCGACAAGAGCCAGACCCTCAACGGCCTCTTCGCCGCCCTGAGCGAGCTGGGGATAGGGGTGCAGAGCATGCGTAACAAGGCCAACCGGCTCGAGGAGCTGTTTGTCCATCTGGTGGAAGAGGGGAGAAAAGCATGAGTTCGCAGGCCTACTGGATCGCCTTTCAGAGCATACTGGCCAAGGAGATCACCCGTTTTACCCGCATCTGGGTGCAGACTCTGGTGCCGCCGGCCATCACCATGAGCCTCTATTTCGTCATCTTCGGCAACCTCATAGGGTCGCGCATCGGCGAGATGGGGGGCTTTAGCTATATGGAGTTTATCGTGCCCGGCCTCATCATGATGTCGGTCATCACCAACTCCTACTCCAATGTCGCTTCTTCCTTCTACAGCGCCAAGTTTCAACGCAACGTGGAGGAGCTGCTGGTGGCCCCGGTGCCCAACTACATCATCATCGCCGGCTTCGTCGGTGGCGGGGTGGCACGTGGGCTCTGCGTCGGGTTTATCGTGACCCTGGTGTCGCTCTTCTTCGTGCCGCTGCAGATCCATCACCTCTTCAGCGTCTGTGTCACCGTATTGCTCACCTCCATCGTCTTCTCCCTGGGGGGGCTTATCAATGCGGTGTTCGCCAAGAGTTTCGATGACATCAGCATCATCCCCACCTTCGTCTTGACGCCACTGACCTATCTGGGCGGGGTCTTCTACTCCATCTCCCTGTTGCCGGCGTTTTGGCAGGGGGTCTCCCAGGTGAACCCCATCATCTACATGGTCAACGCCTTCCGTTACGGCTTTCTCGGCATCTCGGACGTGCCCCTGACCACCGCCTACCTCATCATAGGGGGCTTTATCCTGGCCCTCTATACCCTGGCCTGGTGGCTGGTCTCGCGCGGAATCGGCCTGCGTCACTGATGCAGCCGTCCATGAAAAAGGCGCCTCGGCGCCTTTGTTCATTGACGGGTTTACCGCTCCGGCATAGCCGCGGACGGAAGAAGGCTTCCCCTCGGCGAAACACTCGAATCGTTTGGACACTCCTCTGCGGACGTGAGATCGGCGCCATTGAGGGCCGACGGGGGGCATCGTTCACCGCCCCGTCGGCGTCAATAGCTGTTCTCTGTTGGCGTCCTTCTTGGCGGTCTGGTTACGCCTGGATCTTGTGATCCTTGAGCAGGCGAGCGGTCAGGTCCAGCTTGTCATTGCGCTCCCGGGCGCGTTGGACGGGCTCTATCTCCCCCTGGGCATCCCGGCGATCCGGTCCGATGGCATCATCGATGGCTTGAGCCATCGCCTGGCGCCCTCTCTCCAGCTCGGGTTCGATCAGGCTCTCCTGCTTGCGGATCCGGTTCTGCTCCGGCGCCAGTTGCAGTGCCTCAAGTTGCCCCTCCAGGGTCTGGATCCGGCTGTTGAGGCGCTCGGATAGCTCGTAGAGGCGGTTTTCGGTACCGGCCTGCATCGCCCTGGCATCCAGGCTGTCGGCCCTGCTCTGGTCGAAGTTGCGAGCGGCGCGGGCGGCCAGCTCGAGGGCATAGGCCCGGGTAGCCATGGCATTGACTCCCCCCTCCCAGCTTGCCTCCGTGCCGATGCCCAGGGTCACTCCCGCCGTGGTGTGGAATTTGGCTCCCTGCGGGCCGATGGCCGCCGTGGCGCCGGCGCTGGCGCCCACCCCCAGGTTGGCCGACGCCTTCACCTTGGCCGAGAGGGCATAGGCATCGGCATACTGGCTCTTGAGCAGATTGAGCTCGGCGCTTCCCTCGGCCTTGAGACCGGCGAAGGCTGAGGCGTTGGCGGTCACGCTGGCGAGCGGTCCCTGGGGAGTGGCAATGAGGGCGGCCCCCGCCTCGGCCTTGACGGTGACGCCGGCCTCCGCCTTGCCCGCCACCTTGGCCCTGAGCAGCTGACCGATGGTCCAGCTCCCTTCGGCGCTCAGACCCAGCTTGCTCACCAGTTCGGCACTGGCGCCGACCCGCAGCAGGGTGAAATCATGGGGGCCCGGCTTGTAGCGCTCACCGTGGGTCTCCTGTATCGGCTTGGGGGGCGGATTAAACTGCAGGGAACCCTCCGCCTTGCCGACCACGGCTTCTGCCTTGAGGGTGGCCTTGTTCTCCTGGCTCAGGGTGACCTTGGCGGCCAGCTCTCCAAAGGCGCCCTCTTTCTTTCCCTCCCACTTGCCGATCTCGATCTTGGCGAAGGCTTCGACCAGGGCGCTGGCGTTGATCAATCCCAGCTCCTTGAACTCCTTGCGGGCCAGCGGGTCGCCGTTGTTCCTCTCGCGGCTGGTGGTTTCCAGAGGGTGCTTGAGCTCGCGCCGGATCCCGGTCTGATAGAGGGGAGAGGCGCCCGGTTTTTGCCACAGGGCCTGCTCGTCGCTCTCCCGTTGAAGGAAAGGCTCATCGAGCCCGTCCACCAGCGCGGTCAGCAGCTCGGTACGCAGCAGGCCAATCTCTCCCTGCTTGTCGACCTTATCCTTGAGGCTGACGTCGAGCACCTCCTTGAGGTGTTGCAGCTCGATGAGTTGGCTGTGGGTCAGCAGGGTGTCCCGGGCGTGCTCCTCGGCGGTCGGCTGGGGCTTGAGCTCGACCAGGTCGGGGAAGCGACTGCGCAGGGTCGCGGTAAAGAGGTGCCACTCATGACTCTCTATCACCTCTTCCCGGTTGGGGGCTCGCCCCAGGCGCAGGGCCGTCATCCCTTCACTCAGGCCAAACACCTGGTCGAGGGCTGATTGCAGCTCGTGTTGGAACAGATCGTGCGCCCCCTCCTTGCGCAGCCCTTCCAGCCGGCTCATCCACTCCTTGATCTGCATGTTGCTGGCGATGGGTTGATTGACGCGGCCCTGGTCGTTGCAGAGCCAGGAGAGCTGAAAGTCGCTCTCCTTGCCGCCCTGGGCCAGGTGCTGACGACGGGAGGCGATGTCGCTGCGCAGGCGCGCGACCACGGGGTCTTGCTGGCGGGAGCGGTTCTTGCCGGAGGCGAGCCAGAAGTCGAGGGCCTTCTCGACCTTCTCCAGGCAAGCCAGGGAGGGGGTCTGGTTGGCCTGGTAGTGATTGATCGCCTTGCGCAGGCTCTTGAGCTCCTGGCTCTGACGATGACCCAGACCCCGGCGGATCTGGCGGTCAAACTCCCGATTACCGGCGTCGAGCAGGCGCAGCCGCGGCTGTGCCGGCGTCGTGACCTGATTCTCGATGAGCGGGGTGCTGGGGACATTGCTCTGTGTGCTTACCTTCATATGCTGTGCCTTTTTGTTTTGTTATGGCTGCAGATTACGCCCCATTCAGCCCCCTTTTTATCAGCCGTGGTCGTGCCATTTAAGGATTTGAGCGAACCCGCTCAATTTGTCGCCACCATCACACTTTTGCTGCGGTGTGTCGCTTGTCTAAAAAAATCTGGCCGATTTTGATACCCGTCCCGACGCCGGAGGCATAGCGTGTGCTCCGTCATCCTCTCTGCGACGGAACCGCTTATGTACCACACCCTTATCGCCGGCCTGTGCGAACAATTGGGCCTCCCCGCTCCGGCTATTGATCAGAGCGTTACCTCTTTTGCCATCGACGATGAACGGGTGGTAACCCTGGCCGAGGATGAGGGGCAACTGGTGCTCTATGTGTTGCTGCCCGACCACGGCATGCCCAACGCACCCCTGCTCTGGGATCTCGACAACTATCCCGTGTTTCAGTTGGGACGCTCCGAAGGGAGCACCCTGCTCTGGTGTCGTGAGTGGCTCGATCACCTCACGGTAGAGGGGCTTGCCTCGCTGCTGGAGCGAGCTCTCGAACTGGCCGACGATCTGCTGGCCCATCGCCGGGATCGGGTCGAGGCGCCGCGTGTCTCTCTGGCCCATACCCTGCGCGCCTAGATTCCCCCTGCGGGAAGGATTGTCAAACGACGATAAATTGCTAGACTAGGCGACTACCTAATAAGAGGTGTTTTATGGTCTGGCGCCTGCTGGCTCGTCTGCTTCTGGGGGGCTTTTTTCTCCTCTCGGGTGGCATCAAGAGCCTCTCTCCCGCTCTCTTCGTGCAACAGATCGATGCCTTCGGTCTGGTGTGGCCACCGCTGCAACCCCTGGTGGCCTGGGGACTCATCCTGCTGGAGCTGGTGGCGGGAGGGGCCGTGCTGATGGGGTGGCGCCGGGGTCTCTGGTTGATGATGGCGCTGCTGCTGCTGTTTATCGCCGTGCTCGGTTACGGGGTGGCCATCGATCTCGACATCGCTTGCGGGTGCCTGGGCAAGGCCGATCTGGGTTCGTTGCCCCAGGCCATAGGGCGGGATCTGCTGATGCTGGCCATGGTGGCCGCGCTGCTGGTGCCCGCGCCTTCCCTCTCTCTCCCAACCAAGGAAGTGTCATGATGAAAACCCGTTCCCTCTCCCTGCTCGCCTCGCTGGTGGCAGCCTCCCTGATGCTGGGCGGTTGCGGTGACAATCAGTTCGAGCAGGAGGTCAAGCTGGAGCAGAGCGCCGTGCAACTGGCCAACGAGACGGCGCAGGGCCACTACCGGCTGATGACGGTGGCCGAGCTCAAGGGGCGTATGGACAAGGGGGAGGAGATGGTCATCCTCGATACCATGCCGCTCGAGGCTTCCTACAAGAAGGGGCACATCCCGGGGGCCAAGAACTTCGTCTTCGTCAAGGAGGCCAAGGGCTCGCCGGTCTGGAGCGACATCGTGGAAGGGGAGGGGAGCGAGGCGCAGCTGCTGGCCCTGCTGGGTGAGGACAAGGAGCGCCCCCTGGTGATCTACTGCGGCTTCGTGCAGTGCGGTCGCAGCCATAACGCCGCCGCCTGGGCGGTGCAGCAGGGATATCGCCAGGTCTACCGGGTGCCGGGCGGCATCTTCGCGTGGAAGGGGGCCGGTTATCCCCTCGCCTCCGACTGAGACAAGAGACCCGCCATGTGGCGGGTCTCTTCGTTATCAAGGCGCCAGCTCGGCGAGCACCCTCTGCAACAGGCGGATCCGTGGCTCGACGGAGTCCAGATCCAGATACTCCTCATCGCTGTGAAAGCCGGCACCGACGGGGCCCAGCCCGTCCAGGGTCGGGATCCCCATGACCGCGGTCAGGTTGGCATCCGAGCCTCCGCCCACCGCCTGCCAGGTGATGGGGAGTCCGATCTGCTCGCCGCAGCGCTCCACCAGCGCCATCAGTCGCTCGGTCTCGGGGGAGGGGGTCATGGAGGGCTTGTAGGCCTCCCGGGTCAGGGTGATCCGGATCCCGTCACCGAAGGGGCGCTCGGCCATGGTGTGCAGGCTATCCTCCAGGGTCTGAAACGCCTGGTTGCTCCAGAAGCGCACATCCACCCAGGCGCAGGCCTGATCGGGGACTATGTTGGCGACGGCCCCTCCCTGGATGACGCCCAGGTTGAGGGTGGTGCCGTTCTCGATGTCATTGAGCGCGTCCAGGGCCAGGGTCCAGTGGGCCAGCTCGCGGATGGCGCTGCGCCCGGCGCGGGGATCGTTACCCGCGTGGGCCGCCTTGCCATGGGCCTCGATGCGATAGCGGGCCATCCCCTTGCGGGCCTTCACGAGTGAGCCATCGGCCCGGGCCGCCTCGGCCACCAGCACATGGCGGGCATCTTTGGCGACCGACTTGAGCCAGTCCTCGGAGTGGAGCGAGCCTATCTCCTCGTCCGGGTTCATGCAGATGCACAGGGAGAGGCGCGCGAGCAGGGCCGGGTCGAGCCCCCGTACTGCCCAGAGGATGTTGAGCAGCCCCGACTTCATGTCGGAGACACCGGGGCCGAAGGCACGGCTCCCCTCCACTCGCAGGGGGCGTGTGGCGGCGGTGCCGACCGGGAAGACGGTATCGAGATGGCCGATCATCAGCACATCGATGGGCTCGCCGGCCGGTCGGTTGCGGATCTCGAGGCCGACGCCGGCCGCGCCGCAATCCACTTCGGTCAGTTGCCAGCCGGTCAGGGGGGCGAAGTGGCCCTTCATCAGCTCGACCACGGTGCGGTTCCCCTCCCGATTCAGGGTGCCGCAATCGACATTGACCAGGGGGCGCAGAGCGGCCAGGTAGTCATTCAATGAGAAGTGCATAGGGGCCTCAGACGAGCAGGTTCATCAGCGCCATGGCGCCGAAGGCGTTGATGACAGAGATGGCGATCATCACCGGGATGTGGCGACCTTCGGTGCCGATAGGGCCCAGGATGCGGCCCAGATACTGGATCTGGGAGCCCATCAGGTAGATGGCCGGGGCCAGGATGGCGATCTGTCCACCGGTCAGGATCCCCTGATCGAACAGGGAGATGACCACTCCGACCGCACCGCCCATGGACATCCAGGCGCCGATCAGTACGGCAGCGGCCTCACCGGGCAGGCCGAACAACCCCATCACCGGAGAGAAGATCGTGCCCATGGCATCCAGGGCGCCGGTGAGTTGCAGCACCTTGATGATGACGAAGGCCATCAGCACGTTGGGTACGGTGGAGGTGGTGGCGATGGTCCATCCTTTGCGGGCCCCCTCGACGAAGATGTCGGTCACCATGGGCTTCTTGATCTGGCTCTGGCTCATTTATGCGGCCTCCTTCTGGGGTTGCGAGGTCTCTTCCCGGCCATCGGTCAGGTTGAGGTAGAGGCGAAACAGGTTGGCCCCGACAATCTTGAAGATGAACATCACCGCCACCGCGAGACCGATGGAGGAGCCCACGGCCAGAGAGCCGTCGGCCAGGGTCAGGGTGAAGAGGACGGCTCCGGAGGAGAAGAAGTTCACTATGGTGGCCCCGGCGGAGAACTGGAACATGGTGAAGACATCGGTCTCGCGCTGGGTCAGGTGTCCTTCATCCTTGAGCTGGCGGGTCATGGCGGCCCCTGCATCCGTGCTCTGCAAAGAGGCGATGAGGGCGAGCCCCGAGCTGCCCGGGATCCCCATCAGGGGCTTGAGCAGCGGGCTCAGCAGTTGGCGGGCGGCGCGCAGGGCACCGTAGTGCTCGAGCACATTGATCATGCCGAGGGCAAACATGACGGTGGGGATCAGGGTGAGGGCAAACAGAAAGCCGTCACGGGCACCGCTGCCCCCCTTGCCACGCAGATCGCTCATGGCGGTGGTGACCCCCTCGCTGCCCTGGCTGACCGACTGGACGACGGTACCAAAGGAGCCGTTGAGGGTGGTGAAGTCGAAGACGCCGAACCACTGCTTGGACTGCAGCAGGCCCGAGAAGAAGACGACGGCAAAGGCCAGGGCGAGGTAGCTCCCTATGCTGCGCCTCTCTTTGGTGGTTTCCTGAGATGACATTCGGTTTCCTTGGTTTTTTATGCTGAAAAATCACTAATTTATGGATGAGTGATTTTCCTCATGTGAGACCGAGGCTTATTGACCGATATCAAAGTAACAGGTGTGAGCAATGGCAAAAGTGTCAATAAAGTGCACTTTTGTGATGTTAATCAAGGGGGCATGAGTGAGGCCCGGCGAGTGCCGGGCCCGGGGGAGTCAGAGGGCAAGGCTCCGATTGTCGATGAGACGCGCCTTGCCGAGGAAGGCGGCCATCAGGATCACCGCCTCCCGGCTCTGCTCGTTCAGCGGGAGCAGGGTGTGGGCGTCGACGATGTCGATGGCATCGGTCTTGAAGCCGGCCTCGTCCAGGGCGCGGGCCCCGTCGCGAACCAGGGCCTCGAGGTCGCGCTCGCCGCCGGCCAGGCGATCGGCCAGGGTGTGCATCACCCGGGCCAGGGTGGGGGCGATGGCGCGTTCGGCGGCAGTGAGGTAGCCGTTGCGTGACGACAGGGCCAGGCCATCGTCGGCCCGCACCGTGGGCACGCCGACGATCTCGATGGGCATGGCCATGTCCTCGACCATCTGGCGAATGAGCGCCAGCTGCTGGAAGTCTTTCTGACCGAAGCAGGCCACATCGGGCTGTACCAGATTGAAGAGCTTGGTGACGACCGTGCTGACCCCGCGGAAATGGCCCGGGCGCAGGGCGCCTTCCAGCAGGGCAGACAGACCCGGTACCTCGACGAAGGTCTGGTTGGCCAGCCCCTTGGGATACATGACTTCCGGGGTCGGGGTGAACACCAGATCGGCGTCGGCGGCGCGCAGGGCGTCGCAGTCCTGCTCCAGGGTACGCGGGTAGTTGGCCAGATCCTCGGCCCGGTCGAACTGCATCGGGTTGACGAAGATGCTCACCACCACGCGCTCGGCGCGGGCGCGGGCCTCGGCCACCAGGGTCAGGTGCCCCTGGTGCAGGTTGCCCATGGTGGGCACGAAGGCGATGCGCTCGCCGGCGCGGCGCCAGGCGCTCAGGGTGGAACGAAGATCGGCGATCTGTGAGACAACCAGCATGAGATGAACTCCTAAGCTAAGGGGGCCTGTGGCCCCCTGACATCAGTTGAAGCAGTGCTCCGGCCCGGGGAAGGTTCCCTCGGCCACTTCCTTGATATAGAGGCGAACCGCGCCCCGCAGGTCGCCGGTCTCGGCCAGGAAGTTCTTGGTAAATTTGGGCACATAGCCGGAGGTGACGCCGAAGGCGTCGTGCATCACCAGGATCTGGCCATCGGTGACCGGGCCGGCACCGATGCCGATCACCGGGATGCGCAGGGCCTTGGTGATGCGCTCGGCCAGCGCCACCGGCACGCACTCGAGCACCAGCAGCTGGATGCCGGCCTCCTGCAGGGCCAGGGCCTGACGGTAGATCTCCTGGGCCTGGAACTCGTCGCGCCCCTGCACCTTGAAGCCGCCGAAGACGTGCACCGACTGGGGGGTCAGCCCCAAATGGCCGCACACCGGCACCCCGTTACGGGTCAGGTGGCGAATGGCGTCACACAGCCACTCCCCCCCCTCCATCTTGACCATGCGCGCACCGGCGGCCATCAGGCGGGCGGCGTTCTGGTAGGTCTGCTCGGGGGTGGCATAGCTCATGAACGGCATGTCGGCGATGACCAGGGCCTGGTCAGCCCCCTTGGCCACGCAGCGGGTGTGGTAGGCCATCTCGTCCATGGTGACGGCGAGGGTGTCGCTCCCCCCCTGCAGCACCATGCCGAGGGAGTCGCCGATGAGCAGCACATGGGCACCTTCGTCGTCGAACAGTCTGGCGAAGGTGGCGTCATAGGCGGTGATGGCGGTGAACTTCTGCCCCTCCTGCTTCATCTTCAGCAGGGAGGCGGTGGTGATCTTGCTCATTAAAGGCTCCTACACGGCAGGGGCCGGCGCCACGGCCATCAGGCCGTTACGCGGGCACTGGGCAACCAGGTCGGACAGGGGCGAGCCACAGGGCAGGTGCAGGTGAGGGGCGATCTCGTGCAGGGGGAGTAGCACAAACTCCCGCACCTTCATGCCGTAGTGGGGCACGGTGAGACGCTCGTGCTCCAGGGTGGCGTCACCATAGAGCAGCAGATCGAGATCCAGGGTGCGAGGTCCCCAGCGCTCTTCCTTGCGAACACGTCCCTGTTCCAGTTCGATACGTTGCAATGCATCCAGCAGCGCCAGGGGGGCGAGGTCAGTCTCCAGACCGACCACGGCGTTGACGTAGTCGGGTTGATCCCGGGGCCCCATGGGGCGGCTGGCATAGAAAGATGACGCCAGCACCAGTCGGCTCTGTGGCACCCCGCGCAGGGCATCGACGGCGCGCTGCGCCTGCTCGAGGGGGGCGTCCAGGTTGGAGCCGATGGCGACGAAGGCGAGGGTCATTACTCGGCGGCCGGCTTGCGGCGGCGCGGACGGCGCCGACGGTTGTTGCGCTTCTTCTCACCGCGCGGCTCGTCACGGCTGGCATCTCGCTGCAGCTGTTGACGGGACTCGGGGGCCGACTCCACATAGCGCTCCCACCAGCTGGCCAGCTCGCCGATGCCCCGCTCGACCCGGTTGCGCAGCAGCAGGAAGTCGTAGGCGGCGCGGAACTTGGGATGCTCCATGGCACGCTCCGGGTGGCGTCCCTGACGGCGGGTCAGACGGGTCTGCAGGGCCCAGATGTCGCGGATGTCGGTGGTGAAGCGGCGTGGCACGGCGATGACCCGGGTCTGGCTATCCAGCACCTCGTTGACCGCCATCATGAAGGCGTCGTGCCAGGGCAGGCCGCTCTCGTTCTCCAGTACCCGGGCACGACTCTCGACCGCACCCCACAACAGGGCGGCATAGAGGAAGGCGGGGGTGACGCGCTTGTCATCCTGCACCCGCTTGTCGGTATCGATCAGCGCCAACTCGATGAAGCGCTCGCAGACCGAGTCCCCGTTCGGGGTCAGCAGCGGGGTCAGCTGCGGGAAGAGCTGCTGGAACAGGTTGTAGTCGCGCAGCTGGCGATAGGTCTCCAGGGCGTGACCGGCCAGGAACAGCTTGAGGGTCTCCTCGAACAGGCGGGCCGCCGGAATATCTTGCAGCAGGGGGGCCAGCTCGCGGATCGGGGCCGCGGTGCGCGGGCTAATCTGCATGTCGAGCTTGGCGGCGAAGCGCACGGCGCGCAGCATCCGTACCGGGTCTTCCCGGTAGCGGGTCTCGGGGTCACCGATGAGCTCGAGGCGACGGGCCTGCAGATCCTCCAGACCACCGGCGAAGTCGTGCAGGGTGAAGTCTCTGGCGCTGTAGTAGAGGGCGTTAACGGTGAAGTCGCGGCGCTCGGCATCCTCTTCGATGGTGCCGTAGACGTTGTCGCGCAGCAGCATCCCCTCTTCGCTCTGGGCCGAGATGTGGCGGCTGTTGTTGACCTGATGGTGGTGACCGCGGAAGGTGGCCACCTCGATCACGTCGCGACCGAAGACGATATGCGCCAGGCGGAAGCGACGGCCGATGAGCCGGCAGTTGCCGAACAGGGCCTTGATCTGCTCCGGGGTTGCCTCGGTGGCGATGTCGAAGTCCTTGGGGGTCTTCCCGAGCAGCAGGTCACGGACACCACCCCCCACCAGATAGGCCTCGTAGCCGGCCTTGTTCAGGCGGTAGAGCACCTTGAGCGCATTCTCGCTGATCTCCTTGCGCGAGATGGAATGCTCGTCGCGGGAGAGGATGCGGCGTTCATGGATGACGGGGGCGTGCTGTTCGGATTCCATCTGCATGCCGTCCTCTTCCTTGCCTAGCACCTTGCGGCAAAAGTTTGCGATCTGGGAAAAAATGGTACACCTCGATAACTCTGTTTGACGGGAGGCCAAAAAATAGCGGCCTATGATAGCTCAGGCCCGACCAAATGAAAAACCATCTAGCCCGCTACCGGCGAGGGCAGGCTGATCTGATGCGGCACCCGTGCCGGTTGCCAGTGGGCAATGGCCCATTCGAGCAGTGGCTCCGGGGGGGCGCCGTGCAGATCGCCGGGGGCCGGATGACCGAGAAAGGCCAGGGCCGCCAGCAGGGGGGCGGCGGGGTCCTCCGGCAGGGCGCGGGCATGGTTCTGCTTGGAGAGCTTGCTGCCATCGGGCTGCACCGCCAGCGGCAGATGAACCCAGGCGGGGACGGTCGCCCCCAGGCGCTGGTAGAGGGCTATCTGGCGCACCGTGGGCTCGAGCAAGTCGGCCCCGCGCACCACCTCGGTGATGCCGCTGTCCATGTCATCGACCACCACGGCCAGGTTGTAGGCATAGAGGCCGTCGCGCCGGCGCACGATGAAATCCTCTTCGGCCAGGGCCGGCGCCACTGCGATGCGTCCCTGCAGGGCATCGTCGAAGTGATAAACCGGGTGGCGTTGGCGCAGCCGGGCGGCGCAACCCGCCGGATGGAGCCCCAGCTCCCGGCAGCTGCCGGGATAGAGGCCACCGGCCGCGGCTATCTCGCGCCGGGTGCAGCGACACCAGTAGAGATCGCCGCTCTGGTAGAGGCGCTCGATGATCTCGTCGTAACGCCCATGACGCCGGCTCTGAAACATCACCTCCCCATCCCAGGTCAGGCCGTAGCGCTCCAGGGTGCGCAGGATCAGATCGCTCGCGCCCGCCATCTCCCGTGGCGGGTCTATGTCCTCGATGCGCACCAGCCAGCGTCCCCCCCGGGCCCGCGCCTGCAGATAGCTGCCAAGGGCCGCGACCAGGGAGCCGAAGTGAAGAGGGCCGGAGGGGGAGGGGGCAAAGCGCCCGACATAGGCTGGTGTCATGGTATCAAGGCAGAAGTCGCTCGGTTGGGCTAAGCATTCTGCGCCCCTGACAGAAAAACTCAAGTGTATGGCGACGCCGTCACGATGTCATGGCACGTATTTTGATGTGGTTCTGGGCTGTGGGGGCACTCCCCCTTGCTCTTGGCGACTCGATTCGCCTTCCGTCATGGTTTGGCTGCCCTCGGGCGGCCATTTTTTCCGGTGGCAGGTGAGTATGGCGATATTGGCACGGGAGCTGCTAACCCTTCAGGGTCCTGCCCGCAGGATGTGTGTGTTCATTTCAGGTATTGGACTGGCCGGTCGGCCAGTCCGTTTTTTTTATATGCGTGTGAGGGTGTGTTTGCTGGCGCCCCAAGATGGGGCGCCTTTGCGTCCTAGTTGTGCAGGTTACGGCTGTCGATGGCCAATTTACCTATCATCTTGCCCCCCTCCACGATGCGATGGGCCTCGGCCAGGGTGGCCGGGGTGAGTCGGTCCAGGGCGCGTGTCAGGGTGGTGCGCACCGAGCCCTCGTCCACCATGCGGGCCACGTCGGCGAGCAGATCCCCCTGGCGCTGCATATCTGCGGTCTTGAACAGGGATCGGGTGAACATGAACTCCTGGCTGAAGGTGACGCTCTTGGCCTTGAGCAGGGAGAGATCCCAGGGCTCATCCGACTCGGCGATGGTGCAGATCTGGCCCAGAGGCGCGATGAGATCCGCCATGCTCTGCCAGTGTTGCTCGGTCGCGTTGGTGCAGAAGATATAGTCGACCCGGTCGATCCCCTCGTCGGCCAGTGCGGCGGTGAGGTTGTGATGGTTGACCACCTTGTGTGCGCCCAGGCCAGAGACCCAGTCGTGGCTTTCAGGGCGCGAGGCGGTGGCGATCACCTCCACGTTAGGCAGCAGGCGGCGCGCCAGCTGGATGGTGATAGAGGCGACCCCACCGGCGCCGCCGATGATGAGCAGGCGGCCCCGGCTCTCGCCACTGAGGCCCAGACGCTCGAACAGGGTCTCCCAGGCGGTGATGGTGGTCAGGGGCAGGGCGGCCGCCTCTACATCGCTGAGGCTGCGGGGGGCGAGGGCGACGAGGCGCTCATCCACGGTCTGCAGTGCGGCATTGCTGCCGGGGCGGCTGATGTCGCCGGCGTACCAGACCCGATCGCCGGGCTTGAAGCCGGTCACGTCGCTGCCGATGGCGATCACCTCACCCACCGCATCCCAGCCCAGCACTCGCGGGGCCGGCTCGACCTTGGCCTTGGGGGCGCGCACCTTGACGTCGACCGGGTTGACCGAGACGGCATTGACCCGCACCAGCAGATCACGGGGGCCGGGCTCGGGGGCTTGCAGATCGACCTCGAGGAAGCACTCCGGATGATCGCTTGGCAGATAGTGGGTCAGGGCAATGGCTTTCATGTGTTGGCTCCGTGGCATGTATCAGGATTGGTCGCCACTCTAGCGCCTGCTATTATCCAGATTAAGATGGGTAATTAAGAAAGAGTGTTCGTATAAATGAACAATCAGCCACTCGACCTCATGGGTCTGTTTGCCGTATTGGTGGAGCAGGGGAGTTTTACCGCCGCCGCCGAGCTGCTCGGCATGCCCAAGTCTTCGGTGAGCCAGAAGCTGGCCCGCCTGGAGGCGCATCTCGGGGTGCGGCTGCTGCAGCGTACCACCCGGCGTCTGCACCTCACTCCCCAGGGGGAGGCCTACTATCAGCACTGCCGGGCAATACGGGAGCGGGCGAGTCAGGCCGCCAGAGAGATGAGTCTGTTGCAGGAGACGGCGAGCGGACGGCTGCGGATCACGGCGCCGGAGGCGACCGGTATCCTCTTGCTCGGTGGTTGGCTGGCCGGGTTTCAGCAGGCCTATCCCGGGGTCAGCATCGAGCTGGTGCTCTCCGACGAGCAGCGGGATCTGATAGGGGAGGGATTCGATCTGGCGATGCGGGCGGCGCCCCTCAAGGATTCGAGCCTCATCTGTCGCAAGGTGGGGGCGGTACCCCGCCACCTGGTGGCCTCACCCGCCTATCTGGCGCGGCGAGGGGAGCCCCATACCCTGGCCGAGCTCAGTCAGCACGAGTGCCTGGTGCACCACTCCCTGCCCCTGTGGCCTCTGGGGGAGCGCCCCTTCACGCCACCCTCCCGCACCCAGAGCAACAGCCTGCTGGCCTTGCACCAGATGGCGTTGGGGGGGGCCGGCATCGCCCTGCTACCCCTCCATCTCTGTGGCGACGCCTTGGGTGAAGAGCGGTTGTGCCGGGTGTTGCCCGATCTGGCGATCCCCGATAACCCCTTCTACTTCGTCTACCCGAGCCGGGAGTATCTGGCTCCCGCCCTGATCGTCCTGATGGAGTGGGTGCAGCAGCGACTCCCCTTTGCCCCCGCCTACTCCTGAGCGGGGTGAACCGGGTGGTTGCCGAGGGGAACCGATTGTCGTTCGGCCAGCATGCGGATCTGGGACTCGACGGGCCCGGCATTGGGGCCCAGCACCAGCACCAGCTGATGGTCGTTGATGATCATCCAGGAGAGGCAGCCGAGCTGGGGGAGCCGGCTCTGATCCACCCGCCCCATGCTCTCGACCCTCAGGCTGAGACGGGTCAGGCAGACGCTGATGGCTTGCAGGTTATCGAGCCCGCCCAGGGCCTTGAGATACTGGATCGCCAGCATCTGGGGATCCCCCGAGGGGGCGCAGGCCGCGGTGGCGTGGCCCAGGGGAGTGAGGCGACTGAGCTTCTCGCCGTCCAGCAGCAGCCAGAAGGTGAGGGCGTAGATCACGAAGAAGAGGATGCCGATGGGGATGAGCCAGAAGGCGTTTACCCCGCTCGGGGCGCACAGCAGCAGATCGAGCAGTCCGGCCGAGAAGTAACTGCCCACCTCGATGCCGATCATCTTGCACAGGGCCAGGGAGAGGCCGGTGAGCAGGGCGTGGGCCAGAAACAGGCGCGGTGCCGTGAAGGCAAACAGAAACTCGATGGGCTCAGTGATGCCGAGCAGGGCCGAGGTGAGGGCCAGGGTCAGCAGCATGCCGCCCTGGGCCTCCTTGCGCTGGCGCAGCCGGTGTAGCCAGATGGCCAGGGTCGCCCCCGGCAGGCCAAACATGATGATGGGATAGAGGCCGGCCACAAACTCGGAGTGGGGAGGCAGGGCCTGGGCCAGGGCATCCAGATCGCCGGTGCCGATCCCGACCAGGCTACCCAGCACCTGATGCAGGCCGAAGGGGATCAGCAACCGGTTGAGCACCCCGTAGCAGAAGGCCCCGAGCGGTGTGTCGAGCAGGCGCTGGGCGAGCAGCACCACCCCCTGCTCGAAGGCCGGCCAGAGACCGGCCAGCGGCAGCACCAGCAGCAGGCAGGCGAGGGCCGAGAGCAGCATGGCCAGGGGCTCTCCCTGCAGAGGGTGCAGGGCCCTGGGGAGCCGCACCGTCATGGCCCAGGGCCAGCAGAGGGCCACCGTCAGGCCCGCCAGCAGGCCACACATCATGTCCGCGTGCAGATGGGGGAGCAGGCTGTCCATGGCGCTGGAGAGCAGCAGATAGCCTACGGCTCCGGTCAGCGCCTGTCCTCCGTGGCCCCGCTCGCTCAGACCAAAGGCGATGGCGATGGCGTAGATGAGGGGCATCTGGCTAAAGAGGGCCTGGCCGGTGAGGCTCAAGGCGGGGAGCTGCAGATCACCGAGGCGGATCAGCAGGGCCGCCAGGGGCAGCAGAGAGACCGGCAGCATCAGGGCGTAGCCGAGTCGCTGCAGGGTCTTGGTCAGGGGACGAGTCAGGTGCATGCCGAGGATCTGAAATGTGATACGGCGCACAGTTTACCCTAATCATCCCCATTTGGGGATAGCGTTTTCGGCTCGGGTGTCAGGATGCCTCGAACAGCGCCCGCACCTCCGCCCGCGGCGGCGGGGTCAGCCAGGTGGCTACCAGGAAGGCGGCCAGGGCCAGCAGCAGGCTCGGCACTATGGGGTGCAGCCCCCAGGGCTTGATGGCCAACTGGGTGAGCAGACCATAGCCGGTGGCGCCGGTCAGCATGCTGGCAAGCGCCCCGGCGCCGTTGGCGCGTGACCAGTAGAGGCCGAGCACCAGGGGCCAGAGGAAGACCGCCTGCAGGCCGCCGAAGGCGAGCAGGTTGAGCCAGATGATCATCTCGGGGGGCTCGAGCGCGGCCACCAGCACCAGGGCGCCGAGGATCAGGGTGCACAGCAGGGAGAGGCGCGGCACCTGGACCCTCATCCGCTCCTCGCTCGGGCGCATATAGTTGACCCAGAGATCCTTGACCAGGGTGGCCGAGGCCTGAATCAGCTGGGAGTCGATGGTCGACATGATGGCCGCCATGGGGGCGGCGAGGAAGACCCCGGCGAGCCAGGGGGGCAGCACCTCCATCATCAGCGAGGGCATGATCTTGTCGGGGCTCTCCATGCCCGGCAGGATGGCGCGCCCCAGGGCGCCGGCCAGGTGCATGCCGAACATCAGAAACGCGCTCACCAGGGTGCCGATGAGGATGCCCCGGTGCAGCGCCTTGCTGTCCCGATAGCCAAAGCAGCGCAGGGCCGAGTGGGGCAGGCCGATCACCCCGAGGCAGACCAGCACCCAGAAGCTCAGCATGAAGGGCTGGGTCAGCAGATCGCCTGCCCCGGAGGGGCTCACCAGCTTGGGATCGATCTCCTTCAGTCGGTGCACCAGATTGGGTAGGCCGTCCCCCGCCACCAGGATGCCCCCGAGCAGGGCGGCGGTGCCGATCACCATGATGAGCCCCTGCAGGGCGTCGGTCATCACCACGGCCCGAAAGCCGCCGATCACCGTATAGAGCAGCACACAGCCGGCAAACAGCAGCAGTCCCTGCTGGTAGGAGAGGCCGGTGGCGGTCTCCAGCAGGCGCGCCCCGCCGATAAACTGCACCACCATGGTGGCGATAAAGGCGAGGACGATGGTGAGCGAGCCGACGATCACCACGGCGCGGGAGTGGTAGCGGGCCCACAGCATGTCGTTGATGGTCACCGCATTGACCCGGCGGGCGATGATGGCGAACTTCTTGCCAAGCACCCCCAGGGTGAGCCAGACGGTGGGCAGCTGGATCATCGCCAGCAGCACCCAGCCGAGCCCCACCTTGTAGGCGGCACCCGGCCCCCCGATAAACGACGAGGCCGAGGTATAGGTGGCCACCAGGGTCATGGCGAGCACCAGGCCCCCCATGCTGCGGTTGCCGATGAAGTACTCGCTCATGAAGTTGCCACCGCTGCGGTGGCGACTGGCCCAGAAGCCCACCGCCAGCACCAGCAGCAGATAGACCAGCAGGGGCAGCAGCAACTCAGGGTTCATGACCGGACTCCCCGTCGTTGAGCTCCACCTCGACGAAGAGGCGATCGACCATGAGCGCGCACAGGGCGATAAACAGCAGGGGCATCAGGATGCAGCTGAGCAGAAACCAGAGCGGGATGCCCCACAGCTCGATGGCTTCGGGCACGGCGTAGGCGCTGGCGTACCAGGCGACGAAATAGAGCAGGGCCAGTCCGAGGCAGAGCAGGGCTTCCCGGCGGGCAAGGGCAAAGCGATTCACCTTGGCCTCCATCAAAACGGGGGGCGCAGAGGATAACAAAAAAGGGCCGTGTCGCCACTAATGCCAGTCAGTTAAGACTGACTGGCATTGTTTTTA
>NZ_CDDB01000105.1 GCF_000820105.1 Aeromonas schubertii | reverse complement strand
ATGTGCAGGTCGTGGCGCCGCCACTGCTCGCTCACCGGGATGGAAAACTCCCCCTCCCCCTTGGGCAGATCGATGCGCTGCCACCAGCGCAGCCCCTCGCTGTCTTCCACCAGCAAGAGCCCCTTGCCCGGGCGCGGCGCCACCACCTTGACCCGGGCCGTGTCGCCGGCGCGGTAGCTCGGCTTGTCGAGGGTCAGGGCTATCTTGTCCGGGCGCGCCTGCTCGCCGCCACCGCCCCAGCTCCAGTTGCCAAGGGCGAAACGCACCCGGCTGACGTGGCCCTGGGCGTTTTCCACCTCGAGGCGATACCAGCCCGGTTGCAGCACCAGTTGCAGCGGCGTCGGCCCCTTGCCATCCAGGGTCAGGCGCTCCTCTTGCTCCACGTAGGGCTGGCTGGTGAACTCGT
Organism: Aeromonas schubertii; assembly: GCF_000820105.1. Lineage (GTDB taxonomy): Bacteria > Pseudomonadota > Gammaproteobacteria > Enterobacterales > Aeromonadaceae > Aeromonas > Aeromonas schubertii. The sequence goes on along the minus strand of NZ_CDDB01000105.1, from coordinate 450 downwards.
ACTTCCACCCCTCGTCTTCGCTGAACTGCCAGTAGTAATCGCGGTACTCGTTGACCAGCCGCACCGTCACCTCACCCGCCTGGGGGGCGCCGGTCTGATCCAGATCGAGGATCTCGAAGGGCTGGGCCCGGCCCCCTTCACTGTTTTCGGGGTCAAAGCCCAGGCGCAGCGCCGGCCAGCGTTCACCCGGCGCCCAGCCAAACTGGGTCAGGCGGCGGTTGACGGCGCGCCCGCCCGGCTCGGCCAGGCTCACCAGATAGGTCGCCTCGAGCGGTCCCTTGCCGGCGAGCCCCTCCAGCCGATCGGCAAGGCTCACGCTTCCCCGCCCCTCCTCATCGAGGGTGATCGGGTTCGGCGTCACCCGCTCCTTATCTCGCAGCACATCGCCAAGGGAGAATCCCTTCCAGCGCTCAAACGGCATGGTGGCGCGCACCAGGGTCACCTCGGCCC
>NZ_CDDB01000104.1 GCF_000820105.1 Aeromonas schubertii | reverse complement strand
TGCACCGATACCTCGGCGGTCGGCACCTCGATAAAGTGCAGTTCCCCGTCGCCGAATTTGCGGCGCACCTCGGCCAGGGACCCCTGGGTGTCGAGGAAGGCCTCCTGATGGAAGAAGAGCACGTTCTGGTTGCCCACGGCGATCACATCGTTGTGGAACACCCCCTGATCGATCACCGCCGGATTCTGCTGGATGAAGACGCAGTTCTCCTCATCCAGCCCGTGCAGGCGGGCGATGGCCTGGCTCGCCTCCAGGGTCTGGCGTGCCGGATAGCGAGTCGGCGCCGGGCGGGAGAGATCGAACGCGCTGCGACCGTAGACGAACAGCTCCACCCCGGCATGGCCGTAATGGCTGCACAGGCGGGTGTGGTTGGCCGCCCCCTCGTCGCCGAAGTGATCGTTCTCTGGCAGGTGGGCATGATGGCTGAAGTGCCGTTCATCCGGGAACACGGCGCGCAGGATACGGCCGGTCACCTCGGGCTCGAGGGAGCGGTGGAACTTGTTGGTCAGGTTGGCGGGGGTGAAGTGGACCCGGCCATCAGCGGTGTCGGCACTCGGCGAGACGGTGGCAGCGTTGGCGGTCCACATGCTCGAGGCGGAGTAACAGGCGGCCAGCACGGCAGGGGCCTGGGCGGATGCCTGCTCCAGCACCCGGGCATCGTTGCCGGTGAAGCCAAGGCGGCGCAGGGTGGCCAGATCCGGACGCTCCTGGGGCGCCAGCACCCCTTGCACCATGCCAAGCCCGGTGAGCGCCTTCATCTTGACCAGTCCCTGTTTGGCCGCCTCACGGGGGTTGGAGGCCTCTTTGGCGTTGCTCTGGGAGGCGACGTTACCGTAGGAGAGACCGGCGTAGTTATGGGTGGGACCGACCAGGCCGTCGAAGTTGACCTCGAAATGCTTCATCAGATACATCCTTTCATTTTTATCGGGGTAGCGGAGTCCTTTCCCCCACTGTGATGGGGAGGTTGCGCCATCATATCCTGTTTTTTCCCGTTTGTAACAAGTCGGTAACCGGTCGGAGTTGTTCAGGTCGGTGCGGCAGAAAAAAATGGCCGAGCCGGCATAAATGCCAAAAATGGGTTGATTACAAAGGGTTGGACTCGCATTAATAAAGAAAAGAGTGGGGGGCTCAGGCGTCGGCAGGGTTTGCTTTTTGCCGCCAAATCTCTTATACAGCCCCACAAAACTTCAGACCCCGTCCCCGGGGTGACAGGAAACGAGTCATAGCATGGGCAAATCTCTGGTCATCGTGGAGTCTCCGGCCAAGGCCAAGACCATCAACAAATATTTGGGTAAGGACTACGTGGTGAAATCCAGCGTGGGCCATATCCGCGATCTGCCGACCGCCGGCAGCAGCTCGACCGAGCCGAAGAAGCCGGCTGTGCGCGGCGTCAAGCTCAGCGACGC
>NZ_CDDB01000103.1 GCF_000820105.1 Aeromonas schubertii | reverse complement strand
GGCCCCCCCCTTCCCCCATGCGGCGCAGGCCCTGGCGCCCCTGCGCGCCGCCGCCGAGGCCAGAGGCGAGGATGACTACAGCCCGCTCTGGGCCGGCCAGGGCTTCTGTGCCTGCCGCCCGGGCCCCGCCGCCGCCATCGTTGCCATGCTGGCCGAGGGGTGGTCATGACCCTGCGAGCCGAGATGGAGCGACTCTGCCACGAGGGGGAGCTGGATCTGGCCCTGACCATTGGCAAACAGGCCCTGTGCGGCCAACCAGAGGATGCCCGGGTCTGCCAGACGTTGGCGGGCATCTGCGAGCAACTCGGCCGGGAGTCGGAGGCGGAATCCTACTATCGCCAGGCGATCGCCATCGGCCTGCCCCGTGAGGAGTGGCGGGCCGCCCAACTGGCTCTGGGGTGTGTGCTGCGGCAACTGGGTCGCTTTCCCGAGTCGCGCCGGGTGCTGGAAGCGGGGATGAAACGCTTTCCCGAGGCCCGGGAATTTGCCCTCTTCCTGGCCATCAGCGAGCTGGAGGCACAACTGCCCGGACCGGCCATAAGACGCCTGCTCACCCTGCTGGGGCAAACCAGCGCCGACCCGGCGCTGGCAAGCCACTGCCGCTCACTGGGCCAGCAGATCAACTAGTCGGACTCAATGCTGGAGAGTAGCAGCGCAATCCCCCTGCGGGTCGATTCGAAGGCGAAACGCTCGGGTACCAGCTCGGCTCTGGTGACCCAGCGCAGCTCGGCCACATCGTCGGCCGCCTGCACCGGAGGGGGTTCGGGCAGTGAAAGGGCAAACAGGGTGTCGCAGGTCTTGTAGACGATACCGTCATAGGGATAGGTATTGGGAAAGGAGCCCAGATAGCGGGGCAAGATTCCCCGGGGGCGCCAACCGGTCTCCTCGTCGAGCTCGCGGAGCAGCGCCTGCTCCAGCGACTCGTCCGGATCGACGAAGCCACCCGGCAGATCCCACAACCCCTTGCCCGGCTCGCGTCCGCGCACCGCCACCAGCACGCGATCCTGCCAGCAGAGCGCCACCATGACGGCGGCCGCCACATTCTGGAAGTAGTGAAATCCGCAGGGGCAGCGCAACTCCTTGTCATCGAGTCGCTGCAAAGAGGGGTGACCGCAAGAGGGGCAGAAGGGCATGGTGAGGGTCCAAGGGCTCGACAGACCCCCAGTGTGCCACAACCACCCCGCTCCGCGGGAGGCTAGCGAACCCCCTTGCCGGGCAGCATGCGCAGCACAAGATTACTGCGCTGGCGCCAGGAGGTGAGCAAGATCGCCACCAGATGCAGGGCGATCAATCCTTGCAGGGCCCAGGTACACCACTCATGCCACTCGTCGGCCCCCCAGACAAACCCCTGCTCGGTGTTTTGCAACCAACCGGTAAACGCCGTGGCCAGTATGGTGCCCCACAGGGCCCACACGGCCAGTTTGCCGGTGCCATGGTGGCCCGCCGCCGGGGGCTGCCGCTCGCGCATCGCCTGACGCTGCTGACGCAGCTCGCCCAGGCTCGGCCAGAGGCTCTTCAAACGGGCATGGGGGCCGGCGAAGGTGAAGCCCCACACCAGACGCACCCCTATGAGCACCATGGCCAGATAGCCGAGCCGCTCGTGGAGCGGGTCCCCCGGCTCGTTGAACCAGAGGTTGGCCGCACAGCAGAAGACGACCCCCCAGTGCGCGAAGCGTACCAGGGGATCCCAGCGAAAGTGGTTATCCTTTCTGCTTGGCATACTGGTGATACTCCTTCTTCAGATCATTGACCCGGGAGAGGTGCTGGCGTGCCTTGGCCTCGTCACCGGCCTGCAGTGCCGCCAGGCTGGCATCCAGCTCCGTTTGTACCTCATTGAGACCCTGCAGGAACTTCTCCTTCTTGGCGGCCGGCATCTGACGACCCTTGGCCTCCTCGACTTCACTCTTCATCGCCTGGATGTGCTTCTCCATGGTGGCCGCATCATCGGCCTTGAGTGCCTGCTTGTAGTTGAAGCCGATCTTCTTCATGGGTTGTTCGAGATCGCCTGCCAGGGCGGGCAGGGCGATGGCACCGATAACGAGGGGCAGCAGCAGGTTTTTCAGCATGATGTTTTCCTTTTATCCAACGAAACAAGAACTCACTTGAGCCCTAACGATGACTTCAGGGCACCATCATGCCACGGCACCAGGTGAACCGTTTGTGAAAATTGCGCTTTTTTGTGACAAAAGATGTCAGGGAAAGGGGGAGGTCGCCGTGAGCTGCGACCCGCCGGATGATCAGTGGAGATCGTCGATGGAGAACTCGCCCGGGCAACCATCGAGTTCGATGGCATATCCGCCGCAACTGGCCGTGCCAAACCGGATCAGTATGGCCTGGGCAAACGGCTCCTCGGGGGGGAGTTCAAGCGGCTTGCTACGCCGCAACGGCTTGTGGGTAATTAACTTTTTCATGGTACTACTCGCAATAATATATCGGTTTTGATGACTCCTCTTCTGGCTGGCACCCGGGTGGCGTGGTTCAGGATCCCTCATCCGCAATGGCGGAATAACGCAAGGGAGGAATGGCTCGGTATGACTCCTCTTTGGGAGCCGGACCTGTTCAGACTGCGGGGCTGTGAAAAACTGACAAACGTGGCGGCGGGTATGGCAGGGATAACACAAACTGGGCCGTCTTGACGGGCCGGGGCGCATTCTGCGCTAACCGTTGGTGCTAACGCAAGCAAAATGTCGTACTTTTTTTAATCGAAGCAGTACGAGAACCATCCAACAGAGCCAGTCAGCCCTCCTCTTGTGACTCATTACAAAAAGTTGAGTATTTTATCCCTCTTTCTTAAAAATGCGGATTGAACCCCTTCAAATCGCCGTTTAACATGGCTCTCGATTTTAATAACTAAACTTTTGTTGATATGCCAGTCACCCCTGATCCCCTCTCGGTAACCCCGTCACTCGACGAGGAAGCGCACCACCTGATCGCCAGCTTCGAACCTGTGGTCGACGCCCTGGCCGCCCTGTTTGGTCCGGGCTGTGAGGTGGTGTTGCACGCCTTCGACCACCTGCACGCCTCGGTGGTCAAGATCGCCAACGGCCATGTCACGGGTCGCAAGAAGGGGGCTCCGGTCACCGACTTCGCCCTTTCGCGCATCACGGCGCTCGAGGGCGAGACGTGGAGCAGCTACTTCACCCGGACCCGGGAAGGGGGGCTGATGAAGTCGGCCTCGGTCACCCTGCGCTCGCGCAGTGGGCAGGCGATCGGCATGCTGTGCGTCAACTTCAGTCTGGATGCTCCCCTGGCAGGGCTGTTGCACGCGTTGACACCGGTTCACCATGAGGCTCCCCAGCAGGAGACCTTCGCCCACTCGGTGGAGGATCTGGTGGATCAGGTAATGGCGCGGGTCGATCAGGATCCCAATCTGACACCGGGCTCTCGCAACCGGGCCATTGTCTGTCGCCTCTACGATCAGGGCATCTTCGACATCAAGGATGCCGCCCAACAGGTCGCCGACAGGCTCGGCCTGTCGCGGCATACGATTTACCTCCATATTCGCAACCACAAGGCTGCCCTGGCGAAGCATCAGGACGGCCACGACACAGAGAACACCCCCCATGACGCAACACTGGTCTGATTTTATTACCCTGCTCAAACGCGAAGTGGTGCCGGCACTCGGCTGCACCGAGCCCATGTCGGTGGCCCTGGCCGCTGCCAACTGCCGCCAGCTGCTGGGGGCCGAGCCCGAACAGATGAATGTCTGGGTGAGCGGTAACCTGTTCAAAAACGGCATGGGGGTCGGGGTGCCCGGCACCGGCATGATCGGTCTGCCGGTGGCAGCCGCAGTGGGGGCCGTCGGTGGCAACCCGCAGGGGGGGCTCGAGGTGCTCAAGCAGCTCACTCCGAAGCAGGTCGCACACGCCAAGAGCCTGCTGCCCACCATCTCGGTGGATGTCAAAGATGTGCCGGACGTCCTCTATGCCGAGGTCGAGGCACAGGCGGCAGGGCACACGGCCCGGGTGGTGATCTGTACCGATCACACCCGCATCATCTTGATGGAGAAGGATGGTGAGGTGCTGCTGCAGCAAGACAGCGCTCCCGGGGTACAGATCCAGCCGGCCAAGTCGGACAAGCCCGCCATGTCACTGCGCGAGATCGTCGACTTCTCCTTAAGCGTTCCCCTTGGCGAGATCGACTTCATCCTGGAGGCGGCACGACTCAACCAGGCGCTGGCCGACGAAGGGCTGCAAGGTTATGGGCTGCGCATCGGCAAGATCCTCACCGAACAGGTGGAACGCAAGCTGCTGTCAGATGACCTGATGACGCTCGCCATGCGCCTCTCCTCTGCCGCCTCGGACGCCCGGATGGATGGCGCCATGCTGCCGGCCATGTCCAACTCGGGCTCGGGCAACCAGGGGATCGCCGCCACCATGCCGGTGGTTGCCGCCGCCCGCTTCCTCCAGGCGAGCGACGAGCAGCTCACCCGCGCCCTGGTAATGAGCCATCTCATCGCCATCTACATCAAGACCTATCAGAACAAGCTCTCGGCCCTGTGTGCCGCCAGCACCGCCGCCATGGGCTCCGGTGCCGCCATCACCTGGTTGCTGGGTGGCCAGTACGAGCAGATCAGCCACTGCATCAACAACATGATCGGGGATGTCTCGGGGATCATCTGCGACGGCGCCGGCAGCGCCTGCTCCATGAAGGTCTCGACTTCCACCTCGGCGGCGGTCAAATCCTCCCTGCTCGCCATCAATAACCTGAGGGTGACCCAGAGCGAGGGGATCGTGGCCGACGACGTGGATCAGACCATTGCCAACCTGGGGCGCCTCTCCAAGGAGGGGATGCTGGATACCGACATCGAGATCATCAACATCATGCGTAACAAGCAGGCCAAGCCCTCCTAATCCAGGGCCGGACTGCAGGAATAAAAAAACCGGAGCATAAGCTCCGGTTTTTTTAGCGGGAAGGACGCTTAACCGCGGCCGAGACGGTTATCCGGGTAGTTCTTGGCCAATACCTCACGGGCATGGCGCGCCATCTCCGGCAGTTTGAGGTGATCGTAGGATTTGACCATGATCTCCAGCGCCTGCTCGGTCTGGGGGGTATCCGGGAACTCTTCCACCAGCTGCTTGGCGCGGTTGGCGGCGGCCACCAGGGCACCACGACGCACGTAATACTCGGCAACGCTCAGGTCATACTTGGCCAGGCGGTTCTTCAGGCCGATCATGCGGGCACGGGCATCGGCCGCATACTGGCTGTCGGGATAGTTCTGAATGAGCAGCTTGAAGTCACGGAAGGCCTGGCGGGCATAAGCCGGATCCTTGTCGTCCCGCTCGATCCCCATCAGATCCTGGAAGAAGTTGTAGTCGGCCGCCATATTGGTGAGACCACGCATGTAGTAGACGTAGTCGATGTTCTTGTGCGCCGGGTTCAGACGAATGAAGCGGTCGATATTGGCGATCGCCTGGGCGTTGTCATCCTGCTTGTAGTAGGCATAGATGAGGTCCAACTGCACCTGGGTGGAGTAGGCACCGAAGGGGTAGCGCGAATCGAGCGCCTCGAGCAACTCGACGGCGTTGGTGTAGTTACCGGCGTCCAGCTTGAGGCGGGCTTTCTGGTAGAGAACCTCGGGCGGCTCGTCGGGAACCTTGGGCTTGGTGCTGGAACAACCCGTGGCCATGACAGTGGCCAGAGCCAGTGATAACAGCAGGCGAGACTTCTTTCCCATCAACAACATCCGGTCCATTTCCACGAAATTGGCAAAGTATCCGTTATGCTTGGCTAAAAGAAAAGCTAGAATAGCCGGATTCTTTTTGAATTGATAACCCAGCTCTAGAGACGTTAGATGAGCCAGCATATTGAACTGACAGGTGAATTCCAGGATCACCAATTCGGGCAGCGCCTCGACCAGGCCCTGGCCGAACTCTTTCCGGACTACTCCCGGACCCGCATCAAAGAGTGGATTTTACAGGACAGAGTGACCCTGGACGGTCAGATTGCCAATACCCCGCGCGAGAAGATTCTGGCCGGGCAGAGCGTGCACATCCGTGCCGAGCTGGAAGAGGACACCCGCTTCGACGCCCAGAATATCGAGCTGAACATCGTCTTCGAGGATGAGCACATTCTGGTCATCGACAAGCCGGCCGGTCTGGTGGTTCACCCGGGTGCCGGTACCCCGGACGGTACCGTGCTCAACGCCCTGCTCCACCGCTACCCCACCATCGCCGAGGTGCCCCGCGCCGGCATCGTGCACCGTCTGGACAAGGACACCACGGGCCTGATGGTGATCGCCAAGACGGTACCTGCCCAGACCCATCTGGTGGAAGACCTGCAGGCACGCCAGATCACCCGGGAGTACGAGGCCATCGCCATCGGTCACATGACCGCCGGTGGTACCGTCGATGCCCCCATCGGCCGCCACCCGACCCAGCGTACCCACATGGCCGTGATCCCGAACGGACGCCCCTCGGTGACCCACTACCGGGTGCACGAGAAGTTCCGTGGCCACACCCGGTTGCGTCTGCGTCTGGAGACCGGCCGTACTCACCAAATCCGCGTGCATATGGCTCATATCAAGCACCCCCTGGTGGGCGATCCCGTCTACGGTGGCCGCCTGCGTCCCCTGCGCAACGCCACCCCCGAGCTGACCGAAGCCCTGCGCGGCTTCCGCCGTCAGGCCCTGCACGCCACCATGCTGCAACTGGCTCACCCCATCACAGGTGAGATGATGCAGTGGCACTCCTCCACTCCCCGGGACATGGTGGACCTGATGGAGGTGCTGCGCGCCGACACCGAGGCCAACCCGGACGATCTGGTCTGGATGTAAGCCGCCAACACTGCGCGACGGGGCCTCACGGGCCCCGTTTTCTATTGCTCCCGCCCCTGGCAACCGCTATGGTCGATGACCTCGACCGTACCGGAGCCTCTTCATGTCGCTTTCCTTTATTCAACCCGACTGGCCTGCCCCGGCCAGGGTTCGCGCCCTCTCCACCACCCGCACCGGTGGTCTGAGCGCAGGCCAGTTTGTCGGCCTCAACCTGGGGGATCACGTAGGGGACGACCCGGCCACAGTGCTGGCCAACCGCACCCGGCTTCAACAAGAGGCCAGCATCCCGGGCACGATTCCCTGGCTGACCCAGGTACACGGCACTGCGGTGCACCTGGCCGGCACCCCCTTCACCGCTGCGCCAGAGGCTGACGCAGCCTGCGCCCGTCAGGCCCGTCAACCCTGCGCCGTGATGACCGCCGACTGCCTGCCGGTGCTGTTTTGCGATCGCGCCGGCACAGTGGTGGCCGCCGCCCACGCCGGCTGGCGCGGTCTGCACGCCGGCGTACTGGAGGCAACCCTCAAGGTCATGGGCTGCGATCCGGCCGAGGTGCTGGCCTGGCTGGGCCCGGCCATCGGCCCGGACGCCTTCGAGGTGGGCCCCGAGGTACGCGATGCCTTCCTCGCCGATCAGGCCGAGGGGGTAACGGCCTTCACGCCCTCCCCCAACGCCGGCAAGTGGCTGGCCGATATATACGCCCTGGCCCGCCTGCGTCTGACTCGCGCCGGGGTCAATGCCGTCTATGGCGGCGAACACTGCACCGTGAGCGATCCCGGACGTTTCTACTCCTATCGCCGCGACGGCCAGACCGGTCGCCTGGCCTCCCTTATCTGGCTCGAGTAAGGAGATCTTGCCGCTGCTGAGTGAAAATACGGCAGTGGCCCCCTTGAAATCCCCCGTCTGACCCTCATCTTTGCTCTCAGAAAGTTGTTGTTGCCGCACGGCGGCGTCTCTTAGAGGGGAATGCGATGCGTCTTGATCGCCTCACCAGCAAGTTCCAGCTTGCCATCTCCGATGCCCAGTCACTCGCACTGGGTCGTGACCACCAGTTCATCGAACCCGTCCACCTGATGACAGCCCTGCTCAATCAGGATGGTGGCTCCATCCGTCCACTGCTCACCCTGACCGGGCTGGACGTCAATGCCCTGCGCTCTCGCCTGGGTGAAGAGCTCGATCGCCTGCCCCGCATCAGCGGTGTGGACGGCGACGTGCAACTCTCCCAGGCCCTTGGCCGCCTGCTCAACGTCTGCGACAAGCTGGCCCAGCAGCGCAAGGATCAGTTCATCTCTTCCGAGCTGTTCGTGCTGGCCGCCCTCGACGACAAGGGCAACCTTGGTGAGGTACTGCGTGGCCAGGGGCTCAGCAAGGAGAAGCTGGAAGAGGCCATCGACAAGGTACGCGGCGGCAAGAAGGTAGACGACGCCAACGCCGAGGAGAACCGCCAGGCCCTCGAGAAGTACACCATCGACCTGACCGAGCGGGCCGAGCTCGGCAAGCTGGATCCGGTGATCGGTCGCGATGACGAAATTCGCCGCACCATCCAGGTGCTGCAACGTCGCACGAAGAATAACCCTGTGCTCATCGGTGAGCCCGGCGTCGGCAAGACCGCCATCGTCGAGGGGCTGGCCCAGCGCATCGTCAACGGCGAAGTGCCGGAGGGGCTCAAGAACAAGCGGGTCCTGTCCCTCGACATGGGCGCCCTGGTGGCCGGAGCCAAGTACCGGGGCGAGTTCGAGGAGCGTCTCAAGGCGGTGCTCAGCGATCTCGCCAAGGAGGAGGGCAACGTCATCCTCTTCGTCGACGAGCTGCATACCATGGTCGGCGCCGGCAAGGGCGAGGGGGCCATGGATGCCGGGAACATGCTCAAGCCTGCTCTGGCACGCGGTGAGCTGCACTGCGTCGGCGCCACCACCCTGGACGAGTACCGCCAGTATGTGGAAAAAGACGCCGCCCTGGAGCGCCGCTTCCAGAAGGTGCTGGTCGAGGAGCCGACGGTGGAGGACACCATCGCCATCCTGCGCGGCCTGAAAGAACGCTATGAGCTGCACCACCACGTACAGATCACCGATCCCGCCATCGTGGCGGCGGCCCAGCTGTCGCACCGCTACATCGCCGATCGCCAGCTGCCGGACAAGGCCATCGACCTCATCGACGAGGCGGCCGCCAGCATCCGTCTGCAGATCGACTCCAAGCCCGAGGCCCTCGATCGCCTGGAGCGGCGCATCATCCAGCTGAAACTCGAGCAGCAGGCCCTGATGAAGGAGTCTGACGATGCCAGTCGCAAGCGACTGGAGCTCATCAACCAGGAGCTGGGCGAAAAGGATCGTGAATACAACGAGTTGGACGAGGTGTGGAAGGCCGAGAAAGCCGCCCTGGCCGGCACCCAGCACATCAAGGCGGCTCTCGAGCAGGCCCGCCAGGATCTCGATGTGGCACGCCGAGCCGGTGATCTGGCCCGCATGTCCGAGCTGCAGTACGGCCGCATCCCCGAGCTGGAGAAGCAGCTCGATCTCGCCACCCAGGCCGAGATGCAGGAGACCAGCCTGCTGCGCAACCGGGTCACCGATGTGGAGATCGCCGATGTGCTGGCCCGCTGGACCGGCATCCCGGTCGCTCGCATGCTCGAGAGCGAAAAAGAGAAGCTGCTGCGCATGGAGGATCAGCTCCATAGCCGGGTGATCGGCCAGAACGAGGCGGTCGACGCCGTCTCCAACGCCATCCGCCGCTCCCGCGCCGGCCTCTCCGATCCGAACCGCCCCATCGGCTCCTTCCTGTTCCTGGGACCGACCGGGGTGGGCAAGACCGAGCTGTGCAAGGCGCTGGCCGAGTTCCTGTTCGACACCCAGGACGCCATGGTGCGCATCGACATGTCGGAGTTTATGGAGAAGCACAGCGTGGCCCGCCTGGTGGGGGCGCCTCCCGGCTACGTGGGGTATGAGGAGGGGGGTTATCTGACCGAAGCGGTACGCCGCCGCCCCTACTCGGTGATCCTGCTCGATGAGGTGGAGAAGGCCCACCCGGATGTGTTCAACATACTGCTGCAGGTGCTGGATGATGGCCGCCTCACCGACGGCCAGGGTCGCACGGTCGATTTTCGCAACACGGTCGTCATCATGACCTCCAACCTGGGGTCGGATCTCATCCAGGAGCACCACAGCGAGAAGGACTACGACGAGATGAAGGCCCTGTTGATGGAGGTGCTCGGGCGCAGCTTCCGCCCCGAGTTCATCAACCGGATCGACGAGACCGTCGTATTCCACCCCCTCGGCGAGGATCACATCAAGTCCATCGCCCGCATCCAGCTCAAGGGGTTGGTGGCCCGTCTCGAGCAGCAGGGGTTCCAGGTGGAGGTCAGCGAGGAACTGCTCAGTCGCCTCGCCCACGCCGGCTTCGACCCTGTCTACGGGGCGCGCCCCCTCAAGCGCGCCATCCAGCAGAAGGTCGAGAACCCGCTCGCCCAGGCCATCCTCTCCGGCCGGGTAGTACCGGGCAAGCTGCTGCGCCTGGGGGCTGACGGCAATGGGCTCACCTTGACCCAATAACTGGATCGCTGATAAAGACGCAGGCCCCAAGCCTGCGTCTTTTTGAGGGGGAATTGAATGCTCACCTTTTCCGTACTGGTGGATGACGATGTCCATCTACCTGGCTGTCTGCCCGAAAAGGGGCTGTCGCTGCTGCTGGAGTGCGACGGCCTCAGGGTGCTGTTCGACAGTGGCCGTGGCCGGGCGCTGCGCCACAACGCCGCCGTGATGGGGATCGATCTCGCCTCGCTCACCCATGTGGTGCTCTCTCACGGTCACTACGACCATGTGGGCGGGGTAGGCTCACTGCCCGTCTATCCGACCCCCATTCCTCTCATCGCCTGTCCGGACGTGTTCTGCGAGCGGGGCTACTTCCTGCCGCTTCCCTTCTGGCGGCGAAACTTCTATCGCCTGTCGGGAGCGCTGGAGCGGGAGTCGCTGGCAGCCAGAGGCTTGCTCCCCCACTGCTCGGCCGAGCCGGTGTGGCTCTCGGAGCGTCTGGTGTTCCTCGGCAGCATAGCGCGGCGCGAGCGGGCCGCCCCCTCGCTGCTTGGCTACATAATGCGGGACGGACGGGTTGAAAAAGACCTTATCAGCGACGATTCCGCGCTGGCCTACAGGAGTGAACAGGGGCTGATAGTCTTTATCGGTTGTGGTCACGCCGGGACCGAGAACATCATCGAACGGGCCAGGGAGGTGTGTGGCGATGAGCGGATCCACGCCGTCATCGGCGGCCTGCATCTGAAGTTTTCCGGTCCTCAGCGGGCGGCGGCACTCGGCGCCTATCTGCAGGAAGAGGCGGTGGAGAAGCTGTTTGCCTGCCACTGCACCGGCAGCAGGAAGGCAGATCTGCCACGCCAGTGCCAGATCGGGGCCGGCTTTGAATACCGATTTTCGGCGTAAAAAAACGGCAATCCGAAGATTGCCGGGAGGAATGTAGTGAAGCGAGCCGACGTGGGTTGAGCGGGTCGCAGGGGCAAACCTCCAATGGCGAAACAAGGCCGCTGTCGGAGATGCGCTCGCTCAACTCCAACGGCCACTTGCCTGTTGCCATGCCGGCGGCGGTCGTACCTGCATGCCATTCATTCGCTACAACATGCCTTGCACGGCGGCTTTCATCTCGGCCGGCCAGACGCCGACCTGAACCTGACCTATGTACTCTTTTTGCAGCAACATGCTCAGACGGGATTGGCCGATGCCGCCGCCGATGGTTTGCGGCATCAGAGCGGCCAGCTGGTCCTTGTGCCAGTCGTACTGCAGGCGATCCTCGTCACCTGTGATGGCGAGGATCACATCAAGTCCATCGCCCGCATCCAGCTCAAGGGGTTGGTGGCCCGTCTCGAGCAGCAGGGGTTCCAGGTGGAGGTCAGCGAGGAGCTGCTCAGTCGCCTCGCCCATGCCGGCTTCGACCCTGTCTACGGGGCGCGCCCCCTCAAGCGCGCCATCCAGCAGAAGGTCGAGAACCCGCTCGCCCAGGCCATCCTCTCCGGCCGGGTAGTACCGGGCAAGCTGCTGCGCCTGGGGGCTGACGGCAATGGGCTCACCTTGAGCCAATAAATAAAAAGACGCCGGCAATATGCCGTAATGCCGATCAGTTAAGG
>NZ_CDDB01000102.1 GCF_000820105.1 Aeromonas schubertii | reverse complement strand
ACCTGATCCCCCACTGGAACGGCGCCATCATCTCCGAGGCCCCGGCCCTGGGCGACGCCCTCAACGGCGACTTTATCAAGACCCTGTGGCTGGCCATTCCGGTCATGGTCTTCTCCTTCAACCACTCCCCGATCATCTCCTCCTTCGCGGTGGACAATAAGGGTCGTTACGGTGAAGGTGCCGAGCCCAAGTGCAGCAAGATCCTGCTGGGTGCCCACGTCATGATGGTGCTGACCGTGATGTTCTTCGTCTTCAGCTGCGTGCTGAGCCTCTCCCCGGCTGACCTGATGGCCGCCAAGGAGCAGAACATCTCCATCCTCTCCTACCTGGCCAACCACTTCGACAACCCGGTGATCGCCACCGTGGCTCCGCTGATCGCCCTGGTCGCCATCAGCAAGTCCTTCCTCGGTCACTACCTGGGCGCGCAAGAGGGCATGAACGGCCTGATGGCCAAGACCCTGCGCGAGAAGGGCAAGAATGTGGACGTCAAGCAACTGAACAAGGTGACCGCGGTCTTCATGATCCTGACCACCTGGGCCGTGGCCACCGTCAACCCGAGCATCCTCGGCATGATCGAAGATCTGGGTGGCCCCATCATCGCCATGCTGCTGTTCCTGATGCCCATGTACGCCATCGCCAAGATCCCGGCCATGCGCAAGTACGCCGGCAACCCGAGCAACCTCTTCGTGACCGCCATTGGCCTCATCGCCATGTCCGGCATCCTCTACAAGCTGATCTTCTGATCCAGCCTGTCTTAAGAAGCCGCCCCCCGGGGCGGCTTTTTGTTTTTCTCCCCCTCTCACCCCTTCCTTTATCAATCTGATAATCCCCGTCCGCTTTTTATCATTTTTGCCGCGCGCTGCTTCTGCTCACCTCTGCGGTGGGCGGGGGGAGGGGCGGCTTTTTTTCTGGCCGCTCCCCTGTTCCGGGG
>NZ_CDDB01000101.1 GCF_000820105.1 Aeromonas schubertii | reverse complement strand
GCTGCTGGGCCATGGCAATCAGGGCCAGGGCGACGAGCAGGGCGGTGAGTTCTCCATCACTCATGGGGTATCCTGCCTGGAAGAAGGGGGCATCCAGCCCCCTTGAGTATCAATATTTAACGTTGTCGTGGTACTTGCCGAGGATGGCCTGGATGCGATCCATGGTCTCCTTCTTGGGCGGATGGATCTNNGCTCGTGGTAGGGCAGCAGCTCCACCTTCTCGACACACTCCCCGAGGGATTGAATAAACTGGCCGAGGCCTTCGGCACTCTCGTCGTCATCGCTCCAGGTGGGCACCACCACGTAGCGGATCCACATCTTCTTCCCCTTGGCGGCCAGGTGGCGGGCGAACTCCAGGGTGTAGCGGTTACTCACGTGAGTCAGGGGGATGTGTTTCTGATCGTTGATCTGCTTGATGTCGAGCAGCACCAGATCGGTGACATCGAGCACGGCTTCGAGCTGCTCGTCATAGTTGCGGACAAAGCCGTTGGTATCGAGACAGGTGTGAATGCCCTCGGCCTTGCAGGCGGCGAAGAGCTCGGCCACGAAGGCCTGCTGCAGCATGGCCTCGCCGCCCGAGGCGGTCACACCGCCGCCGGAGGCGTTGATGAAGTGGCGGTAGCTGGTGATGTCTTTCATCAACTCGGGCACGGTGACCTCGCGGCCGCCGTCAGTGTCCCAGGTGTCGCGGTTGTGGCAGTACTTGCAGCGCATCAGGCAGCCCTGCATAAAAACGATGAAACGGATACCGGGTCCGTCGACAGTACCGCAGGTCTCCACAGAGTGGATCCGACCAATCACAGACATATTGCGCTCCAGATAGGCTTTTGAGGTGGCATTCTATGTCAAAAGCGCTCGCCGATCACCCCGCCGGGTAGCCAAGAAACTCCTCGAGGGCGCGCACCGGCAGGGGGCGGCAGCGCAGGTAGCCCTGGAAATGGTGGCAACCCAGCTCCCCGAGCACGGCCAACTGCGCCTCTTCCTCGACCCCTTCGGCGATCACGGTGAAGCGAAACACCCGGGAGAGCTCGATGATGGCGCGTACTATGGCCCTGTCCTGCTCGCTGTGGGTCAGGGTCTGGATAAAGGATCGATCGAGTTTGACCTCGTCGGCGGGCAGATCCCGCAGATAGGCCAGCGACGAGTAGCCGGTGCCGAAGTCGTCGATGGAGATGAGCACGCCCAGCTCCTTGAGCCGGCACATGCGGGCTATGGTCTCCTGACGGTTCTCCAGCACCACGGATTCGGTGATCTCCAGCATCAGGCGCGAGGGGGGGATGCCGGTGTCGCGCAGCACATACTCCACCTGTTGCAGGAAGCTGGGATTGTGGAACTGGCGGGCGCTCACGTTGACCGAGAGCTGGGGCATGCTGATCCCCTGGCTCAGCCAGTGCCCATATTGGGCGCAGGCACTCTTGAGGACCCAAAAGCCGATGTCCTCGATAAGACCACTCTCCTCGGCCACCGGGATAAACTCGCCAGGGGGGACCATGGTGCCATCTTGCCGCTGCCAGCGGACCAGGGCTTCGACACCGCTGATGGTGCCCCGGTCGACCCGGAACTGGGGCTGGAAGTGAAGCTGGAATTCGCTGCTGCGCAGGGCGTCACGCAACTGGTTGTGCAGGGCCAGGCGGTGGCGTTCCT
>NZ_CDDB01000100.1 GCF_000820105.1 Aeromonas schubertii | reverse complement strand
TAAAAACAATGCCAGTCAGTTTTAACTGACTGGCATTAGGCGCCCGAGGGCGCCTTTTTGTTTAGCGGGAGCTGGCGGCCTCGATGACCGGCGCCCGGTTCACCGCCTTGCCGAGGTAGGCGAGGGTGATGGTGACTATGATGCAGGTGAAGCTCAACCACATGTAGGGCAGGTAGTCGAGGGTGGCGACCCCGAGCACCCCGGCCATGAAGATGCCGTTGTCGCTCCAGGGCACCATGCCGCAGGTCAGGGTGCCGCCAAACTCGGCGTTGCGGGAGAGGTTCTTGCGCTGCAGGCCGAGGCGGTCGTAGTTCTTGGCCATGATCTTGGGGGTCAGGATCAGTGACACATACATGGCAGAGCCGAAGATGTTGGCCAGGAAGGCGGTGCCTATGGTGTGGCTGGTCAGGCTGCCGACGCTGTTGATGCGCTTCTCGAAGGCGTTGGCGATCACCTCCAGTACCCCCACCTTCTCGAGCAGACCACCAAAGCCCAGACCGAAGATGATCACCGCCACCGAGCCGAGCATGGACTCCATGCCGCCGCGCCCGAGGATGTTGTCGATAAAAGGCACGCCGGAGGTGATGCTGAAGGGGCTGTAGGCAGAGTGGAGGGCGCGAACCGGATCCATATCCTGGAACGCGATGGCCCAGACCAGGCCGAGCAGGGCGCCGAAGCTGATCACCGGGAAGGCGGGCTTGCGGTTAGCCAGCAGACCCAGCACCACTATGATGGGAACCACCGCCAGCGGCGTGATGTTGAACTGCTGGTCCAGGGCCTGCATCACCAGGTCGACCTGCTCCAGGCTGACGTTGCCGGCGTACTGCATACCGACGACGGTAAACAGGGCTGCGGTGATGACATAGGAGAAGAGGCTGATGGGCAGCATCCCCTTGATGTGCTCGACCACGTCCACATTGGACATGGAGGAGGCCAGCACCACCGAGTCGGAGAGGGGAGAGAGCTTGTCGCCGAAGTAGACACCGGAGAGCACGGCACCCGCGACCAGGGGGGCAGGTACCCCCAGGCTGTGGCCTATACCCATCATGGCGATACCGGCGGTAGCGGCAGAGCCCCAGGAGGTGCCGGTGGCCAGAGACGTCAGCGAGCAGATGATCAGGGTCGCCAGCAGGAAGATGGAGGGGTGAATCACCTTGAGGCCGTAGTAGATGATGCTGGGGACTATGCCGCCGGCGATCCAGGTGCCGACCAGAGCACCGACCGAGACCAGGATCAGGATGGCCCCCATCCCCTTGGCTACCCCGTCGATGGCCGCTTGCTCGAGAGATTTGTAGTCGTGTCCCAGTTTAATGCCGAGCCCCATGATGACGAACCAGGCGATAAACAGGGCCAGTTGGATCGGCAGATCGAGGAGGCTGGTGAAGGAAAATGCCAGGGCCAGGAAGATGGCCAGACAGGCCACCACCTGGTGCATTTTCGGTAATTGGATTTGGTTTTGCATAGATACTTCCTAACTCTTGCTCGCCAGGATCGGTCCCTGCTCGTTCCTGACGGGCAGCACGCCCCGAGGGGCCGATCGTAAAATGAGGGCGCAATCTAGCATAAAAGTTCGTTGATAAAGGCAAAAAATCGTTGAGATGAGACCGGATTCTCCCTCTGTCCGCACTTTTTTTGATCCAGCGCCGGTTCACCACTGATCACCCTTTTATCAACGAGAGGCGGGGGCTTGCATCAGGACAAGAAATGATCTCAAATGATAACCATTACCATTTATCTGTCTGGCTTTCCCATGAGACTCTTCTTCACCCTCTCCCTGTTGCTCGGTCTGGCGGCACAACTGCTGGCAGGGCGCCATCACCCCTACTGGTTTGCCAGTGCCGGATTCCTGCTGGCGGCCCTGATCATGACAGAGCCCAGACTCAGGTCCGGGCTCATTTTGCTTCCCATCGGCGGGATGGCAGGGGTGGTGACGTTACTGCTGATGCATCCCTGATTCAGGATGGGTTGGAGTGGAGCACCTTCTCATGGGCAATCGCCAGTGCATCCTGGACCTTGCTGGTCATCTCCCTGCGCTGCTCATCGGTGAGGAAGTAGATCATGTCGACATCGTGACGAATGTAGTGGGCCGGTAAATGGTTGAGGGTGAGGCAGCAGAGATCGGCCAGTTGATCCAGCGTCAGGCGTGAATCCAGCCCCTGTTCGCGGATGGCGTTGAGTACCAGGTGTTCGTAGAAGTTGTGGATGTCATTATCCAGTCTCATGGCGGGCTCCCGGGATAAGAAAGACTCGACCACAAGCATAGCCAAAACAAAACGCCCGCAACCTGAGGTTACGGGCGTTTCAGAAATCGTGGTGCGAAGAGAGGGACTTGAACCCTCACGTCCGGGGGACACTAACACCTGAAGCTAGCGCGTCTACCAATTCCGCCACCTTCGCACATTGTGTTTCCAGTTGAGATTTACATGCCTCGGCCAGGCATGGCAGTCATGGTGCGAAGAGAGGGACTTGAACCCTCACGTCCGGGGGACACTAACACCTGAAGCTAGCGCGTCTACCAATTCCGCCACCTTCGCATCGCTGCGGAGGGGCATTCTATAGAGTTTTCAAAGGTCGTCAACAGCAAGCGGTGACTTTCTTCGCTCCTGACCGGGTTTTTTGCGCCGATGGCTCAAATGTTGCGCGCGAGCCCTTACACCACCTTCGCCAGGGCCGCCCGGTACATGATCTCGTACTGCTTGACCGACTCAGCCCAGCAGAAGCGAGTGAGCATGGCGTTACGCTGCAGGCGTCTGAACTCTTCCGGTTCCTGCAGGAAGAAGAGCAGGCTACGGCGCAGGGTGTCGAGCAGGGCTCCGGCGTTGGGCTCCACAAAGCAGAACCCATTGGCATGCAGGGGATCCTGATTGAGGTCGATCACTGTGTCCTTGAGCCCGCCAACGGCCCGCACCAGCGGCAGGGTGCCATAGGCGAGGCTGTACATCTGGTTCAGGCCACAGGGTTCGAACAGGGAGGGCATCAGGAAGAAGTCGGCCCCCGCCTCGACCAGATGGGCGAGCCGGTTGTCGTAGGTGTTGAGAAACACCAGACGGCCGGGATGGCGTTCCGCCAGCTGGGTGAGTTGTTGCGCCAGCAGGGGATCGCCGGTTCCGACGATCACCACCTGCACCCTGTGCTGGAGGAATTTCTCCAGCGCCGGGATCAGGAGGGGGACCCCCTTTTGCTCGGTCAGCCGGCAGATCATGCCGTAGACGGCGACGGAGCTCTCCTCCAGCCCCAGCTCTTGTTGCAACTGGCGACGGCAGACGGCCTTGCCGGCAAGATCATCGACGCTGTAGGTGGCTGGCAGGTAGTGATCGGTGGCGGGATCCCAGTCCCGGTAGTCACAGCCATTGATGATGCCACACAGATCGTCGGCCCGGGCGTGAAAGACTTGAGCCATGCCATGGGCACCCAGATGAGTCAGTAGCTCCTGGGCATAGTTGGGGCTGACCGCATTGATCTTGTCGGCAAAGCAGACCCCGCAGCGTAGGAAGTTGACGGGGGCGCCAGCCGGCTGTCCCACCCGGTCGTATTGCCCGACGATCTCGGGCACCATCCAGAGCTGGCTGTGATCGAAGATGCCCTGAAAGGCCGCATTGTGAATGCTGATGACGCTGCGGGTGCCGTCGAAGAAGAGGGAGTGGGCGTAACGGGTACGCAGCAGCATGGGGAGCAGGCCGGTATGCCAGTCGTTGCAATGAACGATATGGGGGCGAAAGCCGGTCACCTCGCAGCTGTGGAGCGCGGCGGCGCAGAAGAAGGCGAAGCGGGCCCCGTTATCGTCATACGCCTGATTATTCTCGGCATAGAGCTGTTCACGCTCGAAGAAGCGCGGACAGTCGATGAGATAGAGCATCAGGCCATCCTGCTGCAGACGCAGGATGCGGAAGGGGATGGGATCGCCGCCCGGTACCATCAGCTGGGTCGTGGCGAGCAGGGTCGCCTGCTCCCTGTGCTTCATGCTCTTGTAGTAGGGCATCACCACGATGACGTCGTGGCCCTGTTCGATCAGGCTGAGGGGAAGGGCCCGTGCAACATCGGCCAGACCGCCGGTCTTGGCAAACCCCTCCACTTCCGAGGCGACAAACAGGATCTTCAGGGGATCAGTAACCAACTCTTGCTCCTTTGGGAACCACGACGATACCACCTTCGGAGACGGTGAATCGTTCTCTGTCATGGTCGAGATTTTCACCGATCACCGTACCCGGCGCAATTTCAACATTCTTGTCGATGATGGTCCGACGGATGACACACCCCTCACCGATCTTGGCATCCCCCAGCAGGACCGATTCGCTGATGTGGCTGCAGGCCCCGATATTGCAGCGAAAACCCAGAATGGTGCGCTGTATGGTGCTGCCCTGGATGAGGCAGCCGCCGGCGATCAGGGCATTGGCAATCTTCACCTTGCAGTGCTCCGTATCCACAAAGGTGGCCGGTGGCAGAGGGGGGTAGTAGGTGTGCAGGGGCCACTTGCGGTTGTAGAGGGAGAAGAGAGGCTCGTCGGCCACCAAATCCATGTGCGCCTGCCAGTACGCATCCAGGGTACCCACATCGCGCCAGTACACTCTGCCCGGCTCTCCGGGGATGAGGTTGGTGCTGTAGTCATAGACATAGACGGGGGCGCGAGGGAAGAGGTCGGGGATGATGTCCTTGCCAAAGTCGTGGCTCGACTCCTCTTTGGCGGCATCCAGCTTGAGCTCGCGGTAGAGAGTCTGGGTCTCGAAGAGATAGTTGCCCATGGAAACCAGGGCCCACTCGGGGTCTCCGGGGATCGGCTTGGGGTGCTTGGGCTTCTCTTCAAACCCGATCATCCTCCCCTCGGCATCCACTTCGATCACTCCGAAGGCACTGGCCTCCTTGAGGGGCATGCGCAGTGCCGCCACCGTCATGGCCGCCTGTTTCTGCTTGTGATAGGCCACCATCTGACTCACATCCATCTTGTAGATATGGTCGGAGCCGAAGATGGCCACGTGGTCCGGTTCGGAGAGCTCGATGAAGCGCAGGTTCTGGTAGATGGCATCGGCCGTGCCGTCATACCAGCGCTTGCCCATGCGCATCTGGGCCGGGATCGGGTCGATAAAGCGGTCCGTGATGCCGACCAGGTTCCACCCCTTCTTCATATGCAGATAGAGGGATTGGGACTTGAATTGGGTCAGCACATAGATGCGCAGGAAGTCGGCATTGACGAAGTTGTTGAGGACGAAGTCGATGAGGCGGTAGCTCCCCCCGAAGGGGACAGAGGGTTTACTGCGTGTGGTGGTGAGGGGTTGCAAGCGTGTTCCTTCCCCTCCTGCCAGTACCATAGCGAGTAGTCCGGCCATCTCTCTTCCCCCTGCTTCCTGCTGAAAAGGTTTTCATGAGTCGATTAAAAATTACCCCTTGCGGGGTAACTTGCGCGTAATTAGTACTCTATCAGATCTCTTTTCCGGCTGGCTATCGGGTGAGCACTTTTCTTCACTGGTGGCAGTGATAGATCCGGAACCGCCTGTCATCGGCCACAGTGTCGGTGTGCCGGAAACCCTGTTGCAGTATAGGCTGATAGCGCAGAAAGGCGTTGGCGACTATGGTGAGAGCCCCCCCCGGCTGCAGGTAGGAGCGAGCGTCGGCGAGGAAGGTCTCGGTTGCGGCATAGAAGGTCTTGAGCCCCGCATGGAAGGGGGGATTGGAGATGAGGTGGGCGTAACTACCCTGGATGTCAGAGTAGACATCGGAGGGGTAGACCCGGGCCGCGACGCCGTTGGCCGCCAGGGTCCGGCGGCTGGATTCCAGGGCGAGGGCATTGATATCCACCAGTTCGAGCTCGATCCCCGGGTGGCTCAATCCCATGGCGCAGCCGAGCACCCCGGCACCGCAGCCGAAATCGAGCACCCGTCCACTCAGAGGGGGCAGGTGTTGCAGCAGCAATCGCGATCCATTGTCGAGCTCGGCAGCGCTGAAGACGCCCGGCAGGGCGTGGATCTCGAGGGCGCGCCCCTCCAGCTCACAACGGTATCGTCCTACCCATTGTTCGATGTCGAAGGGGGAGACCGGTTTGCTCAGCTCGGAGTGATAGAGGGAGGCTCGGCGTGCGGAGTCCCGCTTCAGGGGCTTCTCCCCATAGGGTGCCAGCAGCTTGTCGGCCCCATTGATTCCTCCCTTGTTGTCACCGGCGATCAGCAGATCGGCGCCAGGAGTGAGAAGGGGGGCCGCCATGGCCATCAGATATTGCCCCTCCTGCTTGGCCTTGGGCAGCAGCAGCAACAGGGCGTCGTAAGAGGCGTCGTCGGGGAGGCAATGGCCGAACAGGATCCCCTCTCCCAGCAGAGGCCGATAACGACGGTAGTAGCTGTAGTCGGTGGTGAAGAGCGTCATGGTGGCAACATGAGGGCGCAGCAGGAGCGGCAAATCATCCTCCAGCAGGCCGCAAACCAGCAGTCGCTTTCCGGCGAAAAGCTCCAGGTTACGCTCCAACATTTCACTGACATTGCTCAGGCTGCTCATCACATCTCTCCGCATTGAGGGGCGCTTATTATACATGGCTTGCGGCGCTTGACATTTGGGGCGCCTTGCCAAAAGATGCGGAAAGCTACTTTTTAAGCAGGAATCGCGAATGATAATCCGCGTGTTGAAACGAAAGCCCTTGAAAGCCCTGAAAAAATTGGGGCCGGCCCAGTTGCGCGCATAAATCCCGAGTCTTGTTTCCCATAGCAACCCCGGTCGCGCCACAGGCAGGCCGGGGTTTTTGTTTACCCGAGTTTATCTTCATACCCCACAAGGAGTTTTCATGTTTCAAGGATCGATAGTTGCCCTGATCACCCCGTTTCGTGATGGCCGATTGGACGAGGAGGCGTTGCGGCGTCTGGTGGAGTGGCATGTGGAGCAGGGAACCCATGGCATAGTGCCGGTGGGCACCACGGGAGAGAGCCCCACCCTGACCCATGACGAGCATTGCCGGGTGATCGAGGTCGTGGTTGAGCAGGTGGCGGGGCGTGTCCCCGTCATCGCCGGGGCCGGCTCCAACAATCCGGTGGAGGCCATCGAGTATACCCGTCATGCGGAGCGGGCCGGGGCCGATGCAACCCTGCATGTGGCCGGTTATTACAACCGTCCCAATCAGGAGGGGCTCTATCACCACTTCAAGGCGGTGCACGACGCCACCGAGCTGCCCATCATCCTCTACAACATTCCGCCCCGTGCCATCGTCGACATCCAGCCCCAGACGCTGGCCCGGCTGGCCGAGCTGCCGCGCATCCTTGGGGTGAAGGATGCCACCGGCGATCTGGCACGCCCCTGGCTTGAGCGCCAGCTGATCAAGAAGCCCTTCAGCTGGCTCTCCGGTGAGGATGCCACCGCCGTGGCCTATAACGTGGGGGGAGGAACGGGGTGTATCTCTGTGACCGCCAACGTGGCCCCGGCTATGGTGGCCGAGGTACAGAACCTGACCCTGGCGGGTCGCTGGGAAGAGGCCCGTGCGCTGCAAGACAGGCTGATCCCCCTGCATCAGGCCATGTTTGCCGAGCCGAGTCCGGCCGGAGCCAAGTATGCGGCCTCCCTGCTCGGTTTCTGCAGCGAGGAGTGTCGTCTGCCGGTAATGCCGCTTGGGGAGGCCACCAAGGTGCGGATCCGTCAGGTCATGCAGGCGCTGGGGCTGCTTGAAAAATAATGCGGCTTGGATCGAATTTTTAGTGACCAAATCGGTTTTGGGTTTCGAAAGAGACTAAACTCCCGCTGTTCTGAGCAGGGAGCATGATGCAATGCAGGAGTGGGTACCGGAGGAGTACAGCAGCCTGGAGGAGCTTTGTACTGTGGTGTTGGGCGCCATTCGCGAGAAGACCGACGCCCATCTTGTCGGCCTGGTGCTGTTGATGCCACAGCAGCGCCAATTCTGGTTAACCCACTCCGGCACTCTGGTTGGCCAGTGCCCGGCCGGTGATCCGCCCGCCGATTTTCTGGCCTCCTCCCTGAGCTCGGGGAGTCTGCGTTGTGACGCGTTCACCCCCTTGGCAGAGGCCTGGGATGAGGCAGAGGGGCCGCTGAATCTCATCCGCTGTGCCATTCCTCTCAAGCGCACCGAACAGTTCGAATGTGTCATCTATCTCGAGACCCGCCGCCGGGTGGATCGCTTTGCCGCCAGTCAGCGTTATCCCTTGCAATTGCTTGCCCAGTACCTGGCCGCCGAGTTGGAGGCCCGCTTTCTCAGTGGCTGTATCGACGAGGAGCGCGACCAGCTGCGCCATGTGCGGCGGGATCTCGATCTCAGCCTGCAGGTGCAGGAGACCTTCCTGACGCTGCTTCGTTCCCTGCATGAGGTGAGTGTGCACCTGGCCGGGTGTGGCAGTGAGCGTGACTTGCTGCGCGAGGCCGTGTTGCAGGCGCGCAGCAAGCTGCAGATCGATCGCCTGGCCATCTTCCTCATCGATGAGGAGCGCAGGACGATGCGTGGTACTTGGGGCACCGATGAGTTCGGTAACCTAACCGACGAGTCCACCTACGTCAGCGCCATTCCAGACCACCCTGTGGTGCAGCAGGCGTTGAGCAGCAAGGACTATGTGGTTTTGCTGGACGATGTGCCTCTCTACTACGAGCGGCGGGTGGTGGGACGGGGTTGGAATGCCATGGTCTCCCTCTGGCATGACGAGCGCCCTATCGGCTGGATAGCCGCCGATAACCTGCTGCATCGCAGGCCAGCCAAGAACTACTACTGCGAGATCTTCAAACAGTTTGCCGCCAGCCTCTCCCAACTCTTGATCCGCCAGCGTACCGAGGAGGCGCTGCGCCGCCTCAACCAGGAGCTGGAGCTGAGGGTCAGCGAGCGAACCCGTGAGCTGGCCGAGGCGAATCAGGCCCTGGCCCTGGCCAATCGCCAGCTCGAGGCGATGAGCCTGGAGGATCCCCTGACCGGCATCGCCAATCGCCGTCATTGGGATCTCTTTCTCACCGGCGCCTGGGAGCGGGCGCGCCGGGATGGTTGCCAGCTGGCTGTGCTGATGCTGGATGTGGACGAGTTCAAGGCCTACAACGATACCCTGGGTCATCCCCAGGGGGATCGCTGCCTGCACATGCTGGCCCAGGTGCTTCATCAGTGTGAGCGGCGCCGGGCCAATCTGGTGGCCCGCTACGGTGGAGAGGAGTTTGCCATCCTGCTCTACGCCCCCTCCCGAGGTGAGGCTGAGCGTTTGGCCGAGCGGATTCATCAGGAGATCCAACATCTTGCAATACCACATCCGGGTTCCCGGGTTGCCGATTTTGTCACAGTGAGCATAGGCTTCAGTTATGTGACGCCCCTCAGTGGCAACGACTGGCCGAGTCTGATGAACCAGGCCGATCAGGCACTCTATGGTGCCAAACAGGCCGGGAGGGCGCGAAGCTTCTCATTCGAGTGAGGTGCCCATGCTGATCCGTCGTTTTCCTGTCTTCAACCGTCGTCTCGGGCTGGTCGCCTATGGCCTGGATTACCCCCGCCGGGAGTTGTCGGAGAGGGATTGGGAGTGGCTGGTCACTCATACCCGGTTACTGGCACAAGGGCGGCAATATCTGCTGCCCTTCTCCTATCAGGCCCTCGACGAGCAACGCCCCCTGCTGTTCGATGCCGATCTCATCCCTCTGCTACAAGCCAGTGCCGAGCGGTTACCCGCCGCCTTTCCCGTGTTGCAGGAGTGGCGCTCCCGCCGTCGGCGTTTGGCGGTGCACCATGCCCGTCTTCATGAGCGTTGGCAGGCTGTTGCTCAGTTGCACGTCTTCGAGCTCGGCGAGGAAGGGTGCAGTGAGCCGGGGGATCACAAGCGGCTGGTGATGGGGATCTGCGCCTGGCAAGATTTCATCCCTTTGCGCGATGCCGGGGTGGAGTTTTTCGCGGGGGGATTTCTGGATCGCCCCATGCTGGTTCATCGCAGGGAGGATGAGCCGGATCAGCATGTGGTGCAGGAAATCTTGCAGCTCATCTGTCTTGAAGGGTTCTCCTTCTCCCGCGTCGCCGCCCTGTTGGAGAAAGATACCTTCCTGCCCGGGCAACTGCTGGCCTATGTCAACTCATCCGGCTTCGAGCACGTCACTCCCATTACCTCGGTGGCCAGAGCCTTCTCCTACCTGGGAGAGGAGGAGCTGCGCAAGTTTGTACTGGTCTACGGGTTGGCCCGTCAGAGCCGGCATCTGCCCGAGGTATGCAGTCGTATGGCGATTTCCAAGGGACGCTTCT
The DNA here is from genome assembly GCF_000820105.1 of Aeromonas schubertii. GTDB lineage: Bacteria > Pseudomonadota > Gammaproteobacteria > Enterobacterales > Aeromonadaceae > Aeromonas > Aeromonas schubertii. The sequence continues at coordinate 7,324 of NZ_CDDB01000100.1, read as the reverse complement.
GTGAGCTGTTGGCCGAGCGCCATCTGCAGGGGGAGGGGAAGAGCTGGGCCTTTCTGGTCGGCATCGCCATGGAGCGGGAGCTGCTGCCCTCGCGTCTCTACGGACAATTGCCCGAAGGCGTGCGGCAGGCGATGGAAGAGCGCAAGGGGCCGCTGTTTGAGCTTTATCGGGTGGTGGATGCCTATGAGCATGGTCACTGGGAGGCGTTGAAGACCCTCTGCCATCCTCTGGGGACAGAGCCCGGCGCTCTGGTGACGCCCTATCTGCAATCCTTGTTGTGGAGTCACTCATTCCCCCTCACCTGACATGGGGTGACGCAGGAAGATGTGGTCAGGGAGTGAGGGCAATACCCCGTTACCGGCGGGAACTGCGGTAACGGGGAGAGGAGGCGTTACTGATCGTTGCTCTCGTCACCACGGGCGCTGCCGTAGGGGCGGGGAGACATGGTCACACGCGGCTTGCGGGCACGCTGAATGCTGACCTGGGGGCGGCCGGAGTGCATGGCAATGGTGGAGATCTTGGCCTTGTAGACCAGCTGTTGGTTACCGTGGGCGTCGGTCAGCAGTACGCTGTACTGGTCAAAACCGCTGATGATACCTTCCAGCTCGATGCCGCTGACCAGAAAGATGGCGACGGGGGTGCGGTTCTTGCGCAGCCAGTTGAGGGCTGAGTCCTGACCATTACCCAGGGAGAATGCCTGCTCAATGGTGGAGTAGCTGGGGGATTCGGTTGTCATAAGTTATTGTCCCGCGGAAAAATTGGAAGTGGCGCTTGATTGTGCTAAATGGTCTGGGCCTTGTCAAAGCCAATCTGGTGGCCTTGCCGCCGCGCCACCCCTGTGGTTCAGGCTTCACTCTGGTTTGATGAGTCCATCGCTGCGATAATCGTGGCTGTTATTTTGTCGCCAGTTAGGGAAGCGCTTGTCTCTTCATTCGGATGTCCCCGCCTTTCGTCATGACGCCTGCGCCTGTGAGGAGTGTGACCAGTTGATCCCGGCGGCCGAGTTACGGCCGGGTGAGGCCTCACACTGTCCCCGCTGCGGCCACACCATGGTACGTTGTCACAGCCATCCCCGTCTGCGGCCCCTGGCCTATGGTCTGGCAACCCTGATCATGTTTCTGCTGGCCAACAGCTTCACCTTTATGTCCTTCTCCAGCCATGGGTTGGGGCGGGAGATGACCTTTTTGCAGACCATCACGGCCCTGGTCGATGCGGGATATCTCTTCCTGGCCGTGGTGTTGAGCCTGACTCTGATCGGCTTCCCGCTGGTCTATATCGGCTCACTCATGCTGGTGGTCTGGCGTCTGGACAAGAACCTGCATCCGGGAGCGGTGCGCTCTCTGGGGCGAGCCCTGTGCCGGATCCGCCCCTGGTTGATGGTCGATGTGTTCCTTATCGGGGTGCTCATCTCCCTGGTCAAGCTGATGGGCATGGCGGATATCGCCATGGGAGGGGGCTTCTGGGCCTTCGTCGGTTACACCCTGATGCTGATCAAGACCATCTCGACCCTGGATATTCACTGGCTGTGGCACCATCTCTTTGGCCCCGTCGAGGTGACGCTCGCCGAGGATGAGGAGCGCACGGCCCGTGAGGCCAACCTGATTGGCTGCCATGTCTGTGGCGCCCTCGGCAGCGGTGAGCAGGCCCACTGTGCTCGCTGCGGCAGTCGCCTGCACAGCCGCAAGCCGGCCAGTCTGCAGCGTACCCTGGCGCTGCTGATGACGGCCACCATCCTCTATATACCGGCCAACCTCTATCCCATTATGGATACCGTCTTCCTGGGGGATACCAGCCCCTCCACCATATTGGGCGGTGTGGTGCTGCTCTGGGGGCTCGGCTCCTATCCCATCGCGGCCGTCATCTTTCTGGCCAGCGTGGTGGTCCCCCTGGCCAAGTTGATCGCCCTCTACTGGTTATGTTGGCAGACACATTCGGGACGAATCAGGGATCCTCTGGCTCGTCTGAGGCTCTATCGCATGACCGAGTTTGTGGGGCGATGGTCGATGATCGATGTCTTCGTGGTGGCCATCCTCGCCGGGCTGATCCGCCTCGATAATCTGATGACTATCTACCCCGGCCCCGCGGCCATTTCATTTGCCGGTGTCGTGATCATCACCATGATCGCCGCCATGAGTTTCGATCCCCGTCTCATCTGGGATCTTCAAGAAGGAGAACGCGACCTTGAGTGAGCGCAAGAAACGCTGGAAGGCGGGTTCGGATTTTCTGAGCTCCGCCGCCGCCATCTGGATGGTGCCTCTGGCAGCCCTGCTGATGGGGGGCTGGATGCTGTTCCAGCACTGGTATGAGCAGGGACCCCTGGTGACCCTGACGGTGGCCCGTGCCGAGGGCATAGTGGCGGGCAAGACCCCGATCCGTGCCCGTGATGTGGACATCGGGCGGATCGAGAGCGTCGAGCTGAGCGAGGACTTCTCCCACGCCATCTTGCAGGCTCGCATTAACAAGCCGGCGGCCGACATGCTGCGGGGAGACAGCCTGTTCTGGCTCGTCAAACCCAGGGTCGGTCGCGAAGGTGTGTCCGGACTCTCCACCCTGCTCTCGGGTTCCTATATCGAGCTCTCACCGGGCAAGAGTGGCAAGGCCAAGCGGCGTTATCAGGTGCAGGACACGCCACCTCTCGCCTCCAACGATCAGAAGGGGTTGCACCTCACGCTGACCAGCAGCGACACCCGTGCCCTGGGGATCGGCTCTCCGGTCCAGTTCCAGGGGTTTGCCATCGGCCAGGTCGAGCAGATGAACTTCATTCCCGAGAAGGCGAGAATGGAGTACAAGATCTTCATTAGGGCGCCCTATGACTCACTTGTGAACAGCAACAGCCGCTTCTGGATGACCCCGGGCTTCGAGGTCTCGGTCAGCAGCGAGGGGATGAAGGTGAAGATGGATTCTCTGGAGACCTTGCTCGACGGGGGGATCACCATGGGCTTGCCCGACGGCTGGAGTGCGGGAGAGCCGGTCAAGGACCACAGCGACTTCACGCTCTTCAAGGATCAGGCCAGCGTACTGGAGGGGAATCTCAGTCAGTTCATCAACTATGTCTTCCTGTTCCAGGACAGCCTGGCAGGGCTTCATCCCGGGGCGGCGGTCCAGTATCGCGGGATCCGGGTCGGGACCGTGGTCTCTGTGCCCTATATCGTCGATGACAAGATCTACAACACCTTTAACAAGCACACCATTCCCGTGCTGGCCCGTATCGAGGTGCAGCGTCTGAGCCACCGCTATGCCGACTCGGACCACGACCAGTGGCGCAAACTCTTCGAGCAGCAATTCCGCCAGGGGCTGCGCGCCTCGGTCAAGACCTCGAGCCTGCTCACCGGCGGCAAGATCATCGATCTCAACTTCTACAACGAGACGGCCCCCTACAAGGCGATGATGATCAAGAAGATGCCAGTCTTCCCGACCGTGACCGCCGGGTTTGACCAAATTGAGCGCAAGGTGAACAAGATTCTCGACAAGTTTGCCGATATGGATGTGGAGCACACTCTGGTCCAGGTGAACCAGACTCTGGCCACCCTGGACAAGACGCTGCAGAGCGTGCGCTCCGTCAGCAACAACCTGGATAAGTTGACCGGCCAGCAGGCTACCCGCGAACTGCCCGACTCCCTCAACCAGAGTCTGCGCCAGTTGCAGCAGACCCTGCAGAGCTATGACGGCGAATCCCGAACCAACCGGGAGTTGCAAAAGTCTATCTCGGCCCTCAACCAGATGCTGCGTGAGTTGCAACCCCTGGTGCGCTCCCTCAACGAACAACCCAATGCGCTCATCTTCGATCGCAACAGCAACCCGGATCCCCAGCCGAAACGAGGTGAACGATGACCCGCCGTATGACCATACTGCTCCTGGCCCTCGGACTGGGGGCCTGCTCGGCCAATGTGCCCACGGTGCACTACTACTCGCTCGGTCTGCCCCAGGGCAAGGTGCTCTCGACGGCGCCCCGGCATGAACTGAGGCTTGCTCCCCTCGCCATCTCGGAGCAGGTGGACTCGGTGAGCCTGGTCTATGAGCTGGAAGGACACGAACTCACCTTCACCGAGCGCCATCGTTGGGCCGGAACGCTGGATGATCAGCTCGAGCAGCTGACCCTCAGTGGCCTCTCCAGCCGTCTACCCGGTTGGGCGCTGCGCGAGAGCGGTGGCAGTGGCAATCGCCTGGCCATTCGCCTGCAACAGTTTGCCGGTCGCCACGACGGGATGGCAGTGCTGAGCGGTCGTTGGAGTCTGGAGGCCGCAGATGGCCGGGTATTGCTGGATCGTCCCTTCAGCCAGGTGCGGCCACTCCCTGCCGATGGCTACAATGCCCTGGTCGGCGAGCTCGCCAAGGGGTGGAACCAGCTGCTCGACGAGATTGCCAGCGAGGTGGTGCGCTACTGACGAAAAAGCCGGGCAATTGCCCGGCTTCTTGTTGTTGGGGGACGATCACTGCTGGGTGTCGGCAACCCCTTGTACCATGACCTCGACGCGGCGATCCGGTGCCAGGCAGACGATCAGCTCACGCTTGCTCTTGCTGGTGCAGCTGTCGCCGGTGACCGGAGAGGCCTTGCCACGACCCTCGGCGCTCACCTTGTCGGCCGGGATCCCCTTGCTCACCAGATAGCTGGCAACGGTCTGGGCACGCTTCTCGGAGAGGGCCTTGTTGTAGCCATCGGAGCCGATGCGGTCGGTATAACCAATGACCGCAGCCGTGCCATCCTTGGGACGCTCGGCCTTGATCTGCTCATAGAGGCTGTCCAGTGCGCTATAGCCCTCGGGCTTGAGGGTGTGCTTGTTGAAGTCAAACAGTACGTCGGCATTGAGGGTAAACTGCTTCTCGACCATCTGGGGCTCCGGAGCCGGAGTCGGGACCGGGGTCGGTGCAACCGGGGCCGCCTGGCCGAAGCGATAGACCATGGCCAGGGAGAGCAGGCCGTTATCCATACCGACGCCGGTGTCGCGGACATCATCGTTGCCGATGGGAGTGGTGTACTGGTATTCGAAGCGAGCGGCCCAGTCGCGATTGATGGCGTATTCAACGCCCAGAGCACCGAGGAAGGCGCCACCATCATCGTTGTGGAATTGCTTGCTGTCGGCAAACACATAGGCGCCACCCAGACGGGCATAGATGTCCCAGGCGTCGCTGACCGGAATGCCGAGTTTCATGGAGAGCTGGGCCAGTTGGGCGCTCACCTCGTCGGTATCGGTGATGCCACCCAGGCTGGCGGTGTACTTGTACTTGCCGAGCCAGTCATAGCCCAGCTCGAAACCGACATTCTTGTTGAGTTGATAGCCGACCAGTGCACCGAGACCCACATCATCTTTACTCTCATCGGTGATGGTCGCACCGGTGAATGCCGAGTCGCGGTCGACTCCATAGAAGTTGGACCAACCGAGCTTGCCGCCCGCATACCAGGTGTTGTCCTGTCCTGCTGCCTGTACCGTGGCGGTGAGGGAGCCGGCGATCAGGATGGCCACTACGCTCTTTTTCATGGGTTGCCTCTGCTTTAGCTTTGATTGTGACGGGGCCCTCGTACGAGGCCTCGGTTCACGACAGCGATAAACATGAACCCATCAATATTAACGCCCGGATACAAAAAAACAACGAAAGGTGTCGAAGGGAGCTTTGTTCTGGCGGTTTATGTGACGCAGAGGGAAAAGGGCCGGACAGTGCCGGCCCTCGTCGGGTTAGTGAGCCAGATACTCGTAGTTGCGCTCGATAAAGTCGCCGGCCCGCTCGGCCAGGGCTGAGTGCACCAGGGTGGTGGGGTGTACCTGATCCCAGAACATCTTGCCACCACATTCGCGAGAGGCTGTACGGCTGCCCGGAGAGGCGACGGCTTGAGCCAACAAGGGGTTACCTGCGATAGCCAGTCTCTGTGCCGTCGTGATGGTGCTGGGGGCACTCGTATTACCGGAGAAGGGCTTCCACAGATAGCCGCCGTCGTAGCAGGGATTCTGGGTATCGGTCAGGCCAAACTGCTCGGGGTTTTGCAGCATCTCGTCAAACTGCTTGTCGATCTCGAACAGCTGAACAGCCCCGGTGGGGGCGAGCTGGCGGGTCAGGTTGAGCAGCAACTGGTTATGGTAGCGAGAGACATGGCGCACCTTGTCGACCACCTTCTGGCTGCGCGCCGAGGGGGCGGAGCCGAGATCCGGCAGGTTGAAGAAGATCACCTGCTTGGCCCCCTGCATCACTACCCGGTTCGCCGCATCCTGAATGCTGTCGCGTACCCGGCGAGCGTCCTCCTCCTTGTTCCAGCCGTAGGCCAGATAGTCGTTGGCGCCGACCCAGAAGATCACCAGGTCATCGGGGTTGAAGCGATCCTTCTTGAGGAACTGGGTGACCTCATAGTCCAGGTTATTGATCACCTGATACTTGGGATCCCAGGCCCAGATATTGAGCCAGCCCAGTTTGTTGTAAGCCACCGCAGTGGCGCCCCCTTCGGCTTCGTTGACGACCTTGAGTCCGGGGAAGCGCTCCTGAAGCCGCTCCAGCCAGACCGGACCGTTACTGAAGCGTCCCTGATAATAGGGGGGGCTCGAGGGGAGGTAACCGTGCATCTTGGCGTACATCTTTCCGGTGTCGGAGAGGCTGTCGCCGAACATAACGATACGTGTAAATTGGGGGCCTGCCGCATGGGCAGACACCGCCACAAGCCCGAACAGGCCTATCAGCATTTTTTTCATTATTGTTGTCTCTAAGTATGGGGTCAGGGTTCTTTCTGACCCTGCTTCGTTTATGGTGCCGATCAATACGGGAAGTGATTGATCGGTTTCATCCTAAACAAGATTCTTGGGGGAGGTGAGTGGTCCGATGAGAAAAAGCGATTCCCCTCGCATTTTTTCACGAGGGTTTCACGGCGGCCCCTCGAGAATGGCCTCATTACCAATGAGGAGTCGAACGATGAACAAGATGATGCCCGCCGCCCTGATCCTGATGCTCTCCCTGAGTGGTGCCGCCCAGGCCGCGTTTACCGGTGAACAGCACCAGAATGCGGTGAGCGCCGCCCAGGTCAAAAAGGCAGCCGATGACAGCTGGGTGACCCTGGAGGGCAAGTTGGTCAAGCATCTGGGGGGGGAAAACTACCTGCTGCGCGATGCCAGCGGTGAGGTGGAGGTCGAAATCGACGGGGATGTCTGGCGTGGCCAGGAGGTGGGACCTAACGATACCATTCGCCTCTATGGCGAGGTGGATCACAGCTGGAACCGGGTTGAAGTAGAGGCGCAGCGCCTCGAGAAAGTCGGCGCCGCCCCGGTCAGCAAGGGGGGCTTTGTCTCCCAATAAGCCCTTGAATATAAAAAGACGCCGGCATATTGCCGTAATGCCAGTCAGTTAA
>NZ_CDDB01000099.1 GCF_000820105.1 Aeromonas schubertii | reverse complement strand
ACGCTCTGGCTCACGCCACCGATGACCACGGTCACCGTGGTGCCGGTGAAGTCGACGCCCTTCTCCGCCGTACCGCCCGCCAGGGTCAGGTTGACGGTGGTGGCACTGGTGCTGGCGTTGGACAGGCTCACGCTGAAGGTGTTGGCATTGCCTTCGGCCACGCTGTCGCCCACCACGCCACTCACCTTCGGCAGATCGGCCATATCGGTGATGATTGACTCGGCACTACCTTTCGTGGGGTTAATCTCGATTGCTTCAAACCCGGTGTTGGTTTTCACACCGCTGATTGACACAGTTAACGGCTCATCGCCTTCATAAATCGTGTCGTTGACTGTCGTAACGGTGAACTCAGCCTTGCCATTAGCACCGATAGTCACACTGGCCGGGCGACCGCTGGTGTCGCCATCATTGGCCGCCGCACCGCTCCAAGCCAGGTTCAGCGTCACTTCTTTGCCTGCCGGCAGGGTCACGGCATGGCCGTCCTTGTCGACCAGGCTCACGGTGTAGGTCAGCTGGCCACCTTCGGCCACATGTGACTTGTCTACTTCAATTTGGGCGAATACAGAATCCCCCTCGCCCTGCGGCTCATCGGTGATGGTGGTGGTCACCGCACCCGGCAGCGCCGGCGCTTTCTCGTAGCCACCGCCACTGGTCTCGCTCACGCTCACCTGGAACTGCTCGGCCGGCTCGGCATAGACGTCATCCAGGGTCGCCACCTCGAAGCTCACCGAGGTGGCGCCGGCCTTGATGACCACGTCGCGGGTCACCGCCTGCACATCCCCCTCGTCGGTGGTGATGTGACCCACCACCACCTTGACGGTCAGATCGCTTTTCGGTGCATCGCTGATGGTCAGGGTGTAGTTGGCCTTGCCCCCCTCGACCACGCTGGCATCGCCGCTCAGGGTCAGGGTCGGGGCATCCTTCGGCAGCAGCGGGTCGCTGCCATCCTCGTCGGTGATGGTGGTGGTCACCGCACCCGGCAGCGCCGGCGCTTTCTCGTAGCCACCGCCACTGGTCTCGCTCACGCTCACCTGGAACTGCTCGGCCGGCTCGGCATAGACGTCATCCAGGGTCGCCACCTCGAAGCTCACCGAGGTGGCG
>NZ_CDDB01000098.1 GCF_000820105.1 Aeromonas schubertii | reverse complement strand
GGCTGCCGGCGCGCAGGCGTTGTGTGAACCGGGTCACGGGAATGGGGGATGAGGGGAGGGGGAACGGTTATTTCGAGTGCTTGGCACGCTTATTGATTGCCCCTCATGGACCGCGCTTTCGAGTGTTCACCCCTTTTCATTGTGATGGTGGCATTCGTTATTAAAGAGAGAGCGCCATCCATATTTTCATCCAATGAGTGGGGCGAATGATGAAAGACGTGAACCAGTTAATTAAAGAGATAAAAAACCTCAAGTCAGGGCTGCATGAAAAAGATTTTCTGCTGACCTGGGAGCAGACTCCCCAAGAGTTGGAGCTGGTATTGAAAATTGCCGAGGCACTCAAGACGCTGCGCGGCGAAAATATCGCAACCAGGCTCTTTAATAGCGGCCTTGGCATCTCGGTCTTTCGTGACAACTCCACCCGTACCCGCTTCTCCTATGCCTCGGCCCTGAACCTGCTCGGCCTGGCCCAGCAGGATCTGGACGAGGGCAAGTCCCAGATCGCCCACGGCGAGACGGTGCGTGAAACCGCCAACATGATCTCGTTTTGCGCCGATGCCATCGGCATTCGTGACGACATGTATCTTGGCGCCGGCAACGCCTATATGCGCGAAGTGGGCGCGGCGCTCGACGAAGGGTTCGAGAAGGGGGTGCTGCCCCAGCGTCCGGCCCTGGTGAATCTGCAGTGCGACATCGACCACCCGACCCAGTCCATGGCCGACCTGGCCTGGCTGCAGGAGCACTTCGGCAGCCTGGACAACCTCAAGGGCAAGAAGATTGCCATGACCTGGGCCTACTCCCCCAGCTACGGCAAGCCGCTCTCCGTGCCGCAGGGCATCATAGGTCTGATGACCCGCTTCGGGATGGACGTGACCCTGGCCCATCCGGAAGGGTATGACCTGATCCCGGATGTGATCGAGGTGGCCAAAGAGAACGCCAAGGCCTCCGGCGGGAGCTTCCGTCAGGTCACCTCCATGGAGGAGGCGTTCAAGGATGCCGACATCGTCTATCCCAAGTCCTGGGCCCCCTACAAGGTGATGGAGCAGCGCACCGAGCTGCTGCGCGCCAATGACCATGCCGGTCTCAAGGAGTTGGAGAAACACTGCCTCGAGCAGAACGCCAAGCACAAGGATTGGCACTGCACCGAGGAGATGATGAAGCACACCAAGGGGGGCGAGGCACTCTATATGCACTGCCTGCCGGCGGATATTTCCGGTGTCTCCTGCAAGGAGGGGGAAGTGACCGAGGGGGTATTCGAGAAATACCGTATTGCCACGTACAAAGAGGCAAGCTGGAAGCCCTATATCATCGCGGCCATGATCGTCGCCCGTAAATTCTCCGCACCGGGCGAAACCCTTGAAGCGCTGCTCAAAGAGGCCCAGAAACGGGTCAAATAAATAACGAAAACAGGGGGCGGGAAATCGCTCTCCCGCCCCGGATTAACCATGGTGAGTCGTCTCCCCAGGGGGCCCGAATATCGCGGGTCGCCCGGCGAGGCCAGGCTCACTCAGGCTTGTTTTGCGAGGTACGCATGTCCCAATTTTCCCTGAAGATGGATATTGCCGATAACCGCTTTTTTACCGGTGAAACGTCCCCCCTCTTCTCCCGCGCCGAGGCCCAGAAGGCGCGCGCCTTCCACAAGAAACTGGCCGGCTACGAGCCAACGCCCCTGTGCGACCTGCAGGCCCTGGCCGCCTATGTGGGGGTGAAGCAGATCCTGGTCAAGGATGAGTCCAAACGCTTCGGCCTCAACGCCTTCAAGATGCTGGGCGGGGTCTACGCCATCGCCAACCTGCTGTGCAACAAGTTCGGGGTGGCGGTGGAGGAGTTCACCTTCGATCTCATCAAACGCACCATCAAGGAGCCCATGACCTTTGCCACCACCACCGATGGCAACCACGGTCGCGGCGTCGCCTGGGCCGCCAAACAGGTGGGCCAGCATGCGGTGGTCTACATGCCCAAGGGCTCGGCCCAGGAGCGGGTGGATCACATCCTGAGCCTGGGGGCCGAGTGCATCGTCACCGACATGAACTACGACGACACCGTGCGCCTGACCATGAAGATGGCCGAGGAGCGCGGCTGGTACATAGTGCAGGACACCGCCTGGGAGGGGTACACCGAGATCCCCACCTGGATCATGCAAGGCTATTCCACCCTGGCCGACGAGGCGGTGGAGCAGATGCAGGGAATGGGCATACGGCAGCCCACCCATGTGCTGCTGCAGGCTGGTGTCGGGGCCCTGGCGGGCGGGGTGCTCGGCTATCTGGTGGACTGCTTCGGCGCCCGTGAGCTGCACAGCATCATCGTCGAGCCGGATCAGGCGGACTGCATCTACCGCTCCGGGGTCGCCGGGGAGATGGTCAACGTGGGGGGCGAGATGCGCACCATCATGGCCGGGCTCGCCTGCGGCGAACCCAACCCCCTCGGCTGGCCGCTGCTCAAGGGCTGCGCCACCCAGTTTGTCTCCTGTCACGACAAGGTCTCGGCGCTCGGCATGCGGGTGCTTGGCAATCCGCTGGGTGAGGACTCGCGCATCGTCTCGGGTGAGTCGGGAGCGGTGGGGGCCGGGCTGCTGGTGGCGGTGCGCCACCATCCACAGCGCGAGGCCCTGATGGCGCGCCTGGGGCTTAACCAGGAGTCGGTGGTGCTGCTGGTCAACACCGAAGGGGACACCGACATGGCCCACTACCGGGAGGTGGTGTGGGAAGGCAAGCACCCCATCTGAGGGGCGAGCGGGGCCTCCACCTCGGGGGCGAACAGATTGAGGGTGGCGCCCTGTGATGGCGCCGCCGGTTGACACAAGTTGGAGATGACGATGAGCAAGCAAATTCCGTTTGAAATGGTGCTGGAGCAGGCCCACAAGTATCGCGCCGAGATGAGCGCCTTCCTGCGTGACATGATCGCAATCCCGAGCGAGAGCTGCGACGAGGAGCGCGTGGTGCTGCGCATCAAGGAGGAGATGGAGAAGGTTGGCTTCGACAAGGTCGAGATCGATCCCATGGGCAACGTGCTCGGCTATATCGGCCACGGCCCGCACCTGATCGCCATGGATGCCCACATCGATACCGTGGGGGTCGGCAACATGGCCAACTGGAGCTTCGATCCCTATGAGGGGATGGAGGATCACGAGATCATCGGTGGCCGTGGCGCCTCGGATCAGGAGGGGGGCATGGCCTCCATGGTCTATGCGGGCAAGATCATCAAGGATCTGGGGCTCGAGGACAAATACACCCTGCTGGTGACCGGCACCGTGCAGGAGGAAGACTGCGACGGCCTCTGCTGGCAGTACATCATAGAGCAGAGCAAGATCCGCCCCGAGTTTGTGGTCAGCACCGAGCCGACCGACTGCAACATCTACCGTGGCCAGCGTGGACGCATGGAGATCCGGGTCGAGGTGCAGGGGGTGAGCTGCCACGGCTCGGCGCCCGAGCGCGGCGACAACGCCATCTTCAAGATGGGCCCGATCCTGGGCGAGCTGCAGGCGCTCAGCCACCACCTCGGCCATGACGACTTCCTCGGCAAGGGGACCCTCACCGTCTCCGAGATCTTCTTCACGTCGCCAAGCCGCTGCGCCGTGGCCGACAGCTGCGCCGTCTCCATTGACCGTCGCCTCACCTGGGGCGAGACCTGGGAGGGGGCGCTCGACGAGATCCGCGCCCTGCCGGCGGTCAAGGCGGCCGGTGCCCGGGTCTCCATGTATCAGTACGATCGCCCGGCCTACACCGGCCTGGTCTACCCCACCGAGTGCTACTTCCCGACCTGGAAGGTGGAAGAGGATCACATCACGGTCAAGACCCTGACCCGTGCCTACGAGGGGCTCTTTAACAAGAAGCCGCTGGTCGACAAGTGGACCTTCTCCACCAATGGCGTCTCCATCATGGGCCGCCACGGCATTCCGGTGATCGGCTTTGGTCCGGGCAAAGAGCCCGAGGCTCACGCCCCGAACGAGAAGACCTGGAAGGATCACCTGGTGAAATGCGCCGCCATGTACGCCGTGATCCCCCTGCAATACCTCAGCGAGCTCGAGGGTTAGGCCTTTTTGAGTGACATCGGGCGCCAAGCCCTCTTGCCCCGCGGCGTGTCCGCGGGGCGTTGTGACAGGAGTCAGGGATGAGACGACTCATCATCAATGGCACTCTGGTCGACGAGGCGGGGGAGTATCGCGAGGATCTCCTCATCGAGGAGGGGGTGATCCGTGCCCGGGGCAGCGATCTGGTCGCCCCCGGTTGCGAGGTGATCGACGCCGCCGGCTGCTACGTCATGCCGGGGGGGATCGACGCCCACACCCACTTCAACATCGATGTGGGGATCGCCCGCAGCTGCGATGACTTTTACAGCGGCACCCGGGCCGCCGCCTGTGGCGGCACCACCTCCATCATCGACCACATGGGATTCGGGCCGGCGGGGTGCAATCTGCACCATCAGCTGGCCCTTTATCATGAGTACGCGGGCGGTCAGGCGGTGATCGACTACGGCTTTCACGGTGTGGTGCAGCACGTGGACGACGCCATCCTCCATGAGATGGCCAGCATGGTGGAGGCGGGGGTGAGCAGCTTCAAGCTCTACCTCACCTACCAGTACAAGCTGGGGGACACAGACGTGCTGCGAGCCCTCTCACGCCTCAAAGAGGTGGGGGCATTGACCGCCGTCCACCCGGAGAATGATGCCGCCATCGCCGAGCGGCGTGCCGCCCTGCTCGCCGCCGGTCACACGGCCCCTTACTACCACGCCTTGAGTCGCCCCCTCGAGTGCGAGGCCGAGGCCATAGGGCGCATGATCAACCTGGCCCGGCTGGCCGGGGATGCCCCCCTCTATATCGTCCACCTCTCCAACGGCCTGGGGCTCGATTACCTCAAGCTGGCACGCCGTCAGGGGCAGCCGGTATGGGTCGAGACCTGCCCCCAGTATCTGCTGCTCGACGAGGAGTATTACTTCCGCGAAAACGGCCTCGACTACCTGCTGAGCCCACCGCTGCGCCCCCGCAGCGAACTCGACAAGCTCTGGGTGGGCTTGACCGCAGGGGATATCGATACCCTGGCCACCGATCACTGCAGCTTCTCCCACGCCCAGCGCCTGGCCCTGTCGCGGGGGGATTTCAGCCGCTGCCCCAACGGGTTGCCGGGGGTGGAGAACCGCCTCCCCCTGCTCTTCTCGGAGGGGGTGATGACGGGACGCATCACACCGTCGCGTTTCGTGGCTCTCACCAGCGCCAACCCGGCTCGCCTGTTTGGCCTCTGGCCACGCAAGGGGAGCCTGAGTCTCGGCGCCGACGCCGATCTGGTGGTGATCGATCCCAGGGGCGAGCTGCGGATCGAACACAAGTATTTGCACGATAACGCCGACTACTCCCCCTACGAGGGGATGCGCTGCCGTGGCCAGTTGCGCCTCACCCTGAGTCGGGGTGAGGTGGTGGCCCGGGAGGGTGAGTTTGTCGGCAGACGCGGGGCGGGGCGCTTCCTGGCCCGCGATCCCTTCAATGCGGCCCTGGCCCCCGTGGCCGGGTCATCCCAACAGAGAGACGCAAGATGAAACAGAGAATCGTGGTGGCGCTCGGGGGCAATGCCCTGGGCAACAACCTGCCCGAGCAGATGAAGGCGGTGCAGGGGACGGCCCGGGTCATCGCCGGGCTTATCGCCGACGGTCACCAGGTGGTGCTCACCCATGGCAACGGTCCCCAGGTGGGGATGATCCAGCAGGCGTTCGAGGTGGCCGCCCGTCACGACCCCAAGGCGCCGCACCTGCCCATGTCGGTCTGCGTGGCCCTAAGCCAGGGCTATATCGGCTATGACCTGCAAAATGCCCTGCGCGAGGCGCTGCTCGAGTTGGGTCTGCCCACCCCGGTGGCGACCCTGGTGACCCAGGTCGAGGTGGACAAGAACGACCCCGCCTTCCAGGGCCCGAGCAAGCCCATCGGCGGCTTCTTCAGCAAGGAAGAGGCCGAGGCCCTGATGGCCAAGGGAGAGCGGCTCAAGGAGGACGCCGGCCGTGGCTATCGCCGGGTGGTCGCCTCGCCCAAGCCGGTCGACATCATCGAAAAAGAGACGGTGTGCGCCCTGCTGGCGGCCGGTCAGGTGGTGATCACCGCCGGCGGTGGCGGTATTCCCGTGCTGCGTGAGGGCAACCATCTGCGCGGGGCGAGCGCCGTCATCGACAAGGATTGGGCCAGCGCTCGCCTCGCCGAGCTCATCGATGCGGATCTCCTCATCATACTGACGGCGGTGGAGAAGGTGGCCATCCGCTTTGGCAAGCCCGATGTGCAGTGGCTCGATCGCCTCAGCGTCAGGGATGCGGCCAGCCTGATCGAGCAGGGGCACTTTGCCGCCGGCTCCATGCTGCCCAAGGTGGAGGCGGCGGTCTCGTTTGCCGCCTCCCGGCCGGGGCGCGAGTCCCTCATCACCCAGCTGGAGAAGGCGGCCGAGGGGATCGCCGGTCAGACCGGTACCCGCATCGCCCTCTAGTCTTGAGCCCGGGTCGGCAGAGGGGGCGCGTGCCCCCTCTGTGTTTTGGTGTACCCTGTGCCACCACACCGTTGATGTACCCCGCGTGTGCACACCGGGGAGGAGAGAGGCGTGAAGATAAATCTGCCGGCCCTGGGGGGGCTGGTGCTGCTGACCGGGATCTGGAGCTACAGCTGGATCATGATGAAGCAGGTGACGGCCTATGCGGGGGCGTTCGACTTCACCGCCCTGCGCTGCCTGTTTGGGGCCCTGCTGTTGATGGGAGTGCTGCGCCTGCGCGGACGCCGTTATCTCAGACCCACCCCCTTTCGCTTCACCCTGGCCATCGCCCTGTTTCAGACCTGCGGCATGGTGGGGCTGGCCCAGTGGGCCCTGGTGAGCGGCGGGGCGGGCAAGGTGGCCATCCTGAGCTACACCATGCCGTTTTGGGTGGTGATCTTCGCCGCCCTCTTTCTCGGCGAGCGAATGGGGCGGCTGCAATACCTGGCCGTGGCCCTGGCCGGCGCCGGCCTGATGTTGGTGATCGCCCCCTGGCAGATCGCGGCCGATTCGCTGGGCAGTGCCCTGCTGGCCATCGCCTCGGGCATCAGCTGGGGGATCAGCGCCATCGTGGTCAAGCGCCTCTACGCCCGCCACCCCGGGGTCGATCTGTTGAGTGTCACCGCCTGGCAGATGCTCTACGCCTCGGCCGTGATGGGGGTCATCGCCCTGCTGGTGCCCCAGCGCCCCATCGAGTGGCACCCCTACCTCTTCGGGGCCCTGGCCTACAGTGCCATCCTGGCCACGGCCCTGGCCTGGAGCCTCTGGCTGGTGGTGCTCAAGCACCTGCCGGCGGCCATCGCCAGCCTGAGCACCCTGTCGGTGCCGGTGTGCGGTGTGCTGCTCTCCTGGTGGCTGCTCGGGGAGAATCCTGGGGGAGTGGAGAGCAGTGGCATCGCCCTGATCGTGCTCGCCCTGCTGCTGATCGTGCTGGGCAGAAAGAGGACAGCCTGAGGCGACAGAACGGTTGTGAGCAGTGCATTGCTCTTTGCCAGGCAATAACTTGCTCAACGAGTGGAGTTATCATCTGCCGATGCAATGAATGTCAGAGCATGATCTCACTTTGCGCGATTTATTGCGTAGCCTGGGACGGTGGTTGGATGGGGTTGTGTTTAATTAATTGATAATTAAGGTGTTTTTTGTTTGGCATGGTCCCTGCTAAAGGTCACGCCGAGAGATCTCTCACCCGACCCATTTATTGAGGAGCAATACCATGCCAACT
>NZ_CDDB01000097.1 GCF_000820105.1 Aeromonas schubertii | reverse complement strand
TGGCATTCTACGCTTCCCGCCCGGTGAGTCAAGCCTTATTTTTCAAGGCTTTTTCACCCATCGACCGGCTCGCTGCTGTGGCGGCGTTGCCCTGTCGATGGAGGCGCATTATAGGGAGCCGGCGAATTCTGGCAAGGACTAAATCGTGAAAAAGTGTCGTTTTTGGTGCGTTCGACCAAACACAAAGCAAAAACACAGATTATCACCAGAATTATCCACAGAAACGCCCCTGGGGGCCGGTTCAAAGACATATATAAAGTAAAAGCCTCGCAATGCGAGGCTTTTGTCGATGTCTTGCAAGACTCAGAACGGGATATCGTCGTCAAAGTCCATGGGCGGCTCGTTGTAAACCGGCGGGGCTGACTGAGGCTGCGCAGCCGGGCGGCTATAGCCACCCTGTTGCTGCATGCCCTGGCTCGGCGCAGGACGGCTGGCCTGCTGCATGGGTTGCTGGGGCTGACCCCAGCCTTGCTGGCCACCCCCTTGATTCATCGGCTGACCCGCCCCCTGGGGACGACCACCCAGCATCTGCATCACGCCGGTGAAACTGTCGACCAGCACTTCGGTGGTGTAGCGCTCCTGACCACTCTGATCCTGCCACTTGCGGGTCTGCAGCTTGCCTTCTACATAGACTTGCGAACCCTTGCGCAGATACTCCCCTGCGACTTCGGCCAGCTTGCCCATGAACACGACGCGGTGCCACTCGGTACGCTCTTTCTGTTCACCGGTCTGCTTGTCGCGCCAGGTTTCAGAGGTGGCCAGGGTAATGTTGGTCACCGCTCCACCGCTGGGCATGTAACGAACTTCGGGATCTTGCCCGAGGTTACCAATCAGAATCACTTTGTTGATGCCGCGACTGGCCATAATTCTCTCTCACTCTATCGCTATGCCAGGCTCGACCTGGACTCAATCTGTGGGTGGACATTCACCCAGTGCAGGGGAAACAGTCTGCCACAATCTTGGTGCTGGTGCTATTCGGCGGGGGCGAATCCCTCGAGCAGTATCCGATCGTAACGCCCATCGGCACGCAGGGAAGCCAGTGCCGTGTTAAAGCGCTCGATAAAGGCAGGAGCATCGGGATAGCTGCGTGACATGATGAGATAGAAAGAGTCTGTCTGGGGGTAGAAAGGAAGCCTCTGCAGACACTCTCTATGGCGGAACTCCTGCATACAGGCCTCGCCGATCACCCGCTCATTCATCGCAATAAGATCAGCCCGCCCGACCATCACCAACTCGAGACAGCGTTCCAGTTCGAGGGGTTGCTCCAGTCTCAGGCTATAGCGTTTAATCGCCTCTGCCGCATGAGCCGTATTCCACCCCTTGGGAATGCACAGGCGCATTCCTTTCCACTCTCCTTTAGCTGCCTTCTTGTTCTCTTTTCGGCTAAACCAGAGCAGATGATCGAAATGAATCGGTGCACTGTAGAGAAACTGCCCGGCACGCTCCGCATTCCACGCATAAGGAAAAGTGGCGGCGACAATGCCGAGACGAGCCTGCTTATAACCGCGACTCCAGGGCATGAATGCTATGTTGGGCTCTTCCCATCCGGCCTCTTCAAAGATGGCCCTCACCAGGCGGGTAGACAGCCCCCCCTGTGGGAGAGACTCCCCCGTATAGGGTGAGAAATCCCCGGCCACCAAGGTCAGGGGGGCCGCCACGCCCCACAAGGGCTGCCATAGCACCAAGAGCAACAGACAACACTTCATATGCACACTCCCACACCACCTTGAAGAAGTATAGGTCGCCCTGATAGCCCCTTGACCTTGGACTATGGTCAAAGGTCTAGACTCGTCTTCAAGCATTGGACAACAAGGAACTCGCCATGAGCCACTCCTGCTGCTCGGGTAACCCGCCCACCATCAAGGCCATCAACCCCAACAAGCCTCATCACCACGGCAATCACTGCTGTGATGCCGTCACCGCACCCCAGGCATCCCATGAGCATAGCGATGGGCATTGCGATCTCGACGCTCACGGCAACGATGACGATCCTCCTCTGAAGCCTGATGCACCGGCCGAGGGTAGCCGTCGCCACAGCTGGCAGGTGAGCGGGATGGACTGCCCCAGTTGCGCCCGAAAGATTGAAACAGCGGTTGGGCGTCTCAACGGGGTCAATCAGGCCAGGGTCTTGTTTGCAACCGAGCGTCTGGTGGTTGATGCCATCCCGGCACTCTCCCCTCTCGACATCATGGCCGCAGTCAGCGCAGCCGGCTTTACCCTGAACGAGGAGACGACCGCGACCACTCCGGCCACGACCGGCTGGTTACGCAGCAACCTTCCGCTCATCTCTCTGACCACCCTGATGGCGCTGGCTACCCTGATAGGCCAGATTGCACCGACTCAAGGCGAGTGGCTCTTCATCCTGGCGACATTATGGGGGCTGTGGCCAGTTGCCTGTAAGGCCTGGCAGCTGGCCCGTAGTGGAACCCCTTTTGCGATAGAGACCCTGATGAGTGTGGCTGCCGTTGGCGCCCTCTACCTGGGGGAAACCGCCGAAGCCGCCATGGTGCTGCTGCTCTTCATGCTCGGAGAAAAACTCGAGGCCTACGCCGCCGGGCGTGCCCGGGCCGGAGTGAGTGCCCTGATGGCCCTGGTCCCCGAGCGAGCCGTACGGGTACGCGGCGAGCTCCGCGAGGAAGTGGAAGCCGGGGAGCTGATGCCGGGCGACGTCATTGAAGTGGCGCCTGGCGCCCGTCTGCCTGCCGATGCCGAATTACTCGACGCACTGGCGGCTTTCGACGAGAGCGCCCTCACCGGTGAGTCGCTCCCGGTTGAGCGCCGCAGCGGTGAAAAGGTCGCCGCCGGTTCCCTCTGCGTAGACAGAGTGATCAGACTGCGTGTCATCTCGGAGCCGGGTCACAATGCGATCGACCGCATACTGCAACTCATCGAAGAGGCCGAGTCCCAACGCGCCCCCATCGAGCGCTTCATCGACCGCTTCAGCCGCTGGTACACGCCAGCCATGATGCTGGTCGCTCTCGCCGTCATCCTGATCCCTCCCCTGACCATGGGGGCCGATTGGCAGACCTGGATCTATCGTGGGTTGGCACTGCTGCTCATCGGCTGTCCCTGTGCCCTGGTCATCTCGACTCCGGCAGCCGTCACCTCGGCGCTGGCTGCGGCGACCCGTCAGGGAGCCCTGATAAAAGGAGGTGCAGCACTGGAACGATTGGCCAGTGTCGAACTCATCGCCTTCGACAAGACCGGCACCCTGACTCTGGGGAAGCCAGCGGTAACCGATCTGATCGCTCTGGATGACACACACCCGATCGAGCGACTGCTGGCCATGGCGGCCGCCATCGAACAGGGCTCTCACCATCCATTGGCCCAGGCCATTGTGGCTCATGCCCAAGGCCTTGGGGTCACTCCGGCCACGGCCCGTGAGATTCGCGCCCTGCCCGGCATGGGGGTTGAAGGGGAGATCGATGGTCAATCCTGGAGCCTACTGGCCCCGACCCATCAAGGTGGCCTCGCCAAAGGCACGGTGGCACAAATCCAAACCCTCGAGCAGGGTGGAAAAACCGTCATCGTACTGGCTCAGACGGGGATCCCCCGTGCCCTGCTGGCTCTGCAGGATCGCCTGCGTCCCGATGCCCGTGCCGCTCTGGTCGAGTTGCAGGCACTCGGGATCGATGGCGTCATGTTGACCGGTGACAATCCAAGAGCGGCCGCCGCCATCGCGGCAGAGCTCAACCTGGACTACCGGGCCGGCCTGCTGCCCGCCGACAAGGTCGAGGCCGTTGCCAATCTGGGGAACCAGAAGGCTGTCGCCATGGTAGGGGATGGCATCAACGATGCCCCGGCCATGAAGCGGGCCCGTATCGGTATCGCCATGGGGTCGGGCACGGATGTGGCGCTGGAGACTGCCGATGCCGCCCTGACCACCAGCCAACTGCACGGGCTGCCGGCCATGATCCGGTTATCGCGGGCTGCGCTCGCCAACATACGTCAAAACATCGCCCTGGCTCTCGGTCTCAAGGCAATCTTCCTGGTCACCAGCCTGCTCGGTCTGACCGGGCTCTGGCTGGCGGTGCTGGCCGACACTGGCGCCACCGCCCTGGTGACCGCCAATGCCCTGCGCCTGCTGCGCAAGCGTTGAGTTCCATGATGAAGAAGCCCCGCTCTGGCGGGGCTTCTTGCTATCCGGGCATCACACCGACTTGGGACGAACCCCCAGGGTATGGCAGATGGCGTAGGTGAGTTCGGAGCGGTTGAGTGTATAGAAGTGGAAGTCCTTAACCCCCTCCTGGCTCAGTACCCGCACCTGATCGATGGCGATACTGGCCCCCACCAGATTACGGGTAGCCTGGTCGTTGTCGAGCCCCTCGAAACGCTGGTGCATCCAGCGCGGGATCTTCACGTTGGTGAAACCGGCAAACTTGGTGAGGGTCTGGTAGTTGGAGACCGGCAATATGCCCGGCACTATCTCTGCGTCGATGCCGATGGCCGCACAGCGATCACGAAAACGCAGGTAGGTCTCCACGTCGAAGAAGAACTGGGTGATGGCCCGGTCGGCACCCGCATCGATCTTGCGCTTGAGATTGAGCAGATCGGACTGGGCGCTACGTGCCTCCGGGTGTACCTCGGGGTAGGCTGCGACCGAGATGTCGAAGTTGGCTTCGGCCTTGAGCAGGGCCACCAGATCGGCGGCATACATATCCGGCTTCTCCACCCCCTGGGGCAGATCGCCACGCAGGGCAACGATGTGGCGGATACCGCTGTTCCAGTAGTCGCGAGCTATGGTGCGCAACTCGTCGCGGCTCGCGTCGATACAGGTCAGGTGTGGCGCTGCGATGAGGCCGGTACGCTCCTTGATGTCCTTGATCACCTTGTGGGTGCGATCCCGGGTACCCGAGTTGGCCCCATAGGTCACAGAGACAAACTTGGGCTCAAGCACCTTGAGACGCTCGATGGATTGCCACAGGGTCTGCTCCATGCTCTCGCTGCCCGGCGGGAAGAACTCGAAGCTGACCGAAATATCACCGCTCAGATCGGCGATGCTCTGGTTGAGGGCTTCAACCTGACGTGCGCTGTGAAATCCCATCTGCTCTCTCCCTGTACGACACGACTCAAAAATGGATGTTTAGACGTCCAAACGTCTTTATATCCTGCCCGGTTTCCCGGGGATGTCAACCTGTCTGTCATCTTTTCTCACCAGATTAACCCGCAAACGAAAGAAAAATTTTGCGTTATCTGATTGAACCCCATCCCCAAGAGTTCGGAATCCAGTTATGATGTGTGCAGAACGTTATACGTTCTGAATCTGCGTGTGATTGTTTGGCCGGAGTCTCTCCGGCCCTTCTTTTATGTAGAGCCGCCACTCCCTGCCGATAACCAGATTGGTTCAAGCTTGTGAGGAGTCCCCCCATGGAGACCCACCCCGCCATCTCCACCGATCTGCTGTTTGACAGCTATCAGGGTCTCATTCAGCGTCATTCCGACTACTGGGCCATCTCGACTCCGGAGAGCCCGGACTACTACTTCGGTAACTATCTGCTGCTGCCACGCCCACCCGATGACAGGGACAAGGGATGGCTGGAGCAGACGTTCGATCGCCTCATCGGTCAGGACCCCCGCATTCGCCATCGCACCTTCCTGTGGCCACTGGACGAGGGGCTGAGTCGCTGTCCTGGTGCCTTCGTCGCCTGTGGTTACCACTATATGGAATGTCTCGCGCTCTCTCTGACCCGAGAGCGTCTGATCCCCCCCGATGGTCCCCTGCCCCTCCCGGTTCGCCCCTTTACCCCGGATGACTGGCCTGCCTGGGTCGAACTCGAGTTAAGGGAACGCAATCCGGCCCATGAGGCGGCGCACTATCATGAGTTTCTCCTCTCCCGCGTGCGTCTCTATCGGGCCATGATAGCCGATGGTCTGGGCCAGTGGTGGGGGATGTGGGACGGTGTGAGCCTGGTTGCCAGCTGTGGTCTCTTCTTCACCGAGAGCCTGGGGCGTTTTCAGTGGGTCAGAACCCGGGAGGCCTGGCGCAACCGCGGCCTGTGCCGTCATCTGCTTCATGGTGTCGCTCGCCACGGGCTGGGGAGAGTGGCGGAGCTGATCATAGTGGCAGACTGCGACTATCACGCCCAGCGTGTCTATCGCCGACTCGGCTTCGAGCCTGTCGCCCGTACCGGCAGCCTCTGCCGCTGGGAACAGGGCTGAAACGAGAGCGGGGAGGCCAAGCCTCCCCGCTCTCGGGGTTACTGCGAAGGGAGTGGCGCTGCGCTTCGCTCCAGCTCCTGGGACAACGCCTCCTCAGTCTCACCCGGCGCAACCGGTGCGGCCTCTGTGGTCGGCGCCACGGCAGCCGGCGCGGGTTCGTTTGATGCCACGGCAGGAGCAGTGACCGGCGCCACAGGGGCGCAGTCACACTCGGCTGCGGCATCACGCTTGCCCTTCGGCTTCTGCTGCGGGCCATACCAGCTGGTCAACCCTTTCTGCAGTTGCTGCGCAGCCTCACCGGGGCTCTCCTTGCCCAGCAACACGGCCTGGCTCAGCTCGGCAAGCTGATCACCCAACTTGGGCGTCCCCCGCGAAAGGATCTGGGTCGCCACCCGAATGGTGGAGTCGCACTGGTCACGCCACTCCATCATGGCCTTGGCCGCCGGGTTACTCACCTCAAAGAAGTGATTGGAGAGGGAGAAGAAGCCAGGCAGGGCGTTGGTGTAGAGCTCCGCAAACTCTGGCGTGGTGAGCCACTGCAGGAACTGCATTGCCTCTTCCTTGTTCTTGCTGGCCGCATTCATCCCCATGCCGATGTCCGTGTGATCGGTGAAGAAGCAGCTATCCCCACTCTTGGCGACCGGCGGCCGTAGCACCCCGAAGTCCACCTTGCCGGTGAAGGGCGCAATCTCCCAGGAGCCGGCCACATACATGGCGGCCTTGCCCGAGGTAAAGAGCTGGTTGCTGGTCCCATAGTCGCGGCTCTGCGCCCCCTCACCCAGATAGGGTCGCCAGCGTGCCAGCTCCTCAAACACCTGCACGAAGGGACGGGCATCCATCCGCTCACTGCCATTGATGAGAGCCAGGCGCCCATCCTCCCCCTTCCAGTAGTTGGGACCTATGTTCTGGAAACCAAGTTCGGACGCCACCCAGCTCTCGCTACCACTCATGGCGAGTGGCAGGTAGCGACCATCGGCCTTCACCTTGTCGAGGGCAGCAAAGAAGGCATCCCGGGTCTGGGGAGGCTCGATGCCGAGCTCCTTGAAGATACCCTTGTTATAGAAGAAGCCGTGAATAACCGACGCCATGGGCACGCAGAAGGTCTGGGCACCGGAATCGGTCTGCCAGGGCGATTGGGCAAAACTCGGGAAGTTTTCCATCCCGGCCATTTCGGTCACCTCGGCCAGGTGGCCGGCCTTGAACAGCGCAAGGGAATCGTCGAAGGGACGACAGGTGATGAGATCTCCTGCCTTGCCTCCCTTGAGATTGTCGAGCAGGGTCGGCATGTAATTGACGTTTTGCACCGGATGGAAACGCACCTTGATCCCGGGATGGCTCGCCTCGAAGGTGGGAATGATCTTCTGCTCCCACAGGGCCTGGTCATCGGTACGCCAGCTCTCAATCACCAACTCACTGGCTACCAGCGGGGCCGCACACAGGAGCCCAAGCAGCCCTAACCATTTATTCGACATAGGGCCTCCTAGACCTTGAAGTGAGCGATCAGTTGTTGCTGTTGCGAGGCGAGATCGGCCAGCACCTCGCTGCTGTCTGCCGATTGACGGGCCTCACGCTCGGTGTCAAACGCCACCTCTGCAATCCCCGAGATGTGGCGGGCGACCCCCTGGCTGACGGAGATCTGCTCGGTGGCGGCATGCGCCACCTGATCGGCCAGCTCCTTGATAGTACTCATGCGCCCGGCGATGGCCTGGAGCGCCTCATCGAGTTCACGGGTCTGGGCCACACAACCCCGGGTCTGATCCTGGCTGCGCCCCATCACCTCCACCACATGGCGGCTGGATGCCTGCAGGTTCTCGATCATCGCCTGGATCTCTTCGGTACTGGTTTGAGTCCTATTTGCCAGCGCACGCACCTCGTCGGCCACCACGGCAAAGCCGCGGCCCGCATCACCAGCCCGCGCCGCCTCGATGGCGGCATTCAGCGCCAGCAGATTGGTCTGCTCGGCGATAGCACGGATCACGTCGAGTATGCTGCCAATGTTGTCGCTGAACTCGCCCAGCTTGTGGGTGATGCCAACCGCCTCCTCCATGGCCTGCTCCAGGGATTCGGTGATGCGCCGGGTATCGGCCACCTTGCGTCTCCCCGCCTGGGTCTCGTCGTTGGCCAGGGCAACCTCATGCTTGGTGTTGTCTGTGGTACGAGCCACCTCGCTGGCACTCACCTCCAGCTCGGTGATGGCGGCTGCCACCTGATCGGTCTGGCTCTTCTGCTCCTGCACCCGGGCCATGGCGCGCTCGCTGATCTCGGCGGCGCGAGAGGCCTCATCCACCAGATGGCGGGAACCGGCGTTGATCTGGGAGAGCAGATCGCCGGTCTTGCTGGCCAGCATGTCGATGGAGCGGGAGAGGGCACCAAATTCGCATCCACTCTGATAGTTGATACGGCGAGTCATGTCACCGGCGGCCATGGCGTCGAGCTCGCGATTGATCATCTGCAGCGGCCGCTGGATGCTGCGCGCCGTGGTATAGCCGATCACCAGCGCAACCAGCGCCGAGACGGCGGCCACTGTGATGATCCAGAAGCTGGCACTGCTGACCGCACCGTCGGCACTGCTACGACTGCTGGAAGCCAGCTGACCGGCGCTGGCACTGAATTCGTCGAGCAGGTTCAACACCTGTGCCATGGAGGCATCGAGGCGTCCATTGAGATCGGCGAGAGAGGCGTCGAGTTGTTGCTGATTACGCATGCTGGCAAGCAGACCCTGGGGGCCGAGCGCCAGCTCCTCGAGCTTGCCGAGGTTGGCCAGATAGCGCGCCTTAACATCATCGGCGACGGCAACCCGCTCGAGACGTTTACGAGCCATCTCGATGTCGGTGGTGAGCACCTTCTCCAGCTTGGCCAGATCGGTTTGCCGGTCGGCACGCCGAATATTCTTCAGGTCCCGGGCGATCCCCGAGGTGATGAGCTCAGCCTTGTTACGCATGGAGCGCTGGCTGGAAGCCTGTTGCAACAGCAGATCGGCGGCCCACTGATAGGTATCTTCCAGACGGATGAAGCCCTTGTTGAGCTCCGCCAGACGATCCTGCGCCTCGACCGCGCGACGATGCTGCTCGAGCACCTGGCCGGCGAGGGAGAAGAACTGGTTGGCACCCTGCTCGATCTGACCGAAACGACCGCCATCATCGTGTCGTTGCAGCGCCTCGCGGCTCTTGTCGAAGCGCTGACGCTGCTCCTCATAGCGGCTGGCCAGGGCACTCAGTGCTCCCGCCTCCTCACTGGTGCGATACTCCAGCACCCAGCGGTTGGCATCCTGCAGATTGCCCTTGATGGTGGCGGCGGCCACCAGCAGGGGAGTAGAGCGCTCGGTCACGTCCGTCAGGCCCGCGTTGATACCGCGAATCTTCAGGGCACTGACGGTGCCGAGCAGGATCAGCAAGAGGAGCATCAACACGAAACCGGCAATGATCCTTTGCACAATGGAGAGACTCATGGAGCTGTCCTCAATATGGGGGGATGTGTTCAACATAGTGCTTATCGACCACCCACAGGGAAACTGGAGCCAGGAACGCTCTTATTCCATTGATGTAGAACACATTTTCGGGGTGATTAGGTAACGAAGTGTAAGAAGTTGGCTCCTGTCGAGAAAACAGGAGCCAATGAGGGCCTAGCGATGCGCTGGATAGTGTTTGGCAATCCAGGCTTCAAAATCGGCGAACATGGCCGCCTCCGACTCACTGTTATCGGCGATCGGTTCATTGCCATGGACGACCCGGATCACGGCGTTGAGGGGCGCCCCCTCCCCCGGTGCCGAACGACCTGCAGCGGCGGCCATACAGGCCTGGGCCTCCTGCCACGCCTGCGCCACCGTCTGATTGCACGCGTCGGCCAGGTAACGGGCATTGAACCCCTCTCCGGTGAGGCTCTGCAGGGTCTCGTCATGGCTCTTGCCGTTACCGGGCGCCCAGTAATGAGCGGCCAGATCCGGCCCGATCTTCGGGTTATCGGTCAGATAGCCGTCGCGACGCAGGAAGAAGGCGCGGGTCTGCTCGACCGCCATCTGCGCCAGCAGGTAGCCGTGATAGGCGCAGGCCGACTCCTGGTTAAGCAGGTGCGGGATCGCCAACAGGGGACGCGGACTCTCGACCCCCAGGATGCGCAGCTCCCACTCCCGAGCCAGGGCAATCACCCGCTCACCGGTCAGAGCCTCCTCCTCCAGACGGTAGAGATCCCACTCGAAATAGGCCACCAGGGCGATCTGACGCTCGTTGAAGGCGCGCATCGGCTGGCTGGTCTCGATGAGACGGTGGATCAAGGAATCCGGAATCGCCTCCCCGGCGGCACTGCGGGCATAACGCTTGAGCCAGTCGGCATCTCCCAGCAGGCTGTCGCAGAACATGGACTGGGTCTCGGCATAGGCCATGGAGGTGGGCGGGAACTCCTGAGAGAAGCAAGGGGAGTTGCCGGTCACGTTGGCAAAGTGCGCCGCGTGCCCGCCTTCGTGGAACAGGGTGTTGAGGCCACTCCAGCCGCTACCCACCTGATTCGGCTGGGCCAGGCTGGTGAAATTGACCGTGGCAGGAACCCAGGTATCTCCCTGCCAGTGGCTCGGAACCGGGCCGTGGCAGAAGCCATTCTCAAACTTGCCGCTGCGCTCGAGCAGATCCAGGGTCAGGGTCGCATCGCGGAACTGGATGCCGAGACGGCGGAAGCTCTCGACCCAGTCACGCAGGGCACGAGAGAAGGGCACATAGGCGTCGAGCTCCCGGATCACATCCCCTCTGGAGAAGTAACGCAGGTTATGGGGCAGCAGCGCGGCCTCCCCCTTGCTGTGCCTGAGCTCGGAAAGACTGGCAAAGCAGCGCTCGTCGGTGCGCGCGATAAAGTCGTCGAGCACGGCAAAGAGCTGCTCCGGGCTCATCTGCTCGTTCTTGTGCACCTTGTAGTCGAAGTAGTTGCGATAGCCCATGGCCCGGGCGAAGCGGTTACGCAGCCGCACTATGTCGAGAAAACCGTGGTCGACCACCCACAACTCCAGGGTGCGAAACAGGGTCAGGGCACTCTGGCGCGACGCCTCGCTTGAGCTGGTCCCAATCAGGGTGGAAGCGGTCGGCAAAGAGCCCGGCAGAGTCTCCCCCTGCTCGCCCACCAGGGTCAGAGCCAGCTCGCGGCGGGCGGCAAACAGTTGCGACTCCGCGACCACCAGCTCGTCCATCAGACGGGCGGCCTCCTCGTCCTCAATCACATTGCACTCGAAGAAGGCGAGCCAGCCCTTGAGGCCGGCCAGCAGTAGCGGGTCGTCACCCGCCTGCTCGATGGCCGCCCTCAGCTCGGGTAGCCGCACCGGGTTGGCGCAAAACCCCTTGTAGGCCTGTTCGGCCGCGGTGAAACCGGCGTGATCGTCGCTGGTGCCCATGTAGGTGGACCAGAAGAGCTCCTCCTTTCGTCTGTGCACGGCAAGGTAATCACGGTTCAACTGGTCAAAATAACTCCTGGCAGACATCAATTCCCTCTTTATATCTGTTGTTGTGAACCCTTGACCCGAGATGTGATCCTGCTCCCATCCCCGATTGGACACATGGTCGGACCATCATCAAGACTTAGACTCAATAGAGCAACAATCATCCAATAAGCTCGTCGACGGTTCTGCAGAAACCCAGTCAAGGAGGATCTATGTTAAGGCTCGGGAATATTGCCGTCAGCCACAAATTGTGGCTGATGCTGGCGCTGGCCCTGTTCGGCTTTCTGGCCATGCTGGCCATTTCGGCCAGCAGCCTGCACGACAACCTGCTGGCAGAGCGCCAGGCCCGGCTCTCCGCCGTGCTCGACCTGGCTCGAACCCGCATCGCCCACCTGGCCGCCACCCAACCCAGGGAGATCGCCCAGCGCGAGGCCAGGGCCATGATCGACAACATGCGCTTCGACGGGGATAACTACCTCTTCGTCATCGACGAGCAGCGCCATATGCTGGTCCACCCCCTCAAGCCTGAGCTGGTAGGCCAGCAGATGGGCAGCGGCAGTGCGGCCACCCAAGGTGCTCACTGGAATCAGATGGTGACCCTGGCACAGGGGGGCGGCTCCGGCACCCTGGAGTATCCCTGGCCCTCTCCCAACGGTGAATCCCTGCTCAAGATGAGCCGGGTCACCGGCTTCCCCGAATGGGGGTGGATCCTGGGATCCGGCATCCTGATCCACGACATCCAGTCCACTCTGTGGCATGAGTTCCTGCGCATGGGGGGGGCCGCACTGATCATCGCCCTCTTGATGGGATTACTCGGCCACGGCATCAGCCGCTCCATCGTCAATCCGCTGGCCGCCATCAACCAGGCCATGGCCCGGGTCGCCCGGGGTGATCTGGTGGTGACGGTACCGGTGCAGGGAAGCGACGAGCTGGGGCAACTGGCCACCTGCACCAATCAGAGCCTCTGCGCCATTCGTGGCGCCCTGCAAGAAGCCAGCCAGGGGGCCAGAGAGGTGGCGGATGCCGCCTTGCGGATCGCCTCCTCTGCCGAGCAGACCAGCCAGGCCGTCACCAACCAGCGCGATCAACTCTCGCAACTGGCCACTGCCATGAACGAGATGAGCGCCACCATCGCCGATGTGGCGGGCCATGCCGAGAACACGGCCCAGGACACCAAGGAAGCCACCGACGAGGCCGGTCTGGGTAACCGGGATGTGAGCGCCAGCGTCAGCGGCATCCAGAGCCTGGCTCGGGAGGTAGAGCAAGCCACTACCCAGGTCAACCAGCTCAAGGAGGGGGTAATGCAGATAAGCGAGGTCACCGCCGTCATCAGCGCCATCTCGGAGCAGACCAACCTGCTGGCGCTCAACGCCGCCATCGAGGCGGCCAGGGCCGGTGAGCAGGGGCGTGGCTTTGCGGTGGTGGCCGATGAGGTACGCCAGCTGGCCGGCCGCACTCGCCACTCGACCGAGGAGATACAGAGCACCATCAGCGAGTTACAACAACGGGCGCTGAGCGCCGCCCAGGCGATGGAGGCCAGTCGGACCCTGGCAGAGAGCAGCGTCACCCAGTCAGAAAAGGCAGGGGGAGATCTGGACCTCATCGTCCATCACATTCGTCATGTCAACGACATGGCGACCCAGATAGCGACGGCGGCCGAAGAGCAGAGCGCCGTGGCCGAGGAGATGAACCGCAACGTCCTCGGCATCAATGACTCGGCCCAGGAGATGGCCCAATCGGCCAGCTACCTGGCGCAAGAGAGCGAATTGCTGGCCGACCTCTCGCGTAATCTGGATCAACGCCTCTCGGACTTCCGGCTGCACGAGGATCAACCCGCCGCCCCTTCACACCACTAGGTCCAGGGGATAGAAAAAAGCCGTCACAGGGTGACGGCTTTGCTGTTTCAGGCTCCGAGTGCCAGCCCGGCTGAGAGCAGCAGGCTGTAGAGGAACGAGCCCATGGCCGTGCGCTTGAGGGCGCCGGTCAGCACCTCACCATCCCGGGTTTGAGAGAGGGTGCGCGCCGCATCGGTCAGTGGCTTGAGTGCCGGCAGGAAGATCCAGGGCCAGGCTCCGCCGCCATGGATCAACAAGAAGATCAGCGTCAGCAGCACGGCCCCTCCCAGCAGCACCCAGTGGTAGGCGATCGCCTTGTCACGGCCGAGGCGCACCGCCAGGGTAATCTTGCCGCTCGCCGCATCGCTCTCTATGTCCCGCACGTTGTTGATGTTGAGGACGGCGGTGGCGAGCAGACCGCAGGCAGCCGCCGGCAGCAGCAGCTCCCAATTCAGGCTGTGGGTAAAGAGGTAGAAGGAGCCGAGCACCCCGAGCAGACCGAAGAAGAGGAAGACGGAGATATCTCCCAACCCACGGTAGCCGTAGGGGGTCTTACCCACCGTATAGGTGATGGCGGCGATGATGGCGAAGCCACCCAACGCCACAAACAGCAGCACATCGAGCCAGTTATGGCCAAAGGCGGTGATGAGCAGCCCCAGCCCGCTCGCTACCGAGCCCAGCGCCACCAGCGCCATGGCCCGCACCATCTCGCCCCGGGTAATAAGGCCCGAGACCACGGCCCGCTGCGGACCGATTCGATCCCCGTTGTCGGCACCCGACACGGCATCCCCGTAGTCGTTCGCCAGGTTGGAGAGGATCTGCAGCAGGATGGCCGTCAACAGGGCCAGCCCCATGATGGCCCCGTCGAAACTGCCACGGCTGGCCGCCAGGCCACTGCCCAGCAGGATCGAAGAACAGGCCAGGGGAAGGGTTCGCAGACGAGCTGCCATCACCCAGGCATTGATTTTTTTACGCATATTCGATGGCCAAACGACCGGTTCTTGATCCCGTCGATGTTCAGGGAGAGACCCCTTGCCTATACTGGGCACGCTCAGGATTAGATGTCCGGACAATTTACATGGAAGAATGGGCAGTTAATATATATGAATTGTCCGCCTTTTGGCACAAAGTAGGCCCTCGAATCGCTATCCATGTTGGCACCCACTCATCTCATGCAACAGCTGGACGCCTTGCGTCATGAGGCAACCTGCGGTTTCGTGCGGTTGCGCGTGCCGGCTCGCGTAGACTCTTTTCTCGGCTGGCTCTCGTCCCAGCCCCTCTATCCCCGCATCTATTGGCACGCCCGTGGTGACGATCGCCCCGAGTATGCCACTTTGGGATGCATTAGAGAGATCCGGGATCCGGCCAGGCTGGACGCCCTCTGTCATCAGACGTCCCTCTCCGGTGCCGACTCTCCTCGTTACTTCGGTGGACTCGCCTTCGATCCCGACGGGGAGGGCTGGCCCGGCTTCGGCCCCTGCCGCCTGATCCTGCCGCGCATCGAGCTGGTACGCCGCGGGGAGGAGGTGAGCCTTTGCCTCAACCTGCTGCTCGACGAGGGGGAGCGGGAGCAGGAGATCGCCCGCGCCAAGCAGGCGCTGCAGGCACTCTGCCCGGAGCATCCCCTGACGCCGATGCAAGGCCAGGGCTACCTGCGGCACGACACCCCGGACTTTGCCACCTGGCACAACCTGGTAGAGCGGGTCACCGCCCCCGACTTTCAGGCCCACACCCCCAAGGTCGTGCTCTCCCGCGCCAGCCGGCTCGAGACCGCTCACGCCGTCGACCCCTGGCAGATGCTGGAGTCCTGGCGAGCCAGGGCACAGGGCTGCTTCCACTTCGGCTTTCAGTTTGAAAAGGAACAGGCCTTTATCTCCTGCTCACCGGAGCGCCTCTATCGCCGTGAGGGGCATCATCTCTTCACCGAGGCCCTCGCCGGCACCATACGACGCAGCGGTGACGAGGCCATCGACGCGGCTCTCGCCCACGAGCTGCTCAGTGACAACAAGAACCGGCTGGAGAACCGGCTGGTTCACGCCGATATCCTGAGCCGCCTCGCCCCCCTGGCCCAGCAGACCAGCCTCACCGAGCCGCGCATCCTCAAGCTGCGCCTGCTGCAACACCTCAAGTGCGATATCGAGGCCGAGCTGCACCCCGGGGTGGAGGATTGGCAACTGCTGGCGGCCCTGCACCCGACCCCGGCTGTGGGCGGCGCCCCCCGCGAGGCGGCCATCGACTTCATCCGCCGCCACGAGCCCTATCGCCGTGGCTGGTACGCCGGCGCCTGTGGCATGCTCAGCCGCGACACCAGCGAATTCTCGGTGGCCATCCGAAGCGCCCTGCTCGACGCCAATGCCGTCACCCTGTTTGCCGGAGCCGGTATCGTCGCCGGCTCCGAGCCCTCGGCCGAGTGGGCCGAGCTGGACAACAAGATAGACAATGTCCTCTCCCTGCTGGCGCAGGACTAACCCGGAAATCATCATGTTCGATCCCTGTCACGCCACCTTTAACCATGTCTGGGCCGCCCTGCTGCTGGAGGAGCTCTACCGCCTCGGCGTCCGTGACGTGGCCCTGGCACCGGGTTCTCGCAGCGCCCCCCTGACCATGGTGGCCGCCACCCACCCGGGGCTGCGTACCCACCTCCACTTCGACGAGCGGGGGCTGGGTTTCTTTGCCCTCGGGTTGGGCAAGGGGAGCGCACGCCCGGTTGCCATCATCACCACCTCGGGCACCGCCGTGGCCAATCTCTGGCCCGCCGTGGCCGAGGCCCAGCTGACCGGGGTGCCACTGGTGATCCTCTCGGCAGATCGGCCGGCCGAGCTCATCGACAACGGCGCCAACCAGGCGATCGATCAGCAGGGGATCTTCGCCCGCTACCCCGTCTATCAGCTCAACCTGCCGAGCCCGACGCCCACCATAGCTCCCGCCTTCGTGCTGAGTGCCGTGGATCAGGCCATCGCCATCCAGCGGCAAACTCCGGGGGTCGTGCACTTCAACTGCATGTACCCCGAGCCCCTCTATCCGGATGGCGCATATGGGAACTATGGCGACTACCTGGCCCCCCTCGGTGACTGGCTGAACGGCGATGCGCCCTGGAGCCCCTGGCAGGCCCCGCTGCACAGGGTCGATATCCAGCCTGACTGGGAACACTTCGCCGGCAAACGAGGGCTCATCATCGCCGGCCGTATCGAGGATCCTGCCGAGGCGACTGCCGTGGCCGAGCTGGCCGAGCGGCTCGGCTGGCCTCTCATCGCGGATCTTCAGAGCCAGCTGCGCTTTCACCCCCACAGCCTGCTGCACACGGATCTCGCCCTGCACGATCCTCGCTTTCGCGAGGCGCTGGGACGGGCCGAGGTGCTGCTCCAGTTTGGTGCCCGCCTCATCTCCAAGCGCCTGGGTCACTTCGTGCGCGACCAGGCCTGGCAAGATTACTGGCTAATCGATCCCAAGCCCGCTCGCCTCGACCCCGACTACCGGCTGCGTCGCCGTCTGCACTGTACCCCCTGCGCATTTGTCGCCAGCCATCCGGTGACCACCCCAGCCCGGCGCTGGGACACCCTGAGCGAGCCCCTGGCGCGCACTGCCGCCCTGATCGATGCGGCCAGCCATCGCTTCTCCGAGCTCGGGGTGTGTCATCGCCTCAATGCCATGGTCGAGGGGCAACTCTTCGTCGGCAACAGCATGCCAGCCCGTTTGATGGACATGCTGGGCACCCCGGGCCAGGGCCCAACCAGGGTGATGACCAATCGCGGAGCCTCCGGCATCGATGGCCTCATCGCTACCGCCTGCGGCTTCGCCGAGAGCTTCGATGGACCGACCACCCTGCTGATCGGGGATCTCAGCGCCTTGCACGATCTCAATAGCCTGGCCCTGCTCACCAAGCGCCCTCACCCTTTCGTGGTGATCCTGCTCAACAACGACGGGGGCAGCATCTTCAACATGCTGCCGGTCCCCACCGAGGCGGGTCTGCGCGACACTTACTATCGCCTGCCCCACGGGCTCGACTTTGCCCACGCCGCCGCCATGTTTGGCCTTGGCTATCATGCTCCCGAGACCCTGGCCAGCTTCGAGCAGTTGTATCGTGAGGCGCTGCGTGGCGGCGTCACCCTGCTGGAAATCAGGGTGCCGAGCGACGAGGTGAGCGAGGATCTCAAGACTCTGGGGAGCCGGCTGCGTGGCTGAGGTGAGCACGGTTCTGCTGCACGGCCTGCTGGGCAGCGGTGACGACTGGTCGGTCGTCACCGCCGCACTCCCCGGCCCGCTACTTCCCCTCGACCTGCCGGGGCACGGTGCCAACAGAGGGGTGCGCGTCGCCGGTTTCGCCGAGTTCGACGACTGGCTTTGCCAACAGTTACGCCAAGCCGGTGTCGAGCGCTACCG
Source organism: Aeromonas schubertii (assembly GCF_000820105.1). GTDB lineage: Bacteria > Pseudomonadota > Gammaproteobacteria > Enterobacterales > Aeromonadaceae > Aeromonas > Aeromonas schubertii. The sequence continues at coordinate 67,284 of NZ_CDDB01000097.1, read as the reverse complement.
GCTGGTCGGCTACTCCCTCGGAGGACGCCTCGCCCTCTATCACGCCAGCCAGGAGCCGAGCGGGCTCGAGGCCCTCTGGCTCGAAAACTGCCATCCCGGGCTCGAGCTGGTGCGGCGCCCTGACCGCCTGGCCCGCGACGAGGCCTGGGCCAGACGCTTTGAGGAAGAATCCCTGACCCGCGTGCTGGACGACTGGTATCGCCAGGGGGTGTTCGCCGATCTGGACGAGACGGCGCGCACCGCCCAAATAGCCCGGCGCCGCCATAACGACGGCGTCGCCATCGCCGCCATGCTGCGGGCCACCTCTCTCGGCCAGCAGCCGGATCTGCGTCCCTGGCTGTCGACCACCCGTCTGCCGGTCACCTACCTCTCGGGGCGGCGGGATCACAAATTCCATACCCTGGCTTGCCAGCTGGCAGGGCCGGGCTCCACAATCGACCATCGGACTCTGGAGGGCGGGCACAACCTGCACGCCACCCTGCCCGAATCTTACGCCCGCGAGCTGGCTCGCTGGGCTTCACCACCAGAAGAGAAGAGCCATGATTGAAGGTCTGACCGAAGCGCAACTCTATGCCCCCGTCGAGTGGCAGGACTGCTCCAGCGGTTATGAGGACATCCTCTACCACAAGTCCAGCGAGGGGATCGCCAGGATCACCATCAACCGTCCCCAGGTACGCAACGCATTTCGCCCGCTGACGGTGAAGGAGATGATTCAGGCCCTGAGCGACGCACGCTACGACGACCAGGTGGGCGCCATCATCCTCACCGGCTTCGGCGACAAGGCCTTCTGTGCCGGCGGTGACCAGAAGATCCGCGGTGACTACGGTGGCTACCGTGACGATACCGGCGTGCACCACCTCAACGTGCTCGACTTCCAGCGCGACATCCGTACCTGCCCGAAACCCGTGGTGGCCATGGTCGCCGGCTACGCCGTAGGCGGCGGTCATGTGCTGCACATGATGTGCGATCTCACCATCGCCGCCGAGAACGCCATGTTTGGCCAGACCGGCCCCAAGGTGGGCTCCTTCGATGGTGGCTGGGGTGCCTCTTACATGGCACGCATCGTCGGCCAGAAGAAGGCCCGGGAGATCTGGTTCCTGTGCCGCCTCTACGACGCGGCCCAGGCTCTCGATATGGGGCTGGTCAACACGGTCGTGCCCCTGCCCGAGCTGGAGCGTGAGACGGTACGCTGGTGCCGCGAGATGCTGCAACACAGCCCCATGGCACTGCGCTGCCTGAAGGCGGCCCTCAATGCCGACTGCGACGGTCAGGCCGGCCTGCAGGAGCTGGCGGGCAACGCCACCATGATGTTCTACATGACCGACGAGGGTCAGGAGGGACGCAACGCCTTCAATGAGAAGCGCCGCCCCGATTTTTCCAAGTTCAAACGGAACCCGTGATCATGCTGGCCCTGTATCGCTACCGCCTCGCCTTTACCCAACCCCTGACGTTCCATGGCCGGGTCGAGACGGCACGTCAGGGCCTATTGGTGCGCATCGGCAATGGCTGGGGGGAGATTGCCCCCCTGCCCGGCTTCTCCCGTGAGACCCTGGATGAAGCGCAAGAGCAGGCCCTGGCCTGCCTCAAGGGAGTGGCTCGGGGTGAGATGGTGACCGCCACCCTCCCCTCGGTGCAGTTCGGTCTCGACTGTGCACGCCGCAGCTGGCCCGATGCCGGGCAACCCCTGCCCGAGCCCTATCCGCTGATCCAGGGCTCCCCCCAGGAACTGCTCAAGCATTGGAAGGAGTGGCTACACAAGACACCGGCCAAGGCCAAGCTCAAGGTGGCTCGTTACCCCATGCGCGACGAGCTGGCCCTTATCCACTTGCTGCTCGATCGCCGCCCGGATCTCAAACTGATCCTCGATGCCAACCAGGGGTGGAGCCGGGAGGAGGCCTGGGCCTTCTGCCAACATCTCGACCCCGCGCGCATCGAATATCTGGAAGACCCCTGCGGTGATTTCGACGATATCCGCTTCGTTGCCGCCCGCACCAACATGCCGATCGCCCTCGACGAGCTGCTGGCCCAGGGCAAGCCGTGGGAACCCATCCCTCAACTGCGTGCCCTGGTGCTCAAACCCACTCTGCTAGGATCCCTCTGCCGCTGCGAGGCGCTGGTCAGCCGGGCCAGTGAACTGCGTCTCAAGGTGATCGTCTCCTCCTGCTTCGAATCGGGCCTGGGCCTCGGCCAACTGGCCCGCCTCGGGCAGCAGTGGGCCCCGCAGCAGGCTCCCGGCCTCGATACCCGACGCTGGCTGGCCGAGGATCTGCTGGCCGCTGACGGCACGCCTGACCTGAGTAAGTTGATCCAGGTCTGGCAACATGACTGAGTGTTGCCCGGTACGGCGCTGGGCTCAGGAGTGCCCGGCGCAGCCGGCCATCCTCGGCCCCGAGCCTCTCGACTATCGACACCTCGATCGCCGTCTCAATGCCCTGTGTGCCCGGCTTGACGCTCAGGGCATGCATCGTGGCATGCGCCTCGCCGCACCGGTGCGAGGCAATCTGGAGGACGTTCTGCTGGCCTGGGCCTGCGTGCGTCTCGGCCTGATCTTCTGCCCTCTCAATCCCGCCTTCCCCCCACTCCGCCAGCAGGCGTTGGCCGAGCGACTGCGCGTCGACGGGGTCTGGGGAATCGACGCGATGGGCCCATGGCGTAAGCTTCGGCTCGACGTCGAAAGCGAGCGGGAGGAGAGCGGCGACTGGCCCCTTGACCCCGAGCAGCCGAACAACCTGATCCTCACCTCGGGCTCCAGCGGCGAACCCAAGGCGGTGCTGCACCGTCTCGCCAACCATCTCGCCTCGGCCCGGGGGTCGAGCCGGCTTCTCCCCCTCGATCACGACTGCGGCTGGCTGCTCTCCTTGCCTCTGTTCCACGTGGGGGGCTACGCCATCTTGTTTCGGGTCTTCCTGGCCGGCGCCACCCTGGTGCTGCACGATCGCAACCGTCCGCTCAAGACTCGCCTGGAGTGTGAGCCCATCACCCACCTCTCTCTGGTGCCGACCCAGCTATGGCGACTGCTGGCGGAGGGGTTCGATCCCGCCAAGACCCGGCTGTGCGAGCTGCTGCTGGGGGGAGCAGCCATCCCCGCGCCATTGGTGGCACGCCTCACGGCTCTGGGGCTCACCCCCAGGGTGAGTTACGGCCTCTCCGAGATGGCGAGCCAGGTCTGCACCGCGACCCCCACCCTGCCGGGTCGGGTGGGCTTCCCCCTGCCGGATCGGGAGGTCAAGATCGAGGAGGGGGAGATCTGCGTGCGCGGGGAGACCCTGTTTATGGGCTATGACACGCTCGATGGGATCGATCCTGCACGCGATGACGAAGGGTGGTTCCATACCCGTGACCGGGGCGACCTGATCGACAGCGGCGAACTGGTGGTGGAGGGGCGACTCGACAATCTCTTCATCTCGGGAGGAGAGAACATCCAGCCCGAGACCATAGAGCAGCGTCTGGTGGATCACCCTGCGGTAGCCCAGGCGCTGGTCGTGCCGGTGCCAAGCGAGGAGTGGGGGGAGCGCCCCGTCTGCTTTATCGAGTGGCGAGACGCCCCCGCCCCCCAGGCCGAACTGGAAGAGTGGATCCGCAGCCAACTGCCCGGCTTTATGGTGCCGGACCACTGGCTCCCCTGGCCTGACGGCGGAGGAGAGCTCAAGCCCAGGCGCAATGAATGGCGGCTAAACGCCCTCGACGTCCTACGACACAAACTGTCATAACATGCCCGTATAAGGGCACCCCGATCACACTGTGGGTGCCAATTTATCCCTTTTCGCTTCTCTCACTCCTCTCGACAGCCCATAACACTTACTATTCCGGGTCATGTCGCTCACTTTACGAGCGAATATCTGTCTATTTAGGTTGAGAGAATAATCACTACAGAGTGAAAGATTGTAACCAATTGAAAAACAAAGTCTTTATAGAATAACCAACATTTGAACAACCTAATTACGATGGTAAAATGTGCTCCTTGGTAGGAAAAAGAGTCACTGATGATTAACACCTTCTACAAAATTGCGGAGGATATTCTGTTTTTCCCCGCAGTATTCAGGTTGGCCAAGGGAGAGCGAGAGGTAAAACTCAGTAACAAAGAGACTGAGCTTCTGGAGATCCTGTGTAATGAAGCGGGCGCTGTCGTCCCGAGAAACCAGCTGCAAGAGGCCTTGTGGCCCAATCAGGAGAGCACGGACACCAATCTGAACCGGCAGATCCTCTCCCTGCGCCGCAAATTTGAGGCCTTCGGGGTGATGGATGCTATCGATACCATCCCTCGCGTGGGATACCTGTTTACCGCCGCCGTCGAACCCGGTTACAGAGAAGAAGAGACACCTCAGGAAGATCCGGCGGCACCTGTAGTCTATCGTCGCCGCAAGAGCGATCGCCTCTTCTCTCGCAAGCGGATCCTCATGGCGTCGCTACTCTTGCTCACCCTGTTGCTGGTCGCCTATTCCGCCTATCGGGTCGCCACCGCCAACAGCCTGAAGTCGATCGATATCAGCAACGTCTCGCTCTACATGACTCGCTATGCAGAGCAGACCCATGGCACCTCGATCGATCTCCTGGCCAGGCAGCTGGGCCAGGGCACAGGCAAGAGGGCCTCGATCCTGATCGGGCAAGAGGCCATCTCCTATGTCACTTTCGATCCCCAAGGCAGGCTTCGCAACGAGAATGTCTTCTTGCTGCGCGACGGCAGTAAGATAGATAGCGAGTTACGCTGTGTTCTCGATACCATGGCGGCGGCAAGTGATGCGGTCAGCGCCGATTACACGGCACTCACCACCACCACCCTGCGTTTTCATCAGGAGTGCCGGGCGGGTGATGAATGGGTGGAGATCAGCCAGCGCAGCCATCTGCTCAAGGGAGGCAAGGGACGTGAGATCATCGTCGCAGCCCTCAGCGCGGTGGATAGTCAGGGTCGCCGCCTCTTCACGGTCGATACCGTGGGCGATGTGGATAAGATCGATGAAGACTTTGTGGTGGAGATCAGCAACACCACCCTCGGCAATATCAATCATGAGGTACTGCTGAGCAGCCCGCTGGTCGCCACCATGATGGCCGCCTTTCGTTCGCCCAAGCAGAAGGCACACTACATCTTGTTGCCTGACGGCCTCTACTTCTCCAGCTACCTGGGAGGGGTGCTCACCTGGAGCAGCCAGGAGAGCCTGAAGGGACCTGAACCTCACTCATAGGCGACGACAAAGTTCGCCACGGCGCCGTAACTGCCCGGTGTAATGGTGCGGTTGATGATGGCATCCGGGTGTCCCTCTACCCTGGCCGAGAAAAGCAGCTCGTTCTCGCTCCCTCCCGAGAGGGTGTAACCATGGGTCGGCTGACCCAACTCTATCTTTCCCTGTCTGTCGTCATAGAGACGCAAACCGGCCCCGGCCGCACTGCCCTGGGTAAACCCGAGCGCACCGCTCATCACCCCGTCCTCCTTACCGCTGAAGGTGACCCTGGCAGCCTTGAAGATACCGGGTTTGCAGTTATCGAGCCGAATGGTAAAGGGGATATAGGCGCCACCACCATTGGCATACAGCTCTCGCACATCGACCACTCCCATATCCACCGTCTGATCGAGCGAGTCGGGCGCTATGGTACAGGGCTGATCGATGATTCTGCCGTGCAGCCTCACCTCGTTACCCAGCAACTCCAGATCATCGCTCCTGCCACTCATCGCCATCACGGCGGCAGGCAACAACACCAACCCTATCCAGAAAATACGCATACGGGCCCCCTACTGAAATTCGGCCACTATGGTGGCGGTTGCATAGAAGTCACCGGCAGCCACGGCCCCATTGCCAACCGGGGCGGCGATAAAGCCCCAGTCACCGATGTTGCCTTGCATGGAGACAGGGTAAAACTGGTTGATATTCAGAGGGGAACCGTCGAGTTGACGAAATTTTATCCCCAAATTGTCGATGACGCTGGCGCTCTGGTAGCCATCCTTGGTGGTACGCAGGTAATCCTGATTGAACGAGGCGCCACGCCCCGAGATCCCCAGGTTGATCTTCATGCTGACGCTGCTGTCAAAAGCGCCCCCTTCACAGCGAAAGCTCAGGGGCACAGTACGCTCGTAGTTATTGCCATCGAGCCCGGTACCCGGCATGTCACCGAACTCGACCTCAATCGTCTGGCCACCGTTGATGATGCACTTCTCCGGTACGTAGAGGATGGCGGAGGAGATGGTGATCCGTGACATGGGCACGTTGTTGAAGTCACTCACCGTATTCCCCAGACGGCCAAACATCTCTACCACCTGGCGGTCGGAGATCTGCACCCCGTTGATGATGGGCTTGCGTACCCGGAAGGTCACCTTACCCTTGCTGCCACTCGCAAAATTAGTGATCCGGGTCGAGCCCCCCTGACGACAGCTGAACTGACTATTTCGGTTACTCTCATTATTGAAGGGAGCGACCACATAATCGTTGCGCTGACCCGCTATCCAGATCTCCACCTTCATATCGAGAAAGTCGTTAAGCTGGACGAAGCCTCCACCCGCCGAAGGCAGGCCACTGCTCATGATGGCCTTGTAGTAGACGGGGGATTTGGGGATCGATTGCTGCGGACAGGTCACAGTGCCCGCATACAGCCCCCCCAAATCCCAGGTAAACGGTTTGGTCACATACCCCGCCTGGTTCTGGATATCGGCCTTGTCGAGATCGATGGTGTAGTCGTGGGTCGAATCGGGCACCACATAGCCGTTGGCCAGCGCCTTGCCAGCCAACAGCAATCCGGCCATCAAGAGAGAGTGGCGCATAGGGGTTACTCGCTCTTCATCGCGCGGCAGACACTGGCCGCACACTGGTAGGTGACATCCATATAGCCGCCGTAATCATTCACATAGCTGATGATAAAGCGGCTGCCGAGCGGTTCGGGGCTCTGCACGTCGAGTGTCGACTTGGGCTCAACCATAAAGGCGGAGAAGCTCTTGATGGGGCGCTTCCCCTTCCCTTCAGGGTGAGCCAGGCTCACGTAGGTGATGTAATAAGGGGTCGGGTTCTCCACCTTGAGGCCACTGCCCTGTTTGGTGATCACCACCTGATCCTGCCACACGGCATTACGCTCTGGAACGATGGCCTCGGGGCGATAGAAGAGCTTGATCTTCGACTGAACGGCGATCTGCAGCACGTTGCTCTTGTCGCTCTTGGGAGGGATTTCGCGCAGATTGAAGTAGTAGATGGACTCGCGATCCTTGGGCAGCTTCTCCACATCGGGCACGCTGGCGATGCGCACGATCGACTTCTGGTTGGCGTCGACCCGCTGCACCGGTGGCAAAACCACGAATGGAGAGGTGATCTTCTGGCCCCGGGTATCCTCAATCCAGGCCTGGGCCAGATAGGGGAGCTTCTGATTCTCGTTCTTGATGTTGAGGCTGATCGACTTGGCTCCGCCCGGATAGATGGCCCGGGTGCGATCCAGCACGATGGCTGCCGAGGCATCCAGTGCGGTAGAGGAGAGCGCCATAACACAGGTGAAGGTGAGTAACTTTTTCATCGGTATCCCATTACTGACAGGTGATTGTCTTCGTCGACAGGTCGGTCACATCGTGTGGCGCCACAAACTTGCACTGGCGGGCACCACTCCAGGAGAGCACAAAGGATTCATCGGGCTTGACGCCGGTCAGGTAAACCAGCCCCTCTTCGTCGACCACGGCCGCCATCTTGCCACTCTCCTTGAGTACGGTGGCACCAAAGGGAGGAACGTTACCATCGCTCAGTCGCAGGGTGGCCAGCAGCTTGAAGCCCTGGGCAATCTCAAACGCGCTGTAGCCGATGGCCCCCTCGGTCAGGGTCCCCTGCCTGATGGCGTTGACGGCGTCGATATCGTCTCTGAGTGAATCCACATCGACCCGGGTGTCACTCTTGCGATAGTCGGTCACATCCCCCAGCACCGCCACGCCAAAGGCGTTGGTGACGCTACGACCACCGTTGAAGGAGACACCGCTCACCTCACCGGTATCGACCATCATACGGGTGCCACCACGACGGGTAGCCTGGTGCAGTGCCGCACCGTGTTCGGTCACGGTGAGGCCACCGCGCAGGCTGCCACCGATCGAGGTGTACTCGCTCTGTACGCTGTAGGCATTGAGGCTCAGGGCACTCAGGGCGCCGTCATGGTTGTAGTAGCCTCGCACCACCCCGTGGCCATTGCTCTGTACTCCGGCCCCCAGCTGATAGGTGTCATTGGGACGGCTGTAATCCTGATAGGTCGCCAGATGGGTGACATTGCCATTGGAGGATTGCACGCTATAGCCTGCGTTCTTGCGATCCCCGATAGGCACGCTGAAGGTCAGGGTCACACTCTTGTCATCCTCATAGTTCTCATTCTTGGTCTTGTAGGCCGAGACATAGAGAGAGATATCCTTGAAGTCACCCAGATCGAAGGTCTTGTTGATGGTCAGCCCGTAGCGATCTTCTGCATCGTGGCTCCAGTAAGTCCTGTGGGTGTAGTCAAGGTAGGCGGTCAGGGCCTTGGCCGGCTCGTCGGCCCAGAAGGTCTTGTTGGCCGTGATGGTGTAGAGCTCCTTGTCACCCCAGGTGTTGTAGTCATCGCTATCCACCAGACTCTGGTTGTTCTCGAGCCGCTCCTTGTTGTTGAGGAACTGGGACATGGTCATGAAATTGTGCTGGGAGAAGCGATAGCCGGCGAAGGTGATGGCACTGTCATACTCGTCGAACTGCTTGGCATAGTTCAGGCGAAACGACTGGCCAATCTTGGTCGAGAGACCGGGCAGCTTGGCGATAGACTGGCTGATATCGGCCGAAACGGCCCCCAGGGCATAGAGATCGCGGCCGATACCCAGGCCCCACAAGTTATATTCGCCACCGATCAGGGTTCCTCCGTAGAGAGACCAGGAGTTGGCCACCCCCCAGGAGAAGTCTCCGGTCACGAAGGCAGGCCCATCCACCTTGTGCACGTCGTCGCTCGATTCGGAAGGTGCGCCAACTGCCAGGTTATAGCGCACATAACCCGGGCGGGTCAGATAGGGAATGGTCGCGGTATCCACCTGAAAGGTGCTGACGCTGCCATCTTGCTCCTCGACGCGCACGTCGAGACGGCCCCGGGTCGAGCTGTCGAGATCCTGAATGCGAAACGGACCGGCCGGCACATTGGTCTCATAGATGATGCGGCCAGACTGGGAGATGGTGACCTTGGCGTTGGTCTTGGCGATACCGCTCACCTCGGGGGCATACCCCTGCAGGCTGGGAGGCAGCATCCGTTCGTCATTGGCTAGGCTGATCCCGGTGTAGCGGAAGCCATCGATGATCTGGGAGTTGAGCTGTTGCTCACCCAGAGTCAGCTTGGCGGCCATTGAGGGCAGGGGGCGGAAGGCATAGATACGGTTCAACTCGTTTTTGCTGCGGCTGTCGCTGCCCCAGTAGGAGGCGAGTTGATAATCCCCGCGCAGGCGCCATGCCCCATGGTTGAACCCCAGGGTGCCGTAACTACTGACGCTGCCGTTGGACGTATCGCGTCCCTCGGTGGCCTGCACGTTGAGGTTGTAATCCAGCATCATGCCGGTCACCCCGTGCTCCCACTGCTCCGGAGGAATCCAGTTGGGGTCGCTGTACTTGAGCCAGGCCTGGGGCATGGCAATCCTCAGCACCCCTTCCCCAATCCGGTTGGAGATGACGACCCCGTCCAGCGCCAACAGATCGGCACACTCACCGTCATGCCAACGGCCCACCCTGGTCCGGGCATCATCGGTCAGCGCCATCTTCTCGACCGCTTCGGGAGAGATGCAGGCGACACCGCCACTACCGGCACCTTCCCGTTCGTAGAAAGGCACCTTCTGCAGGGGCAACTTATTCTTGTTGATCTCGATTTCGAGGTAGTAATCCCCCGGCAAGATATACCCGTCCTGGGCAAACTGGGAGAGATCTATCTTGGTCCGTTCATCAAGATCGAGCGCATCAATATTAAACTCAGTCTCGGCACATACGTTCTTTGCCAATAACAACAGCGCAGCAAACCCGATCAAAGGTGCCGCTTTAATTCGCTGGTGCTCAGTGACAAAACTTAATATTGAATGACTCATACATCACTCTAAACACATAATAATACTCACATTTCGTGGTATCTACACAAGCCGGAAGGCTTACAAATATCGAACTTCGAGCAGGGCTGTATCGCCTTCGAATGTCTCATCGAGGTGAACCTCGAGCCGACGCTCATGCTGGGACGTTCTTGGAGATTCGGAGATATTCCCCCCCCGCTGGTCTCTGCGCTGCAACTTGACCATAAAAGGGAAAACACCACCGGCATTCTGATCGATGCGGCAGCCACTCACCCCCAAAATCAGATCAGGCGGGTTGACCTGCTCCAGGATCAGGGCACAGGCGGGTTCTGCCACAGTACCGCTCAACTCCTCGGCCGCCAGAGGTAAGGCCAGCAGACCAAGCAGCGTGACAAGAGTCATCTTCATGGTGCAACTCCGGTAATGACGGGTGAAGCGCAGTGGCCAAGCCACTGCACCCGGTATCACACGTCAGAAAGAATTACTCGTAGGCCAGAGTAAAGTTGGTGGTCGCGGTGAAGGCGCCAGCCTGCAGCGGGTTGGTGGTTTGATCCTCATAGCCCTTCAGCACGGCGCTGAAGTCCAGTTGGTTGTCACCGTTTACCAGCTTGTAGGCAGCAGTCGGAGTACCCAGAACGATCGGAGCGCCGCCCGGAGCGGTCATCTTGATGCCGGCACCGGCAGCCTGGCCGCCGCCGATCACCAGCAGGCTGCTGTCGACCGGATCCTGGGCACCGCTGAAGGTCACCTTGACGGCATCATCGGCCTCGGTGATCTCGCAGTTTTCCAGCTTGATGCTAAACGGCTTGGAGTTGGACTCGCCACCCTTGACCAGCTCCTTGGTGCTGATTTGGCCCATTTCAACGACCTGGTCAACAGACTCGGGAGCCACGGAGCAGGGGGCATTGATGATTTCGCCATTGAAGGTGACCTTGCCGGAACCCTGGCCTGCAGCAGAGGCAGCGCCAGCCATCAGCAGGACACCCATCGCAACTACAATCTTATTCGCTTTCATTCGTTGATACCTTTTTATTCATGACTTACGTGTCGAAGCCGAAAAAAGGGGTGGCCTGGAGTCACCACCCAAATTTTGAACGGCTGTATTGGGGCCAAGCCCCGCGAAACGACCTGTCATCGGCATCAACACAGGGGGAGTGAAAACCGCTCCCCAAGCCCGCCGAAGACATCCCATAGCGTCGTCTCGGGGGCAAAGTTATCCATCACCTTGATGCGTATCAAATACATTTTAATTAATAGAGATTCTTTTAAATTCGCTTTAAAATCAGGATGATATAAACATCATGAACATTGTTGTTGCGGCCTGGAGCCTGACCGTCATCGCACGCAATTTGTACACATCGCGAACGAAAAGCAGGAGAAAAACATACCGGCAACAAACCAGAAACAACTAGAGTTATTGCTCAATGCACACCCAAATGCCTCCCTCCCCCGCAAGTAGCTCCCTCATCCACCAGAGCTGAAGCAGAGCGCACTCACTCCGGGACAGTCACACATTTATTGCTCAATTGATTTCTCAAATGGGGATGATATGCTCTAGACATGATGTAAAGGGCAAACCGATTGAAAAGTCGGGACGCAAAGCCACCGGTCTAAGGGTAGCAATACCTAAGACAGCGGAGCCGCCATTAGGAAGACAAGTGTGCTTCTGATCTCTTTGTCTTTCAGATTGCGTTGCCCTTTTCGAACAACGACTTGTATCGAAAAGGACAGACTATGAATATCCAAACCGCACTGAAACGCACCGTTTCACTCTCCCTGCTCACCATGGCAGCCTTTGCCGCCCATGCCGATAACGGCACTGTGACCTTCAACGGTTACATCAACGAGGCGCCCTGCTCCATCACCAGTAACAGCATTACCTGCTACTCAGGAGCCAAGCGGCAAGATCTGGATATGACCATGCTGCAACACTCTGGTTCATTGGCGACCATCAGTAGCCAGATCGACTATCGCGTCTCCCCCACGAACAGCAATGTGGCCATAGTGACGGTGAGCTACCTCTGATCGTGACGAGGCAGAAGCCCCTCTCTATCCAAAGGGAGGGCTGGTGTGATCCATGTCAGATTTTTTATTTCCGCCTGTTGCTTCCCCCCCGAATGGGGAGAGGGGTGATAACCCCAAGGAGATGGGGTGATACCAGTTTCATAAGGGGTCTGACCCCTTTCCTCTCTTCTTTTTCCCCATTGCGACCCAATTGAAGCCAAAATAGAGTGCAACTCCTTCCCACCTCATTCAAGGAGTTACACTGTGCGAACCCTGATCGGCAGCCTCTGCCTGCTCGCAGCGCCCCTCGCCGGAGCCTATAGTCCCTCCGACTGGCACCAATATGGCGCCAGCGCCCCCGAGACCCGCCAATTCGAATCGACGCAGAGCACCCAGCTCTTCCGCCTGACGGCCACTACGTCGTCGGCCCGCTGGCAGCAGATGCACATCTACCGCACCTATCGCTGGCAAATCGACGGCCTCAAACAACAAGCCGAGCGCCAATGTGGTGACAAGCAAACCCGGATAGAGCAAGGGTGGCGGATCCGCACCCAGCTGTGCGAATTGAGCCTCAAGGCCGGCACCCTGATTCAGGCCGAGAGCCAGGACTTCGGCTACGGCCTCTCATCGTCGGGATGGAGTGCGCTCCCCGACACACCGACCGGGTGGCGCGGCGATCGCCTCGCCCTGCCGCAAGCCCTCGCGCTGGGTCAGGAAGAGGTGGAGCTGGATCGCTGCCAGCTGGATGCCAAGGGGCGCTGCCCGAGTGACGAATGGCACTACGATCCCAGGCAATGGGAGCAGCTTCAGGTGATGGAAGAGAGCCCCAGTGAGCGGGATGGTCGCCTCGATCACATCTTCTATCGGCTCTCACCCAAGAGTGAGAGCGCCGCCGCCAAGATGGTGCGCGAGCTGCATGTGTGGCGCCAGCATCAATGGCAACCGGATCCGGCCCAGGCCATTGAGGAGTGTGGCGAGCCCAGGACCCGTGAAGAGGCGGGAAACACCCTCACCGTCCGCACCTGCCGCCAGCTGCTGCCCATCGGCAGCCAGATCAATGTCACCCTGCATGACACCGGCTATATGATGCCAGCCGACAAAAACGAGTGGCAGCCACTGCCAGAAAGTGACAGCTGGCAAGAGGCCAAGACCCTGAGCCAGCCTCTCGTGCTGGCCACCACAGAGGAGCAGCTCGACTGCCGCAAGGCCAATGGCCGTCCCTGCGCCGAACCCACAGAGCCGGACCTGGACCTCCTCGACGCCGGGGCCGCACGACTGGTCGCCGACGTGAGCGGCGCCGACAAGCCTGCATGGCAGGCAAACTATGGCCACGACGATGCCAAGCTGATGGCCGCCATTCGGGGGATGCAAGCCCTGCTGGACGCCAACCGGCCGACTCACCCCGCCATGGACAAGTTGCTCTACTATGTGCGTGCCCACAACTACTTCGGTGGCGTTGCCAGAGAGAGCGACGAGACCGCTCGCGCACTGGCCCGGGTGATGGTCGCCCTGCTCAACCACCCGGCTCTGCTGGGGAATGAGCCGCAGGATGAGGCTGGCACCGTGCTGGAGGCCTGGAGCGTCGCCGCACAGGGGCAACTCGGGCAAATGGCCTTCCGTCAGGCTGCCACCCCTATGCCGGCCCAGCTGATCCGCGCCCTCGACTACGCGGTACAGCATGCGGCCGTCATCAATGGCCACAAGCCGTGGGCCGATGGGCTGTTTGAGCTGCTCAATCTGATCGACTACGCCAGCTCCCACTCGCGCGATGCCGACTTCGGCCCCGCCCTCATCGGACAAGAGCCCGCACTGCGTCGTGCCATGCTGGCGCTGGGGGAGAGCGAGCTGGCCCTGTGGAAGCGCCGGGATGGACAGGCTGATTTGTTTGTATTCAATAACATACTCGATGCCTACACCCGCCTCTACCGCATGATGCAAGGGCGAGACAGCGCCGGCAGCGAGGCCTATCGCGACAGCCTGGATCGGGATGTCATCACATTGCTCAACCGTCATGGACTGGTGCCCGGTGGTGCCCAGAGCCCCCGTCTGTTGGAAGAGGCCTCGATCACCCTCTCCACCTACTACCTGCGCCACACGGATCGCAGCGCCGCAGCGTGCAGCGAAGGCCCCCTGGCCGGCTACTGCAAGCCCGTTCAGGCCGAGGATATATTGCCATTCAGCCACACCTGCTCGCCGACCCTCTCACTGCGCGCCCAGGATCTGAACCAGGAGCAGGCCGAGCAGATCTGTCGCGAACTGGGTGAGGAAGAGCAGCACTTTCATCGGGTGATGGAGACAGGCTGGCAACCGGTTACCGACGACAACAATCGCTCCCTCGAGCTGGTGATCTTCGACTCTTCCGATGAGTGGAGCCGTTACGGTGGCGCCCTGTTTGACGGGGTATCGACCGATAACGGAGGCATCTATATCGAGGGGGATCCGGCTCGCCAGGATAATCAGGCCCGCTTCTTCGCCTATGAGGCACAGTGGAAACGTCCCGCCTTCCAGGTGTGGAACCTGCGCCATGAGTATGTTCACTATCTGGATGGCCGTTTCAATCTCTATGGAAACTTCGGCCACTACCCGCTCAACCGCACCACCTGGTGGGCCGAGGGGCTGGCAGAGTACATTGCCCATGGGCAATGCTTCGCCCGCGGCCTCAACGCCGTCACCCAGAGTCCGGCCGGACAACGCCCGTCGCTGCAATCCATACTGCACCTCGACTACGAGAGCGGCAGCGAGATGGTCTACTCCTGGTCCTATACGGTGCACCGCTTCCTCAACGAGACCGGACGCCGCGACAGCTGGCTGGCGATGGCCCGGGCCCTGCGCCAGGCCGATCGGAGCAAGGCGATGGCCGACTACGAGCGGGTGATGGAGCAGCTGATTACCAACGACAGCCAGGCCTACCGCGACTGGGTCGATGGGCAGCTCATTCCCTGGTGGGCGGCGAACCGCAATAGCCCTGAGTGCCAGTCAAACGACTCGGCTCACTAAGCGAGAGGCGGCCATCGGCCGCCTCTTCTTTTCCCGTCGCTGACGCTGACGGACAGTTGTAATAGAATGCCCACCTGTTGTTTCGTAACCGATCGGTCGCACATGAAGAAGTTTGCCCTGATCCTGCTCGCCACCCTCAGCCTGCTGCTGGCCCTCTGCCTGCTGCTGCTGACCTATGGGGAGTGGCGAGTCTCCAAGGCCGGGCGCCTCACCTATGACAGGGTGGATGATCTCCCCTACAACCGGGTCGCCGTGGTACTCGGCACCTCCAAGTATCTGGTGGGAGGAGGACGCAATCCTTACTTCAGCAACCGCATCCAGGCTGCCGCCCAGCTCTATAACAACGGCAAGGTAGACTACCTGATCGTCTCCGGCGACAACGCCACCGTGCAGTACAACGAGCCGCGCCTGATGCGCCGGGCCCTGATCAGGGCAGGTATTCCCGCCTCGGCCATCTATATGGATTTCGCCGGTTTTCGCACCCTCGACTCCGTGGTCCGCGCCAAAGAGGTCTTTGGCCAGAGCAGCTACACCATAGTCTCCCAAAAGTTTCATAACGAGCGCGCCATCTTTATCGCCCGTCGCTTCGGTATCGAGGCCATCGGCTTCAATGCCCCGGATGTGGCCCCCAACGAGGGGATCAAGACCCGGGTGCGGGAGATTTTCGCCCGCTTCATGAGCCTGCTCGATCTCTATGTGCTGGACAAAGAGCCCAAGTTCCTCGGTGAACCCATCGAGATCGGCGCCCCCATCCCCTGCCTGCCCCTTAGCACAGTCGGAACCCTTCAGCCCTGTATCCAGCACAAATCTTGACCATTTGGGGGGCCTGACGCCAGGCCGCCCTAAAGAGTGATCCAGGGCACAGTGTCGTTCGAATCGGAGCCTTCATACTGGTCCGACCCCATGACGGGGCCCAATGAACGCAAGGAGGTGTCCATGATCCGTCAATTGATGTTGTTGCTCCTGTTGCTACCCGGCCTGGCGCTGGCCGACAGTCACACCCGCTACCCCATAGTGCTGGTCCACGGCCTGTTTGGCTTCGACAAGCTGATGGGGGTCGATTATTTCTATGGTATTCCCCAGGCCATGACCCGGGATGGCGCCACCGTTTATGTGGCGCAGGTCTCGGCCACCAATAGCTCCGAGGCACGTGGAGAGCAGTTGCTGAGCCAGGTGCAACAAGTGCTGGCCATCACGGGTGCCGAGAAGGTGAACCTGATCGGTCACTCCCACGGCGGACCGACCGTACGCTATGTGGCCTCGGTCGCTCCCGAGCTGGTCGCCTCTGCCACCAGCGTGGGGGGGGTGAACCAGGGTTCTGCCATCGCCGATCTGGTGCGGGTCAATGCCCCTCCCGGTTCCGCCGCAGAGACACTGGCATCGAGCGCGGCCCAGGCCCTCTCGGGCGTGATCTCACTGCTCTCCGGCGGTAGCAAGCTGCCCCAGGATCCCATCAAGGCACTCGATGCCCTGACCAGCGCAGGTGCCGCCAAGTTTAATAGCCACTATCCGGAAGGTCTGCCCACGACCCGGTGTGGCGAAGGGCCTATGCAGGCCAACAACGGGGTCTACTACTTCTCCTGGAGTGGTCGGGGCAACCTCACCAACATCCTCGACCCGGTCGACCCGGCCCTGGTCCTCACCGGTCTCTTTTTCGATGAGCCCAACGATGGCCTGGTCGGGGTCTGTAGCAGCCATCTGGGCAAGGTGATTGGCACCGACTACAAGATGAACCATCTGGATGAGGTGAACCACTCCTTCGGCATTCGTCACCTGTTCGAAGTGGATCCTGTCTCCCTCTATGTGCAGCATGCCCGCCGCCTCAAGGGACTCGGCCTGTGAGAAAGGTATGGCTGGGGACTCTGCTGCTCCCTCTGCTCATCCTGGGTTGGCGTCACGTCAGCGTGACGCCTTCTCTTCAGGAGACGCCCGCGGCCCGGCCCGCCCCCCCTGCGGTGCTGGATCAACGCTATGGCGCCTTCCGGGAGGCCGAGGCGCGCCTGACCATCCCGGAGGGGACCGATCTGGCCAGCCTGGAGCAATTGTTCGAACAGCGGGAGCAGCTGAGACGCCAACGCTTCTCTCCTGCCGAACAGGAGCAGTTGTTCGCCGACGAGCGACGCCAGGAACAATGGACCCTGAGGCGCAAGGCACTGCAGCAGGCCTCCCCCGAAGAGCAGGCAGTGTTGCAGGAGTCGCTTGAGGTCTGGCTGAGCGAGCAACCTGAGTGGTTTCAGCGCTCGGTAGAGAATGGGCGCGTGCTGGAACGGCTGCGCCAGCATCAGGAGGACAGGCAGTGGCAGTTGGAACAGCTTGGCCCCGAGGCGGCAGATCGCCTCGCCGAGCTCAAGCAGAACCAGCAGGCCTTCGACAAGCAGTTACAAGGCTATCTGAAGGAGCGAGCCGCCCTGAGCGATGATCAGCGGATCGCCCAGCAGCAGAGCCTGCTCGAGCACTGGTTCCCCGAGAGTCAGTGGCGACGGGTCGAGGCCCTGACCCGCATCACTCAGGAATGAGAGCGGGGCCTGCGGCCCCGCCTTTCAGTCATGTTTTGGGCGCACGCCAGGTGAGACTCACGACCCGGTATCCCTGTGCCACCTTGCACTCCATGTCGAGATCCTGCCATCCCCCCGGCGTCACGATACGCACCGCGCCCTTCACCTCTGCTGCACTGGCATCTAAGGGACCAAACATGACCCTGGTCGTGCCGGTCAGCGACTTGAGGCGCTCACCACAGAGCCACTCACTGCCCTTGGCACCCGATCCGTTATGATCTCGGGCGCCATCGAGACCCAGCTCGGCCTGGCTCGGCTGGAACACCCGTTGCAACTGGGCCGCCCGCCGCTTCAGCCACTGCTCGCGCTGCTCCATGCTCACCTTGCTGATGTAGGCCTGCGGCTTGCCGGTCTCGTCGAGCCAAGCGGTCAACTTGCCCTTCTCGAAACCGAAGCGGGACTCGGGCTCGCGCACCCCGAACAACTCACCCCCCTTGAAGTAGTAGCGGCTCTCTCCCTGATCCTGCCCCTTCTCATCGCGCCGCGGCACGGCGATGATCACCGGCATGTCACCATCCAGCCAGCCGGTCACCGTCACCCCGTCCAGGGTGAACTGGCGAGTATCCAGGGCTGTCGCCGCCCCCTTCTCCATCAGGTCGAACTGTTGATCCAGGGTCATCAGAGGTAACGCCATCACGGGTAATGTGGTCATCAAGGGTAACAGGGCAGACAGCTTCACTCACTCGCCTCCAGAAGCCAGCGTCCCAGCCCCTCCCTCTGCTCATGGGTGAGCGGGAGTGCCTTGCGGGACTGATAATCGAAGTGGATCAGGGTGGTCTCGGCGGTCACCGCCAGCTCACCCCCTTGCCAGGCCTCCTGCCAGACGGTGAAGGAGCTCCCCCCGATCCGCTTGATCGCGCTCTTCAGGGTCACCACCTCGCCGTAGAAGAGCTCCCGCTTGAACTGAACCGAGTAGCCCGCCAGGATGAGGCGCCAGTCGCGTACATCCAGATCCGGGGTGAAAACACGGAACAGGGGATCCCGCGCCGACTCAAACCAGACCGCCGGCACCGTATTGTTGATATGGCCGAGGGCATCGGTCTCCTGAAAGCGGGGGTGGATCTGCATCTCCAGCATGATTGCATCCTTGTCATCAAACCGCGCTCAGGCTACAGCGCGGCCGGGGCCGACTCAAGTCACCGGAAAAGAAAAAGGCCCGAACCAGTCGGGCCAAGGAGCGTGCCGGGCCAAAGGCCCATTCACAAGTGCTTAGAAGCGGTAGCCGACGCCAACCATAAAGGCCATGGGATCGACCTTGGTCTTGATGGTGCCGATGGCGGTATGAACGTCGGTATCGATATCAATGATCCAGGCGGAACCGTTAACGAACCAGCGATCGGTGATAGCCATATCGATACCCACCTGACCGGCAATGCCCCAGGAATCGTCCACGCTCACATCGGTCCCTTGCAGCGGGCCACGACCCTCTTCACTGAAGAAAGTGGTGTAGTTGACGCCGACGCCCACATAGGGGCGCACCTTGCTCTGGGCGTTACCGAAGTAATACTGGGCCATCAGGGTCGGCGGCAGGTGTTTGATCTTGGCCACCTCGGTATCGCCCAACTTGACCGAGTGGGAGAAGGGGGTGGCAGCCAGCAGCTCGACGCCCCAGTTGTCGGTGATCATATAGCCCAGGGTGAGACCCAGCTGCATGTTGTCGTTGATCTCGAGCTCGACGGGGGTACTGCTCTCCTGAGGAGAGACAAAGGCCAGCCCACCACGGACCAGGATATCACCGGCCTGATGGGCCATGGCGAAGGGGGAGGCAAGGGCGCC
Organism: Aeromonas schubertii; assembly: GCF_000820105.1. GTDB lineage: Bacteria > Pseudomonadota > Gammaproteobacteria > Enterobacterales > Aeromonadaceae > Aeromonas > Aeromonas schubertii. The sequence goes on along the minus strand of NZ_CDDB01000097.1, from coordinate 47,943 downwards.
GGCGATCAGCAGAGGAAGCATCTTTTTCATCGTTATAATCCCTTTTATTGTGTTCGTTTGGTGCTGTAAGCGGCGACCACTTTAAGGGATCGTAAACGACCAGTTATTGACCTGGCTCAATTGTTACCAACATTTTAGCCATATGTACCATACACCTTTGAGTCTCTTTTTCTCTGCGAAAGGTGTTGGCTACGGCCATCATAAGATGGCTCGCCTATCTCTCTTTAAGAGGCGCCTCGATCAGGCTGAGAGCCCCCTGACGCAACAGATCATCGGGGTTCAGGGAGGGCAGCACACCTCCATGGCGGGAGACCAGACCGGTCCAGGTATTGCGACCTCGCGCCTTGGCGTTGTAGAGGGCCATATCGGCCAACTTGAGGCACAGGCGCCAGCCAGGATCGTGGCGCTCCTCCCCCAGAGGAAAGAGAGAGAAACCGATAGAGGCCGTCATCGGGAAGGGAGCCTGCTCCTCACCAAAGGGGGTCTGGGCCACCAGCCGCCGCAGACGCTCGGCCAGGGCACTGGCCTGGGATGCGTCTGAGCACTCTGACACCACTAAAAACTCCTCACCCCCAACCCGAATCAGTAATTCGTCGTGACGCAGGTGGCGACGCAAGCGCTCCGCAAACTGCACCAGTACACGATCGCCTGTGTCATGACCATGGGTGTCATTGACCTGTTTGAAGTGATCGAGATCGATGGCCAGCACCGCCAGCTGCAGCTCGGAGGGCTCCAGCACCTCGAGCCAGGCATCCAGATAGCGACGGTTAAAGCAGCCGGTCAGCGGATCACGATTGGCGGCCTCCTCCATACGCTGGCTGTGAGCCTGTGCGGCCTTGTGCTGAAGACTGAGACGGGCTGCCATCTCGCGAAAGCGACGGGTCAGGATCCGCATCTCACGACTCGATTCTATGAGCGGCAGGGTGGCCGAATCACCATCCCGCTCGTAGCGCTGTACCCCCTGGATCAACAGCCCCAGAGGCTGCAACACCATGACCTGCAAGCGGAAAAAGGCGAACAGGCCACACACCAGGCAGATGAGCAGAGTCCCTGCCAGGGTAAACAGCAGCACCCGCCCTCCCCCCAACATCAGCTCACGCTGGGACTCCAGTCGCAGCAACAGGCCAGGGTGACCTGTGCTGTCGAGCATGACTATCTCCCCCCACTGGGTATCAAGGCCGCTGTACCCCATGCGGTAGAGATAGCCTCGCTGCAACGCCTGGAAACGGGTGAGATCCACCTCTCCATGCAGACCCCGCATCGTGATGGGCATGGCCACCCGATGGGACAGCTCGCTCAGGTAACTCTCGTCGATCCAGCGCGCCGCCAGTAGATAACCCCTGACCCCACGCTGCCGCTGCGAGTCGGTGATCGGATGGAAGGCGAACATCAGGGGGCCCCATTGGGAGTCCTGCATCCCCTGGATGCCGTGTTCCTGAACACGCTCCAGTAACGCCTTCTTCAAGTACTCCATGAAGAGGGGGTAACTGATGAAATGACTCTGTTGGATATCGGGCAGGCGGGAGCGGCTCCACACCTCGTTACCCCGCAGATCCATGAAGCTGAGCAGGTGAAGGTCAAAATCATCCATCGGGGTGGAGGAGACCAGATTGGCATCGATAAAGGCGCGGGTTCCTTTGCCGGCGATGAAGTCATAGGCATCGTCCCACTCCCCCCAGTCGCGGGCAAAAGCGCGCATCCGCTTGAGATCGGCCTGGACCAGACTGATGGCGCGCACCAGATGTTCGCGCATCTGTCGCTGCTCCACATGACGGATCTGGGGCACCAGCAACATCACCAGCATGGCGACCAGCAGCCCCATGGCGACCAGCCAGACCAATGCCATGGAGAAGGCGACCTGATAGTTGATAGTGCGATCCGAACGATGCATGACAACAGTTCCTGATGACTCGTCTCAATTATGGTGAAGGATGGAGGACAAGGGGCGGATTGTGTCATGAGCACGGGAAAAAGTGAGGGGGCTTACGCCCCCTCTTTGATGCAGATCGCCTATCGGCTCAGGATGGGCGCCAGAAAGCGCGCCGTATGGGACTCTTTGTTCTCGCAGATCGCCTCCGGCGTGCCGGTGACCAGGATGCGGCCGCCCCCCGAGCCCCCTTCGGGCCCCAGATCGACGATCCAGTCGGCGGTTTTGATGACGTCCAGGTTGTGCTCGATGATGACCATGGTGTTGCCGCGATCCCGCAGCTGGTGCAGCACCTTGAGCAGTTGCTGGATGTCGTGGAAATGCAGCCCTGTGGTCGGCTCGTCCAGGATGTAGAGGGTCTGACCGGTGTCACGCTTGGAGAGCTCGCGCGCCAGCTTGACCCGCTGCGCCTCGCCCCCCGACAGGGTGGTGGCCGACTGGCCGAGGCGGATGTAGGAGAGGCCCACATCCATCAGGGTCTGCAGCTTGCGCGCCACCGCCGGCACCGGATCGAAGAAGGAGCGGGCATCCTCCACCGTCATCTCGAGGATCTCGTGGATGTTCTTGCCCTTGTACTTCACCTCCAGGGTCTCGCGGTTGTAACGCTTGCCCTTGCAGACGTCGCACGGCACGTAGACGTCCGGCAGGAAGTGCATCTCTACCTTGATGACCCCATCCCCCTGGCACGCCTCGCAGCGGCCCCCCTTGACGTTGAAGGAGAAGCGGCCCGGCTGGTAGCCGCGCGAGCGCGCCTCCTGGGTGCCGGAGAGCAGCTCGCGGATCGGAGTGAACAGGCCGGTGTAAGTCGCCGGGTTGGAGCGCGGGGTGCGGCCGATGGGGCTCTGGTCGATGTCCACCACCTTGTCCAGATGCTCCAGCCCCTCAACGCTGCGATAGGGGGCCGGGGTCGACTCGGTCGCCTTGTTGAGCTCCCGATGGGCGATGCGAAACAGGGTGTCGTTGATCAGGGTCGACTTGCCGGAGCCGGAGACGCCGGTAACGCAGGTCATCACCCCGATCGGCAGATCCAGGTTGACGTTACGCAGGTTGTTGCCGCTCGCCCCCTTGAGTTTCAACCACTTGCCGGTGAGCGGCGTGCGCTCGGCCGGGATGGCGATCTGCTTGCGACCGGAGAGATAGTCGCCTGTCAGCGAATCCGGGTTGTCGATAATCTGCTGGGGAGTGCCCTGCGCAACAATTTCGCCACCGTGCACCCCGGCCCCCGGTCCGATATCGAGCACGTGGTCAGCAAGGCGAATGGCGTCCTCGTCGTGCTCCACCACGATCACCGTGTTGCCGAGATCGCGCAAGTGAGTAAGCGTCCCCAGCAACCGCTCGTTGTCGCGCTGGTGCAGGCCGATGGAAGGCTCATCCAGCACATACATGACCCCCACCAGACCGGCCCCGATCTGGCTGGCCAGCCGGATCCGCTGGGCCTCGCCGCCGGAGAGGGTCTCGGCGCTGCGCGACAGGCTCAAATAGTTGAGGCCAACGTTCACCAGGAAGCCGAGCCGCTCGACGATCTCTTTGAGGATCTTCTCGGCAATCTGGGCGCGCTGGCCGGTCAGGGTCAGGCCGGCGAAGAAGGTGAGGGCATCGCCGATAGAATCCTCGGCGATGGCCGGCAGGTTGCGGTTCTCGATGAAGACGTGACGCGCCTCTTCCCGCAGCCGGCTGCCGCCGCAGCTGGCGCAGGGCTTGTTGGCGATGTATTTGGAGAGCTCTTCGCGCACCGAGTTGGACTCGGTCTCCCGGTAGCGGCGCTCCATGTTGTGCAGGATCCCCTCGAACGGGTGCTTGCGCACCACCACATCGCCACGGTCGTTCATGTAACGAAACTCCACGTCGCCGCGCCCGGATCCGCGCAGGATCACCTCCTGCACCTTGGGGGGCAGCGCCTCCCAGGGCGCCTCCAGATCGAAGTCGTAGTGCTCGGCCAGGGATTTGAGCATCTGGAAGTAGTAGAAGCTGCGCTTGTCCCAACCGCGGATGGCGCCGCCGGCCAGGCTCTGGCCCGGATCGTGGATCACCTTGTCCGGATCGAAGTACTGCTGCACCCCGAGCCCGTCACAGGTGGGGCAGGCGCCGGCCGGGTTATTGAAGGAGAAGATGCGCGGCTCCAGCTCCGAGACCGAGTGGCCACACTCGGGGCAGGCGAAGTTGGCCGAGAAGGTCAGGGTCTCCCCTGCCTCCCCGTCCATGGGCGCCACCAGCACGATGCCGCCGGAGAGGGTCAGCGCCGTCTCGAACGACTCGGCGAGACGCTGCTGCAGATCGCCGCGCACCTTGAAGCGATCCACCACCACCTCGATGGTGTGCTTCTTCTGCAACTCCAGGGTCGGGGGATCCGAGAGATCGCACACCTCCCCGTCGATACGGGCACGGATATAGCCCTGGGCCGCCAGGTTCTCCAGCAGCTTGACGTGCTCCCCCTTGCGGTTGCGCACCACGGGGGCCAGCAGCATCAGCTTGGCGCCTTCCGGCTGGGCCAGCACCTGATCCACCATCTGGCTGATGGTCTGGGCGGTGAGCGGGATGCCGTGGGTCGGGCAGCGCGGCTCGCCGACCCGGGCAAACAGCAGACGCAGGTAGTCGTAAATTTCGGTGATGGTGCCGACCGTGGAGCGCGGGTTGTGGGAAGTGGACTTCTGCTCGATGGAGATGGCCGGTGAGAGCCCCTCGATGTGGTCCACGTCCGGCTTCTCCATCAGGGAGAGGAACTGGCGGGCGTAGGCGGAGAGCGACTCTACATAGCGGCGCTGCCCCTCCGCATAGAGGGTATCGAATGCCAGGGAGGATTTGCCCGAGCCGGAGAGGCCGGTGACCACGATCAGCTTGTCGCGGGGCAGGGTCAGGTTGATGTTCTTGAGGTTGTGGGTGCGGGCACCCCGGACCACGATCTTTTCCATCTTGCGCACGCTCGGTTTCGACACATCAGACGGTGAAGTATCGCACAGAGCATACTGGATGAATAGACAGTTGTTTCGGGTGGAGGAGAGGTCTATCCCTCCACCCGGAGGAGATGCCGGCTACTGCCCCGCGCTACGAACCGAGGCAGGCGCTCGCCCGTTAAGCTCGTCGTCGGGCCAATACTTGTACCCCTGGGCGGTGGCCTGGAGCGCGATGCCATGCTTGGTCATCTGGTAGACCCTCACCCCTTTCAGATCGGCGCTGGCCGCCTCGGAGATGATCGCGGCCCCCTTGTCATCGGAGCGGGCGGCCACATCGGCCTGCCCCCCTGCCTCCCAGCCACTTTCGAGGAAGCGTTGCAGGGCGACGCGATCCTGAAACAGGATCAGAGCCCTGAAGTCCTTGATCCCGAACCCAAGCCCCACCCCGGCCATGGCCATCCGCATATAGGTGTCCTTGCCGGTTCGGTTATCCCGTACTACCCCAAACCCACTGCCGGCACTCACCAGAAGCAGGTTATTGTTAAAGCTCGAGAAAAGAGCATAACCCTGTGCGGCCGACACCTCACGGCGCAGTTCGGGCTTCTCTCGGTAGAACTCGCTCAGGGCCTCCTGGCGCATCTGTTGCACATAGCTGCGCTTCTGGGCCGGCGTCTCCCCCTTGGCGGCACAACCTGCCAGCAAGAGGATCATCAGCAGCATCCCAATCCGTCTCATCACCCCTCCCCAACGGAAATTCACCCATTGTCAATAGCAGGATCTGTCAATTGTTGGTCAACACTCACTGACCAAAAATGGCGCGGATTGTCCGCTACTGCAAGCGGGCATGCACCGAGTAGTTGGTAATCACTACCTGTTCCAGATTTGGGCGAACTATGCCCCGGTTGACCCCCTTCGCGATGGCCTGATAACGGTTCATCGTGCCCATCTTGCGAGTGACCTGGTTGAGATGAAAGTTCACTGTGCGCTCGGCAATGCCCAGGATGCAGGCGATCTCCGCCGAGGTCTTGCCCTCGCTGGCCCAGAACAGACACTGGGTCTCCCGCTCAGTCAGGGCCTCCTGCGTCTCCTGCTCCAGACAGACCACCCTGATGGCTGCCTCGAAGATGTAGCTGGACATCCAGGCCAGCAGCGGTGCGCTCTCCAGCAGCAGGTCCGTCGACGCCGACTCCTTGCTGATAAAGGAGAGGATGCCGTTCTCTCCGTTGGCGCCATGCAAAGGGAAAGAGATGCCATTGCGCAGGCCGAAGTCGGCCGCCAGTCGCATCACGTCCAGGCTGCCCTGCTGCAGAAAACTGGCCCGCTCGTCGAGACGGTTCCAGAAAATGGGCAGGTTTTGGGTGCGAGCCAACTCGATGATGGGGTCACGGGCCAGCATATGGTTCTCGGTATAGGCCCTGATCCAGCTCTCGGGACACTGATTGAAGAGCACCACCTTGGGGCGCTGCATCGACATGGGCAGGATGACGGCAAACCGGAAATAGTCGAATCCGATCTCCCTGGCCAATCGTCCTATCAGGGCAGACAACGCATCGGCACTGGTCACCTGTGTGAACTGTTCCAGGAATGCCAGTTGAACGTCTTGGCGCATGCGCCCTCCTCTCTCCTCCAAGCTATCCCTCGCATTTTGCCATCATACAGGAGCAAAAACATGTTCATTTACAAAGGTAAAACATCGCAACACCCCAATCGGTCCCTGATCCGGCAACTCTACCAGTTCCGCAAGAGTGTCTTCTCCGACCGTCTCGGCTGGGATGTCGAGCATCATCAGGGTCTGGAGCAGGATCGCTACGATGGTCCCGATACCCACTGGGTGCTGGTTGAAGACGAACAGGGGCTCTGTGGCTGCATCCGTATGCTGCCGACCGAGGGGCCCTATATGTTGCCGGAGATCTTCCCCACCGCCCTGGCCGGTGAGCAGCCCCCACGCCAGTCCAATGTCTGGGAATTGACGCGGCTGGCCATCGATGCAGAACGCGCTCCGCGCCTCAACAACGGGGTCAGCGAACTCACTCTGGTGATCTTTCGCGGCGTTTACGAGTTTGCTCGCCAGCAGGGGATCGACGAGATGCTGGCCGTGGTCAGCCTGCCGGTAGAGCGGATCTTCCGCCGCATGGGGTTACCGGTCGAGCGGATGGGTGATGGCAAGCCGGTCGATCTGGGCGCCGTCAACGGGGTCGGCATTCGCTTTATCATGGATGAGCGTTTCGCCCGCGCCGTCGGCATCCCCCTGCAGGGTAACTATGAGCCCCGAATGCATCTCCCGCTTATCGAGTCACCTCAGCCTCGCCAATCCCATCTCTCCATGGCGTCGTGAAATTCACACACCATGAGGTCACCTCCCATCGTTCCTTTCAGCCTGGTTTCCTCAACACGATGAGCCGGGCTGCCCCTTGAAAACCAAAAGAATAAAAAACCACGTATCACACGAAAAGCAATATAACCAACCAAACAATCAGCGATTAACAACCATGATAACGACACCATCCCGCAGATGGTAATATCGAGCCCCATCCCGGGCCACCAAAGATCCTTACGAGACCAACCTCAGGTTATTCTCCTCTGGCCGGCCCGGCGTACCCTCTATCCGGCCTGACTCCAGGGAGTTGCCCCATGGCTAGCAAGAAACTGAAACTGGGCGCCTTTATCCTGATGATCCTCACCTCGGTATTCGGTGTCACCAATATCGGGATAGGCTTCTATCGGATGGGCTACGCCGCCATCCCCATGTTTGTTATCGGCGGTCTCTTCTTCTTTATTCCCTTCATCCTGATGATGATCGAGTTCGGCACCGGCTTTCGCCGGGAGCAGGGGGGGATCTTCACCTGGATGCGTCACTCTGTCTCCACCCGCTTTGCCTTTATCGGGCTCACCATGTGGTTTGCCTCTTACATCATCTGGATGTTTGGCAAGGCCCTCTCCATGTGGGTGCCCCTCTCCTTCATGCTGTTTGGACGCGATGTGACCGTCATTCCCCTCACCCTGGGCACCCTGGATGTGGGCCCCTTCCTGCTCGGGGTCGTGGCCATCGCGCTGGTGCTGATAGTCAGCCGACTCATCACCCTGGGTAGTGCCCGTTTTGCCAAGGTTGCCGCCATCGGAGGTCTCTCGGTGGTGGCGCTCAACATCTTGCTTCTGGTGGGCGGTGTGCTGGTCTTTGCCCTGAGCGGCATGACCCTGCAAGAGCCCCTGCAGCAGGCAGCCCTCACCACCTCACCCAACGCGGCGTTCAACGATCTCATCCCCTTTCTCGGCTTCATGGTCTTCGCCATCTTCGCCTATGGTGGAGTCGAAGCGATGGCCGGGGTGGCCGACGAGCTGGAGGATCCGGAGCGAGACCTCAAGCGCGGCATCTTCCTCTCCGGCGCCTTCATCGTGCTCTGCTACGTCATAGGTTTCCTGGCGGTCGGGGCCATCATGCGCTGGAGCGACTTCCCGAACGAGGGGATCACGTCCCTGTCGGCACTCTTCATCATCATGCTGGAGCTGGGCCGCCACCTGGGCGGTGAGTGGCTGGGGCAGGTGCTGATGCGCTTCGCCGGATTGGGGATGTTTCTGAGTTATCTGGGCGCCTTCATCGCCCTCTCCTACGCGCCCCTGCGCCAATTTATCACCGGCACTCCGAGCTACTTCTGGCCGGAGCGCTTCCAGCGCGAGAATGAGAACGGGGTGCGCACCGAGGCACTCAAAGTACAGGCCCTGGTGGTATGTGCCTTTATCGCGGTCAAGTCGATCTTTACCCTGATCAACCCGGAAGGGGCGGCCGCCCTCTATGAGCTCATCATCACTATGACCAATGTGGGGATGACCATCCCCTACATGTTCCTCATCTACGCCTGGTATCGCTATCGCCAGAACCCGGAGCTGGAGAAGGATCTCATCTTCTTCCGCAGCCCGGCCTCGGTGCTGGGGGCCACCCTGGTCAGCCTGCTGCTGGTCGCCTTCGGCAACCTCTTCACCCTGGTCTCACCCTTCCTGGCGGGAGATATCTCCACCGGAGTCTGGACCATGGTGGGCCCCCTGCTGTTTGCCCTGATCGCCATGCGCTTCAAGATCCACCGGGGTGACGAACACTGATCCCCCACGGGGCCATTCTGCCTGTTTGCTGAATGGCCCCTTCAATCACGATTCAGCCGACAACGCCATACTGCTTCTCATTCCATACAGCAGGAGGCTCTCCATGTCATTGCTCAACCGCCAACACGTCCTCGCCCTCGTCCTGTTTGGTGCCAGCACCAGCCTGAGCGCCACCGAGATCAGCAACCGCAATATCAGTGAAGAGGAGGTCAAGGCAGCCCAACAGGCCTGGGGCAAGGCCCTGATCCGCATCAGCGATGACTACACCAGCGGTGGCATCGAGAAAGCCCGGCAGAGTGCCAGTCAGGTGATCGACGACGCCTATGCCTACCAGTCTGGCCCTGTGCTGTTCAAACCCACCCTGGCCAGCGGCGATCAGACCTTCCGCCTCACCCGTGCCGGCGCCCTCGCCTACTTCGTCGGCAACGACCCCGCCTTCCCCATCGACAAGGGGTTCGCCCTCAAGGGGTGGAAGGATTATCGGGTAGATAACGCCGCCATCCAGATCGATGGCAACAGCGCCTATACCATGGGCAAGGTTCATCTGACCGACGCCAAAGGGCAGGTGACGACGGTTGACAAGAGTTGGGGCTTTCGCAAGGGGGAGGATGGCAAGGTCCGCATCACCCTGCATCACTCCTCACTGCCCTACGCTCCCTAGCAAGCAAGCGGCAGCAAGGATGCCAGCGCAGTGGCGGCCATTGGCCGCCTTTTTTCATTACCACACCAGAGAGGGGAGCCACCGGCTCCCCTCTTTCACGTACGAGCGTTATGGTACCAAGGCCCAGGGGCCACCCTTGGCCGGATCGTCCCCCTGGGTCCACCACTTGGCCTGATAGATGGCCCCCTTATGGCTCACCTTGTTGCCGGCGGTGTAGACCTTGGTCGCCTCCCAGGCCGGAACGCCGCCGACGGGAGGATCGGTCGGGTCAGTCGGGGGAGGATCGAGCTTCTCTACCACTCTCACCTTGGGCCAGCTGGCATGAGAGCCGTAGAAGTTGGTCACGCACTTCTCGTAATCCCCCGGTACCAGGGCCGAGTAGGCGGTCTGAAACCCCACCAGCTCACACTCGAAGGAGTAGCCGCCCGGGCGATCCGGATAGTATTTCCAGTTGCCGTCCCAGTTGGTGTAGAGCACATCGGTGGCACCGTTGAGGTTGAGGCTGCCGTACGGAGTCTGCTGCCAGCAGGTGTTCTTCTCGTCAGGCAACAGGGGAATACCGTAGTGGGCGGCCAAGCCTTCCCAGTAGCGGATACGATTGACCGGCTGCCCCTTGTCCTTGTTGTGCTCACCGCACTCGATGCCACCGTTGATGATATTGATGGTGGTGCCGAAGCCGTAGCCGATGCCGGCATCCAGTTCGCGCTGGGAGGGCTTCCAGGTACGGTCCACCACGTGCAGCATGGAGGGTTTGGGCGCCTGGGGGGTGAGGAAGAACCAGATGGCGGAGGCGAGGTTGAGCCAGGAGTCGGCTACCCGGCCCGGATCGTTGAGCAGCACGGTCGCATTGCCGTCGAACATGGCCTCGGAGAAGGCACCGTAGTTGAAGTGATAGGAGAGCTGCTTGGCGCCACGCCCGAAGTAACCCTGACCGGTGGCACAGGGCCACTTCTTGTTCTGCCAGTCGTTCTGACCGCAGCCCGTGGTGTAGCCACTCTGCCCTTCCGACCACCCCATCTCGCGCACGTGCACCAGTGCCTGTTGCCACTCCTCGAGCCCCTGCGGGTTGTCAGAGACATTGTCCTTGGCGATGTGACCGCCGGTCTCTTGAGCAAAGTGGGCAAACATGGTGACGATGGATTGTTTACAGATGGCGTCGGCGTTGCGCCCGTCTGTGTAGTCACCGCAGAAGGCGGGGAACTTGCCCACCGCCCGCAGGAAGCGCACATAGGTGTACTCGGGCGCCGCCATTTGGGTCAGGAACTCCCACTCTGAGGCGGGGAAGACCCGCTCGGCCCGTTTCACGTTATCCGGGTTGGAGACCAGCCCAGGCTCGATGGCATCAACCACCGTATTGGGACGGGTCGCGAGGGCCCTGGACCAGGTGGCGTACATGGGATTGGCAGTCTTGCCTTGCTCCGCCGCCTTGATATCGGCAGAGGAGACCAGATACCCCCCGGGATTCTGGGGGTCGGGCTGGATATTCATGGCATAGGCGGGCAGGGTACAGGCGGCCGCAACCAGCCAGGCGCAGCGGCTAGGTTTGATCATGGATAATTCCTTGTCGTTATGTTCTTGGCCCACCGAGCATAGGCAGAGGCGAGACTAAATTCACGACGAGAATTAAGATTGATGCCGATTTTGTGAGCGCCTTCACCTATTCATATGAAGCTGTGTTATCTGGCGCACAAAACCGTTCTATCCAACTGAAAATCCTTAATATTTACATCTTTCATCCGCCTTGAAGCAAAAAAAGGGCCGGACATCATGCCCGACCCTTCTCTCACCCAAGATCCGTCAGCCAAGCAGGCGCACCCGATAGCTCTTGCCCTTGATCTTGCCATCGCTCAGGCGCTTGAGCGCCGCCTTGGCCTGGGCACGTCGCACCGCCACATAGGAGAATTGATCCTGCACCTGGATCTTGCCCACCTGATCCCCAGGCAGACCGGTCTCGCCGGTCAGGGCGCCGAGAATATCCCCCGGGCGCAGCTTGTGCTTGCGACCGCCGCCGATGGAGATAGTCGCAAACTCGGGCGCCACCGGGCGCAGCTCGCTGCCGAGCGCCGCCAGATCCCCCTGTGGCATCGGGCTGCCGAGGTACTCTTCGATCAGAGTCACACGCTGGGCTTCGTTCGGCTGATACAAGGAGAGTGCCAGACCCTGCTGACCGGCACGACCGGTACGGCCGATGCGGTGCACGTGCACCTCGGGGTCATAGGTGAGCTCGTAGTTAATGACCGCGCCGAGCTCCTTGATATCGAGGCCACGGGCCGCCACATCGGTCGCCACCAGGATGGCGGCGCTACCGTTGGCAAAGCGCACCAGCACCTGGTCGCGCTCACGCTGCTCGAGATCGCCGTTGAGGGTCAGGGCCGAGAAGCCGCGGTTCACCAGGTAGTCGCTCACCTCGCCACAGGCGCGCTTGGTGTTGCAGAACACCACGCAGGAAGCAGGGCGGTAGTGGCTGAGCAGGCGGGCCAGCGCCTCGGGGCGAGTACCCGGCGCCACCTCGAACAGCTGCTGGGCGATGGCGGCGTCCTGGTGGATGGCCTCGACGCTCACCTCGACCGGGCTGCGCTGCACGCCACGGCTCATGCTGGCGATCTCTTCCGGATAGGTAGCCGAGAAGAGCAGGGTCTGGCGCTCGCGCGGGGCAAAGCGGATCACCTTATGGATATCCTCGCCAAAGCCCATGTCGAGCATGCGATCCGCCTCGTCCAGCACCAGGGTGGTGAGGGACTCCAGACGCAGGGTACCCTGCTCCAAGTGCTTGAGCACCCGGCCCGGGGTCCCGACGGCGATGTGGGCGCCAAAGCCCAGGGTGGCAGACTGGGGCGCGGTCGGCACGCCGCCACACAGGGTCACCAGCTTGACGTTGGGCATGGCGCGCGCCAGACGGCGCAGCTCGCTCGCCACCTGATCGGCCAGCTCCCGGGTCGGGCAGAGCACCAGGGATTGCACCGACAACTGACCCACATCCAAACCGGCCAGCAGGCCCAAGCCAAAGGCGGCGGTCTTGCCACTACCGGTCTTGGCCTTGGCGAGCACATCCCTGCCGGCCAGCACCAACGGCAGGCTCTGGGCCTGGATCGGAGTCATCTCCTTGTAGCCGAGGGCATCGAGGTTATCTTGCAGGGCGGCAGGCAACCCCAGTTGGGCAAAGTCGGTGTGGTTCACGGCTGGCATCTCGCTGGACAAAAATAGGAGGGGCGCGGAGCATAGCAGACTTGGCGGGAAAACGCGCAGGTTTCCTGGTGGCCGGTCCGACAGCGGATGAGCGAGCCCCCCGATGGCGCGGTTGCTTCGCAGCCCAAAGAGCGGATGGGTTCCTCGGCATGACAACACTGGATGTGGCCCAGGGAGCGCATCACTGCAACGGCGAAATGTAGTGGCATAGTGCATTTGGCCACCAGTATACCGCCATCCAATCACTCACTCCCCCAACCTCTGTGCCAATCCCGAATAACGCTCGGTCTTCTTGCGCACCGCCTGGGCCAGCAGGGCGCGATCGCCATAGAGATCGAGCCGCCCCTTGGCGCGGGTGATGCCGGTATAGACCAGCTCGCGGGTCAGCAGGGGGCTGGGAGCATCGGGCAGCACCAGCACTGTGTGGGCAAACTCCGAGCCCTGGGACTTGTGGATGGTCATGGCAAACACCGTCTCGTGGGGCGGCAGGCGGCTCGGCAGCAGGCTGCGCACGCCGCCGTCGGCCTGCTCGAACCACACCTTGAGGCGCCCCTCCTCGTCCGGCAGGCACAGGCCCATGTCGCCGTTGTAGAGGCCGATGCCGTGATCGTTTTGCACCACCATGACGGCGCGCCCGGCGTACCACTCCCCCTCCCTGGCAATCAGCCGTGCCCGGCCGAGCGCCGCCTCGATGCGATCGTTGAGCCCCTCGACCCCGAACGGCCCCTCGCGCAGGGCGCAGAGGATCTGAAAGCCGTTGAAGGCCTGGAACACCGCCTTGGGATCCTGCCCCTCCTGCAATGCCGCCAGATAGGGGCGATAACCTTCCACCGCCAGCTGGATCAGCGCCTCGTAGCGCTCGGCGCTCCAGGGGTGCAGGGCGATATCGGTAAAGCCCTCCCCCCACACCCGCTCGACGGCAGCCGGATCGCCGCCGTTGCAGGCACGCGCCAGCCGGCCGATGCCGGAGCGCTCGTCAAAGCGCCAGCTCTTGGTGAGCAGGCAGAGGCTGTCGCGCAGCGGAGCCCCCGCCGCCGAGCCGCTGACCCGGTAGCCGCTCTGGGCCGACAGCCATTCGGCCTGGGGCTCGCTCACCCCCTGCGCCACGAAGCTGCAGATATCGGCGAGCACGGCACCGGCCTCGACCGAGGCGAGCTGATCCTTGTCGCCAAGCAGGATGAGGCGCGCCTTCGCCGGCAGGGCCTCGAGCAGGCGCGCCATCATGGGCAGGTCCACCATGGAGGCCTCATCCACCACCAGCACGTCCAGGTGCAGGGGGTTGCCGGCGTGGTGGCGGAACCGGGTGCGCCCCGGGATCACCCCGAGCAGCCGGTGCAGGGTGCCCGCCTCGGTCGGGATGGCGCTCACCACCTCGGGGGAGAGCGGCAGATCCTGCAGGGCCGCGCCGATACTCTCGGTCAGGCGCGCCGCCGCCTTACCGGTGGGGGCCACCAGCCGGATGGCGGGCGCCGCCCCGGAGCTCAGACCGGTCTCGACCAGGATGGCGAGCAGCTTGGCGACCGTGGTGGTCTTGCCGGTGCCGGGGCCACCCGAGATGACCGCGAAGGGGCGGCCGGCGGCGGTGGCGGCCGCGAGTTTCTGGCCGTTGCAGCAGGCCGACAGCGGGATCAGGGCATCGAGGGGGGCGAGATCGGCGCCGCTCTGGGCCGAGGCGAGCAAGCGTTCAATGTCGCCCCAGGCCAGTTCGGCCCCCTCGACCAGATCCAGGTACTTCTCGAGGAAGTGGCGTACCGAGAAGGCCGGCGCGGTGCGAAGGGGCAGCAGCGCCGCAAACAGGCGCCCGTAGTCGCGGGCAAACAGGCGATCCAGCGCGGCACGAATGTCGGGAAACTCGGCCCGCGCCGAGAGGGCGCGCAGGCGCCCCGCCACCGAGCGCTCGAAGTCGTGGTAGCGGGTCAGGTAGAGCCGTTCGCGCCAGAGCACCAGCGGCGTGTGGGGGGTGTCGTGGCGGCCATCCCCCACCAGGGGCGAGGCGGCCAGACGCTCCGGCCACGCCTTTGCGGGGGCCAGCCCCTCGAGCAGGGCGGCGCGCTCGTCCCCATCCAGCCCGAACGGGCGTTCGATGGCAGCCAGGGGCAGGCAGATATGGCCACGGCCGAGCTCGAAGCAGGCCATGGCGGCGGCCAGCACCAGCTCCTGCTCGCCCCCCAGGCTCTCGATCAGGCGGGCAAACTGCACGTCGAGCTGGCGCACCCGGCCGGCGTCGGCCAGGGCGCGCAGCCGGGTGAGCAGGGGGCTGTCGGTGGAGTGGATGGATGCGCTCATGCTGCCTCCTCGCCGGCAAAGAGTGAATCGAGGGCGCGCACCAGCGCAAGGGAGGGGGCGGCGTGGAAGACGCCGGCCTCGGGCATGCCGCGCAGGAAGAGATAGAAGACGCCGCCCAGGTGGCGGGCCGGGTCGTAATCGGGCAGACGATGGGCCAGCAGGCGGTGCAGCGCCAGGGTGTAGAGCTGGTACTGGAGATCGTAGTGGTGATCGAGCATGGCCTGCTCGAGGGCCGCGCCGGCATAGTCGAGGGGACTATTGCCCAGCCAGTTGGACTTGTAGTCGAGCACGAACCAGCGCCCCTGCCACTCGAACACCAGATCGATAAAGCCCTTGAGCATGCCCTGCACGCTCTGAAAACCGAGGGGCTTGCCGCGCGCCGAGAGGGGATCGTGGGCCCTTCGCACCGCATCGAGCCCCTCGGCCGTCACCCGCCCCATGGGCAGGAAGAACTCGAGCTCGGCCTGATGGTGCGCCACCTCCCCCAGACGCAGCCCGGGCTGCAGCTCGGTGCCGAGCACGGCAGCCAGATGCGCGGTCAGTACCTGACTCCACTCGGGGTCGAACCCATCGCGCTCGAGCAGGGCCGCCACCTTGGGGGCCACCTCGCCGTGGCTGGCGGGGTCGCGTGCCAGCGCGAAGGGGATCTCCTCAAACAGGGTGTGCAGCAGGGTGCCGGGCCGGGCGCCGCGCGGGAAGGTGAAGATGGATCGCTCAGGCGTCGCCTCTTCGCCGCGCTCGCGGGCCACCTCGGCATCGAACCCCGGGGTCGCCAGCACGCCGCGGTCGTGGTGACTGCCGGAGGTCGAGAGCGCCGAGTAGGAGCTGACCCACCAGTCGCGCTCGATGAGACCGCCGAAGCGGCGCACCCGGGGCGCCGACGCCTCCCCATGCTCGTCGACCAGCGGGGCCGGGCGGGTGAGTGACGGCTCACCGACCACCACCCCCGGTACCTCCCGCGCCAGGGCGGCCAGGGCCTCGGCCATGAGCTCGGCCTCCCCCTCCTCGCCCCGTTGCAACAGGTAGCCGATGGCGGTCTTGTGCAGGTCGGTCTTGGTGGACTTGCCCGCCCCCGAGCGCACCGGCGCCAGCCCCAGCCAGGTGGCGTAGACGCCCCGGGTCAGGGCCACGTAGAGCAGGCGAAGATCTTCGGCCAGCCGCTCGCGCTCGGCCTGCTCCAGCGCCTTGGCAGAGCGGGTGAGATCGAGCAGGGTGCGGCTCTCCTCGTGATAGAGGGGGGTGTCGCTCTCGCGGTGGGCACAGATAAACGGCAGGAACACCAGCGGGTATTCGAGCCCCTTGGACTTGTGGATGGTGACGATCTGCACCAGCTTGCGCTCGGACTCGAGGCGCAGCACCTGCTCCTCGGCCTGGCCGCCATCCCGGGTCGCCTCGGCCAGCCAGCGCAGCAGGGCATACTCGCCATCGAGCTCGCCCGCCGCCTGCTCCAGCAGCTCGGCCAGGTGCAGATAGTTGGTCAGGCGCCGCTCGCCGAACGGGCCGGCGAGCAGGCTGGCGGCCAGCTGGCGCCGGTGCAACAGGGCGCGCAGCATGGCCAGCACGCCGACCCGGCGCCACTGGCGGCGGTAGTCGGTGAACTCCTGCACCGTGGCTTCCCACAGCTTCTCGTCGCGGCTGAAGGCGTCCAGCGCCTTGGCGTCGAGGTCAAACAGGGAGGTGGCGAGCGCCGCGCGCAGGGCCCGCTCGTCGCTCGGGTGCAGGCAGGCGTGCAGGATCAGCAGGATCTCGCGTGCCTCCGTGCTCTCGAGCACGCTTTCGCGGTTGGAGAGATAGACAGAGGCGATGCCGAGCGCCGAGAGGGCCTGCTGCATCACCCGCCCCTCGCTGCCGGTGCGCACCAGCACGGCGATGTCGCCGGCACGCAGGGGCGCGTCGCCGATCGAGGCCTCCCCCTGGCGCGCCAGGGTCAGCAGCCGGTGGATCTCCGCCGCCGTGGCGTTCGCCATGCGCGACTGATAGCTCCCCTTGTTGATGGTGGGGTCCTGCCCCAGCCACCAGCAGCACAGGGCCGGCGCCTCGGCCCCCGCCAGCGTCAGGCACTTGCTCTTGCCCTGGGCCTCTACCGGCAGGAAGGGGATGTCATCGTCATAGATGAAGGGGGCACGGGCGCGCTCGAACAGGGCGTTGACCGCCCCCACCAGGGGCCGACTCGAGCGCCAGTTCCGCCCCAGGGTGTAGTGACTGCTCACTGCCCGGCGCGCCTGGATGTAGGTGAAGATATCGGCGCCGCGAAAGCCGTAGATGGCCTGCTTGGGGTCGCCGATCATCAGCAGGGCTGTCTCCTCCTGCCCGCCGTAGAGGGAGCGGAAGATGCGGTACTGCTGGGGGTCGGTATCCTGGAATTCGTCGATCATGGCCACCCGGTAGGTGGCACGGATGCGATCGCGCAGCCGCTCTCCCAGAGGCGAGGCGAGCGCCCGGTCGAGATCCCCCAGCAAGTCAGAGAACGAGAGCTGATAGGCCTCGCGCTTGGCGCGCCCCATGCGCCTGTGCACCTCGCGGGCGGCCCGCTGCAACACCAGATCGTCGATGGCGGGGGGGCGGGTCACCAGCGCCTCGATGGCGTCAAACAGCGGCAGACCGGGGGCATCCCCCCCCTTCTTGAGGTGCTCGAGCAGGGTCGAGCGGGCGAAGCGGGCCAGGGGCTCGGGCAGGGCGTAGCCGTGCTCATCGCTGTGGGCCCACTGGCCAATCTTCTCGAGCCAGCCCTCGTAGTTCTTGCCGGTGTAGCGGCTCACCACCCCCTCGGTCTGGGCGCGGATGGCATCGAGGTGCTCGCGCCACTGGGCCTTCACCGCCGCCACACGGGCCATCTCCCGCTCGTGGCGATCGAACAGGGTCTCGTCCCCCACGGGGGGCAGGATCTCGAGCTCGGGGTTGTCGAGCCAGCCGTTGATGGCGGCGAGCAGCTCCGCCGGGCTCTTCCAGTGTTTACGCAGGGCGCGGGCCAGGGACTCCCCGGCCGGATAGAAGTCGGCGCGCCAGTAATCGCTCACCGCCTGCAACTTGAGCTGGCTGTCGTCGGTGAGAAACTCGGTCTCGAACAGGGCGCCCGACTCGAAGGCGTTGCTCTTGAGCATCCGCTGGCAAAAACCGTGGATGGTGAAGATCGCCGCCTCATCCATCTGCCGCTCGGCGGCGAGCAGCAGGCGCGACGCCTGCTGGTGATCCGGCACCTCGTCGAGCAGCTGGGCCAGCAAAGGGTCGCCGCTTTGCCCGCGCAGGAAGGCCAGACGCGCCTCGTGGATGCGGGCGCGAATACGGCCACGCAGCTCGGCGGTGGCGGCCTCGGTGAAGGTCACCACCAGAATTTCGGTCACACTGAGCGGCCGGACGTGGGCGGTGACCCGCCCTTCTTCATCTTCCGGGCCGTGGCCGAGCAGGAGACGCAGGTAGAGGCCGGCGATGGTGTAGGTCTTGCCGGTGCCGGCGGAGGCTTCGATCAGGCGCTCGCCAAACAGGGGAAAGCGCAGGGTTTCCAGGGTGCGGGACATCAGTCGAACTCCTCCAGCGCCTGATACAGGGGGTGCAGATGGGTGCGCGCGAGCGCCACAAGCTGGCTCATCAGGGCCTCGTCCAGGGCGGGGAAGCAGCGCTGGATGTAGGGGTCCTCCCCCTCGCCCGTGAGCTGCCACCCCCCTTCGAAACTGGTGCGGGCGGCGCGCTGGGCCTTCTCCTCGTCACCGCTCTTCGCCTGCTCAGCCAGCCAGCTCCAGGCGCTCTTGGGAAAGAGCGGCAGCGGACGGCGCAGCCCCACCACCCAGTCATCGACCAGGGCGAGCAGGTGGCTGCGGGCCACCTCGGGTGCGAGCACGGGCAGGCGCCAGCTCTTGGTCCCGTCGAGCAGCAGGGTCTCACCCGCAGAGCGCGAGAGACACAGGCACAGATGCCTGAGCCAGCCTTGCAACCAGTCGCGGCCGTGGAAGCTGCCGGGTTTGACGATGAGTTGATTGCCCTGCTCGGTGTCGAGCCAGCCGAGCAGCCGACCCTGGGGCAGGGGGATGTCGATCTCCACCGGCGTTTTTTCCGATCGCAGGGGGCGCACCCGCTCGGCGAGCCCGGCCATCTTGTCATCGAGCTCATCGAGCAGCAGGGGGCCAAACCAGCTCTGGGGCAGCTGGCCGGCCAGGCGCAGCCGCTCGCGCAGGCGCGCCGTTCCCCCTTCCTCCAGGTGGGCGGCCAGCAGCCGATCCTTGAGCTGGTAGTTCTCCAGCCCATCGAGGGCGAAGGGCTCGTTCTCTTCGAGCCGAGTGTCATCCAGCTCGAACCACACCTTGAGGCGGCGGTTGAGGAAATAACGCGCCGGGTTGCGGTAGAAGCGCAGCAGCTCGGCCAGCTCCAGCTCGCCCCCCTCCATCTCGGGGGGCAGGGGCAGATCGCCGCTCTGGAAGTTGCGCGCCCCGGCTCTCGGGGTCAGCGCCGGCAGCCAGTCGGCGGCGTAGGTAAAGAGGCGCTCGTCGCTTGGGAAGAAGTAGTCGCGGCTGTAGGGGGTGAGCGGGTGGGCCGTCACCAGAGCCTGCAACAGGCGCTGGCCCGATTCGTCGTCGGGCAGCGCTTCGTCACCGGCCAGCACGAAGCCCTGGCGCAGGTAGTCGAGCAGCTCGGCCAGCAGCACGGAGGGCTCGCGCTCGCTGTTGTCCTGCACGCTGAAGCCCTGATAGCTGATGTAGAGGCCGTCCTGGGCGCTCAAGAGCGCCTCGAGGAAGAGGTAACGGTCGTCATCGCGGCGGGATCGGTCCCCACGCCGGCCGGCCAGGGCCATCAGATCGAATCCCATGGGCGGCAGGGTTCGCGGGTAGACGCCGTCGTTCATGCCGAGCAGGCAGACCTGGCGAAACGGGATGGAGCGCATCGGCATCAGGGTGCAGAAGTTGACCTGGCCGGCGAGGAAGCGCTGGCTCGAGCGCTGGGCGGCCAGGGCCTGGCCGAGCACGTCTTGCAGCAGCGCCGGCGTCACCGGCTCGTCGAAGCGCACCTCGCCGAGGGCCTGTTGCCAATCGGCGATGGCGTCGCGCACCAGCTGGATGTGGCGCTCCTCGTCTTCGTCAGGCTCGTAGCAGGCCCCCAGCAGGGCGTGCAGCAGCCGGCTCCACTCGGGCAGAGAGCGGGGCGCGTCGAGCAGCGGCAGGAAGTGGGCCAAGGTGTCGACGAAGGCGGCGAGCTTGCCGAGCGTCACCCCCTGCTGACCCTCGATCTCGGCGTAGGGGAGGATGCCGGCCACCGGCTCCCCCTCCCCCATGGCGTAGCCGAGCAGCATGCGGCGCAGGCCAAACAGCCAGGAGTTACCCGACAGGGCCGGCAGGTCGAAGCGCTCCGGGTAGGCATCGTCGAGCCCCCAGCGGATGCCGCTCTCCTGTACCCAGACCCGCAGGGTGTCGAACTCCTCCACCGTCAGGGCGAAGCGGCGCAGCACCGCCGGTACCTCGAGCAGGGCGAGCAGCTCCCCCGCCCCGAAGCGCTGGCGCGGCAGGCGCAGCAGCGCCAGGAAGCTTTGCAGCAGCGGGCTCTCCTGGCTGGCGGCCCGATCCGAGATGGAGAAGGGGATCTGGCCACGGGCACCGAATACCGCCTGGATGAAGGGGGCGTAGCCGGCCACGTCCGGCATCATCACCACCACCTCTTTCGGAGTCAGGGTCGGGTCGCCCTCGAACAGATCGAGCAGGCGATCGTGCAACACCTCGAGCTCGCGCACGGGACTGTGACAGGCGTGGATCTGCAGGCTGCGATCGCCAGGCAGCAGCGCCGTCTTGTGGTGGCTCGCATCGGGGTTGTCGAACACGGCGCCTCGATCGCGCTGCTCCAGCACATCGGATTGCAGCCGATGCAGCAGGGTGTCTTCGGCCATGTCGACGAAGGCCTCCACCTCCGGCGGCTCCAGCCCCATCAGGTGGTGCAGGTAGTCGCGCCCGAGCTTGCCCATGGAGGCGAGCAGGGGATTGGTCTCCCCTTGCAGGGTCTCAAGATCCGTGCCGGGGCGCAGACGCCGCTCGAGGCGGGCCATGGTCTTGCGATCGAGCAGGTCCCCCCAGTAGTAGCGGCAGGGGTTGGTGACAAAGAGGTGCACCTTGATGCGCTCACCGAGCACCCGCAGCGCCTCCACATAACCGGGGGGCAGGGCCGAGATGCCGAACACGAAGACCCGCTTGGGCAGCTTGCCCGGCAGAGGGGCACCGCTCTGCAGCGCCTGAATAAAGGATTCGAACAGGTTCGCTCTGTGATAGCCGCTGTCGGCCAGTTGCAGGGTGCGGGCCACCAGCTCGCGCCACAGCACGGGCTGCCAATCCTGCCCGGTCACCTCGCCGAGCTCCTCGGGCAGCCCCTCACCGCGCTCCCAGCGCTCGATCCAGTCGGGGCGGTAGACCAAATACTGGTCGAACAGATCCGCGACCTTTTGGCACAGCTGCCACAGGCGCACCTGCTCGGGGGCCTCCCCCTCAGGCGACAGGTAGCCGCGCAGGGGGGCGAAGTCGGGCCGCTCGAGCAGGGTAGGCAAAATCATCATCAGCTGCCAGCTCATGCTCGGCTTGTTGTAGGGGCTACGCGCCGGCACGTCCCCCAGCACCTCGATAAACATCTGCCAGATGAAGCTGGCGGGCAGGGGAAAGTCGATGTTGGCGGCGATACCGAAGGCACTGGCCAGCTCGAGCTTGAGCCACTGGGCCATGCCGGGGCTCTGGACCAGGATCTGCTCGTGCTCGAACGGATCGGTCAGCGGGTCGCGGCGCACCAGTTCCACCAGCAGGGCCTTGAGCACGTCGAGCTGGTTGGAGTGATAGAGAGTGAACATGGACAATCCCCGTCGAAGGCAATGGCAGGATTGTCCGCGATTGGGGCGCCGGATGCAAAAAAGCCGGAGCGGGTGCTCCGGCCAACATAGGTACGGAAACTACATTAAAACAGGGTGTTACCAGCACTTACCCTGCTTGGCGTCGACGCTGAAGGCGCCCGGACCGGCTGCGGCCAGCACCAGGAAGCCGCCGGCGATGGAGATGTTCTTCATAAACATGATCATCTGCATCTGATCGGCAGGCTGGTAGTGGAACAGCAGGGCCGCCAGCACACAGAAACCGGCCAGCAGCAGTGACACCGAACGGGTCAACACGCCGCCGAGGATGGCCAGCCCGCCGCCCAGCTCGAGCAGGATCACCAGGGGCAGCAACATACCGGGCACGCCCATGGCCTCCATATAGCCCTGGGTGCCGGCGTAACCGCCAATCTTGCTCCAGCCGGCCGAGACAAACATCAGGGCCAACAACACGCGCCCTACCAGCAGGGCGATATCTCTCATCTTATCCATGTTCAACTCCTCGTCATCTCATGGCAGGTCAAAAAGGAGGGCGTCACTGGCGACATTGGCCACGAGATCCCATTTCACTTCATCGCGACTGAGCAGCCCGTCGCCGGGTCGGGCAGTCAGGCCGCCAGCGGCCAACTCCCCGGTAATCAGGTGCAGGTAGCCGTGGCGCCCAGAAAGGGCCCAGGTGAGACTTTCACCCGCCGCCAATTGTAGTCGCCATACTCGGGCCTGCTGGCGGATCCGGAAAGATCCACCTTCGCCAGTTGGCGAGGCCACCAGGGTCAACCCCGGCTGCGCCTCAATGCGTTTTTGCTGATAGCCAGGGGCCGTGTCCTGCTCATTCGGCTCGATCCAGATCTGCAACAGGGAGAGCTCCTCGCCGGGTGACGGGTTGTACTCGCTGTGGCGGATGCCGGATCCCGCGCTCATCAGCTGAAACTCCCCGGCGGGGATCTGCTCCACGTGGCCCAGGCTGTCCTTGTGCTCTATGGTGCCGGTCAGCACACAAGTGAGGATCTCCATGTTGGCGTGAGGATGGGTCGCAAACCCCCCCTGCGGCTTCACATAGTCCTCATTGATGACGCGCAGGGCCGAGTGCCCCATCCACTTGGGGTCATAGTAGTGACCAAACGAGAAGCTGTGGCGGGTGTCGAGCCAACCGAAGTTGGCATGACCACGCTCCTCGGACCGTCTCAATGCAAACATGGCTCTCTCCATCCGATTCGATAATGAGAATCATAAAGAGGCTTGCTTCCCCTTGTTAGCGAGTTAATCTGAGGCGGACATTCAATATTTTTGAAGGAAATGATATGGGCAAGGAGCGGGCGCTGACCCTGGAGGCAATCAGGGCACTGGATGCCATCGAACGGCGTGGCAGCTTTGCCGCCGCCGCAGAAGAGCTGGGGCGGGTTCCCTCGGCCCTGAGCTATACGGTGCAAAAGTTGGAAGATGAGCTGGATGTGGTGCTCTTCGATCGCAGCGGCCACCGCACCCGCTTCACCCCCGCCGGCCGCATGCTGCTGGAGCGGGGGCGACAACTGCTTGAGGCGGCCGAACAACTGGTGGGCGAAACCCGCTCCCTGGCCCGCGGCTGGGAGACGGACATCACCCTGGTGGTGGATGCCCTGGTGCCCGTCGAGACGCTCTATCCCCTGGTCGAGTCTCTCGCCAGGGAGACCGACACCCGACTGCGCTTTCGTGGCGAGGCCCTGGCCGGCAGCTGGGAGTGTCTGGAGGATGGACGCGCCGACCTGCTCATCTCGAGCCTCAATCCCGGCACCATCATGACCGGCATCAAGTATCAGCCCCTGTTCGAAGAAGAGATGCTCTATGTGGCCCACCCCGAGCATCCCCTGCACAGTGAACCCGAGCCACTGGCCGATGAGACCCTGCGCCGCTACCGCGCCATCGCCGTCGCCGACACAGCCCTGCGCAAGCCCCCCCTCACCTATCGACTGTTTGACAAGCAACCCAGACTCACCGTGAGCACCATGGCCGAGAAGCGCTCGGCCCTGCTGGCGGGGGTGGGTGTCGGCACCATGCCCCTGCGCTGGGTGCAGGAGGACATAACGGCCGGGCGGCTCAAGGTGATCAGCCCCGAATACCGTCACAGGGTGCAACTGGTCCTCGCCTGGCGACGCGACGTGATGGGCAAGGCCAAGAGCTGGCTGGTGAGGGAGATACCCAGGTTACTGGGCTAGATAAAAAGAAAGCGGAGCCCCGTCGGGATCCGCTCAATTTGCCAGGAAAGAATAAAAACCTTTCGGTTTAAAACCCTTAAATTGGAAGCAAACGGTCGACAACACAACCAGGAAGGCTTTGAAATCGACCACGTGAGAGAGTATGAACGGAGTTTTATTCATCACCAGCTCTTTGTATTCGAGTAGAGGAATATGCACCGGCTAGTATCATATAGTGAGCCTGAGCAAGAGCACTGGTCTGGCCAATCCCTTGAAAAGGTTGGAATCTGAACAGTTATACGGTGAGATAGTCATTTGCAGTATCAAAAACTGCCTCCCTGCGGGGGAGACGAAAAAAGGGATAGTTTCATAAAAATGCACTTTAAGGGAGTGAATGCATGACCTACAGCCAAGAGTTGGCCAACAATATTCTGGAAACGCTCAAGAAAACCCTCAATGATAAAGGCATCCGCTATCAGACCCTGGCCGAGACCCTGGATGTCTCCATTGCCACCATCAAGCGGATGATGAACAAACCCTCACTCCCTTTCGATACCCTGCTGCAGATCTGCCATCTGGCCGGACTCTCCTTCGAAGAGCTGATGGAGCGGACCCAGGACGCCCAGAGCCGGCGCGCCGTCTTCACCAAGGAGCAGGACGACGCCTTTCACAACGAGCCCGGTCTCTACGCCTTTCTCGCCAACATCTTCTGGCGCGAGAAGAGCCTTATCGACATCAAGCGCGAATACGGCCTGACCGATGCCTCCTGCTATCTCTATCTGCGCAAGCTGGAGAAGCTCGGCATACTTCAGCTTGGCATCGACAACAGCTACCACTTCCTCATCAGCGAACGGATCAGCTTCGAGCAACACAGTCGTTTCGCCAGGGCCCAGGCTCGACAGGCCATGACCATGCTGGGGGATTACCTGGTAGACAACATGCACAAGCCCAACAATTACATGGCTTTGTGCCAGCTTCATCTGGAAGAGCCGGAGGCCATGGCCCTCATCGAGCGGATGAAGGAGTACTGGCACAGCGAGCTCAAGCTCAATCGACCGGCGGTGGGTCAGCGAGAGGGGAGCAAGACCTACACCATGTCGCTGCAACTGGCCGACTGCGGCTATCAGAGCTTTGACGATCTGATCCCCAATATCGATAACTGAAGAGGCCGGTCACTGACCGGCCTCCCGTCAAAATTCGCCCTCTTCGAGAAACTCGTCGGCGACCTCGGCCAGCTGGGGCCACAGCTCTTCCGGCACCCAGCCTTCGGGATCGTCTTCGTCACCGTCATACTGGCTCCAGAAGTAGCGACGCAGACCGCTGGCAAACTCGTCCTGTACCTCGGCCAGCTCGGAGAGCGGACCCATCCAGACGATACGACGCAGGCCTGAGGCCAGATCGTTGACTGCGTCCATCAGGCCACGATCGTCAAAGCTCTGCTCGATAAGCAGAGCGAAGCGCTCACGGGCGGCCTCTACCTGATCCTCATCGAGCTCGCCTACATCTGCCAGCAGATCGATGAAATCCCCCTGCAGGTATTCAAGCAGCGCGTCGCGCTCTTCAAACCAGAGCAGTTGAGCCCCCTTGGTGCCCAATACCGAGCCATCAAAAGAGTCATCCAGGTGGCACAAGGCCCAGGGATCATCAATCATCATCGCCACTATCTCTATATGGTTGGGTGGTAGAAGCTCTATGTTAAAACCTGCCCGCCTCCACTGTCACTCTCACGGGGAGCAGGTCAGGCTCGAGGCATTGGTCACCCCGTTATCCACCAACAGTGAGCAGGGCCCTGTGATGACCTGCCCCGTGCCCGGAGAGGTCATGGGAATGCTCATGGTCGACGGCTTGAGCAGATAGGTGCCGTTACCCTGTGCGGTATAAGAGAGGGTCAGCACCAGGCTGCTCCCCTCCGGCGCACTGCAGGAGTAAGTGGCCGGCTGGTTGTTGGCCTGGGGCTTGTCGATCCGGCAGCTGGCCCCCGTCGTCGTGGTCGAAATGGACAGGCCATTGAAGGTGTTTTTGTTACAAGCTACAGGGTCGGGGTTGTTATTGCTGCTCTTCTCCAGGCAGGAGATACGCCCTGTCACCGTCAGGGTCGGTGTCGGCAGAGAGGCCACATCGATCTTGATCGGCAACTGCGCCGTCTTGCTGCCTGTTTGATCGAGAGGTGAGATGAGGGTGGAGGTGATCCCCGAGTTTCCCTGATAGGTCGTGGCCTTGATGGCTACGGCTTGCAGCACATTGCCAGCGTCCTTGGTGCTCTTCTTGGCCGAGAGGTACCCCCGGCTGTAGCTGCCGAAGTAGTAGTTGTTGAGATCGACGATGGTCTTCACCGGTTCATTGGTCACGGCCACATAGTCGGAGACATTGCCGCTAAGCTGCCCACTCAGTGGAACCAGGCTCCACTCCGCCAGCATGGTGAGGTTGATATCCTGGAAGGGGATCTTGGCCAGCAGATCCACGTCACCAAGGTCCGTAATGGTCTGCTGCAGGTAGTCCGGTGACATCAGATCCACATAGATGCCACGGGCGATAAGCTGAGCCGTCCCGGTCCCGGTCGTCAGGGTTGTGGTGCTATCCCCCCCGGCGGCTGCATGCACAGGTAGCCAATCGGCAAACTCCTCGATCGTCGGGGAGGAGACACTTCCCCCATAACTCCAGTTGAGGGTGTTCTTCTGCCAGGTGACATAGGTTTTGACCACATACTTGATGTAGTTCTGATAGCTGGTCTGGTTGGCGGGCTTGGCCAGAAAGTCAGCCGTGGTCACTATCACCTTGACCAGGTTCCAATCGGGTAGAGGTCGGTAATACCCGTCGAGTCTCACGAAACGGCAGGCATCCACATAGTGACCGCTGCTGGCAACCGAGAGAGAACTGTTATAACGCTGTCGAGGGGTCCGCAGGGGCGCATAGAACTGATCGAAGCTGGTCCCACTGCCATCGAAGTGATTCTTGCAGCAGCTGTCACAAAGGGCAGGCTGATCCTTGACGCTACTGTCGACGATCCCGGTGACCTTGCTGGTCTGATTACCGACCGTCCAATAGAGCAGGTTTCCCGAGGTGAGGCTGACCTGCCCGGGCAGATAAGAGGTCAGGGTGGAGCCATAGGTGCAAGAGCAGGAGACGGAGGCGAGATCCTGCAGCACCTGACGGGTCGTGCCACTGGCATCGGGCTTGTAGGTCACCGTCTCGAACTGGACCAGCTTGCCGACGGTCCCATCTTTGGAGGTCACGGTCGGCAGCGGCTTGCTGGTCTCCTGCTTGCGTCCTTCCGAGTCGATCTCGATCGAGATGACGTCCGGCGCCACCCCTGGGGTATAGCTCACCTGGGGCTGAGGGCGCGCCGTATCCAGTCCCCCGTTAATCTGATCCCCGGTCAACGACTCGGTCGGAGAGACGGCTCCGGAGAGCAGCAGGGAGCGCGTCTGACTCTGACTATCGCTCCAGCTCACCGTCACATCGATCACCTTGCGACCCGGATAGGTGTAGCGATAACCGGCGGGGGCAGTCGACTGCCAGGCCGCACCGTTCCAATACTGGTTGGCCACGCTCCAGCTCAGGTTATAGCTGTCCCCTGAGAGGGAGACACTACTGGTACCGGCCGTGATCGCGGCATAGGCCGTCTCGGGCGAGGTGGCCGCGATGATGCCATTGAAGTTGCGAAAGGCATCCAGCCTCGATTCGGCCAGACGCATGGCGATCTCATAACGCCGCCCATCCTGGGAGGAGAAGAGGGCACCCCGTGACATGGCTACCAACCCGGCGACTCCGACACCCAGTAACACCAGGGTGATCAATATCTCCAGCAGTCCAAATCCCTTGTGCTGCTTCATCGTGCCTCCTACCAATCCCGCCAGCTGCCCGGGATCAGACTAATGACCTGATAGGCCGCGCCATTCTCTATGTTGCTGAGCACGGCCGCATCATACCTGGCGTCATAGGTACCGTTGGCGTGTCCCAGCTGGTAATTCGCCACCAGGGCTCCATTAACAATCGCGCCCCCGGTCAGCTTCACATCCGTGGTGGCACTGGCCGGCGCCGACGAATAGGCAAAAACCAGCCCGTAGAGTTTCTGGTTACCGTTGACCGTCAGGTCCCCGTTACGCACGATCAACACCACGGGAGCGGCCGTGCTGCCCACATCACCACTCGGCTTGCACTCACCGTCGACGATGATGAGCCCGGTCGATGCCGGTCCGAGTGAGGCACAACTGGTCAATTTCTGGGTCGCTCTCGCCTCGAGATTGGCCCAGCCGGCCGCATCATCCTTCTCGTTAAAGAGATACCAGACCAGATCGGTGGGAAACGTGGGGTCGTTATCCTTGATATCGGACTGCTTGTCCCCCTTCTGGCTGATGTTGGCCGAACAACCACCGCTGTAATCCCCCTGATGGCAGGTCTGACCCGAGCCGGTGATGAGATCCACGTTGCCATTGGTCCAGACGGAGAGCGGCACCCCGGCCCCTCCGCCGTTGGGATTGGCGACGACGGTGAAGTTGCCCCCCACCGCCATGCCCCCTGCGACAGTGAGCGGCGCCGCCGGGCTCCCCGCCAGTACCCGAAAGCGAACTGCTTTCACCTGGGTGGAGGCGGTGGCCGTGCCATCGGCCAGGGTCGACACGGCCCGCACCGTTACCGGGACCACCTGAGTCGACCCTATGGTAATGGTGCCATCGAGTTCGCTGGCCGAGAGTAGATAAGAGCCCATCGCCTGACTGACGGTGGTCCCGTTGCTGCGCCAACCGGAGTCAATACCAAGACGTCCCAGACCATCGGAGAGGCCCAGCTCTGAGAGCGCCATCGCCTGGCGATACTGCACCTCGTTAAGGGTGATCCGACGATCGGCGACCAGCAGTTTGCCCACCAGCACAGAGATGCCGATCAATATGGTGATGATGAGCAGGGTGACGGTGAAGGTCGTAAAGCCGCGTTGCTCTCTCATGGTATCAATACCCGTCATTACGCAGCTTGATATCCCGCTGCAGGCTCAGGGTCAGGGAGGGGGATGACTTGTCCCTGCCATCGATGGCGATACGGATGGTGCGAGCCCCCGATGAGACACTTCCCGCCATCAGTGAAAAGGTGAGGTTGGTGATCTCTATGGTGTTATCGGTGCTGAGCAGACTCCCGGCGGTACAAGTCGTACCAAGGCGAACCCCCTTATCGCTCGAACTGTAGTTATAGACGTAGGTCTCACTGCTATCGAGAACGCCGTTGTCATTATCGTCGTAATGAAGGCGAATGCAGCGATAGAGGGCCGAGCCGGTGGCAGTTTCACTCATCAGGTCCACCGATGACTCGAACTTGAAGGGAGAGGTGGTCCCTGACAGAAAGGCGGTGCTGGCAGAGGCATTGTCATAACCGGCACGCTGAATATCTCGCGCCATCATATCGGTGATGGCCTGCACCTCCTGATTGAGGCGGCTCACCTGCAGCGCCGTCTTGTTGGCCCGCACCACAGAGGCAAACAGCGCCGACACCGCCGCCACCAGCAGCAGGCCGGCCACCATGGCTACCATCAACTCAACCAGACTGAATCCACGGCTGCGAGTCAGCATGAAGGAACACCCCCTACCTGACTACCCGAGGGGGCACAGGTTCGTACCCGCCCCACATTGCTCGATACCACCTGCATGCTGTAGGCATCGGCACTCAGGGTAATGTTACCGCTTGGCATGCTGCCACGGCGGGGAGAAAACGCGATGGGGCGAATGTTGGTCGCACTCTCGCTGTAGCTTGCCGTCAAGCTGATACCGGGAAACTCGCTGGCATCTCCCCCCTTGCGCCCCTCCACACTGGAGCAACTGTCGGCACAGCTGCTGCAACTGCCCGCATCGATGGCAATGCGGTAGCACCAGCTGCTCTGTCCGCTGTTGAAGACGATGAGGGAGAGGGGTTGGTTGCGTTTGATGGCCTCGGACTTGAGCAGCATCATGTCGGTGTAGAGGGCGCTGGTTGCGGCCCGCACCATCTGTTCCTGGCGCAGGGATTGGTAGCTGGGCAGACCGACGGCCAGCAGAATGGCGACCAGGCTGACGGCCACCAACAATTCGATTAAGGTAAAGCCCAGAGACGATGAGTAACGACGGTCCATGAATGCCAGCGACTCCTGTCTGAGACCCGATGGGGGTCGGCAAAGACTATCCTATAGTATCAACCTGATTGGGGAAGCCTGCGAATGAGAGCCCGCTCACAATGTGGATTCAGCCTGATAGAGCTGATGATTGCCGTGGCCGTGGTGGCCATCATTGCCGCCGTCGCCTATCCCGCCTTCACCTCTGGCTTGCAGAAATCCCGCCGCGCCGAGGCGATCAAGGGACTGCTCTCCATGCAACTGCGCCAGGAAGAGCACCGCATCACCAATGCCAGCTATAGCAGCACCACGGCCCAGCTCGGCGCCCCCACCAGCGACTACTACGACTTCGCCGTGTCCGGTGCCTCGGCCACCGGCTACACCCTCACCGCCACCGCCAAGGGGAGCCAGAGCGGCGATACCGCCTGTGCCACCATGAGCATCAATAAGGCCGACACCAAGACGCCGGCTGACTGCTGGAAATAAAAAATGCCGGCCCAGGGGCCGGCATGCTCTTTTAGAGGATCCGCAGCTCGGCGGGTACCTCGAACACCACATTTTCTTCGCGGCCCGGGTGCTCGGCCACCATCTCGCCACCCAACTCGCGCAGCCGGCCTATCACCTGCTGCACCAACACCTCGGGGGCAGAGGCACCGGCGGTCACGCCGATGCGCGCCACCCCTTCCAGCCAGTGGGGCTCGATCATGGCGGCATCATCGATGAGATAGGCACGCGCCCCCACCTTCTCCGCCAGCTCGCGCAGGCGGTTGGAGTTGGAGGAGTTGCGCGATCCCACCACCAGCATGGCCTGCACCAGACCAGCCATCTCGCGCACGGCGTCCTGGCGGTTCTGGGTGGCATAGCAGATGTCATCCTTGCGCGGCCCCTGGATCTTGGGGAAATGGCGGCGCAGGGCGTCGATGACATCGGAGGTTTCATCCACACTCAGGGTGGTCTGGGTGACGAAGCAGAGATCGTCCGGGTTCTTCACCCGGAGTGTGGCGACGTCATCCGGGGTTTCCACCAGGTACATGCCCCCGTTCGGGTTCTCGTACTGGCCCATGGTACCGATCACCTCGGGGTGGCCGGCGTGGCCGATGAGCACCGCTTCGGAGCCCTTGCGGCTGGCGCGATGGACCTCCATGTGTACCTTGGTCACCAGCGGGCAGGTGGCGTCGAACACCTTGAGGGCGCGGGCCTTGGCCTTCTCGCGCACCGCCTTGGAGACACCGTGGGCGGAGAAGATGACAATGTTGTCATCCGGCACCTCGTCGATCTCCTCGACGAAGATGGCCCCCGCCTCCTTGAGCTTGTTGACCACGTAGCGGTTGTGCACCACCTCGTGACGCACGTAGATGGGCGCCCCGAACTTCTCCAGGGCGCTCTCGACGATGCTGATGGCGCGGTCGACGCCGGCGCAGAACCCGCGGGGGTTGGCAAGCAGGATCTCCATCAGGCCTCCTCCAGCTCCTCGTCCACGGCCAGGATCTCGACCTCGAAGGTCACCGTGTGCCCGGCCAGGGGGTGGTTGAAATCGACGGTCACCGACATCCCTTCCACCGCCCGGACTATCCCCGGGATCTCGCCGCCGTTCGGCAGGCTGAAGCCGATGATGGCGCCCACCTCGGGTTCGGCATCGGCGCCGAACTTGGCGCGATCCAGGTGATGGACGTTGTCGGGGTTGGGCAGGCCGAAGGCCTGCTCCGGCGCCAGCGTAAAGCTCTTGGCGTCACCGGCACACAGGCCCAACAGGCAGGCCTCGAAGTGCGGGGTCAGACTGCCATCGCCCATCACCAGCCTGGCCGGCTGACCGCCGAGCCGGGTGCTATCCGCCACCGAGCCATCTTCCAGCTTGATGGTGAAATGGAAGATGACCTGACTGTCGGCCCCAATGATATTGCTCATGCGTGCTCCTTGGCCTGTTTGTCACCGCGCAGGCCGTCCAGCACTATCATGGCGGCACCGATGAAGATGAAGCTGTCGGCCAGGTTGAAGGCCGGCCAGTGGGCACGACCCCAGTAGAAGTCGAGGAAGTCGACCACATGGCCCAACACCAACCGGTCAAACACGTTACCAAGCGCCCCGCCGATGATGCAGGCATAGGCGATGCCGCTCCACTTCTGCTCGGCCGGCTGCTTGCGCAGCCAGTGGGTCAGCAGACCGCAGATGGCGAAGGCCAACGCCGCGAAGAACCAGCGCTGCCAGCCTCCCTGATCGGCCAGGAAGCTGAAAGCCGCCCCCTTGTTGTAGACGTGCACCAGGTTAAAGAAGGGGGTGATCTCCACCCCCGGGTAGCCATATGGCAGCAGCTTGACCACGGCGAGCTTGGTCGCCTGGTCAAGGATAAAGGCCAGGGCAGCCAGCCACAGCCAACGCAGGCCACTCTTTTGTTGCATCATGTCACCCATCAGGCAAAGGAACGGACTTCGCCGTCACCGTCGACGTTGGTCACGCAGCGACCACAGATCTGCTCGTGGCCGGCAATGGTGCCCACGTCTTCCACATGGTGCCAGCAGCGCTCGCACTTGGCGGCGGACGATTGCACCACGCTGACCCAGAGATCGTCACGCTCGGTTGCCACAGCCCCCTCGGCAGCCGCCTCGGCGGTGACGACGGTGGCCTTGGAGGTGAGCAGCACGAAACGCAGCTCGTCACCCAGGGCCTTGAGCTGCTCGGCCAGAGCCGGCTTGGCGTAGAGGGTCACCTCGGCCTGCAGGGAGCCACCGATGCGCTTCTCGCCACGGGCGGCTTCCAGCGCCTTGTTGACTTCACCACGCACCTCGAGGATCTCGGCCCAGAAGGCGTCGCCCAGTTGCTCGTCGGCCGCCAGACCAAACAGCCCCTGGTACCACTCCTCGGTGAAGACAAACTTGGCACGCTCACCCGGCAGCAGGGCCCAGATCTCGTCGGCGGTGAAGCTCATGATGGGCGCCATCCAGCGCACCATGGCCTCGACGATGTGATAGAGGGCGGTCTGGCAGGAGCGGCGGGCCAGGCTGTCTGCCTTGGCGGTGTACTGACGGTCCTTGATGATATCCAGATAGAAGGAGCCCATCTCGACCGAGCAGAACTGCATCAGCTTCTGGGTGACCCCATGGAAGTTGTAAGCGTCAAACGCCTCGACGATCTCCTCCTGTACCGCCTTGGCGCGACCCACGGCCCAGCGATCCGCGACCACCATGTCGGCGGGAGCGACCATGTCGGTGGCCGGATTAAAGCCGTTCAGGTTGGCCAGCAGGAAGCGGGCGGTATTGCGGATACGACGATAGGCGTCGGCGGAGCGCTTGAGGATCTCGTCGGAGACGGTCATCTCACCGGTGTAATCGGTACTGGCGACCCACAGGCGCAGGATGTCGGCACCCAGCTTGTTCATCACGTCCTGGGGACTCACCACGTTACCGATGGACTTGGACATCTTGCGACCCTGGCCGTCCACGGTGAAGCCGTGGGTCAGCACCTGGTTGTAGGGGGCCTTGTCCTTCATGGCGACACCGATCATCAGAGACGACATAAACCAGCCGCGGTGCTGATCAGAGCCCTCCAGGTACATGTCGGCCGGCTTGCCGTTGAACTCGGGGCGGGCGTCAACCACGGAGGCGTGGGTCGAGCCGGAGTCGAACCAGACGTCCAGGGTGTCGGGCACCTTGTCATATTGATCGGCATCGGCACCGAGCAGCTCGGCCTTGTCCAGATCCCACCAGGCCTGGATACCGGCCTGCTCGACCCGCTTGGCCACCTCTTCCATCAGGCGGACGGAGTCCGGATGGATGGCCTGGGTCTCTTTATGGACGAACAGAGCGATGGGCACACCCCAGGTACGCTGGCGGGAGATACACCAGTCCGGACGACCCTCCACCATGGCCTGAATGCGGTTCTTGCCCCAGGCCGGCACCCAACCACTCTGGCCATGCTCGGCGATACCCTGGGTCTCGATGCGCTCGATCTCTTCCAGGGCGCGCTTGCGCAGACCGTTCTGATCCATGCTGATGAACCACTGGGGGGTGGCACGGAAGATGATCGGGGTCTTGTGACGCCAGCAGTGCGGGTAGGAGTGGTTGAAGACTCTGTGGTGCAGCAGGGCACCGCGCTCGGTCAGCACATCGACCACGGCCGCATTGGCCTTGAACACGTGCTGGCCGGCAAACAGCTCGGTATCGGGCAGATAGACACCGTTGCTACCGACCGGGTTGGCCACTTCCAGACCGTACTTCTGGCCGACAACGAAGTCCTCCTGACCATGGCCGGGGGCGGTATGGACGGCGCCGGTACCGGCATCCAGGGTAACGTGATCGCCCAGCACCACAGGCACGTCGAAGCTGTAGAAGGGGTGGTTGAAGCGCAGCAGCTCGAGCGCCGCACCCTTGGCAAAGCCCAGATTGTGGTAGTGCTCGATACCGGCACGGTCCATCACGTCCTTGACCAGCTCGGTGGCCAGGATCAGACGCTCGGGGTTATCCCCCTCGACCTGCACCAGGGCATAGTCGAGATCGGCGTGCATGGCGATGGCTCGGTTGGCCGGCAGGGTCCACGGGGTGGTGGTCCAGATCACGGCAGAGAGAGGGCCGTGGCCGAAATGGCCTTCGGCGCAGTCAAACTTGGCGGCGACCGCCTCCTCGTCGACGGCCTTGAAGCGCACGTCGATGGCGGGGGAGTTCTTGTCGTAGTACTCCACCTCGGCTTCGGCCAGGGCAGAGCCACAGTCGGTACACCAGTGCACCGGCTTGGAGCCCTTGTGCAGGTGGCCATTGGCCACGATCCTGGCCATGGAACGGATGATGTTGGCCTCGGTGCCAAAGTCCATGGTCAGGTAGGGATGTTCCCAGTCACCCAGCACACCGAGACGGATGAAGTCGGCCTTCTGAGCCTCGATCTGGGTCTTGGCATACTTGCGGCACTCTTCGCGAAACTCGGCCGGGGTTACTTTCTCGCCCGGCTTGCCGACCATGCCTTCGACTTTGAGCTCGATGGGCAGGCCATGGCAGTCCCAACCCGGTACATAGGGAGAGTCGAAGCCGGAGAGGCCCTTGGACTTGATAATGATGTCTTTGAGGATCTTGTTGACGGAGTGACCGATGTGGATGTTGCCGTTGGCGTAGGGGGGGCCATCGTGCAGGATGAAGGATTTCTTGCCCTTCTTGACGCTACGGATGGTGCCGTAGAGGTCCTGATCGTTCCAGCGCTGCAGCATCTGGGGTTCACGCTTGGCCAGATCGCCGCGCATCGGAAACTCGGTTTCCGGAAGATTCAGGGTGTGTTTGTAGTCGCTCATCGATCCAGGGTTCCCTTCATAACTAAAGAGTCATAACTAAAGAGTCATCACTTGAGAGTGCATTAAATAGAGTGCGAAACGGTCATCCCGTCACCAGCCCGAACCAGGCCCGGGCGGTGCGGGCATCCTGTTCAATCTGTACCTTCAAGGCATCAAACGAGGCAAATTTTTGCTCTTCACGCAACTTGTGGCGAAGCAGCACCTTGACCTGCTGACCATAAAGATCGCCCGAGAAGTCAAACAGATGAACCTCCAAACGGGCCTGAGTGCCGTTCAGAGTGGGTCGCTGCCCCACATTGGCAACGCCGGGGAAAGTCTTGCCGGAACATAACACTTCCACCGCATAGACGCCACTGACCGGCGCCACGCGCCGCTTCAGGGCCAGATTGGCGGTGGGAAACCCTATGGTCCTGCCCAACTTGTCTCCGTGAGCTACCCGTCCGCTGATGCTGTAGGGGCGTCCCAGCATCAGCTCTACCTCGGCCATACGGCCGGCTCGCAGCGCTTCGCGTACCAGGGTACTGCTCACCCGCTGGCGGGAGAGGCTGAAACTCTGGGTGCTGATCACCTCGAAACCGAAGCGCTGCCCCGCCCCCTCCAACCGGTGGAAATCTCCCTCTCGACCCTTGCCGAAACGGAAGTCATCCCCCACCACCAGGTAGCGAACCCCCAACTTGCCCACCAGCAGATCCTCGATAAAGGTCTCGGCGGACTGCTCGGCAAAGGCGTGGTTGAAGCGAACGCAGAGCACCCGGTCGATGCCAATGCCTCCGAGGGCTTCGGCCTTCTCTCGCAGGCGAGTCAATCTGGGAGGCGCCTTGGCATCGGCGAAGAGCTCCAGAGGCTGGGGTTCGAACAGCATGACACAGGCGGGCAGGCCGAGGCTGGCCGCCTTCTCCTGCAGCCGCGCCAGCACGGCGCGGTGGCCGAGGTGCACCCCGTCGAAGTTGCCAATGGTCAACACGCACCCCCGATGACGGGGGCGCAGATTGTGGATGCCGCGGATAAGCTCCATCAGTGCCTTGTGTCTTGCTGCTGTCGAAATCGCCGGATTATATCTCAGCCGGGCCCTGCGATCAGCCCTCGCGTCCCGCTTTCAGATGACGAGGGCGGATCCCGCTGGCCAGCAGCACGGCACCATAGACCGCGCCACCAAGCAGCAGCAGCTTGGTCAGCTCCAACGTCGCCTTAAGCATGGACCAGGCTCCCCACTGGGTCAGGTCGGGTGAGAGCCAGGCCAGCAGCGCCGCCATGAGGCCACCGGCCACCACCAGCCGCAGCAAAAAGAACCAGGTCTCGCGGGAGATGGAATAGATGCCCCCCTTGCGCAGCCCCAGATAGAGCAGGATGGCGTTGAGGGTTCCCGAACAGGCGGTGGAAAGGGCCAGCCCCACATAGTCGAGGGGATAGATAAAGGCCAGATTGAAGCCCATATTGGCCACCATGGCGATGATGCCGATGCGCACCGGGGTCCTGGTGTCCTGACGGGCATAGTAGCCGGGGGCCAATACCTTGATCAGCATTAGCGAGAGCAATCCCGAGACGGAGGCGAGCAGGCTGGCGCTGGACATGGTCACTTCGTGCATGCCGAACTCACCACGCATGAAGAGTACCCGCAGGATGGGTTCACGCAGCACGGCGATGCCCAGCATGGCGGGCAGCCCCAACAGCAACACCATGCGTACCCCCCAATCCATGGTGCGGGCAAAGTCCGCCGCATCCGCATCCACATGCTTGCGCGACAGGGCCGGCAGGATCACCGTACTGATGGCGACACCAAAGAGACCGAGCGGGAATTCCAGCAGACGATCGGAATAGTAGAGGTGGCTGATGGCTCCGGTAGCCAGAAAAGAGGCCAGCATGGTGTTGAGCAGCAGGTTGATCTGGCTCACCGAGACCCCGAACAGGGCCGGGATCATCAGGGTGCGGATCTTCACGACCCCGGGGTGATGCCATCCCCATTTTGGCCACACCAACATATTGAGCCGGCGCAGGAAGGGAAACTGAAACAGGAACTGTACCAGGCCGCCGAGAAAGACCCCGATCGCCAACGCAAGCTCGGGATCATCGAGCAGGGGCGAGATCCACCAGGCGGCGGCGATCATGGTGATATTGAGGAAGATTGGGGTAAAAGAGGAGACCCCGAAGCGACCGAAGGTATTGAGCACGGCCCCCGCCATGGCGGTAAAGGTGATAAACCAGAGGTAGGGGAAGGTGATCTTGAGCATCAGGCTCGCCATCTCGAACTTCTCGGCCGCCGGCCCCCCGTGCAGCCAGTCCCAGAACCAGCCCCAGCCAAACAGGGCGGTCAGGACACCCGAAAAGAGCACCCCGAGCAGGGTGACCAGGGTGACGATACCACCCAAGGTTCCCGACACCACGGCCAGCAACTCGCGCACCTTCTCCTCATTCCCCTCCTTCTTGTACTCGGTCATGACCGGCACGAAGGCCTGGTTGAATGCCCCCTCCGCAAACAGCCGGCGCAGAAAGTTGGGTATGCGGTTGGCGAAGAAGAAGACGTCGGCCGCCGCCCCCGCCCCCAGCAGATTGGCGATGACCACATCGCGCACCAGCCCCATGATGCGGGACAGCAGGGTCATGAACGAGACGATCATGCCCGATTTAATCAATTTCTTGCTCAAGGAAGGCCTCGGGAACTGTCAGAAAGAAATGAATGCTGCTAGAATCGGCCGACAGTTTACCCGCACGCCCGCTGACACACCATCGGGGGTCGGTGCTTATTTGCACAAATCGTTTGACAAAATGTGGTTGCAAGGGCATATTCCTCGGCCTTTGCAATACACTCGCTAAGACAGTTTTAGGAGTTTAACTTGGCTAACATCAAATCTGCTAAGAAGCGCGCGATTCAGGCAGAGAAACGTCGTCAGCACAATGCCAGCCGTCGTTCCATGACCCGCACCTACGTCAAGAAAGTGATCGCTGCTATCGCTTCCGGTGACAAGGCTGCCGCCGTTGCCGCTTTCGAGAAGGCTCAGCCGATCCTGGACCGCATGGCCACCAAGGGTCTGATCCACAAGAACAAGGCTGCTCGTCACAAGAGCCGTCTGGCTGCTCAGATCAAGGCTCTGGCCTAATCTACGCCTCGCAGTTCGATCGAACGAAAAAACCGGCAGAAATGCCGGTTTTTTATTGCACCTCGCTGCAGTAGAGGCGATGGAGCAAAGCGATCACCTCCCGCACCTCGCAACTGTTGAGCGAATAGTAGACGGTCTGCGCCTGTTTTCTCGTCGCCACCAGCCCATCACGCCGCAACACAGCAAGATGTTGTGACAAGGCCGACTGACTCAGACCCAGTATGGTGTTGAGCTCACCGACCGACAGCTCCCGATCCAGCAGATGACACAGGATAAAAAGCCGACGCTCGTTCGCCAACGCCTTGAGCAGGGCTACGGCACGGGCCGCATTGGCTTCCATCTGCTCGAGTTCCATGACCCTCTCCGATTGGTGAAAGGGTTGTATCATACTGGGAGTGAGCGACTTTTAAAATCCGACCGTGGGGGGATGCAGGTTGTCGAGGTTTTCGACGCCGCTAAACAGTGAGGAGAAGTCGCTCTCGCAGATACGCTTCACCGCTGGGTGCTGGATCATCCGCTCGGCGAAGATGACATGGTACTCCTCCTTCAGATCCTGAGTCTCACCCAGCAGAACCACCCCCTCGCTCTCCAGGATCTCCTCCCGATAGATAGAGGGTGCCATGAAGATCCCCTGGTTGAAGAAGCCAAAGGCCTTCATCAGGGCCGCATCGTCAAACTCCCCCAATATCTGGGGCGTCACCCCCTGCTCTTCAAACCACTGGGTCAGCTGACGCCCCATGGCGGTACGACGCCCCGGGATAAGCAGTTTGCGCTCCTCAAGACAGGCAGGAAACGGCAGCTCGGGCAGGGGGGCCTTGCAGAAGAAGCTGACCCCGCAGCCACCGAGCCGCTTGGAGAGCAGTCCCGCGTGCTGGGAAGAGTCCACCGGGCAGTCAGAGAGGATCATGTCGAGCTTGTGCTCGCTCAACTGCTCCAGCAGCAGCTCGTGGGTCGACTCAAAGCAACGCAGGTGAATCGACCCATCGTTGGGGATGACAGAGAGCAGGACCCGACTGGCCAAGCGTTTGGAGAGGGCATCGGCGATCCCGACATCGAAGAGGATCTGGTTCTCTTTGCGATAGTTGACGATGTCGAGCATCTCATAGGAGAGGCTGAACATGCGGTCGGCATAGCGGTAGACCAGCTGGCCCAGCTCGGTGGCTTCGAGAGAGCGTCCCTTGCGCTTGAACAGCTTTCCCCCGAGACGCTGCTCGAGCAGCTTGATCTGACCGGTAACGGTCTGGGGGGTCAGAAAAAGGGCTTCTGCCGCCTGGGTGACAGAGCCCTTCTTCTGGGTCATCCAAAAATAGTAGAGGTGGTTGTAGTTAAGGTGTGACATCCCGTTTCGATTCCGCTGCACGCTGCCGGCTGGGGCAGCTCATCTCTGCGGCCAGAATGTCGTACATGTCGCTGGTCGAGTCAACCTTGCCGGCCGCGAACTCCTCCCGCAGAACCCCCTTGAGATAGAGGGGGTCCGGTCTGCCATGGCGACAATCGCTGCGGCCGGTCTGCTTGATTCGCTCGCCAACCCGGCTGCTGAGCGCCCGCTCGCCGAAAGTCTCACCGAAGGTGGCACGAGCCTGCCGATCCCCCATCATGAGGGCGCTGTCGACCACACCGTTGAGGTAGGTCGCGCAGGCCTGGGAGGCTGCATCGCTCTTGCAAGCATCGATCCCCTCCCCTTGAGCCAATACCGAACCCGAAAACAACACGGCCATCATCCACACGGATCTCATTTATCCCCTCCTTCCATTGGCTTGTTTTGTGGCAAGGCCCAACGCAGGGCGAGATAGCCCACTATGGCCGCCAGGGTAGAGCCGCTCAGGATGCCGAGGCGAGAGTAGCTGCCATAGTCCAGACCACCGTGCTCAAAGGCCAGCGAAGCGATAAACATGGACATGGTGAAGCCGATCCCGCACAGGATACTGACGGCGAAAATGTGTCGGAAGTTAATCCCGTCGGGCATCTTGGCAATACCGGCTTTGACCGCCAGCCAGCTGATGGTGAAGACCCCGAGCGGCTTGCCGACGAAGAGCCCCAGCATGATGCCAAGCGGCACCGGCTTGAGCATATCGGCCAGCCCGATCCCGGCCAGCGAGACCCCCGCATTGGCAAAGGCAAACAGCGGCAGGATCAGATAGGCAGACCAGGGATGCAGAGCATGCTCCAGATGCTTGAGAGGTGACTCATGGCGTTGACCCTTGAGGGGGATCATAAAGCCCACCACGACACCGGCCAGGGTGGCATGCACGCCGGACTTCAAGACCGCAACCCAAAGCACGATCCCCACCAGCATATAGGCCGAGATGCGGTCGACACCACGACGATTCATCCACCAGAGCGCACCAATGGCCACCAGTGCCACACCGAGGGCAGTGGTAGAGAGCTGACTGGTATAGAAGAGGGCGATGATGACGATGACCCCCAGGTCATCCATGATGGCCAACGCCAGCAGGAACACCTTGAGGCTCAGGGGCACCCGTTTGCCGAGCAGGGCCATGACGCCGAGGGCAAAGGCGATATCGGTC
Organism: Aeromonas schubertii; assembly: GCF_000820105.1. GTDB lineage: Bacteria > Pseudomonadota > Gammaproteobacteria > Enterobacterales > Aeromonadaceae > Aeromonas > Aeromonas schubertii. The sequence continues at coordinate 6,935 of NZ_CDDB01000097.1, read as the reverse complement.
GCCGCCGGAATGGCCCAGCCGGCTCGTGCCACCTCGTCGGAGTAGTTGAACAGGGTATAGACCAGCGCCGGAGCCAGCATCCCCCCCAGGGCCGCAATGGCCGGGAAGGTGGCCTGCTCGCGGGTCGAGAGAGCCCCTTCGAGCATCTCGCGCTTTACCTCGAGACCGACCAGCAGGAAGAAGACAGCCATGAAGCCATCGTTAATCCAGAGCAGCAGCGGCTTGTTGATATCCAGGGCGGCGATACGCACCTGCACCGGCGTATCCAGAAACGCCTGATAGGCGCCAGACCATGAAGTGTTGGCCAGCAGCATCGCCAAGGCCGCAGAGAGGATCAGAATGATCCCCGATGCAGACTCCAGCCGCAGAAATCTTTTGACCATTTCACTCATTTCGTTGAAACCTCGTTGTGCTTGATTTCTCCAGTCTAGTTAAGGCGTTCCCCCTTTAAAAATCGATTCTAACTACCTTTAAACTCGAAAAAACCGAAGAGTTGTCGATTGAACGCGGAAATTATGAGGAGATCCGAAATGAATAAGGCGCCTTTCGGCGCCTCTTGTCAAACGGCTACGGGAGCCTTGATACCGGGATGGGGGTCATACCCCACTATCTCGAAATCGTCGAAGCGGTAGTCAAAAATGGAGTCGGGCTTGCGCTTGATGATCAGGGTGGGCAGGGCGCGCGGCTCACGGCTGAGTTGCAGGGCCGTCTGCTCCATATGGTTGGAGTAGAGGTGTACATCACCGCCGGTCCAGACGAAGTCACCGACCTCCAGGTCGCACTGCTGGGCCATCATATGGGTCAGCAGGGCATAACTGGCGATATTGAACGGCAGGCCGAGGAAGACATCGCAGCTACGCTGGTAGAGCTGGCAGGAGAGCTTGCCATCTGCCACATAGAACTGGAAGAAGGCGTGGCAAGGGGCCAGCGCCATCTTGTCGAGCTCACCCACGTTCCAGGCCGAGACGATGATGCGACGCGAGTCAGGATTGTGCTTGATGTCGTCCACCGCTTTCTGGATCTGATCGACCACGCCACCGTCCCGGGTCGGCCAGGAGCGCCACTGAGCACCGTAGACCGGCCCCAGATCCCCGTTCTCGTCGGCCCACTCGTCCCAGATACTGACGCCATTCGCCTTGAGATAGGCGATATTGGTATCCCCCTGCAGGAACCAGAGCAGCTCGTGGATGATGGAGCGCAGATGGCACTTCTTGGTGGTCACCAGGGGAAACCCCTCGGCCAGATTGAAGCGCATCTGGTGACCGAAGAGAGAGCGAGTCCCGGTGCCGGTACGATCCGACTTGTCGGTCCCCTCGGCCAGGATCTTGCGCATCAGCGCCTGATAGACCTTCATTTTGCACCCTCCGCCTTCACGCCGAACAGGGCCGGCTTGCGATAGGCCGCCCAGATCATCAGCAGCCCGGCCAGAATCATGGGGGTGGAGAGGATCTGCCCCATGCTGATCTCGTTAAAGTAGAGACCGAGCTGGCTGTCCGGTTGACGCACAAACTCCACGATAAAGCGGAACAGGCCATAGCAGAGCAGGAACATACCGGAGATGGCCCCGCGCGGCGGATGCTTGCGCCAGAAGAGGTTCAAGATGACAAACAGCACCACCCCTTCCAGGGCAAACTGATAGAGCTGGGAGGGATGGCGTGGCTCCGGGCCGGCCTCGGGGAAGATCATGGCCCAGGGCACATCGGTTACCCGTCCCCACAGCTCGCCATTGAGGAAGTTGCCAAGACGGCCGACCCCCAGACCAAACGGCACCAGCGGCGCCACAAAATCCGCCACCGTAAAGAAGTGACGCTTGGTCTTGTGGGCAAACCAGATCATGGCGGTGATGACACCGATGAGGCCGCCGTGGAAGGACATGCCACCGGTCCACACCTTGAACAGGTAGAGGGGGTCGGCCAGGAAGAGATCGAAGTTGTAGAAGAGGACGTAGCCAACGCGCCCACCCAGGATCACGCCGAGAAAGCCATAAAACAGCAGGTCGGAGACCTCGTCACGGGTCCAGCCGCTACCCGGCTCATCGGCACGGCGCCCCGCCAGCCACATGGCGAAGGCGAAACCGAACAGGTACATCAGACCGTACCAGCGAACCTGAAGCGGCCCGAGGGCGAAGGCCACAGGGTCAAACTGTGGGAATACCCAATATCCGTCTTGCACTTGCATAGGAGACTCTGTCACGTGAAATTGAAGAGCCGCATTGTCCTATCATTCCCCACCTTGGGCAACCTTGCAGGCCAATCCAGAGGTGATTGATTAGGCTGTCACCTTGTGGCCGGCCCGCAGAAAGCCGCCCATGCCGCGCTCCTCCAGATAACGGGAGAAGAGCCCGCGCAAGGCGTGGGGTGAATCGCTCCTGAGCCCCTCGGCCAGCAGGGGGACCAGCTCATCGAGGGAGGCGTTGCGCAGCACATACTTGATGCGCGGAATATTACGGGTATTCATACTGAAGCGGCGGTATCCCATGGCCAGCAGCACCAGCACGCCGATAGGGTCACCGGCCAGCTCGCCACACACCGACACCGGCTTGCCATAGCGGCGTGCCGAGTCGACCAGCAGCTGCAGGGCCCGGATCACGGCAGGATGGAAGGAGTCATAGATACTGGCCACCCGGGCGTTGTTGCGATCCACTGCCAGCAGGTATTGGGTCAGGTCGTTGGAGCCTACCGACCAGAAGTCGATGAGCGGCGCCATCTCGGGCAGGATATAGAGGGCCGATGGCACCTCTATCATCACCCCCAGCGGGGGGTAGTGCAGCGTCCCGCCCCGGGTGGCCACCTCCTGCGAGACTTCGCTCCACGCCTGATCGAGCAAACGTCGGGCAGCCCGGATCTCGCCCACGCTGCTGATCATGGGCAACATCACCGCCAGGTTATCGAGCCCCTCGCTGGCGCGCAGCATCGCCTTGAGCTGCACCAGGAAGAGCTCGGGATGATCCAGGGTGAGGCGGATGCCACGCCAGCCGAGAAAGGGGTTCTCTTCGACGATGGGGAAATAGGGCAGTTGCTTGTCTCCCCCCACATCCAGAGTACGCATGCAGACAGGGCGATTGCGATACGTCTCCAGTATTCCCCGATAACGGGCGGTCTGCTCCCACTCGGAGGGAAAGCTGTCGTGCAGCATGAAGGGGATTTCGGTACGGTAGAGCCCCACCCCGTCTGCCAGTTCATTGATGGCGATCTCGGTATCGGCGCTGAGACCGGCGTTGAGCAGCAGGGAGACCTTGACCCCGTCCAGGGTCTCGGAGGGCTGGCCATCGGTACTGTGGACCAGTTGGTCCAGCGCCTGCTCTTCATGGAGCAGCTGGCGATACTCGGCCAGGATGGGCTCTTTCGGCTCGACGAAGAGATCGCCGCTGTAGCCATCCACCACCAGCATGAGCCGGTGGATCTCGGCCAGAGGAAATTCGACCCCCATGATGGCCGGCACTCCCATGGCCCGTGCCAGGATGGCGGTATGTGAGTTGCTCGATCCCTTGATGGAGACCACCCCGGCCAGGCAGTCTCGCGGCACCTCGGCCAGTATGGTGGCCGTCACCTCCTCCGCCACCAACACCACCCGCTCGCTGATGGCCAGATGCTCAGGCTCATCCTGCACCAGGCGGCTGATGAGGCGCAGGGCAATATCCTTGATGTCGGTGGCCCGCTCCCTCAGGTAGGGGTCCTGCATGGACCCGAAACGCCCGATCAGAGTCTCGCTCACCAGCTTGACGGCGCTGATGGCCGTCCACTCCTCCTGCTCGATACGCAGACGAATGGGCTTGATGTAGCTGGGGTCAGCCAACAGATGGAGGTAAATATCGAAGATCGCCACCGAGTCCTGACTCGAGGACTCGCGAAAGCGCAGTGCCAAGGCTTCCAGCTCATGGCGCACCACCTCGACAGCCTGATCGAAGCGACCCAGTTGAGCGTCAGGATCATCCGCCTTGCGGGGCACTATGGCGGCCAGCTCCTTGCGTGGCCGCCATACCCAGGCCCGAGCGATGGCCACCCCCGGGGAGCCGGCCACACCGCGCAGGGGCTTGCCCCAATCGGTTCGGGTAAGCTGGCTACGCGCCTGGGCATGGGCGATACGGGCCGCCAACTGTGCCGCCAGGGTCACCAGGAAGGACTCCTCCCCCTCATCGAAGAGACGGCTCTCCTTCTGCTGCACAACCAGGATGCCGACCACCTGGCGCTGATGCATGATGGGCGTCCCCAGAAAGGAGCGAAATGCCTCCTCTGCCACATCAGGCAAGAGCTTGAATGCGGGATGGGCAGAGGCATCGGCCAGGTTGATCAGCTCCTCACGCTGCCCCACCAGGCCGACGATCCCCTCTTCAAAGGGAAGGAAAGCCTTGCCGACTGCAGACTCCGCCAACCCATCGGTGGCCGCCAACCTGTAGCAACGTCGCTCCGGCTCCGCCACATAGACAGAGCAGCAGTCGACCTGCATCACGTTGCGGGTCAGATGCACCAGCGCCTGCAGTGCCTGCTCGAGGGAGGCAGCCGCCGTCATGCTCTCGACGATATGGCGCAACTGGGTCAGCAATCGGGTTCTCCTTAACGTGGGCGGTGACGCCTGTGTTCCTTCTTGGGTTGCGCCGGCTGCGAGACCGGCATGGCGATGGGGGCAAATTCCTTCATCACCCGGCGGTAAACTTCGCGTTTGAACGAAACAACCTGCCGGACCGGATACCAAAAACTCACCCAGCGCCAGTCATCAAACTCGGGATGGCCGTGGCAGCCAAATTCGATACGCGACTCCTTGCTCTTGTCGAGCTGGAGCAAAAACCATTTCTGTTTCTGGCCTATGCAGACCGGTGAACTGTCCCAGCGAACCAGGCGTTTGGGCAGACGATATTTGAGCCAGTTCCGGCTGGTAGCCAGCACGGTGACATCTTCCGGCTTGAGACCGATCTCTTCATAGAGCTCTCGGTACATGGCCTGCTCTGGGGTCTCGCCATCATCCACGCCCCCCTGGGGAAATTGCCAGGAGTGCTGACCATAGCGTTTAGCCCACAACACCTGCCCATCACGGTTACAGATCACGATGCCGACATTGGGACGAAACCCGTCACCATCTATCACGTGATCACCTTAACAAGGCTAAATCTGATTTAGGGATGATTGTTCCACATTCGCCCTATGGCAGCAAACCGCCGACGGCGAGGAAGAATCATGGATAACTTCAGTTTTCAAGCAAAGTTATAAACATTTTTCTGCGACAGGCATCGCAAGTTTCCCACCTGTTCTGTGGAAAAAGCTTGGGATATCTTGGTATAGCTCCCGATCCTGTCACCACGCTGCCGTGGAACTGAGAAGCATAAAAATGAAGTAATAAGATAATAAATCATTTAAAAACATAATCATATATCAAACAGAAGGATCCTTTTGGCGGATCGGGATCCTGGTTGGATCGCCTCCTGCTACTGTGAACAAGTTTTCCTGATTAAAGATCGAGCTAACTCAATTTATCCACAAAAGACGCCCAGATTATCGACCGGTTCGGCAGCAAAAATGCGCGTATAGCAGAGAATTTTCTCTTGCCACGACTATTGAGAGAGAAAAACGGGAGTTATCCCATTTTTTTGTGGATAAGTGTGTGCAACAGATCTGCCCAACCCTTGGACAAGCGGTTGGTGATTGAAGGCGGTCAAGATACGCCGGGAAAACCAAAACTAAACCTATTAAAAACAGATAGTTATATAAGTGTCATCGGAGCAGTCCAAGCATGATGCACCCCGCCAAGTCATGCTCAAAAAACAGACAGCACCATGACGAAGTGGATCGGGTAGAATGGCCCACCATGAAAGCGCCTCTTCCCCCCGACTCGCTCGACCGGCTACTGAGTCGAGCCCATGACATCGCCGGCCTCTCTCTGGCCGAGTTGGCCCATCGGGCTGATCTGCGTGTGCCCAAGGATCTGAGACGTCACAAGGGTTGGGTCGGCCAGCTTATCGAGTGGCACCTGGGCGCCACCGCAGGCAGCAAACCCGAGCAGGACTTTCCCGAGCTCGGCGTCGAGCTCAAGACGATCCCTATCGATCCTCTCGGCAAGCCGCTCGAGACCACCTTCGTCTGCGTCGCCCCGCTGGTCGGCCTGACGGGCCTGTCATGGGAACACTCCAACATTCGCAACAAGCTCTCCAGGGTGCTCTGGATCCCGGTCGAGGGCTCCCGTGATATTCCGGTGGCCGAGCGCCGTGTGGGTATGCCCCTGCTGTGGTCTCCCTCGCCGGAGGAGGAGGCGCTGCTACGCCAGGATTGGGAAGAGCTGATGGACATGATAGTTCTGGGGCAGGTCGAACAGATCACCGCCCGCCACGGTCAGGTACTGCAATTGCGTCCCAAAGCGGCCAATGGACGGGCTCTCACCCGGGCTATCGGTCAGGACGGCGACCCTGTGCTGACTCGCCCCCGCGGCTTCTACCTCAAGATCCCCTTCACCCACGCCTTGCTACGGCACTATTACGCCTGCTGATGGCAATGACAGGTAACACCAATATCAACAATTGGTGTAAAACTAGCCTTGTGGAATGGAATTCTATTCATCACTCAGAGGAGCCAGTCATGCCGTTGTCGAAGCAATATCTCAAGTCCAAGCCGGAGGTGAAGGTGACCTTTGCGGTCGATAAAGAGGCCGCAAACGATGCCGATCACGTGTTCTTGCTCGGCGAGTTCAATCAGTGGGAACCACTGGAGCTGAAGAGGATGAAGAGCGGGGAGTTCAAGACCACCCTGAACCTGCCCACCGATCGGCAGGCACAGTTTCAATACTGCTACCGACTGGTCAATCCGGAGGGGGAAGAGCGCTATGACAATGACTGGGCAGCCGACGACTATGTGCCTGGCCCTTTCGGTCGTGACAACTCGGTAATCCGGGTACAGTAGTCACCAACCCAACGAAAAAGGCTCGCCATTGGCGTAATGCCGATCAGTTAA
>NZ_CDDB01000096.1 GCF_000820105.1 Aeromonas schubertii | reverse complement strand
CGACGCCAGTGGGTGGTAGACCGACTGGCTCAGCGGTCGCGCCTCTTTGCCATCGGCATCTGCGCCTACGCGGTCATGAGCAACCACTACCACCTGGTGCTGAAAGTGGATGCCGAGCAGGCGCAGGGCTGGAGCGAGCGGGAAGAGAGAGATTCTGGGACACCCACCATTTTGACAGGGGCGTAGCAGTCTGCTGGACTTGAGGTATCACTGCCGAGGAACTCGCGGCAGATTCTGGGACACCCACCATTTTGACAGGGGCGTAGCGCTCTGCTTGGCTTGAAGCATCACTGCCGAGGAACTTGCCATGACCATCGCCCGTTCACGTCAGATCAGCCTGCAGGATACGCCCTACTACCACGTGGTCAGCCGCTGTGTGCGGCGGGCGTTTCTGTGTGGGGAAGATGCTCATTCGGGCCAGAGTTACGAGCATCGACGCCAGTGGGTGGTAGACCGACTGGGTCAGCTGTCGCGCCTCTTTGCCATCGGCATCTGCGCCTACGCGGTCATGAGCAACCACTACCACCTGGTGCTGAAAGTGGATGCCGAGCAGGCGCAGGGTTGGAGCGAGCGGGAGGTGGCCGAACGCTGGGCCGGGCTGTTCCAGTGGCCGCTGCTGGTGCGCCGCTGGTATCAGGGAGATGCCCTGATTGAGCCTGAGCTCTCGGTAGTGCAGGGATTGATAGAGCAGTGGCGAGAGCGGCTCTACTCCATCAGCTGGTTCGTGCGCCTGCTCAACGAAGGGCTGGCTCGCCAAGCCAATCAGGAAGATAGCTGCAAGGGTCACTTCTGGGAGGGGCGCTTCAAGAGCCAGGCCCTGCTGAGCGAGTCGGCGCTGCTCGCCTGCATGGCCTATGTGGAGCTCAATCCCATCCGCGCCAAACTCGCCGACCGGCCCGAGGAGAGCGACTACACCAGCATCAGCCAGCGTCTGGGACGTGCCCAAACCACCGAGTTGCCACCCCTGCTGCTGCCGTTTGCCAAGCAGGGGGAACCCGAGTCACTCCCCTACACCTTCACCGACTATCTGGCTTTAGTTGACTGGACCGGCCGCGCCATCCGTGATGACAAACGCGGCCATATTCCCGAGGCGCTTTCTCCCATCCTGCGGCAGATTCTGGGACACCCACCATTTTGACAGAGGCGTAGCGCTCTGCTGGACTTGAAGCATCACTGCCGAGGAACTCGCCATGACCATCGCCCGTTCACGTCAAATCAGCCTGCAGGATACGCCCTACTACCACGTGGTGAGCCGCTGCGTGCGGCGGGCCTTTCTGTGTGGGGAAGATGCTCATTCGGGGCAGAGCTATGAGCATCGCCGCCAGTGGGTTGTAGACCGACTGGGTCAGCTGTCGCGCCTCTTTGCCATCGGCATCTGCGCCTACGCGGTGATGAGCAACCACTATCACCTGGTGCTGAGAGTGGATGCCGAGCAGGCCCAGGGCTGGAGCGAGCGGGAGGTGGCCGAGCGCTGGGCCGGGCTGTTCCAGTGGCCGCTACTGGTGCGGCGCTGGTATCAGGGGGATGCCCTGATTGAGCCAGAGCTCTCGGTAGTGCAGGGGCTGATAGAGGAGTGGCGTGGGCGACTCTACTCCATCAGTTGGTTTGTGCGCCTGCTCAACGAAGGGCTGGCCCGTCAGGCCAATCAGGAAGACAGCTGCAAGGGTCACTTCTGGGAGGGGCGCTTCAAGAGTCAGGCTCTGCTGACGGAGTCGGCGCTG
>NZ_CDDB01000095.1 GCF_000820105.1 Aeromonas schubertii | reverse complement strand
GGCTTCCATCAGGTTGGTGAGGCCCAGCTGGAATTCGGCGGCAATCGCCTCCAGCGCCCGACCGTCGTTGGGGACCACATACTCCAGATTCTCACCAATGAGGCGGCTACCGGCCGGCGGCAAGGCGTATTCCACTGCCAGCGCAGGCAGGCTGCTGAATGCGAGACCACACAACAGGGTCGCGGCGATGGCACGAAGGGGGTTCATCACGTTTACTCCATTACTCTAGGGGGTCGGCCCATATCCAGCACGGGTCGAATAGGTGTTCGAGTTGCGCATTCTTCCGTGAGTCGAGCGGAAATTCAACGGCCTAAAGCATAAGGCACGCCATTTTTTCTCGTAACGACTGCACATTTCATGAACAGAGAGGGACAAGAACAGCCATTCTCCCCCCGCCAGGGGTAGATATGACGGAATGTTCTGCAATGACCGTTGAATTTTTACCCGAGCCGATAAAGAATGCCGCACCCGGTCATGACCTCATCACCCCTCTTCGGCAGTGGGCCTGGACCGAATCCATCTATTTTCAACCAGCCAACAGGTTAACCTATGCAAATCCTTCGCCTCGCTGCTCGCACCCTGCTGGGCAGCCTTGCGTTCATCACGCTCTGCGCGCACGCCATCGAATACCCTCTTCCTGCTGCCGGGAGCCGACTGGTCGGTCAGAATCAGGAATATGTCATGCCCAGTGATGGCAGCCCTCTGGAGGCGGTGGCCGCCCGCTTCCAACTCGGTCTCACCAACCTGATGGAAGCC
>NZ_CDDB01000094.1 GCF_000820105.1 Aeromonas schubertii | reverse complement strand
GGTGCACAAGCTGGGCCGCCAAGATGCCCTGGTACTGCTCAAAACCAGTCCGCAGGCCCGCAAAAAGTGGCCGCAGTTACCCGACACGGTGCAAGCCCGCTTGCTCACCCGCCATATCAACGGCAAAGAGCGACAAGTGCTGACCTCGATGGTCGACCCGATGCGCTTCCCGGGGGCGGATATCGTCGACCTCTACAGCCACCGTTGGGAAATCGAGTTGGGCTATCGGGAGATGAAACACAGCCTGCAACAGCACCGACTGACCCTGCGCAGCAAGAAGGCAGCGGGGATACGACAGGAGCTGTGGGGCGTGTTGCTGGCGTACAACCTGCTGCGCAGCCAGATGGTGAAGATGGCGGCAAGCCTGAAAGGGTACACGGCAAGTCAGCTCAGTTTTCACATGGCATCGGTCTATCTCGTCCATGAGTTGAGCTGTATGCCGTTCATGTCACCGGGGAATATCCCTAAGCGGGTGGCGGAGTTGGAGAAACAAGCGGGGCAGTTTGTGTTACCCGATAGGATAGAGCGAAGTTACCCCCGCTGCGTGAAGCCAAGACCGCAGAAATACAGCTTGAAAAAATCCAATAAAAACAATGCCAGTCA
>NZ_CDDB01000093.1 GCF_000820105.1 Aeromonas schubertii | reverse complement strand
GGGGCGTTTTTTATGACGTCAGCGCCCCAGATAGACCCGGTCGTGGAAGCTGTGTACCCAGTGGGGGCGATAGACGGCGAGCAGGGTCATGGTCATACCATTGAGCAGGGCTTCGGGGAAGAGCAGCAGGGGCCAGATGGAGAGGTAGTTCTCCTCGATGGTGTGCCAGGGATAGGCGCCGCTCAAGCCGGCCCAGAGGGCGGTGCCCAACACCTTGACCGAGATGGTGACGGCGCCGCCCAGGAAAGCGGCCACGAAGAGATAGACGAAGAGGTGGCGCGGCAGCCAGGCCCAGCTCGCCAGAAACAGGAGCTGACTCACCAGCACGGGCAGCACCACTCCGAGCAGCAGTTCGCTGCCGAGCAGGGTGGGGCTGTCGACCCCGAAACCGGTGAGGGCGAGCAGGGTGAGGGTGCCGGCCAGCAGGGCGAGACGCCAGCCGAGCAGCAGGGTCAGGGCGGTGAGGCCGAGAAAGTGAATGGAGAGCCCCTGATGGAGGCCGGCGCGCAGCAGC
>NZ_CDDB01000092.1 GCF_000820105.1 Aeromonas schubertii | reverse complement strand
CACAGCTGCGAGAAGTTGCTGCGTGAGACCGGCCAGACCCTGCGCGAGCTGCAAGACACCCTGGACGCCGCCGGCCACCGGCTGCAAGAGGGGCTGCTCAATATCCAGGAGGCGGCCCAGGGGCGCGACGATCTGTTCCATGTGGAGGAGCTGACCCACGCCCTGCAGGGGCGTTTGGACGTCATCACCAGCTGGGGCCAGCAGTGTATCGAGCTCTGGTCCCGCTATGACCGCCACGTGCACAAGTTTATCCGCACCGCCATCGACATGGACAAGAACCGCGCCTTCAGCCAGCGGCTGCGGGAATCCATCCGCCAGTTTGAGCAGCACAACTGGCTGCTGCGCATCGCCGAGGAGCCGCGCCTGCTGGAGCTGCGCGACGAGACCATCGCCATCCACGACGAGGAGGTGACCGGCGAGGTGCCTGCCGAGCTGGAGTTTCAGGAGGTGGTCGACATCAGCGCCGAGCTGGCCGAGCGTATCGGGCGCCATCTGGTGCGCTACAAGGCGTCGGGGCTGCCCCTCGATCTGGCCGAGGTGCTGCGCGAATACCTGGAGGAGTTCCCGGCTCACGCCCACTTCGATGTGACCCGCCTG
>NZ_CDDB01000090.1 GCF_000820105.1 Aeromonas schubertii | reverse complement strand
CCGCTGGTGCCCGCCGTCAGGCTGTACTGCTCGTTGCCTTCGTAGGTGGTGTCATTGAGGGTATCGACCTTGACTTCAAAGCCGGTGGTCCCCGCCGGCACGCTGACGCTGAAGCTGCCATCGGCCGCCACCGCGACGCTCTGGCTCACGCCACCGATGACCACGGTCACCGTGGTGCCGGTGAAGTCCACCCCTTTCTCGGCCGTACCGCCCGCCAGGGTCAGGTTGACGGCGGTGGCGCTGGTGCTGGCGTTGGACAGGCTCACGCTGAAGGTGTTGGCATTGCCTTCGGCCACGCTGTCGCCCACCACGCCACTCACCTTCGGCAGATCCGCCATATCGGTGATGGTGGCGGTGCCGGTCACGGTCGGCGTGCCGCTGGTGCCCGCCGTCAGGCTGTACTGCTCGTTGCCTTCGTAGGTGGTGTCATTGAGGGTATCGACCTTGACCGCAAAGCCGGTGGTCCCCGCCGGCACGCTGACGCTGAAGCTGCCATCGGCGGCCACGGCCACGCTCTGGCTCACGCCACCG
>NZ_CDDB01000089.1 GCF_000820105.1 Aeromonas schubertii | reverse complement strand
CCCAAACGGGAAGGCCTTTTTACTTTCTGGCGTATGCGGACAGGAATAAGGAAACAAGGGACAACAGACAGGGCTGCGACTTGCCACTGGCAACTCGGTCCCTGTCTGTTGTCCCTTGTGCTTGAGCCGGACTGCTGAAGGAGGTCGGGCTGCGCCCTCCACTTCAGCCGCTGGCGCGGCTGCCGCTCCGCCACCCATTTCGAAGGCCTTCCCAAACGGGAAGGCCTTTTTTCGTTGGTGCATTGTTCGATACGGTGTCACTGGGTGGTTGCAGTGGTATCGCTGGCATCTGAGCGGGATCAACGAATTCGTGTTTCTTGATGGTAAAGTTCGACTCACGCTTGTTTCGTAAACTGAAGCAGGTAGAGTAATGGCATCGTCTGTGGAGGTGCTCTCCACACAACAGGTTGTGATACTTAACAGCGGTACTGATATGGAACAAGTAAACAAGTCTGCCTTCAGCGATGTCCTGGAATACGTGCGTATGTCTCGTCGCCAAAACAAGCTCAAGCGTGAGATTCAGGACAATGAGAAGAAGATCCGCGATAACCAGAAGCGTGTTCTCCTGCTGGATAACCTGAGTGACTACATCAAGCCCGGTATGAGCATTGAAGAGGTGCAGGCCATCATTGCCAATATGCGTCTCGATTATGAAGAGCGTGTCGATGACCACATCATCAAGAACGCCGAGCTCTCCAAGGAGCGCCGTGAGCTGAGTGCCAAGCTCAAGGCTATGGGTGCCCACAAGTAAGGGACTTCCTGCCTACCGAGAAAGCCGGCCTTTGAGCCGGCTTTTTGCTGCCTTTCTGGTGTGACCATTGACTCCCTTTTTGCCTTTCTCCCCAAGCCCCTGTTACCATCATTTGTGAGGATGACTCTGCGATCGGTGAGTCCTCCGTAGGATAAAAAGACTATAAATTGTGCAACCATGCTGGGGTCTCATATGGGCGCACCAAGGCAGATGGATTCGAATATAGTGGCATCAGAGGATTCTCCGGTGGTTAAGCCGCCAAACCCTCGTCGTTCTTGGTTCAAATGGCTGTTTGGGATTGTTTTTCTGTTGATTGTCGGGGCCCTGGTTGCTCTGGTGCTATTCGAGATGAAGACCTCTACCCTGCAGTCCAGAGAGATCTCTCGTTACGCCACCGGGCTGACCTATCGTGTGGAGCCGGGACCTAGCCAACAGATTTCCTTCCCGACCCAGGGGCCTTTTGACAAGCGTTTGGGCTATGTCTCGCTGCCTGAGGTACAGGAGCGCTTGCTGCAGCGGGGTTTTGAGGTCGCACACCAGGTGCGCTTCTCCGATGCGCTCTATCGCTATGCTTCTCATGGCTTCTTCGTGCCCTATACCGAGAAGGTACAGGCAGGGCTCACATTGCAAGATTGCCGGGGAGACGATGTCTACCGCTTCCGCTATCCCGGCCATTACTATGCAAATTTCAATGCAATTCCCGGCCTCGTTGTGCAGTCCCTGCTTTTTATCGAAAACAGGGAGCTTCTGAGCACTGAAGAGCCGCTGGCCAACCCCGCCGTGGACTGGCCCCGTTTCGCCAAAGCGGCTGTCTCCCAGGTAGGCAAGGCGCTGGATATGCAGGATCAGTCGGCCGGTGGCAGCACCCTGGCAACCCAGGTAGAGAAGTATCGCCACTCCCCGGACGGTTTGACCCTCTCACCCAAAGAGAAGCTGCGTCAGATGGTCTCGGCCAGTGTGCGCGCCTATCGGTTGGGGCCTGAGACCCTGGAGGCCCGCAAGTTGGTTGCCTGGGCCTACCTCAACTCGGTTCCCCTGTCGGCGGCACCTGGATACGGAGAGGTCCATGGCCTGGGAGATGGTCTGTGGGTCTGGTTTGGCGCTGATCCGGCAAGAGTCAACCTGCTACTCGATCCCATGCGCAACCAGGGCACCGACCTGGCTGCTCAGGGATTGGCCCTGCGTCAGGTGGTCTCCCTGATGATCGCTCACCGGCGACCCTCCTACTATCTGGCCCAGGGGCGGGAGGACCTGGCTGCGCTGACAGATAGCTATCTGCGCCTCTTCGTCCAGGAGGGCATGATTGATCCCCCCTTGATGGAGGCGGCTCTCAAGGCTCCCCTCGCGTTTCGAAACTTTGCCAAGGATCCCGCCTCGCTCAAGGTCGAGAGTAACAAGGGGTTGCAGGTGGCTCGCTCCCGCCTGAGCCGGCAGTTGGGGGTTCAGCTCTACGATCTTGACCGAATGGATCTCAACGCCGATACCAGCCTCAACTTTCAGCTTCAGGATCAGGTGACCGCCTATCTGCACAAGCTGGCCGATCCCACCTTTGCCGCCGAGGTCGGACTCTTCGGAGAGCGCCTGCTCTCGCCCGAGAAGACGGGAGATGTGAGCTATAGCTTCACCCTGTTTGAGAGGACGCCCGGGGGCTTTCAGGTGAGGGTGCAGACAGACAACACAGACCAGCCTTTTGACATCAATGAGATGAGTAAACTGGAGCTGGGCTCCACCGCCAAGTTGCGGGTATTGACCACCTATCTGGAGATAGTCGCCGAGCTTCATGAGCGATATGGAGACATGCCGGTAGACTCCCTGCGAAAGATAGAGGCACAGGATAACCTCAGCCGCTGGGCCATCGGTTGGCTCATCGCTAACAAGGAGCGCAATCTTCCGGTCATGCTGGAGGCTGCCCTCGATCGCACCTATTCCGCCAGTCCCTATGAGGGGTTCTTCACCGGTGGCGGCATGCATACCTTCAACAACTTCCGCAGGGAGGATAATGCCCGCATGCCCAGCATGCGCGACGCCTTGCGGGAGTCGATCAACCTGCCGTTTGTGAGGCTGCTTAGAGATATCGAACGCTATACCCTCTACAAGGAGGGAAACCGGGCTCTGCTGCTCAAGGACGACAGGGACCCGCGCCGTACCGAGTATCTGGTGCGCTTCGCCGATAAAGAGGGACAGACTTATCTGCTGCGTTTCTGGCGCAAGTATCAGGGCAAGAGTGCCGAGGAGCGGCTCGATACCTTCCTCGACGGTCTCAAACCCGGCGCCTCTCGGCTCGCGGCCGTGCACCGCTATCTCTTCCCTCGCGCTTCACTCGATGAGTTCCGGACCTTCCTCGACGCACGCCTGCCCAAGGCGATGCGCAGCGCGGTGACGGAGAGACGAATCGCACAGCTCTATGAGGCTTATGGTCCCGGCAAGTATTCCTTACCGGATCAAGGCTATATCGCCCGGGTCCACCCTCTGGAGCTTTGGCTGCTCAGCTATCTGCGCGATTTCGACAAGGCTACCTTCTCCGATGCGGTTCAGGCGAGCCGGGATGAGCGCCAGGAGGTCTATGGCTGGTTGTTCAAGACCCGCCATCGCAGTGCTCGTGACAGTCGTATTCGTACCATGCTGGAGGTGGAGGCCTTCCTGGATATCCATCAGCGTTGGCAGCGCCTGGGTTACCCCTTCGATCATCTGGTTCCGTCGCTCGCCACTGCGCTCGGGAGTTCCGGTGACCGACCCGCAGCCCTGGCCGAGTTGATGGGGATCATCATGAACGATGGGGTACGCCTGCCGACCTTGCGCATCGATCGTCTCGAGTTCGCCAAAGGTACACCGTTTGAAACCGAGTTTATGCCCAAGCAGGCGGCAGGGGTTCGAGTCTTGCCGAGTGAAGTCGCTACCGCCCTGCGCGGGGCCCTCTCCCAGGTCGTTGAGGCGGGAACGGCGCGGCGCATTGCCGGCGCCTTCAAGCTGGCCGACGGGACTCCTCTCGTCATGGGGGGGAAGACAGGGACCGGCGACAACCGAATCGAGACGGTTGGCCGCGGTGGTGGGGTGATCAGCTCCCTGGCTCGTAACCGGACTGCAACCTTCGTCTTCTATTTGGGCCCCGACCACTTTGGTACCCTCACCGCCTTCGTACCGGGCAGCCAGTCGGACAAGTTCCGCTTCACTTCGGCTCTGCCGGTTCAGGTGCTCAAGGGGATGGCGCCGATCCTGACCCCATATCTGGAGCCCGGAGCCCACACCCAGTGCAAGGCACCACAACCCCGGTCATGACCCCGGGGGCCGTGAGGCCCCCGCTCTTTTGAGGTGATCCCGTGTATTACGCCTTTTGCCAGACGAGTCTCGGCCCCTTGTTGGTCGCCATCGATCGGGATGGTCTGCGTCACGTAGAGTTTTGTGACGGCGAACGGCCCCAGCCCGTACTGCCGGAGTGGCGCCACGATGAGGCGGCACTGCGCCCCTATCTGACCCAGTTCGACGACTACTTCGCGGGCCGGCTGACCCATTTCGATCTGCCTCTGGCGGCTCGCGGCACTGCGTTTCAGATGGCTGTGTGGGCCGCCCTGCGGGAGATTCCCTTTGGCCACACGGTAAGCTATCGCGATATTGCCAACGCCATCGGTAATCCCGGAGCGGTGCGAGCCGTAGGGGCGGCCAACGGACGCAACCCTCTTGGCATAGTGGTGCCCTGTCATCGGGTGATCGGAAGTGGCGGGAGTCTTACCGGTTACGCAGGAGGATTGCCAATCAAGGCCTGGTTGCTGGCCCACGAGCAAAGTGTTGCAAAGATGAACGGTGGATGAAGTGACGACTCATATCTGCTTCAGAGAGGCAGGGGTAAGGTGTCTCTACACTCCGAGCCCATGGTGGTGATGAGTGGCACCCATGTGACGCTTCCAATCTGTGATTTTCCCCTGCGCCTCTTTGAGGCGCTTTTTTTGCCTCAAAAAAAGCCCGCCGGATGGCGGGCTGAAAATGACAAGGTGCAGTTGTCATGAGAGGGTCAAGAAGAGGCCGGCCAGGCAGGCACTCATCAGGTTGGCCAGCACGCCGGCCAGGATGGCGCGCATGCCGAAGCGGGCAATGAAGGCTTTGCGTTCCGGCACCATGGAGCCGAGGCCGCCGATGAGGATCGCCATGGAGGAGATGTTGGCAAACCCGCACAGGGCGAAGGTGACGATGGCCTTGCTGCCTTCGCTCAGGGTCTGATCCTGTACCAGGGCGATGAAGGCGACGAACTCGTTGACCACTATCTTGGTGCCGATGAGGGCGCCGGCCGCCTGGGCCTCTTGCCAGGGGATGCCGATCAGCCAGGAGACGGGGGCGAACAACCAGCCCAGAATGATCTGGAAGCTCAGATCCAACCCCACCAGGCCACCGGCCCAGCCGAGCAGGCCGTTAAACAGAGCGATCACACCGACGAAGGCGAGCAGGGTGGCCCCAACGGCCACGGCGATGTTAAGACCGGACATGGCGCCATCAGCCGCAGCCTCGATGACGTTGGTGGCACGCGGTATCTCCACATCGTCGTGGTACTCGGCTTCATTCGCGGCGGGCGGGACCAGGATCTTGGCCATGGCCAACCCGGCCGGGGCCGACATGAAGGCGGCGGCGATCAGAAACTTAAGCTCTACCCCTATGCTGGCGTAGCCAACCAGGGTGCCGCCTGCGACCGAAGCGAGACCGCAGCTCATCACGGCGAAGAACTGGGAGTCGGACATGCGCGACAGGTAGGGCTTGACCACCAGAGGAGCCTCGACCATGCCGACGAAAATGTTGGCGGTGGCCGAGAGACTCTCGGCTCGGCCGGTACCGAGCAACTTCTGCAGGGCGCCACCGAGCAGGGCGATGACTCGCGGCATCAGACCGATGTGGTAGAGGATGGCGATCAGGGCCGAGAAGAAGATGATGATCGGCAGCACGTTGAAGGCGAAGATGAAGCCGAGCTTGAACTTGGCCAGATCCCCAAACAGGAAGGCGATTCCCTCCTGACCGTAGTCGATAACGGCGCTGACGCTCTGGCTCACGCCATTGAGTGCGCTCTGACCGGCCGGTAGCCACAGCACCAGGGCGGCGAACAGCAGTTGCAGCAGCAGGGCGAGGGAGACGGTGCGCAGGGGAATGGCGCGACGGTCGGTGGAACAGAGGGTGGCAAGGGCCAGAATGGCCAGCATGCCGAGCAGGGCAATCATGGTGACTCCGGGTGGCAGAAACGGGATGGGCGCGGATTCTGCGCCTGCCGCCGTCACCGTGCAACCCGGGCTTGTTGCTTCCCTGTTATCGTATGGCGAAAATCGTTTTCCACCTCTCTAAGTTGCTGATTCTATTTATACTCGTTTCGTTTGTTTCTCCATGAGAACAATTATTCCCTGTTCACGGACAATCGACCCAGCCAGGGTTTCAGCCGCTCTTCCCAGTGGGGGGGCTGGCCAAAGATCTCTTTGAGAAAGGCGATGAAGTGGCGCACCTTGGGAGGCAGGTGTTCACGCCGGGCATAAACGGCGTGTACCGCCATCTTCTGGCTGGGTTCCCATTCGGGAAAGAGCGAAATGAGGCGTCCCTGGCGCAGCTCGTCCTCCAGCAAATAGTTGGCCACATAGGCGATGCCGAGGCCGGCCAGGGCGGCATCACGGACCGCCTCGGCCAGATCCACCCGATAGTTGCCACTCACCTGCACCGCCAGTCGCTCCCGGCCACGGCGAAACTGCCACTGATCGTAGCGGCGTTCACGACTCTGGTAGGTGATGCAGTTATGGTGCTGGAGATCCTGGGGGGTGAGGGGAGTGCCGTGTTGCAGCAAGTAGTCCGGCGACGCCACAGCCACGAAACCGAGATCGGCCAGCCGTTGGCCGACCAATCCCTCCGGTTTGTCCTCAACCGTGGTAACCCAGAGATCCAGCCCCTCATCCACCAGGTTGCTGCGCCGATCGAACAGGGAGACTTCGAGCTCGAGTTCCGGGTAGCGGCGCTGAAACTCCTGCAGGTGTGGTACGACGTGGAGCCGTCCAAACGACTGGCCGAGTCCCAGATGCAGCACGCCGCTCACCCTTCCCTGACGTTCGGCCACCATGGAATCGGCCTCCTGAGCCTGGATCACCAGGGCGCGGCAGTGACGTGCGTAGGCCTCGCCAAGCTCGGTCAGGGCGATCCGGCGGGTGGTGCGTTGTACCAACTGGGCTCCCAGACTCGCCTCAAGCTGGGCCAGCTGTTTGCTGATGTAGGACTTGGAGACGCCAAGGCGGCGTGCGGCGGCGGAGAAACCCTGCTCGCGGACCAGGGTGTCGAGGATCAGCATCTGGGGCAGCCGTTGCAGCATCACAGTTTCCCATTGTGGACAAAAGCCCATTATGGCAAACCGGGCCGTCTCTTGGCAGGGTTACTGGCTGAGGGCCTGCTCGATCTGGCGCAGCAGCGGGTTGCGATCCGGCGTCTGACCGGCCCCGTAACGGGCGATCAGCTTGCCGTCGCGCCCCAGCAGGTACTTGTTGAAGTTCCAGTCGGGGGCTCTGGAGTAGGCGGCCAGCGCCTTGAACAGGGCATTGGCCTCGGCGCCGCGCACATGGCTGAAGTTAAACATGGGGAAGGTGACCCCGTAGTCACGGCGGCAGACACCGGCCGCTTTCTCCTCGCTGCCATCCTCCTGGCGAAAATCGTTGGAGGGGAAGCCCAGTACCACCAGCCCTCTCTGGGCATACTGCCGGTGCAGGCGCTCGAGGCTGGCAAACTGCCTGGTATAGCCGCAGTAAGAGGCGGTGTTGACCACCAGTACCACCTTGCCCTCGGTCAGCTGGCAAAGATGATGGCGGGTGGTGGTGGCGAGTTCACGCAGCTCCAGATTCAGGTAATCGGGACAGGCCTGAGCCGTGGTCGCGGCCAGCAAGGTCGCACTCAGCAGGATTTTCATCACACGCTCCTTGTGGCAGTGGGGCGCCTAGCGCGCAAGCAAAGGGATGCCGGTTAGCCACTGGTGACCACCCAGTAGCAGAAGTGCCAGCAGGGCGATGGTCGCCACCAGGCTGGCGAGATCGGCGCGCCAGTCAGCCTGTGAAACCGTGCTTCGCCAGCCGTCGCGACGAATGATGAGCAACAGGTTGAGAAGGGCCCAGAGAGTGAGGGAGCCAAAGAGCAGCAGGGAGCGTCCTTCCTGGTTCACCAGCAGGTGGGCCAGCGCCCAGAGTAGAAAGCCGAGCAGTTGCGGGTGGCGCAGCCATTTGCGCACATGGTTGGGGCCGAGAGAGCAGCAGACGAGCCAGACCCCGAGCGGTAGCATGCCCATGGCCACGGGCAGCCCCCAGGCCGGGGGTGCATAGAGGGGGTCAGGCTGGATGGTGCGCCAACCGGCGAAGATCAGGCCGAAGGCAACCAGGACACCGAGGGAGAAGAGCCCCTTGTAGCGTTGCTCGCCGAGACGAGTCAGCAGATGGGCGCGATGCCCCGGGCTGAGGGCGGGATAGAGGTGGAGCAGGGCAAACAGCAGCAGCCCCAGGGTGAGCGGCAGCATGAGGACCTCCTTGGCAATGTGCTCACCCCATGATGCCCCAAGCCTCAGTTCAAAGGCAGCGGCAGGCGTAAAAAAGCCGGCCTGTTGGCCGGCGTTGGCGTTAGCGACTGCCGAGGCGCCACAAGGCCGCCACATTGCGGGCCGTCAGCGTTATGTTGCAACGGGCGGTGGCGAGGGCCTCCGGCAGGGCCATGGCCCGGTTGACCACGGCAAACACGGCATCCAGCCCGTGCTCATGTACCACGCCACAGTCATCGGTGAGGCAACCTGAGATACCGATCACCGGTTTGCCAAACTGCTTGGCGCAGCGGGCGACGCCGATGGGGGTCTTGCCGTGAATGGTCTGGCTGTCGATGCGCCCCTCACCGGTGATCACCAGGTCCGCATCGGCCACGGCCTCGGCCAGCCCCAGCGCCTCGATGACGATACCGACACCGGGCTTGAGCTCGGCCCCGAGCAGGCCGAGCAGGGCGGCTCCCATGCCACCGGCGGCGCCGGCCCCTGCACTCTCCTTGACCTGCTTGCCAAGTGCCTGCTCGATACAGGCGGCGTAGTGGGCCAGGTTGGCGTCGAGCCGGGCCACCATGGCGGGGGTCGCCCCCTTCTGGGGGCCAAAGACGGCGGAGGCACCCTTGGGGCCGCACAGGGGATTGTCCACGTCGCAGGCCACTTCGATGTGCAGCTTGCCCAGACGGGGATCCAGAGTGCTCAGATCGATCCTCTCCAGTTGATCTAGAGCGCCGCCCCCGGGAGGCAGGGCCTGCCCCTCCTTGTCCAGCAGACGGGCGCCGAGGGCCTGCATCATGCCGGCACCGCCGTCATTGGTGGCGCTGCCACCGATACCGAGGATCAGGTGCTCGACTCCCAGGTCGAGGGCGGTCAGGATCAGCTCGCCGGTACCGACGCTGGTGGTGAGCAGGGGGTTGCGCCGCTCGGGGGGCACCAGGTGCAGGCCCGAGGCGGCGGCCATCTCGATGACGGCGCGCTTGCCGTCGCCGAGCAGGCCGAGGAAGCCCTCGACCCGGTTGCCGAGGGGAGCGGTGACCTCGACCGGCACGATGCGCCCGCCGGTGGCATCCACCAGGGACTGCACAGTCCCCTCACCGCCGTCGGCCATGGGCAACTTGAGATAGGTGGCGTCCGGCAGCACCTGGCGAAAGCCTGCCTCGATGGCGTCGGCCACTTCCATGGCGCTCAGGCTCTCCTTGAAGGAGTCGGGGGCGATGACGATTTTCATGAAGTTTCTCCTCAGGCGAGACCGAACACGCCGAACATCAGGGTAGAGACGAATGCGATGGTGAGACCGACGGCGGTCTCGTAGGGGATCAGCTTGAGCCGCTCCCCGACCCCCATGTGGACGCTGCCACCGGTGGCGTGGAAGAAAGATCCGTGGGGCATGTGATCAAACACGGTGGCGCCGGCGTGGATCATGGCGGCCCCGGCCAGGGCGCTGACCCCCAGTTCCAGCAGGGTGTGGCTGAAGACGCTGGAGGCGACCACGGTGCCGGCGGTGGTGGAGGCGGTAGCCAGTGACATCAGGGCTCCCGAGACCGGCGCCAGCAGGTAGGAGGGGAGGCCCGAGGCGGTCAGGCCGGCGATCATCACATCCTTGAGGCCGGAGTTGGCGATGATGCCCGCCAGGGTGCCGGTACCGAGCAGCATGATGGCGACCGGCGCCATACGTGACAGACCGGAGACGGCGTACTGGTTCAGGTTGCCGAACTTGCCCATCATCAGGGCACCCACCAGGCCGCCGAGCGGCAGGGCGATAAGGGGATCGATGACGATGCCGGCCACCGGGCGCAGGGCCAGCAGCAGGATGGCGACCAGGGGTGCACTGATGGCGGCGGCAAAGCGCGGCAGGGCGCTTTCGTCCACCACGACCACCTCCTTGGCGTCCACCTTGCTGCCGCGGTTGTTGAGGCGCTTGGCCAGCCAGTAGGCCATGGCGAGGCCAAACAGGCCCGGAATGATGCCGGCGGCCATCACAGAGGTGAGGGGCAGGTGGAAGGTATCAGCCGCCGCGATGGCGTTGGGGTTGGGAGACATGACATTGCCCGCCTTGCCACCGCCGATCATGGCCAGCAGGATGGCCGGCTTGGAGAGGTCGGCACGGCGGGCGATGGCCAGGGCGATGGGGGCGACCGTGATGACCGCCACGTCGACGAAGACGCCGACCGCGGTCAGGATCAGGGTGGCCAGTGCCAGCGCGAGCAGGGCGCGGGTCTCACCGAGCTTGCGTACTATGGTCTCGGCGATGGTGGTGGCGGCACCCGACTCGATCAGCACGCCGGCCAGTACGCCGGCGGCCAGGATGCGCATCACTGCGGTGGTGATCCCCTGGGCGCCGCCGATCATCAGGGCGACGGTCTGGGTCAAGTCCGCACCGCCGATGAGACCGCCGGCGAGGGCGCCGACGATCATGCCATAGGCGGGCGGCACCTTCTTGAGGATGAGGGCGATGGCAATGACGAGGGCGGCGAGGGCCCCCAGTGCTGTGATGGGTGTCATGTCGGGTACCGGTTGTTGGAATAGTGGCCGCATTATGGCGGCTTCCATGCCGGTGTCTTTGTTCAACCCGCTAAATGTGATGCACCAGAAATGGTCGATTTTGTATTTTCAAACAAATTATCGTGCCAGGGTCAGGGCCAGGTAGAGCAGCAGCTTTTCTTCCAACACATTGATATTCAAGCCTGTTATCTGCTCTATCCGGGTGAGTCGGTAGCGCAGTGTGTTGGGGTGGATGAAGAGGGCGGCGGCGGCCCGATGCAGATCACAATTCTCGCCGAAATAGTGTTCGAGACTCTTGCGCAGGGTTCCCTTGGAATCTTCATCGGCGAGCCGCTGGAGCGGGATGGTGAGACGGCTCCCTTGCCAGGAGTCAGCCAGGGTGCCAAGCAGCACCGGCAGCTTGTAGTCCTCGAAAAAGTAGACCTGGCGTCGTGGTGCCTGACGGCTGCCACGCAGCAGAGTCTCGCGGGCGGTACGCCAGGAGAGGGCGAGCCCCTCAACCCCGGGAAAGTGATCACCTATCCCGATGCGTACCCGAAAACCGGCGATGCGTCCCAACAGCTCCTTGACCCGTTCCCGCTCCCCTTCGGTCTGCCATCCCTGCTCGCCGAGCCGGATGGGTTTGAGCACCGCAATCTCGTCGAGGCCGTGGATGGCAACCAGGTTGTCACGCTCCGGGTTCTCCAGCAGATGGACCAGCTCGCGCAAGCGGGCCGGATCCGCCTGCTCGAGGCGGATCACTGCCGCGACCCTGGGTTGGCTTAGATCGATGCCGAGCAGGCGTGCCGATTGCGCCAATTGGGCCGGCTTGCCGTCACCGCGAACCAGCTGCAGCACCAGCTCCTCCTTGTGGCGGCGATCCCACAGCAGTTGCTCGGAGAGGGCGGCCTGTTCGAGGATCAACTCGGCCGTCATCTGAACCAGGGCGGCGAAGGCGCGCACCTGCTCCGGCGCCCCCGAGATGCCGATGACGCCGATCAGCTCCTCCTGGAAGGCGATGGGGAGGTTGATACCGGGACGTACCCCTTTGAGGCGCAGGGCCGTGGCGTCGTCGATCTCCACCACCCGGTCTTCGGTAAGCGCCAGGATGGCCCCCTCATGGCGTTGATGGAGGCGGCTCGGGTCGCCCGAGGCGATGATGTGGCCGTGTCTGTCCATCACGTTGACCGAGTAGGGGAGGATCCTCATGGCCCGCGCGACTATCTGGCGCGCTATGTTATCGTCCAGTTCCATGCTGCTTCCGGCGTGATTGGGTCGGTCGGGCTGTTGCTGGCGAGCCCGGGCCGTTAGAATAGGGCCCACTTTACCCCAGTTGGACCCCACGATGGATTATGAATTTCGGCGTGATGGCTTCGGCGGCTATCGTGCCCGCTTCTCCATGGGCCACGAGGCCATCGGCCAGTGGCTGATCGACGAGGTGGGCAAGGACGAGGCCGTGCTCGACGAGTTGTTCGCCGTCATCGACCGCCTCTCGGCCCGCCAGCAGGAGGAGTTCCGCCGTCCCGGGCGTGACTACTCCCTGACCCTGACCCAGGAGGAGGCCGAGGTCAAAGCCAACGTGCTCAACATCAGCCTGGACGAGGATCTCGACGATCTCGCCTACTATGACGATGAACAGCTGGCCCTGTGCGGCCTCGAGGATTTTGCCGCCGTGCTGACCTCCTGGCGCGCCTTTATTCGCAACGAGGACTGGTAAGTCCCGCTCACACAACAGGTTTGAACCACTATGTCTGATTTCGACACCAACAAGGCCGAGAAGGCCAAGAAGAAGGGCTCCCCGCTCACCATGCAGCTGAACCTGGGTCCGAAGGATGCCAGCCGCCTGCACGCCCTGCACCTGGACGCCACCATCACCTTTGACGACATGAGCATTCCCAAGGGGGTGCTGATCAAGGCGGCCCTGATCGCCCTCGAAGAGATGGAGCCGGGCAAGCGTGCCGACATCGTCGCCCGCGTGATCGCCGAATCGGGCCGTTAAGCCCGTCCGGTGCAGAGTGAGCCCCGCCTTGGCGGGGCTTTTTGTTGCCGGTCAGGCCAGCTGGCAGGCTTCCACCTGGCGGCGCAGAGTGTGGTAGCGCTCGCCCAGTGCGGCCCGCCCGAGCCCCGCATCGGCGGGCATCAGATGCCCCTGCAGCAGGTTGAAGTCTCGCTCCAGATGCTGCACCAGCCAGTCGACACGCTGCAGGGTGAGGGGCGTCGCGCTCTGGCCGCTGAGATCGTCCAGCACGTCGAGCAGGTGGCTGCGATACATGTCCCGCAGCCAGTGGGCCCAGAGGGACTCTGGGCCGCTCAGGGTTTCCCGCCAGCGGGCGATGAGCCCCTCCAGTCGGGTCAGCACCGGGAGTGAGGCCCCCCGTCGGCGCAGGCTGGCCAGCTCCCATCGTGCCCACTCGAGGCAGAGTTCACGCCACAGGTGGAACTGGGGCAGGGGATCGTCCAGCCCGAGCCAGATCCCCGACAGGGCGCGGGTCTCGAGCCGCTCGGGGACATGGAAGTCGGGATCGCTCAGGCCGTTGGAGTTGAACTCGTGGAGGGGGTCGAAGGGCCACATGTAGCCAAAGTCGAACAGGCGGATCTGGTGGCCGTCGTCGAGCAAGTTGCCCGGGCTCGGGTCCCAGTCGAAGAATCCCCAGTGTGCCAACTCACCCTCGGCATTGAGCATCTGCTGCAACACGCGCTCATTGATGCGCGACAGGGGCTTGCCCGGCAACCAGGGAGAGAGCAACAGGCCGTGCTGCAGAGAGCCGAAACGGGTGCTGACGACCTGGGGCAGCAGGTCGGGGTGGAGCTCACGCAGGCTCTCAATCTCCTGGCGTCGCTGCAGCTCGGTCAGGAAGGCGGTCGTGCCGTCCGGATTGGCGACGCGGGAGACGGGACGCGCCCGTTTCAGGCACCACTGCTCACCGGACAGCTCAAGATGCAGTACCTCGGCGGTGAGTCCGCTGTCGCACCGCTGGATCACCGCGGGGTGATCGGCACCGATCCGTCCCAGCTCGGCCAGGGGCAGGGGGCAGCGCTGCTCGTTACCGATGCGGATCTCTTCCCCCGATGCCAGCAGTGCGGTCAGATGTTGCTGACGGGCGGTGATTTTGGGGTTCATGGGGATCTCCTTGTCGCCTCTGTTAACAGGCTAATCAACTCGCTTCGCTTCAACCAGACGAGGCAAGAGATGGTGACGTTTTCATCACATAACCGTGTCGCTCTCAGTAGAAGATGGCGAGCCAGATGGTGGTGCGATCCGGTGCCGTGGACTCCACCCTGTGGCGCAGATGGGCTGGCAGATTGAGATAGTCGCCGGGGCCGAGGCGCAGCAGCCGGGCTTCGCCACTTTGGGGATCCTCGATGCTCAGCACCGCCTCTCCCTCCACCAGCAATACCCACTCGTGCTCGTTTTGATCGTACCACTCTCCCTGGGGGGTGCTCTGCCCCCGTGACAGGATACGCTCGATGCGCAGACGATCGGTGCTGAGGATGTCTTCAAACAGCTCGCAGGGCAGGGAGTCGGGGAGCATCTTGAGCAGGTTGCCGATATGCATGATCTGACCTCCATGGCGGACTGGTTTCAGTATAGATAAGCGAGGAGTGGGAACCGTTGGCTCAGATCGACTCCAAATCGATGCAAGTTCGGCAAAAGACAGGAAAACGTTTGACGAATTCGCTGCATTTCCCCCTGTTTCCTGCTATTTTGCGCGCCCATCAGACAAACGATTTCCTTCACACTTTGGCGAGATCAAGGCAATGGCAGAGCAACACGCAGTCGCTTCGACGGAACGGGGCGGATTTTTGGACACATATTTCTCGATTCATGAGCGGGGCAGCTCGGTGCGCCAGGAGCTGGTCGCCGGTCTCACCACCTTCCTCGCCATGGTCTACAGCATCATAGTGGTGCCCAATATGCTGGGAGCCGCCGGCTTCGAGCAGGGGCCCGTATTTGTGGCCACCTGCCTCATCGCCGCCTTCGGTTCTCTGCTGATGGGGCTGTGGGCGCGCCTGCCGATGGCCATCGGCTGCGCCATCTCGTTGACCGCCTTCACCGCCTTCAGCCTGGTGCTGGGTCAGGGCATCTCGATTCCGGTGGCGCTCGGCGCCATCTTCTGGATGGGGGTGCTCTTCACTCTCATCAGCGCCACCGGTGTGCGCCAGTGGATCCTGGCCAACCTCCCCTTCGGCATCGCCCACGGTACCGGCATCGGCATCGGCCTGTTCCTGCTGCTGATCGCCACCAACAGCGTCAGCCTGGTGGTAAAGAACGAGGGGGCCGGCCTGCCGGTACAGCTCGGCGACTTCACCTCCTTCCCCGTCATCATGACCCTGCTGGGGCTGGCGGCCATCTTCGGCCTGGAGCGCCGCCGGGTACCGGGCGGGATCCTGATGGTGATCGTCGCCATCTCCCTGCTGGGGCTGGCTTTTGATCCCAAGGTGACCTGGCAGGGCTTCTTCGCCATGCCGAGCCTGACCGGTGAGCAGGGCTCCCTGGTGGGCAGCATGGACATCATGGGGGCCCTCAACGCCGCGGTGATCCCGAGCGTGCTGGCCCTGGTGATGACCGCCGTGTTTGATGCCACCGGCACCATCCGTGCCGTGGCGGGCCAGGCCGGGCTCATCAACGAGCGCGGCCACATCATCAGCGGTGGCAAGGCGCTGACCGCCGACTCGGTCAGCAGCATCGTCTCCGGCGTGGTGGGCGGGGCTCCGGCCGCTGTCTACATCGAGTCGGCCGCCGGCACCGCCGCCGGTGGCAAGACCGGTCTCACCGCCACCGTGGTCGGGGTGCTGTTCCTGCTGATGATCTTCCTCTCGCCGCTCAGCTACCTGGTACCGGCCTACGCCACCGCTCCGGCCCTGATGTACGTGGGCCTGCTGATGCTCGGCAACATCACCAAGCTGGACTTCAAGGACAGCGTCGACGCCCTCTGTGGCATGCTGTGCGCCGTCTTTATCGTACTGACCTGCAATATCGTCACCGGCATCATGATTGGCTTCGCCTCTCTGGTGGTCGGTCGTCTGGTGGCCGGTGAAGCCAAGCGGCTCAACCTGGGCACCATTCTTATCGCCGTGGCCCTGGTGGCCTTCTACGCCGGCGGTTGGGCCATCTGATCCCATGTCGAATGAACAGGGCGCCTTCGGGCGCCCTGTGTCGTTTGGGTGGCTTCACATTTTTTCTCTCTCTCCTGATGGCTTGTTTCATTATGGAACAAGCCTCCCTCTCATTGTGTTTCATTCTGAATCGGATCGGGATGAGCTTGGTTCCTTCCGATGGCCCCCTAGACTGGCCATATCATTTATGCCCGTCGGGCCAGGAGGGAGTCACGATGAAGAAGCTGATCAATGCCGTCGATGCCGTGGTACGCGAACAACTGATGGGGATGGCGGCCGCCCACCCCGAGCTGAAGGTGCGTATCGAGCCCCATTTCATCACCCGTGCCGACGCGCCTGTGGCGGGCAAGGTGGCCCTGGTGAGCGGGGGCGGCAGCGGCCACGAGCCGATGCACGGTGGCCTGGTCGGGCGAGGCATGCTCGACGGTGCCTGCCCGGGGGAGGTGTTCACCTCACCGACTCCGGATCAGATGTATGAGTGTGCCCAGGCGGTCGATGGGGGCGCCGGGGTGCTGTTTCTGGTGAAGAACTACACCGGCGACGTGCTCAACTTCGAGACGGCGGTCGAGCTGCTGCACGGGGAGGGGGCCAAGGTTGGCTTTGCCCTGGTCGATGACGATGTGGCGGTGAAAGACAGCCTCTATACGGCGGGTCGGCGCGGGGTGGCGGCGACCGTGGTGATCGAGAAGCTGGTAGGGGCGGCGGCCGAGGCGGGTTATGACCTGGAGCGCTGCGAGGCCCTGGCCCGGCGTATCAACAACCAGAGTCGCAGTATCGGCGTTGCCCTGCACGCCTGTACCGTGCCGGCCGCGGGCAAGCCCTCCTTCACCCTGGCCGACGACGAGCTGGAGTTTGGGGTCGGCATCCACGGGGAGCCGGGCATCGAACGGCGCGGCTATCAGGATCTCGACACCCTGGTCGAGCAGATGTTCCTCACTCTGATCGAGAAGACCCCCTACAGCCGGACTCTGCGCCGCTGGGATCGGGAACTCGGCAACTGGCTCGAGGAGGAGGTGACCATAGCTCCGCTGGGAGAGGGGGATAGGGTCATCGCCCTGGTCAACAGCCTCGGCGGCACCCCCCTCTCCGAGCTCTACGGGGTGTACGGCAAGCTGGCCCGTCTGTGTGACTCGGCGGGTATCCACCTGGTGCGCAACCTCATCGGCCCCTACTGCACCTCTCTCGACATGAGTGGCATCTCCATCACCCTGGTGAAGGTGGACGACGAGCTGATGGGGCTATGGGATGCCCCGGTCCATACCCCGGCCCTGCGTCGTGGTTGCTAAGGAGGTCTCATGCTGACCAGAGAACAGATCGTGGCCTGGTTGCAGGCGTGCGCCGGCGTGTTTGAGCGGGAGCGTGACATGCTGACCGGGCTCGACACCGATATTGGCGACGGGGATCACGGTATCAACATGCAGCGTGGCTTCGCCAAGGTGGCCGAGAAGCTGCCGAGTGTGGCCGACAAGGACATAGGGCAGATCCTCAAGACCACCGGCATGACCCTGCTCTCCTCGGTGGGCGGAGCGAGCGGGCCACTCTACGGCACCTTCTTCATTCGTGCCGCTGCCGTGGCCGATGCCCATCAGTGCCTGAGCCTGGCCGAGTTGCAGCAGATGCTGAGTGAGGGGGTCGAAGGGGTGGTGGCGCGTGGTCGGGCCGAGCCCGGTGACAAGACCATGTGCGACGCCTGGTGGCCGGCTCTGGCCGCCCTCGGGCAGGCACAAGCGCGAGGCGCCGAGCTGCCCCAGGCCCTGGCGGAGGCGGTGGCCGCCGCCGAGCAGGGGGCCCGGGACACCATTCCCATGCAGGCGCGCAAGGGGCGCGCCAGCTATCTGGGTGAGCGCAGCATAGGGCATCAGGATCCGGGGGCGACCTCTACCTGTCTGCTGCTCGCCGCCCTGGCTCGCAGCGCAGGAGGTGGCGCATGATCGGCATCGTCGTGGTCTCCCACAGCGCCACCCTGGCGGCCGGCATTCAGGAGCTGGTGAGCCAGCTCGGCTCGGCGGCACGTCTCGAGTTGGCGGCCGGGGTGGACGATCCCGCTCACCCCATAGGAACCGATGCGGTCGCCGTGATGAGCGCCATCGAGGCGGCGGATGACGGGGAGGGGGTGCTGGTGTTGATGGATCTCGGCAGTGCCCTGCTCAGTGCCGAGACGGCGCTGGATCTGCTGCCCGAGGATCTCGCCGAGCGAGTCTGTCTCTGCCCGGCACCGCTGGTGGAGGGGACCCTGGCCGCCGTGGTGGCGGCCGGCGCCGGTATGGGGCTGGAGGCGGTGGCCGCCGAGGCACGAGGGGCCCTGGCACCTAAGCAGGCCATGTTGGCACACCAGGCACAGCCGCAGGTGGTTGAGTTGGCTGAGCCCGATCCGATCGCCGACCCCTGGCAGAGCTGTGAAGTGGTGGTGGAGAATCCCCATGGGCTGCATGTACGGCCGGCGGCGCGCCTGGTGGCGGCGCTCAAGCCTTTCAATGCCGAGCTACGCCTGTGCAAGGGGGATCAGGAGGCCAACCCGCGCAGCCTGAGCCGGCTGGCCCTGCTCGATGTAAAGCGGGGGGATACCCTCACCCTCTACGCCCGTGGTGGCGACGGGGCCCTGGCCCTGATGGTGTTTCGTCAGCTGGCGGCCGAGCGCTTCGGTGATGCCGAGTGATCCCGGTAGTGTGACATGTCTATGTCGAGGGCCTTGAGCCGGCGCCATAGGGTGGTGCGGCTGATGCCGAGCCGCTCGGCCATCTGCTGCACTCGTCCCTGACAAAGGGCCGCCGCCTCAAGCAGGGCACGGCGCTCCTGCTCGGCCAGTGTCATCAGGGAGGGGGGCTCCACGGTCTCGACCCGGGTGTGTCGCAGGGTGGATGGCAGGTGCTCCGGCTCGATAGACTCCCCTTCGGCCCTGAGCCTGGCGTGTTCGATGACCGCGTGCAGCTCGGTCAGGTTACCGGGCCAGGGGTGGGCCAACAGCCGCTCCCGAGCCCTGGCCGAGAGGCGGCGGGGATCCCCCTGCTGTTCCAGCTGCTGGGCGATGAGGCGGGGCAGATCGGCGATGCGCTCGCGCAGGGGGGGCTGCCACAGCTCAAACCCCTGCAGGGCAAAGAGCAGCTGACGACCGAAGCCCCCTTGTTCCACCCACTCCTCGAGATCGGCAGTGCTGGTGGCGATGAGGCGACATTTCGGCAGCAGCACTCGGGGGGAGTCGAAGCGCTGCAGCCGCCCGCTCTTGAGCCAATGCAGCAGCGCCCCCTGCAGGGGCTGGGTCAGGTGCTCTATCTGTTCCAGTAGCAGGGTGCCGCCATGGGCCTCTTCTATCTTGCCGGGCCGCTCCAGCCCCTCCTCGTCACATCCCATCAGCAACTGCTCCAGGCGGGTCGCCGGGATGGCCTGGCAATCCACGGTGACCAGAGGGCCATCGGCCTGACTCCCCTCCTGATGCAGATAGGCGGCGAGCGCCCCTTTACCACTGCCGGGCTCACCGCGCAGCAGCACGGGGCCGTTGCCGTGGGCGGCCTGACGGGCCAGACGCAGGACTCGGGTCATGGATTGGGAATCGGTGACCAGGATGGGGGGCGGTTGGCGCCGAAGCCAGAGGGCTTCGAGGCGCTCGGCCGGATGAAGCAGTGCGATAAAGTGGGCCCCCAACGGGGTTGGCACACGCTTGAGACTGAGCAGCACGGGGAGGAGCCGTCCCTCGCACTCCAGCGTCAGATCTACGTGGCTCAATGGCTCGTCCGATTCGATGGCCAGCTCCAGTCGCCTCGGCAGGCGCAGATAGAGCGCGAGAGGCTGCCCGAGCACCCGGGCCGGGTCCAATCCAAGACGTTCGGCGGCGAGCCGGTTGAGGTAGCGGATCTTTGCCTGATGATCCCAGGCCAGCACGCCGTCGTCCATCCCCTCCAGCAGGGCATAGAGCTCACTCAGGTGACGCTGGGACTCTTGCATCAGTCCCTCCATCTGTAGCTGGTTGGCCAGCTCTCTTCCCGCCGCGACGGCCAGCGCCAGATCCCCCGGCTGAGCCTCTTCGAGGGGGCAGTAGAGGGCCAGCATGGCCACCAGACGTCCCTGGGGATTGAAGACGGGCGCCGCCGAGCCGACCCAGCCGTGCAGGGCCTCCTTGAAGTGCTCCTTGCCACGCAGGGTCAGGGGGGTCCCCAGATAGCCCGCCAGGTTGATGGCATTGCTGCCGAGGCGCCCCTCACTCAGGAAGGCCCCCTGCAGCAACCCGAGCTCACCGAGCGCCGCCAGGATCTCCCCATGGCCGACCCGTGCCAGCAGGCAGCCGCTCTCGTCGGTGAGCAGCAGGGCGCAGCGGCGCCCCTCCATGTACTCGTAGAGATCCTCGAGGGCCATCTCGCCGGTCACCACCAGATCCCGTTTGCGTTGCAGCATGCTCTGCAGGGTCTGGCCACGGGCCTGGTGAGGCGGTTGCCAGGGGGCGGGGGCGCTTTGCAGGCTGCAGCGCTGCCAGGAGGCGATCAGCCACTGTGGGTAGGTGTTCACATCGGACTCCAGTGATGGGGTTATCCATTAGAGCAGCCTGAGCCTCCCCTGTCAGTGACGGGGCTCAGAATGCCTGGCGCAACCAGGTGAGCAGGGTGCGGCAGTGGGGTATCTCGCGGCTCTCTCTGTGGATCAGCAGGTCCCAGCGGGGGCCCTTGACCCTGTGGGCTGAAAGGGGAAGCAGGCGCCCCTCCTCGAGAGCCGGTCGGGCCAGTAGTTCGCAGGCCAGGGCCACGCCCACACCTGTGATGGCGGCTTCCAGCAGCAGGCCGGGATCCGAGAAGTTGAATCCTTCCTCTCTCAGCCCGAGCCCGTCTCCCCCTTGCAGCAGCCAGCGTTGCCAATCCATCTCCCGCTCCCCGTGCAGGGTCAGTCGCTCCTCGGGTGACCGGTGGGCGATGGCCGGTGCCGCCACCGGCAGCAGCCAATCCTGATACAGGCTGTAGAGGTCGCAATCGGCCTGGGCCTTGAGGTTCGCATGGAGTGCCAGGTCAATGGTGTCGCCCTGCATGTCGGGGGGCTCGCTGCCGGTGACGAGCCAGAGATCGATCTCCGGGTGGCACTGGCGCAGCGCCGGGAGGCGGGGCACCAGCCAGTAGCGGGCCAACTCCTGGCTGGTGTGCAGGATCACCTGGTTGGGTTTCTGATACTGGTCGAGTCGCTTTAGGCCCGCGACCAGTTGTTGTAATACCTCACAGGTGGTGGCCTGCAGGTCGGCACCCGCATCGGTGAGGATCACGCCGCGGCCCTGGCGCAGGAAGAGGGGCTGGCCGAGCATCTCCTCCAGGCTTCGGATCTGCTGGCTGATGGCAGACTGGGTGAGATGCAGCTCCTCTGCCGCCCTGTGAAAACTGCCCAGTCTGGCGGCGGCCTCGAAGCCGCGCAGCACGTTGAGCGGGGGCCACTGTTTGAGTTTCATTGATTAGCCTTGCTTATCACTTTGTCGCTAAATTGATCGTTTGTTCCGCATGCATTGGACATCTAGCCTATCACTGTGTTGTGAACCTGTAATAAAAACTAATGATAGGAGTCAAGATGAACACTCGCCGTATCCTGCTCAAGATGATGGCCGCCCTGGGCGTGCTGGCCGTTACCCCCCTGGGGTGGGCCGATGCAGAGGAGTCTCTGGTCATGCCCGACGAGAGCGCGCCTCAGGAGCGAGTCTGGGTGGCGTTTGCCGCCAGTCGTGCCATTTGGGGGCGCTCGTTTCAGGAGGTGCAGGCCACCATAGGCCGACTGGTGCGCGCCATGACCCCTTTCACTTCGGTCACCGTGCTGTGTCGACCGGGTGAGGAGGTCCTGGCGCGGCGACTGTGTGGCGAGAGCAATACCCGTTTCATCCCGGTGGCTCTGGACGATATCTGGGTGCGTGACAGCGGGGGCGTCTTCGTGCGGGATGGGGACGGACTCGCCCTGGTGGACTTCAACTTCAACGGCTGGGGGGAGAAGCAGGAACACGCCAGCGACAGTCGGTTGGCGGCGGTGGTGGCCAGGGCCAGCGGGGCGCGTCATCTGCGGG
This sequence comes from Aeromonas schubertii, assembly GCF_000820105.1. Taxonomy (GTDB): domain Bacteria; phylum Pseudomonadota; class Gammaproteobacteria; order Enterobacterales; family Aeromonadaceae; genus Aeromonas; species Aeromonas schubertii. Next base: position 61,077 of record NZ_CDDB01000089.1, on the reverse strand, counting down.
CCAACATCACGGGCGAGGGAGGTGGCATAGAGGTGGATGGTGAGGGCACGGCGATCATGACCGAAAGCTGCTGGCTCAACGACAATCGTAACCCCGGAGTGGCCCGTGCCGAGCTGGAGGCCGAGCTCAAGGGGCTGCTCGGGTTACGGAAGATCATCTGGTTGCCGGGGATCAAGGGGCGGGACATCACAGATGCCCATGTGGACTTCTATGCCCGCTTCGTGCGTCCCGGCGTGGTGGTGGTCAATCTGGACAACGACCCTGACTCCCATGACTACGCCGTGACCCGCGAACACCTGGCCATCTTGCAGGGGGCGCGGGATGCCGATGGCAGGGCGCTGCAGTTGCATCTTCTGCCCCCACCGCGCCAGCCCAGGGATAACCGCTTCAGCCGCAGCCCCGACTTTGCCGCCGGCTATATCAACTATCTGCCGATCAACGGCGCCGTCGTGATCCCCCGGTTTGGTGATCCCGAGGCCGATGTCCACTGCCAGACCCTGCTCGGGGCGCTCTACCCCGGTCGCAAGATAGTGCCCGTGGACATAGACCCGGTGGCGGCAGGGGGCGGTGGGATCCACTGCATCACCCTGCATCAACCGTCCTGAGGGAAGTAGGGTCAGGTGGCCGCAGTGGGTTCCTGTGCCCGTGCGGCGGCCTCTTTCTCCTCCCCTTCCCGGATCCAGGCATCGAGCAGGGTATAGGCCACGGCCAGCACAACCGGGCCGATGAAGAGGCCTATGATGCCGAAGGCAAACAGGCCACCGATAACCCCCACCAGGATCAGGATCAGGGGCAGGTCGGCCCCCTGCTTGATGAGGTAGGGGCGCAGGAAGTTATCCATGCTGCCGGCAAACAGGGACCACACCAGCAGGAAGGTGCCCCAGGTGTTGTCGCCGCTCCAATAGAGGTAACCGATGGCACCGAGCAGCACCGGGAAGGGGCCTATCTGGGCGATGATCAACACGAACATTAACACCACCAGCACCATCACGTAGGGGATACCGGCGATCAGCAGACCGATACCGGCCACGGTGGATTGCACCAGGGCGGTGACCACTACCCCGAGGGCCACGGCGCGGATCGCCTGAGAGGCCAGCACGGTGGCGTTGTCCCCCCGCTCACCGGCCAACCGGTGGGCAAAGCGGCGAATGCCGTTGGCTGCCCGCTCCCCGGAGTGGTAGAGCATGCCGCAGACGGCGACGGTCAGCAGGAAGTGGACAAACAGCATGCCGAGATTGCCTGCCTGGGCCGCCAGCCACTTGGCCGTCTGACCCAGATAGGGGGTCAGCTTGGCAAACAGCACCTGACCGCCGCTGGCGAGGATCTGGCGCCACAACTCCAGCAGCTTGTCACCGACCAGGGGGATCTGTTGCAGCCAGAGGAGCTCGGGTGGGGTCGAGTGGTTGAAGGTTCCGGCCCACTCCAGCAGCAGGGGAACCTTCTCGGCCATGGTGGCCAGTGCCATGGAGAGCGGAATGACAAACAGCAACAGCAGGGCGCCGGTCATGACCAGCACGGCCAGGGCCCGTCGTCCCCATAGCAGGCGCTGTACCATTCGAAGCAGGGGCCAGGTGGCAATGGTGATCATGGTGCCCCAGATGAGGGCGGGCAGGAAAGGCCTGAGGACCCAGAGGCTGGAGATGATGAGAATGCCGATAAACAGCACTCCCAGGGTTACTTTGGCCAGGTCACGCTTCTTCTCGGGCATAGGTGTCGTTTCCAGGGGTTGCAGTGGGAGAGAGGAGCCAGATGCCTGCGCTCAGCCAGAGGCCGAGCAGTAGCAGGGAGCTCCATTGTAGTAACAAGATGGTGAAAGAGCTGCTCATCAGATGGGGGAGCTGCCACTGCAGCAGGCCACACAGCAGGCTGCCCAACAGGGCCAGCAGGGCCGTCGGCAGGGGAGGGCTGGCATGGCGCCGCAGGGGGAGCGATTGTCCCAGGCTCAGACCGGCCCCCAGGCTGGCCAGGGCGGCCAGTGAGCCGGACTGGGTCGGCCAGGCCAGCGCCAGAGCGAGCAGGCTCAGGGCCCACCATGCCAGGGGGCGGGCAGAGAGCCGGGCCAGTAATTCGGACTGGCTGAGCAGCAGAGCCCCCAGCAGCAAGCCTCCCAATACATCGGAGATGAAGTGCACTCCCAGCTCGATACGGGCCAGGCCGGTCAGCAGGGCCGCCAGTAGTGCCCAGATCAGGGGGTGGCGACATCCCCGCCACTGGCGCAGCAGCAGGCCCCAGAAGAGCAGGGCGGTGGCCGTGTGGCCGCTGGGCATACCGAAGCCCCCGCTGGCCTGCTCGGCCAGTTGGGGCACCAGATGGAAGGGGCGTGGCCAGCCGATGGCCAGCTTGCCGAGGGTGATGCAGAAGGCGAGGGTGCCCAAGGTGAAGAGCATGGCGCGCAGCCTGGGCCAACCCAACCAGGGCAGCAGCAGGGGAAGCAGCACCAGATAGAGGGCCTGTTCACCAAACAGGTTGGTTACCGCCAGCAGCGGGGCCAGAGGAGTGAGCCCGGTTTGCAGTCGTTCCAGCCAGGGCAGTTCGGTTCGATGCAGCAGATTGCCCTGCTGGCTAAAGTCGGTCAGCTCCTGTCGTGGACTGTCGCTATTGGCAGGCAACTGTTCGGCGAGCCAGCGAGTCTGTTCGGGAAAGCGCAGTTCGACCTCGGGAGCACGGGGGTTGATGAGTCTGGCCTGGCGAATCTCGCCCCCCAGATTCGGGGCATGAAGCAGATTGACGCGCCCCTGGGGGGTCGCCTGCAGCGGGGTCGTGGTGCGACAGGCAAACAGTGCCGCCTGCTGCCAACGGCCGATGGGGGCGAGAATGTCACCCTTTAGCCCCGTCTCTTCGTAGAGTTCGCGCAGGGCCGCCTGCTCCGGCGTCTCTCCGGCATCGATATAGCCACCGGTCAGGCCGAAGCGGCCCGAGACACTGTCTTGTACCATCAGGACCCTGTCTTGATGCTGTACCACACAGACGGCCGCCGTCGGTGCCGCCGCGCTGGCTTGTCCCGCCAGCAGGGAGAACATGATGAAGAGGATGCGAACCACGATCTTTTCCCTCGCCTCGAATGGCTACAGGGTCACAGAAAGGGGAGGAGGGGGCAACTACTTCAGCAGGGGTGTGGCCGTCGGGTTGAGGGTAAAGTTGAGCATGTGGGCGTATTTGTCGGTCAGGGCGCGGTAGGCCTGGCTCTTCATTACCCGTTCCAGAGCCTGCTGGAAATGTTTTACCTCCTCGGGCGAGGTGGTCGGGTTGAAGGCGAAACAGCTCTCTTGCTGGCTCAAGGTCGCGACTATCTCGAACTCATCCCGGTTGAAGCCCATTCTGCCTATCTGGTGCAGGAGCAAGTCCTGGTTGGCCGAGACCAGGTCGGTACGAGACAGGGCCAGTTGGCGCACCACTTGCTCCATGCGATCCACCGACATTATGCCCTGTGGAGAGAGACCCGCATTGAGCAGCAGTTGTTCGCCCACATCCGCCTTCATGGCGCCAATACGCAAGGCTCGAAGGTCTTCGAGGGAGTGAATGACATGCTTGTCCTGTTTACGGCCGATGAGTGAGATTTGGGAAACGCTGATGGGGCAGGCCCAGAGAAAATGGGGGGCACGGGCACGGGTGCGAGAGGTGGCAAAGAGTACCACTCCGGGCTGCTGGGTGAGCAGGTACCAGCCCTGGGACCAGGGCAAGAAATGGATGGGGTGCTCCTTTTCCCCCATCTCCTGCCAGACCAGCTTTAGCAACTCGACGGAGAATCCGCTCGCCTCACCACGGGGGCCCTGGCCATTGAGGGGCTGGTTTTCTTCCGAGTAATAAGTGAGTGCCCAAAGAGGTAGAGTGCAACACCATAGCAGGATAAGGAGATGTCTCATCACGCCTCCATCACGGCGAAGATTATGGAATGTGTTTGAGTATAGGCTCCCGGGTTCATCCCATGACATGGCCCCCCTGCGGCGGCTATAGTTGGCAGGTTCTTATTATCAGTGGTCAAGACATGAAACAGTTTGCGTTTTTCCTCGGCATCACCCTGGGGGTGATCCTGATCCTGTTCGGCACAGTGGTGATCTTCCAGGCGCTGCCGGCGGCACTCGACGTACTGGAGATGCCGAGTCGTATCCCCTTTGTGCGAGAGGTCTACAACTGGTTGATGACCAGTGCCAACGGCCTGACCGCCAATCTGGAGCAGAACTTCCTTGAAGCCTTCCAGACCGTGCTCAAGCTGATCCTCTTGATGGCCTTCCTCTGGGTCTGCGTCAAGTTGGTTCACATGGGGGTCATCATCATCAGGGCCGGTGTGGACCTCATCCGTACCTCCATCGAGTTTGGTACCCGCCACTCTCAGCCGTCTGCCGAGCCGCCATCTCAGCTGCATCAGGAGCGCCCCCGAGAGCGGGAGCGCTACTACCCATAAACCCAAGAGGCCACCCAAGGGTGGCCTCTTCGTCTCGATTGCGCTTTAGTTCAGCAGCTTCTCCAGCTCGGCCTCGGCGGCGGCGCGGCTCTCTTCTCCCGCGGTCGCACTGGCTGTAGCCTGCTTGGCCGCTGCCGCAGTTGGCTTGTCGGTCATGGCCTTGCCTTGCTGCTCCAGCTCCCTGGCCTTGTCGGCAACCTGTTGCCCGGCGCTCGCAGGCGCCTCTGCTTGCCCCTGTGCTCCGGGTTCCTTGGCCGGCGCTTTCCCCTTTTGGGCTAAGGCGGCAGGTGTGACGACCGCCGGGGCCTGGTCGATGGCCGAATGGGTGGGCAGGGGGACGACGCCCTGCTGGAGACTGCTGGCGGCTTTCTGCCCGGCCTGATTTGTGGCCTGGGTGGCAACCTCAGTCCTGGTCTGGCTGGCTTGGTTTACCGCCTCGATGGCCGCTTGCGTGCTGGCCTGCCGAGCTTGATTCGTGGCCTGGGTGGCAACCTGAGTCCTGGTCTGGCTGGCTTGGTTTACCGCCTCGATGGCCGCTTGCGTGCCGGCCTGCCGAGCTTGATTTGTGGCCTGGGTAGTGGCTTGCGTCGTCGCCTGAGTCACACCCTGTTGAGCACTCTCCACCAGAGTCCGGGTACCGCTTTGCACCAGACCATTTACCGCCTGTTGCGGGTTGCTCAGGGTCTCCAGCGTCGAGCCGACGGCACCCAGCGCTCCGACGGCACCTTGGGCATTGCCGAGGGGGGCCTGCCAGGCCTGCATGGGGTTGGGCCAACTGGGCCGGGCTCCTGGCTCGGCGAACACCTTGGGACCCTGCTGGTCAACCAACATGACCGCCATCTGGTTGGTGTCCGAGTTCCACACCAGCCCCGCCTTGTCGCTCAGCCCGGGTACGGCGCGTGACAGGGCAAAGAAGAGAGGCCCCTCTTGCTGCAACTCGCTGGCAGTCTTGAGCAGGGTCATGGTGGTATCGTAGTGGGGTCCCAGTATGGCGGTCATGCGATCCTTGACCAGAGGCTGCTCGAAGAGGTTGACCTCGTTGGGGTCGAAACCGACCAGGGGCTTGAGCAGGGCCCACATCAACTGGCTACCCGGAGAGATCAGCAAGGGGGCGATACAGCCGCTCAGCATCAGGCTGAGCAGTGTCACCTTGATAAGGGAAACAACACGCATTGAAGCAAGTCCAAAACGAAAGGAGAGGGGCGTTCCGGCCCGCCGGCAGCCTTGGGATCAGCTGTACAGCAAATGGCCAGACGAGTCGGCGCGCAGGCTATCACAGTGGTTATGGAAAGCCAGAGGGGGCGATTAATATTTTCGCGCCAGGGGTCGCTCTAACAGGGAACAGGCAAGAGGAGTCGAATGATGAAGTGGCATGTGTTGGGGCTGTTGAGTCTCTGGGGGTTGGGCGCAGGGGCGGCCCACGCCGAGGGGGATGCCCGCTTGTGGCTTCCCGTCAATCCGGGTGAGCGAGTCTGCTGGTATGAGGATCGCCGTTACAGTCTGGGGGCCGTGTTGGACCTGGAGAGTGGTCCACTGATCTGTGCTCCCCAAAATGATCAGGAGAGTAATGGACCGCTCAGCTGGCATGCTCTTTCAGCCAAGCCGGAGCAACCCAAGGTGGAGAAGGGAGATAAACGTCTGCGGGTGGGAGCCTGAGGGGGGTTTTATTGATCCAGCTAAAGACAGGGGGAAGCGGTTTATCGCATAATGCCCGCCCCTGTCGTTACTCGCGGAATTGATCCATGTCCCGTCGCTTCTCCAACACTCATCGTCGTCGCAACAGCTGGTGGTACAAGCGTGTGCTGGCTCGTGAGCGCGCCGAGCGTGAGGCTCGCTCCGTACGGGATTGATCGAGCGAACTGACGCCGGTCAGTGCGCCTTCTTCAGGGTGCGGATCACCGCATCCCTGGTCTGTTTGGTCCGACTGATGTGCCTCGGGGCCACCAGCACCACATCATTACCGGCGACGGCCCCCATGATCTCCGGGTCGGCGTGGCGATCCAGCATACGGGCAACCACGGTAGCGGCTCCCGGAGTGGTGTGAATGAGCACCAGTTGCTGATTGCTCTCCACCGACTTGACCATGTCGTGAATCGAGCGAGCGCTGTCCCCGTTTTCCAGTTGTTCTTCCACCAGGGTGTAGATCTTCTTGCCGCTGGCGTTTTGCGCCTTGGCGACGCCGAGGCGACGCAGCAGCCGTGAGACGGTGGACTGGCTGATATCGGGGAAACCGAAGTGGGCCAGTTCGCGGCGGATCTCCTCCTGAGTGCCGTAGCAGTGGCGAGCGATGATCTGGCGGCAGGCATCCAGTTGCGCCGCATCGTGGTTAATCTCGCTATGCCCCGACAGGGTCTTGACCATAGAGCGCCTCCTCACGGCACAACCTCAGCACTAATCTTTGTGCTTTTACAGTTTATGCAGAGTAATTATCTGCTTATCCAATAAGCCTTCGAAAAACCCTCTGCGTAGGGCGGGAATTATAGCGAACAGGTCGAAAATCGATGTGACAGGGCTCAAAAAAGGGCCCGATAGGGCCCTGTTTAGTCATGATTGCTGCATAAACGCCTTAGAAGAGGGCGCTCACTATGTCCTGGGTGAAGGACTTCTCGCAGTATTTGCACTTCATCCGCACCGAGCCCTTCACCTCGCGAACCGCAAAGTGGCTGGCGACCGGCTCCTGGTGAGAGATGCAGTTGGAGTTGGGGCACTCGAACACCCCTTCGATGAACGCGGGCAGCTCGAGCTGGTGCTTCTTCACTACCTCAAACTCCTCGATGATGTTCACCGTTGCCTTGGGGGCGAACAGGGCCAGCTGGTTGGCCTGCTCTTCGGTCAGGCGGGTGTTCTCGATCTTGATGAGGTCTTTCTTGCCCAGCGCGCCCGACTTGAGATTGAAGCCGACGGTGATGCGTTCCTGGGTCTCCACCAGCTGGAACAGCTTGAGGATCTTGATGCCTTGCCCGGCCGGGATGTGGTCGATGACGGAGCCGTTACGGATGGCTTCTACTTGCAATTTCTCAGACATGCTCTTCCCCTCAGACAGTTTCGTTCAGTACCAGTGACAGCAGGGCCTGGCGTGCGTAGACGCCGTTCTCGGCCTGCTCGAAGTAGGCGGCGTGCGGTGTCTTGTCGACCGCGACCGTGATCTCGTCGACCCGCGGCAGGGGGTGGAGAATCTTCATGGTCGGCTTGGCGCCCTCCAGGGTCGGTACATCCAGAATGAACTTGGCGGCCATGTGCTTGTACTCGGTCTCGTCGAAGCGCTCCTTCTGTACCCGGGTCATATAGAGGACGTCGAGCTCGGGCATCACCTCTTCCATGGTCTCGTGCACGCTGAACGGGATCCCCTTCTCTTCCAGCTCCTCGCAGATGTACTCGGGCATGGCCAGGGCTTCGGGAGAGATGAAGAAGAAGCGGCAGTTGAACAGGCTCAGGGCCTGGGCCAGGGAGTGCACGGTGCGGCCGTACTTGAGGTCCCCGACGAAGGCGATGTTGAGGTTGTCCAGGCGCCCTTGCGTCTCGTGGATGGTGAAGAGATCGAGCAGGGTCTGGGTCGGATGCTGGTTGGCGCCGTCACCGCCATTGATGACCGGCACGGAAGAGAACTCGGAGGCAACCCGGGCTGCGCCCTCACGGGGGTGGCGCATCACGATGGCATCTGCATAGGAGCCGATGATCTTCAGGGAGTCGGCCAGCGTCTCCCCCTTCTTGGCGCTGGTGTTGCCACCATCGGCGAAGCCGATGATGTTACCACCGAGGCGCTGCACCGCAGTCTCGAAGGAGAGGCGGGTGCGGGTGGAGGGCTCGAAGAAGCAGCTGGCGATCAGCTTGTCTTGCAGCAGGCGGCGGTTCGGGTCGGCCTTCAACCGTTGTGCGGTTTCGACCACCAGTTCCATCTCGGACCGGGTCAGGTCGGAGATGGAGATGACGTGTTTCTTATAGAGTGGATTGGTCATCGTCTGCATTCCCTTTGACTGAGGTGGGGGGCAAAAAAAAAGCCCCTGAAACAGGGGCTTTTTTCAAAAAAAATTGGGGATCTGCGGGTCGGGAGCCAATAAAAACGGCGCCGTTGCGGTGCTGGGCACCGAAGGGGGCGACGCTGAATTGATGCATTATTGGCGATAACATAACCAGACCCTGAGCAAAATCGGAAGGATTATAGTGGCGAAAAAATCCTTGTCAAAACATTATTTCAATGGTCGATTTTGGGTTGGGCAAACGTTTTGCTGTCAACAACGGGCCGACAAATCCACACCGCATGGCGACTCTGCAGGGGATGATTCTCCTGTGCCAGGCAGCGCAGATAGGCGAGCCGGTGATGTCCCTCCAGCAGGGCATAGGGGCGGGGCATGGGCGTACCGTCCGGGTAGTGGTCTCCCTCGTCAGGGGCCAGCACTATGATGGGTTCGGGCCAGGTACCCTGAGTCAACATGTACTCTGCCAGCCAGGAGCGACGCACATAGCGATTGCTGCGCAGCATCTCGCTCCAGCGTTCGACCACCTCCATATGCCGGGTGTTGATGTCGCGGCAGATGATATCGAGGTCGAGCCAGGCAGGGAGAACCTCGATCCGGGAGAGATCGATAAAGCTCCAGTTGGATTCGAAGCCACGCCAGTGGCGGTAGATCCATTGGGCCAGCAGATTGGGGGGAATGCCGGGTAGCAGTGGACCGACCCGGATCAGATAGTCGGCCAGTGTCTCGGTTTGGGTCTCATCGCGAAAGTTGAGCGGTGCCAGCTGTTGCAGCAGCCTGTAATTGAGCATGTTTGCCTCCCTCCCGGCAGCTTTTCCTACCCTACTCCCAAAGCCGTGGCTTGCCCACCCCACAGGGATAAGCCGGCCATAAAATCAGCAGCTTATCTCTCTTAAATGGGGAAAATAGGACGGAACGGCGTAACTTTGTGCAAACGGTGCAAAGAGGGAGAAAAAAGCCTTTACCTTTGGTCTGCGCTTTGTATAATTCGCCTCGTTCTCTGCAGGGGCGTAGTTCCAATTGGTAGAACAGCGGTCTCCAAAACCGATGGTTGCGGGTTCGAGTCCTGCCGCCCCTGCCATTTCTTCAAGAAAAGCCGGCCTAGTGCCGGCTTTTCGCTTTCTGTCTCCCGCTCCAGCGTCTCTTCCAGCTCCTGTCGCTGCCGCTTCTGTCAATCGCGGTCGATGATCTCCTGTGCTACACCTTGCTGCGTTGCCCTCGCTCTGGCGTTTGTGCTGTCGGGCAGGCGAGGGCGTGATACCCAAGGAGAGCGACCCATGAACAAGGCAGTGGAGATGCATCGGAATCCGGCCCATGCCGGTGGCTGGATGCCCAAGGATCAGACTCATGTCGAGCGCTGGGTACAGCGCCTGCGCCACGCGATCACCCAGGATCCGCGCCCGCTGGTGGCGCCGGTGGCCGAGCTCAAGGCGCTGGTGGAGGGGGACCCGGCCCTGTACCGGCAGGCCGAGGCCATGTTCGAGGAGGCCTGGCAGCACCAGCACCTGACCCCGCTTGGTCAAGTCGAGGTGCGCAGCTTCGCCGAGTTCCTGCTGCTGCTCAACGGCATCATGACCACGGCCCCCGAGGCCTATCAGGATCTGCAGACCCAGGAGCCGTCCGGCCTCATCGGTTTTCCCATCAATGCCTTGCTCAACTGGCCCATGGCCACGGCCGCAGGTTACGGCTTCTTTGCCAACACGCTCGTCAATCAGCAGTTAAAGAGGGTGCTTGCCTACTGGGCCGAGTTCCTGCAAAGCCCCGCCTCCCGTTATGTGCTGACCGAGTCGGTGAGTCCCCTCGATCGGCAGACCCTGATCGTTCCCTGGCTGGGGGCGCTGGCCAAGTCGCAGATGGTGGCGGTGGCACGTGGTGCTCTGGGGGCAGGGGAGAACCCGACGCCGGCGCAGTTCGAGGAGATCTTTCACTGCACGCCGGAGGCCGAGTATGAAGGCTTCGCCAGCTGGGATGACTTCTTCACCCGTACTTTCCGATCCGGCGTTCGTCCAGTGTCGGCGCCGGATGACGACGCTGTCATCGTCAACGCCTGTGAGTCTGCTCCCCTGCAAGTCGTGAAGAGGGTACAGCGTCAGGAGGCGTTCTGGCTCAAGGGGCAGCACTACTCCCTCGACAACCTGCTCGACTTCGATCCTGGCGCCGCCGGGTTCGTCGGCGGTACCGTCTACCAGGCGTTCCTGAGTGCCCTCAGCTATCACCGTTGGCACAGCCCGGTGAGCGGCACCGTACGTTCGGTCAAGGTGGTCAACGGCAGTTACTACCTGGCCAACCGCTACCAGGGCTTCGCCAACCCGGCGGGGGCCGATCCAAGCGCCCCCAACCAGTCCCAGCCCTTCCTCACCGCGGTGGCTACCCGCGCCCTCATCTTCATCGAGGCGGACAACCCGCGCATCGGTCTGATGTGCGTGGTGCCGGTGGGAATGGCCGAGGTGTCGAGCTGCGAGGTGACGGTGCGCGAAGGCCAGCGGGTCGAGAAGGGGGATTTGCTCGGCATGTTCCACTTCGGCGGCTCAACCCACTGTCTGCTGTTTCGCCCAGGGGTCGAGCTGGAGTTTGACTTCTACGGCCAGCAGCCCGGGCTGGAGGCGAGCAACCTGAGGGTCAATACCGCGTTGGCGCGGGTTCGCTGAGTCGAGGGTGTGAGAGATGGGCCGCCGTTGGGCGGCCCTGGCTTTTATCAGGTGCACCGGGTGGCTTCGAAGGTGTATCAGGTTCTCCAGCTTAGGATCTGTTCGCGCAGCACATGGAGGGCACTTTCCAGCAGCTCGAACTGACCCGCCTTACCCAGCACCCGGATCCCCTGTAGTTGCATCACCAGATAGGCGGCCAGGGCAGTGGCCCGCTCGCTGGGGAGGGTGCGGCCAAGCACCTTGGCGAAGGCGTGGTTGAGCGCCGTAAACAGTTCGCTGGCGATCCGTGTCACCTCTTCATCCGCCACACCGCGCTCCAGCACTGCATTTTGCATGAAGCAGCCGTATTTCTGCGCCTTCTGCTTGGCGGCGAAGGCCTCCACCAGCTCGAGCAGATCGTCCAGGGTCCCCTGATCCGATTCGAGCCGAGCCAGCCCCGGTAGTCCCCGGGTGTAGAGGTAGTGACGCAGCGTCTCCCGATAGAGGGTCAGCTTGTCGCCATAACTGTTGTAGAGGCTGAAGCGGTTGATGCCGAGGTGATTAACCAGATCGGCCACCGAGGTGCCCTCATACCCCTTCTGCCAGAAGAGCTCCATGGCCTGCTCCAGTTTCTCATCTCTGCAAAAATTACAACTTCTTGCCATCGTACTCTCTCGCTCATGAAGGGGTGAACGTCATTGTTGACCGTTCGTTCCGTTATGCGTTAGGTTAACCTAACTGATCGTTCAGAAAAAGAGAGAGCACATGATAATCCATGAACTGGCCCCCACGCCGAGCGCCCGTCGAGTCAGCATCTTCCTGGCCGAAATGGGGATAGAAGTGCCCAGATCGCAGGTAGATCTGCGCAGTGGTGACAACCTGAAACCCGAGTTTCGGGCCAAGAGCGTCAATGGTCGTATTCCCATGCTGGAGCTCGACGACGGCACCTGTCTGTGTGAGACCATGGCCATCTGCCGCTTCTTCGATGCCGGCTCTCCCCGTGCTTCGAGCCTGTTTGGTGACACCGCGCTGGAGCAGGGCCAGGTGGAGATGTGGAACCGCATCCTGGAGCTGGAGGGGATCATGGTTGCCTTTCAGGCCTTTAGAAACCTGACCGGCTTCTTCCGGGATCGGGAGCGCTGTGTCGAAGCCTGGGGGGTGGAGTCCAGAGCGCGCCTTGAGGAGCTGCTACCCCGCCTCGAGGCCCGCATGGATGGACGGGAATACGTGGCCATCGATCGCTTCAGCGTGGCGGATATCACGGGCTATGTGTTGCTCGATTTCTGCCGTCAGCGGCTGGAGATCGAAATTGAGGGGCGTTACCCCAACCTGAGCCGCTGGTACCAGACACTTCATGCCCGTCCCGCCATCGCGGCCCTGGGCTAATGCCATCGAACCGAGGAGCCTCTTATGATTGAGTTCTATACCGCCGCCACCCCGAACGGGCACAAGGTGGCCATCGCCCTGGAAGAGATGGGGATTGACTATCGGGTCCACCCGCTCGATCTGTCGCGGCTGGATCAGAAACAGCCGGCGTTTCTGGCCATCAACCCCAACGGGCGTATTCCGGCCATCATCGACACCGATAACGGTGACTTCGCCGTCTTCGAGTCGGGGGCCATACTGCTCTACCTGGCCGAGAAGAGTGGCAAGTTGCTGCCCGGCGATCCCAAGGCCCGTTCACAGGTGATCCAGTGGCTCATGTTCCAGATGAGTGGCGTAGGCCCCATGATGGGGCAGGCCAACGTCTTCTACCGTTATTTCCCCGAGAAGATTCCGGCGGCCATCGAGCGTTACCAAAAAGAGGGGCGTCGTCTGTTCGAGGTGATGAATGGACAATTGGAGCAGCACCCCTACCTGGCCGGTGAGGAGTACAGCATTGCCGATATCGCCACCTTCCCCTGGGTGCGTATCCACGAGTGGAGCGGTATCGATATCTCGGGCCTTGGCGCCCTGCAAGGGTGGCTGGCCCGGATCGGTGAGCGTGAGGCGGTGCAGCGTGGCCTGCTGGTACCCCCTCCCAGCGAGCTGTCTGCCGAGGAGCGCGCCGAGCGAATTCGTAACATGGTGACCCGCTGAATTCAGGTGCCGCCCTCGTGGCGGCACCCTATTCGGGAGCTTCCAGCTCGAGACGCACTCTCTGCTCCAGCCGCAGTGGCTTGAGGTATTGTCGAAAGTAATGATCCAGCAACTTGTCCATCAGGCCGCTGCGCTCGGCCTGGCTCAAGGCGTGTTCCAGTGTATTCCGGTACTTGGCGGCGGCCGGCGAGAGATAGAAGCGAAAGTCTCTGTGATAGACCAGCAATAGTCCCGGCTCTATCTCGAGGGCCGGGTAGCGCGCCGCCTCTGATTGGACCTCGTTGACGCCCCGAGAGAAGTAGTTGATGCCCCGATCCGGGGTGAGCATGGTAAAGAGCTGGCGCCACTCCCCGTCCCGCACGTGATAGGGAAGCCGATTCGCCTGCCATACCCGTTCGTCATACCAGCCAGCGCCCAATCCCCCCACCTTGCCCAAGGCGCGAAACGACGCCAGATCCCTGACCCCCTCATAACTCTTGGCATCCCCTTTCGGAATGAGCAGCAACCGCTGCCCGATGAGCCCCCGGGTCAGGTCTATCCGGACCGGGGTCAGCAGGCGATCCCGCTCTGCGCTCTGCAGCATCCAGAGCAGATCTATCTGGTTATCCGCGACCAGCCGCTGCAGGCGTTTCTGGGGGAGATGGGCGAAGGGTTGGCGTATGGTCAGGGTGACGCCGGTGTCCGCAAGGGACTCTTGCAACAGCGCGTGGTAGTAGCGATGAGAGCCATCCTCGAAGGCGGGCAGGGTGAGGGTGAGCTCGGCCGCCTCCAGCCTGGGGGCGAGAAGCAGTAGCAACAGCAGGAGTGGATACACGGCTTGGACCTCGGCTAACGGCTCTGTTGAGCATAGCCTCCCGGTCAAAATGGGGTGGGCCCGGCAGGGCCCACCGGGATATCAGGCGAGGGCAGCCAGGGCGGCGGCGTAGTTTGGCTCCTGGGTCACTTCGCTAACCAGTTCGGCGTGCAGCACCTTGTCCTGCTCGTCCAGCACCAGCAGGGCGCGGGCGGTGAGGCCGACCAGAGGGCCGGAGGCGATGGCGACACCGTACTGCTCCATGAAGTTGGCACCGCGCAGGGTGGAGAGGGTGATGACCTTGTCCAGCCCCTCGGCGCCACAGAAACGGGCCTGGGCGAAGGGCAGATCGGCGGAGATGCAGAGGACGACGGCGTTGTTCAGGGCGCTCGCCTCGGCATTGAACTTGCGTACCGAGGTGGCACAGACCGGAGTATCGACGCTCGGGAAGATATTCAGGATCTTGCGTTGCCCGGCGAAGCTGGCCAGGGTGACGTCAGCCAGATCCTTGCCGACCAGGGTAAAGGCAGTGGCCTGCTCACCGACGGCGGGGAAGTGGCCGGCGACCTCGACAGGCTGGCCTTGCAGAGTGATGGTGTTGCTCATGTTTACTATTCCTGTTTTTGTTTTACATGTTCTTGCGCACTATACCCACTCGGGGCGGGCCGGCACACCAAAAGTAGCCGTTAAATTGTCAGTAATGGTTGCCTGCCCTTCCTTTTGCCCCGGCGATCTTCGCCCTTCACTCCTGACTAATCAGTTATTAGCTGGCTTCACTAAAGTCCCTCTTTGACGATGCCGATAGCCATTAACCATATGGGGGTATTTTCCTCCTGTCATCGTAACAAGGAGCTGTGTCATGACTCTCTCTCTACGCGGCAAGCTGCTCACCACCAGCTTGGGCGTCGTTTTACTGGTGGCCTCCCTGCTCGGCGTGGTCGCCTTCCAGACCCTCAAGAGTCGAACCCTCGCCTCTATCCAGAGTGAAGCCGTCAACTATGGGCACGCCTATGCCTCCGGAGTGGGGGAGTGGATGGCGGATCGCCGCCAGACAGTCAGTGCGCTGGTTAACGTGATTGCCGCCGATCCCGACAGTGCGCTGGTGCCTCATCTGCAGCAGGCTCTCACCTCGGGAGGGTTTGGTCTCGCCTACTTCGGTTCGGCGCAGGGGGTCATGACACGCAATGATCCCTCCCTCAACAAGGGGGATTATGATCCGCGCGCGCGTCCCTGGTACCAGGATGCGGTGAAGGCCGGTCAGCAGATCGTCACCGCTCCCTATGTGAGCGTCACCATGCAGAAGCTGGTGGTGACCCTGGCCGAGCCGGTACGTCATCAGGGCAAGATCATCGGCGCCGTAGGTGCCAACCTGGCGCTGGACAAGCTGATCGACGAGGTGCTGGCCATGAAGGTGCAGGGGGAGGGCTACGCCATGCTGCTGGACAGCAGTGGCCTCATCGTCGGCCATCCGCAGAAGGATCTCGCCCTCAAGCAGGTCAGCGAGCTGGCTCCCGGCCTCTCCGGCGCCGGATTCAGGCGCTGGAGTCAGGAGCAGGTGTTGCAGCAGGCAACCCTGGATGGACGGGAGGTTCTTATCTCGGTACAGGCCGTGCCCAACAGCGACTGGCTACTTGCCATGGTGATGTACAAGGATGTGCTGCACGCCCCCCTCACCACCCTGCTGTGGCAGTTGGTGGGGCTGACCCTGGTGTTGCTGCTGGTGTTCGGGGCGCTCTTGATCGCCATCTTCAACTACCTGTTCGCCGATCTCGGCCGGGTCTCCAGGGCATTGGCCGATATCGCTCACGGTGAGGGGGACCTCACTGTGCAGATCGAGACCCGCAGTCAGGACGAAGTGGGTCAGCTGGCGCGCAGCTTCAACCAGTTTGTCTCCCGCCTGCACGGTATCGTCAGCCGCCTGCGTGATGTGGCCACGGCGCTGGCCGAGCAGTCGCGTTTGCAGGCCGCCGGGGCCGAGGGACGGGCGCGTCAGGTCAAGCAGCAGCAGGACGAGATCGTCATGGTCGCTACCGCCGTCACCGAGATGGCCTCGGCAACCCAGGAGATTGCCGGCAACGCCGAATATGCGGCCAGCACGGCCGGTGATGCGGTCAAGTTGGCCCAGCAGGGGCAGGGCCAGGTGGGCCAGAGCCGCACCAGCATCAACAGTCTGGCGGACGAGGTGGGGGGCGCCGGTCAGGTGATCACCGAACTCGACCAGCATGCCCAGCAGATAAGCTCCATTCTTGCCACCATCAGCGGCATCGCCGAGCAGACCAATCTGCTGGCCCTCAACGCCGCCATCGAGGCGGCCAGGGCCGGGGAGCAGGGACGCGGCTTTGCGGTGGTGGCGGACGAGGTGCGGGTGCTCTCCCAGCGCACTCACGCCAGCACGGCCGAGATCCAGGGGATGATCGAGACCCTGCAGCAGACCACCCGGCGGGCGGTCGGTGGCATGGAGACCAGCCGCGACCTTGCCGGTACCAGCGTGGAGGATGCCAATGCTGCCAACGACAGCCTGGTGCGCATCAACGAGGCGATCGGCTCCATCAGCGACATGGTGACCCACATAGCGACGGCCGCCGAAGAGCAGACTTCGGTGACCGCCGAGATCAGCCGCAATACCGAGAATATCCGCACCGTGGCCCATGGCTTTGCCGAGCAGGCCCGGCAGGAGGCCGAGCAGGCGGCGGCTCTGCGTCAGCTTACCGAGCAGCTGGCGGCAGAGGTGGGACGTTTTCGCCTGTAAGGGGGGTGGATGAGTGAAACAAGGCGGCCAGTGGCCGCCCTGTTTCATGAAGGATCAGCCGGGTGGGACTGGGCTCTGCTCGACCCATATGAGGGCACCGGTGTCGAAGCCGAGGGTGCGGGCCTGCTCGACCAGGGCCTGCACCTTCTCCCTGGCGGGGGTCGGAGAGCGCGACAGGATCCACAGGTACTGCAGGTTGTAGCTGCTCACCAGGGCGAGGTCATAGTCCGTCGCCAGCACGTTGTAGCTGCCGTAGAAGGGGCCGAAGAAACTCACCTTGAGGCGTCCCTCGTCCTGCGCCCCCACGAAGTAGGCGCGTCCCTCGGCCTCGCGCCAGCTGCCATCGGGCGCCTGGCCGCGGTTGATCACCCTGACCCCGCCATCGCCGCGCAGGCTGTAGGTGGCGGTGACCCGATGGAGGTCCCGCTCGAAGCCGTGATCGAGGCGGGCAATCTCGAACCAGGTGCCGAGGTAGCGCTCGAGGTGGAAGGGCTTGACCACCTGTTGCCCCTCGGGAATGCCGGTGCAGGCTGAGGTCAGCAGGAGCAGAAAAGCCAGGAGCGGTGTGCGCATATTATCCCTCCACTATGTTCATTTGCCCTTCGCGATAACGAGAGGTGTGCTCGCTCGGGGTGTTGCCGAAGAAACGCTTGTACTCGCGGCTGAACTGGGAGCCGCTCTCATAGCCGACCCGCCCGGCCGCCACCCCGGCCTTGAGGCCGTCGTTGAGCATCATCAGGCGCGCCTTGTGCAAGCGCAGGGTCTTGATGTACTGCAAGGGTGAGGTTGCGGTGGCCGCCTTGAAGTGGTGATGGAAGGCCGACACGCTCATGTTGGCCTCCCGGGCGAGCTCCTCCACCGTCAGGCTCTCGGTGAAGCGCTGCTCCATGATACGCAGCACCCGGGCTATCTGCCCCAATTGACTGTGGCGGCTGGCGAGGGCGAGCAGAGCGGGACCGCCACCGTCGTGCAGGGCATGGAACAGGATCTCGCGCACTATCTGGGGGCCCAGCACCCGGGCATGCAAGGGTTTGTCCATCACCTCGATGAGCCGCTCGACGGCGCACAGCATGATCTCGGAGAGGGGGACCGAGAGCACGCCGCGTCCCGGGTCGGCCATCGGGGTCGGCACGGCGTCCCCCATCTCCAGCAACAACTCCTGCAGGGCGGCCATGTCGATATCGATGGAGAGGCCCACCAGAGGTTGCTCGGGAGAGGCAAAGCATTCGCACTCGCACGGCAGTGGCAGGGTCATCATCAGGTAGTGCTTGGGGTCGTAGCGGAAGGTGAAGTCCGAGAGATAGCCCACCTTGTGTCCCTGCAGGATGATGATCATGCGCGGCCGGTAGAGCACAGGGATGCGGTCGTGGTGCTCGGTGGTGTAGATGAGGTGCACCCCGGGTACCGGAGCCGGCGTGATGCCCTGGCCGGGAGCCAGGGCGCAGAGGCGGCTGGCCAGGGTCGACTGGTGTGTCATTCGCTTGACTGTGCTCATTTCTCTAAGTTCAGTAGGAATAGGCAATATATAGGCAGGAAGTTGCCTTGATGGTAGATGCGTTTGGGAGAAAAATGCAACAAATCCTGTTTCGGTTGTTCCCAGCGAGGAGATCCCATGAACAACTTTATGTTGCACACCCCGACCAAGGTCCTGTTCGGTGAGGGGCAGATCGCCGCCCTGCGCGATCAGATCCCGTCCGATGCTCGCGTCCTCATCACCTATGGCGGCGGCAGCGTACTGCGCACCGGCGTGCTGACCCGCATCCGCGAGGCCCTGAGTGGCATGACCCTGTTCGAGTTCGGCGGCATCGAACCCAACCCCTCCTACGAGACCCTGATGGGGGCGGTCGCCCTGGCCCGCGCCGAGCGTATCGACTTCCTGCTGGCAGTCGGTGGCGGCTCTGTGCTGGACGGCACCAAGTTTATCGCGGCGGCGGCGCCCTACGCGGCCGACAAGGACCCCTGGCACATCCTGGAGACCGTCGGCGGCGAGGTGCAAGGCGCCATCCCGCTTGGCGCCGTGCTCACCCTGCCGGCCACCGGCTCCGAGATGAACATGGGGGCCGTCATCACCCGCAAGAGCACCGGTGACAAGCAGCACTTCTTCTCTCCCTTTGTCATACCGCGCTTCGCCGTGCTCGATCCGGTGCTCACCTACACACTGCCGGCGCGTCAGGTGGCCAACGGCGTGGTGGATGCTTTCGTGCATGTCATCGAGCAGTACATCACCTACCCGGTCGATGCCAAGGTGCAGGATCGCTTCGCCGAGGGGCTGCTGCTGACCCTGCTGGAGGAAGGCCCCAAGGCGCTGGCCGAGCCCGACAACTACGCGGTGCGCGCCAACATCATGTGGAGCGCTACCCTGGCCCTCAACGGCCTGATTGGTGCCGGTGTGCCCCATGACTGGTCTACCCA
The DNA here is from genome assembly GCF_000820105.1 of Aeromonas schubertii. Taxonomy (GTDB): domain Bacteria; phylum Pseudomonadota; class Gammaproteobacteria; order Enterobacterales; family Aeromonadaceae; genus Aeromonas; species Aeromonas schubertii. The sequence continues at coordinate 42,041 of NZ_CDDB01000089.1, read as the reverse complement.
CATGCTGGGCCATGAGCTGACCGCCCGGCACGGCCTGGACCATGCCCAGACCCTGGCGGTGGTGCTGCCTGTGATGCTGGATGCGCAGCGCGACAGCAAGCGCGCCAAGCTGCTGCAGTACGCCGAGCGGGTGTGGGATCTGCATGGCGGCAGCGAGGCCGAGCGCATCGATGGCGCCATCGCCGCCACCCGCGCCTTCTTCGAGCGCATGGGGGTGCCGACCCGGCTGCGCGACTACGGCATCGAGCAGCCGGACATCGAGACCATGCTGGCCAAGCTGGAGGCGCGCGGTTATACCGCCCTCGGCGAGCAGGGGAAGGTCACTCTGGCACTGAGCCGGCATATTTATGAGGCGGCGCGCTAACCGGCTGCCTCGTTTCCACAGGGACGACTCACTGGACCCCGCGTACGCCATGACAGGCGGACGACGGGGTCGCATCTGTTACAAAAGTGTTGTTTTTTGAGACTTGATGGCGAGAACGTGGCCAGTGACCACTTTTGTAATAACAAAAAACGCTAAGCTAGAGGCCGCCAAAAACAATTTTTTTGACTGGTTGGAGTTCTCGATTCAGTCAATCGCTTTGTTATAAGTGATTCATGTAGTTTGTTTTTTTGGTGCGAAGGGTGCCCCGGTTCGAAATCTGTACAGGGGGGGGGAGAAGGTCCGGTTGTCATAAAACTCCAAAATTTGATACTAATCACGTTCGTACCGGAAAAGCGGGGGAGGGGCAGTAACAGGATGTTGTCGTGCCTGCCACTGATTTTCTTAACAAAACACTTGCCGGCCTGCGCTGGGCCGGGCCTGTTTGTGTCATCAAACAGGCGCAAGGTTGCGATTATTTACTAACCATCAGGGAATAGTCATGCAGATTGGAATACCGAGAGAGAGTCTCGCCGGTGAAACCCGGGTCGCCGCGACCCCGGCCACCGTCGAGCAGCTGAAAAAGCTCGGCTTCGAGGTGGTGGTAGAGAGCGGCGCCGGTCGCCTCTCCAGCTTCGATGATGCCGCGTTTGTGGCTGCGGGGGCAGAGGTGGCCGAGAGCGTCTGGAACGCCGACCTGATCTTCAAGGTCAATGCGCCGACCGACGCCGAGATTGCGCTGATCAAAGAGGGGGCTACCCTCGTCAGCTTCATCTGGCCGGCCCAGAATCCCGAGTTGGTCGAGAAGCTTTCCCAGCGCAACATCAATGTGATGGCGATGGACATGGTGCCGCGGATCTCCCGTGCCCAGGCCCTCGACGCCCTCTCCTCCATGGCCAACATCGGTGGCTACCGTGCCGTGGTGGAAGCCGCTCACGAGTTTGGCCGCTTCTTCACCGGTCAGATCACCGCAGCCGGTAAGGTTCCCCCTGCCAAGGTGCTGGTCATCGGTGCCGGTGTGGCCGGTCTGGCTGCCATCGGTGCCGCTGGCTCCCTCGGTGCCATCGTGCGTGCCTTCGATACCCGTCTGGAAGTGGCCGAGCAGATCGAGTCCATGGGTGGGGAGTTCCTCAAGCTGGACTTCGGCGGCGAGGATGGCTCCTCCTCAGACGGTTACGCCAAGGTGATGTCTGACGAGTTTATCGCGGCCGAGATGGCCCTCTTCGCCGAGCAGGCGAAGGAAGTGGACATCATCATCACCACCGCCCTGATTCCGGGCAAGCCGGCGCCGAAGCTGATCACCAAAGAGATGGTCGACAGCATGAAACCGGGCTCGGTCATCGTCGACCTGGCGGCCGCCACCGGCGGTAACTGCGAATACACGGTGCCGGGCGAGCTGCACGTCACCGAGAGCGGCGTCAAGGTGATCGGTTACACCGATCTGCCGGGTCGTCTGCCGGCCCAGTCCTCCCAGCTTTACGGCACCAACCTGGTGAACCTGATGAAGCTGATGTGCAAGGAGAAGGATGGTAACGCCGTCATCGACTTCGAGGACGTTGTCATGCGCAACATGACCGTCATCAAGGCCGGTGAAGTGACCTTCCCGCCCCCCGCCATCTCGGTCTCTGCCGCGCCGCAGAAGCCTGCCGCCGCCAAGCCGGCCGCCAAGAAGGAGGAGGCCAAGCCCTCCAACAAGAAGTTTGTCTGGGGAGCGCTCGGTATCGCCGCCTTCGGCTGGATTGCCTCAGTCGCGCCGGCAGAGTTCCTCTCCCACTTCACCGTCTTCGTGCTCTCCTGCGTGGTCGGTTACTACGTGGTGTGGAACGTCTCCCACGCCCTGCACACCCCGCTGATGTCGGTGACCAATGCCATCTCCGGCATCATAGTGGTCGGCGCCCTGCTGCAGATCGGTCAAGGGTCGGCCCTGGTGACCGGGCTGTCGTTTATCGCCGTGCTGATTGCCAGTATCAACATCTTCGGTGGCTTCACCGTTACTCAGCGCATGCTGAAGATGTTCCGTAAGGATTAAGGGGGTTTAACGTGTCTCAAGGATTGGTAACAGCATCCTATATCGTTGCCGCCGTGCTCTTCATCTTCAGTCTCGCGGGACTGTCGAAGCAAGAGACGGCCAAGCATGGCAACCTGTTCGGTATCGCCGGTATGGCCATCGCCCTGCTGGCCACCATCTTCAACCCGGAGACCAGTGGTGTGCACTGGATCATCCTGGCCATGGTGATCGGCGGTGCCATCGGCGTGCGTCTGGCCCTCAAGGTCGAGATGACCGAGATGCCCGAGCTGGTGGCCGTGCTGCACAGCTTCGTCGGTATGGCGGCCGTGCTGGTGGGCTTTAACAGCTTCATCGATCTGCACCCGGCCGCCCCGGCCGAAGTGGTGGTGAGCGTCGGCTCCAACCTGGATGCCACCCTGGCCGCCGCCCGTGCCGCCTTCGAGCAGGCTGCCCAAGCTGCCCAGGCCGAGCACCTGACCGGTGCCATGCTCAACATCCACCTGGTGGAAGTGTTCCTCGGCGTCTTCATCGGTGCCGTGACCTTCACCGGTTCCGTGGTGGCATTCGGCAAGCTGCGTGGCCTCATCTCCTCCAAGCCGCTGATGCTGCCGCACCGTCACAAGCTGAACCTGCTGGCCGTGTTGGTCTCCCTGGCCCTGATGGTCTACTTCGTCAAGGTCGGTGGTTCTACCACTGCCCTGCTGATCATGACTCTGATCGCGTTTGCCTTCGGCTGGCATCTGGTGGCCAGCATAGGCGGCGCCGACATGCCGGTGGTGGTCTCCATGCTCAACTCCTACTCCGGTTGGGCGGCGGCGGCGGCGGGCTTTATGCTCTCCAATGACCTGCTGATCGTGACCGGTGCCCTGGTGGGCTCTTCCGGTGCCATCCTCTCCTACATCATGTGCAAGGCGATGAACCGCTCCTTCATCTCGGTGATCGCCGGTGGCTTCGGCTCCGACGGGGTTGCCTCCAGCGGCGACCAGGAGATGGGCGAATATCGCGAGACCAGTGCTGAGGACGTGGCCGAGCTGCTCAAGGGCGCGGGCTCTGTCATCATCACCCCGGGCTACGGCATGGCGGTGGCACAGGCCCAGTATCCGGTGGCCGAGATCACCCAGAAGCTGCGCGATCGCGGCATCAAGGTGCGCTTCGGTATTCACCCGGTGGCCGGTCGTCTGCCGGGGCACATGAACGTGCTGCTGGCCGAAGCGAAAGTGCCGTATGACATCGTGCTGGAGATGGACGAGATCAACGAAGACTTCGCCGATACCGATGTGGTTCTGGTGATCGGTGCCAACGACACCGTCAACCCGGCAGCCATGGAAGATCCGGGTAGCCCCATCGCCGGCATGCCGGTGCTGGAAGTGTGGAAGGCGCAGACCGTCATCGGTTTCAAGCGCTCCATGAACACCGGCTATGCCGGCGTACAGAACCCGCTCTTCTTCAAGGAAAACACCCAGATGCTGTTTGGCGATGCCAAGGCCAGCGTCGAGGCAATCCTCAAGGCCCTGTGATCGGGACCCCGAGTGAGGTAAGGAGGCCATCGGCCTCCTTTTTTTTATGGGGAGTTTTGAGATAGGCTGAAGGTTGTGTCGCCTGCCAAGGATCGGGTATGGGAAAGAAGTGGTTGGGATGTGTGGGACTTTGCTGGATGTGGGGCGCATGGGCGAGTGAGCCCTCGTTGGTCTTGCTGACCGAGCCCTGGCCCCCCTATGTGATGGTAGAGCGGGAGCGCGATGGGGATGGCGCCGATCTGGAGTTGGCCCGCGTCGTGCTCAAGCGAATGGGCTACGGGGTCGAAGTACGTCAGCTGCCCTGGAAGCGGGTATTGCTCGAGGCCAGGCAGGCCAAGGGCGATGCGGTGGTTGACCTCTTCTACGAGAAAGAGCGGGAGAGTTGGGTCTATTACCCCTCAGAGCCGCTCTCGCGCAGCGGTGAGGTGCTCTTCTCCCGTCGTGATGCCTACATCGATTACCAGGGGCCGGCCTCGTTGGCGGGAAAGCGGATCGGCGTGCAGGCGGACTACGCCTATGGTGATGCGTTTTTGTCGGCGACCGGTTTTGAGCGGGTGCCTATGACGGGGGAGAAGAATGTTCCCAAGCAGTTGCAGCTGCTGCGGGAGAGGCGACTTGACGGGGTCGTGCTCAACCAGTGGGTCGGCGCCTACTGGCTCGGGCTGCTCGAACTGGGTGGCGAGATCACCCACAGCCCCCGTACCATCACCACGGATAACCGCAACTTCCTCGGTTTTACACACAAGCCGGGTCACGATCGCCTGGCTGTGCGTTTTTCTGAAGAGCTGGTCCGCTTCAAGAAAACCGCCGAGTACCGCCGCCTGTTGGCGCGCTATGGGCTAGCGCCATGATGCGCCTCCTGTTACTCCTCATGCTGCTTTCCCCCTGGCTGTCGGCCAAGACCCTGGTGGTGGGTGGCACTCTGGAGGCGCCCCTCAAATATTTAAACGAGAAGGGGGAGCCGGCGGGGTTGGATGTGGATATCCTGGCCACCCTGTTTGCAGCCCTCCAACAGCCTTTTCGGGTCGAGCTGACTGATTCGGGGGCGCGCCTCACCCGCAATGCCGAGATCGGTGTCTACGACATGGTCTTCACTCACTCCTACAAGCCGGAGCGGGAGAGCTATCTCATCTATCCCCAGCAGTCCCATATGCGTCACAGTTGGCACTTCTTTGTGCGCAAGGAGGACGCAGGGAGTATTCGCTATGATCGTCTCTCGGATCTCAAGCCCTGGCGTATCGGCCTGACACGGGACTACGCCTACACCCCCGAGATCAATGCCATCGCCGATGATCCCGCCTGGCGGGTGCAGGTGGTGACCATGAACGATCTGCAGCTGCGCAAGCTGGTGATGAAGCGTATCGATGTGGTGCCCATGCCGCTGGTGACGGCCTTCGCCCAGATCCATGTCGAGGGGATGGAGGGCAAGGTGGACTATCTGCCCCATCCCTTCAAGTCGAGCCCCTACTTCAACGCCTGGTGCAAGGCGCGCGCCGATGCTAAGACCCCTGCCCTGATGCAGGCCTACGACGCCGAGTTGCTACGTATGAAGCGGGATGGCCGGCTCAGGGCCCTCTACGAGAAGCACGGGATTCCCTACGTGGAGCCCTGATCAGGGGCGTACATCCCTCAGAATTGGATTCTGCAGCGAGATCAGGGTCTCGGTGGACTGGATCTCGTCGATGGTCTGGATCTTGTTGATGAGCACGGTCTGCAGCTCATCGATGGAGCGGGTCATCACCTTCATGAAGATGCTGTAGTGGCCCGTGGTGTAGTAGGCCTCCACCACCTCATCCAGCGCCTGTAGCTTGGCCAGGGCCGAAGGATAGTCTTTCGCGCTCTTGAGATTGATACCGATAAAGCAACAGACGTCGTAGCCGAGTCTCTTGGCGTTCACCTGCACCCGCGTCCCTTCGATAATCCCCGCCTGCTTCATCTTCTCGACCCGCACATGGATGGTGCCCGGGCTCACCGCGAAGCGCTTGGCCAGTTCGGCATAGGGGATGCGCGCGTTCTCCATCAGGGCCTCCAGGATGCCCTGATCCAGATTGTCGATCCGATAATTTTCCGCCATTTTTTTGAACGCCCTTTAACGATTCGAGATTAAAGGCGAGGTTATATTGAATGAAAAAATGCGTAAAGCGTATTTTTGTTGTTGAATATTGAATTTAATGGCCGTTGTGTTGAAGAATCCACACAACAACGCAGTTTGAAACAGGGATTCGCCATGAAACAGCACTACATTCGCAGCCAACAGCAGATCACCCTGGTCAAGGAGATCTTCTCCCGCCAGCTCGCCCAGCAGCTGGGCCTGATGGAGGTGCAAGCCCCCATCCTGAGCCGTGTCGGTGACGGCACCCAGGACAATCTCTCCGGCAGCGAACAGGCGGTGCAGGTGAAGGTGAAGACACTGCCCGAAGAGAGCTACGAGGTGGTTCACTCGCTGGCCAAGTGGAAGCGCCATACCCTGGGTCGTTTTGGCTTCGGGCCGGGCGAGGGACTCTACACCCACATGAAGGCCCTGCGTCCGGATGAGGACCGTCTCTCCCCGATCCACTCGGTCTACGTCGATCAGTGGGACTGGGAGCGGGTGATGCCGCAGGATCGCCGGGATCTGGCCTACCTGAAAGAGACGGTGCAGGCCATCTGGGGTGCCATCAAGGCCACCGAACGTGCCATCTGCGCCGAGCATGAGCTCACCCCCTTCCTGCCCGAGGCGATCCAGTTCGTCCACAGCGAAGAGCTGCTCACCCGCTATCCGGGCCTCGACGCCAAGGGGCGTGAGCACGCCATCGCCAAGGAGCTGGGGGCCGTCTTCCTGATCGGCATCGGCGGGGCCCTGTCTCATGGCGAGCGCCACGACGTGCGGGCCCCGGACTACGACGACTGGAGCTCCGAGGGGGAGTCTGGGCTGGCCGGCCTCAACGGAGACATCCTGGTGTGGAACCCGGTACTCGAAGACAGTTTTGAAATCTCCTCCATGGGGATCCGGGTGGATGCAGATGCCCTGCGCCGTCAGCTCGCCATCACAGGCGACGAGGATCGCCTGGCCTACGACTGGCACCAGGCGCTGCTGGCCGGTCGCATGCCCCAGACCATTGGGGGAGGGATTGGACAATCGCGTCTGGCCATGTTGCTGCTGCAAAAGGAGCACATCGGACAGGTGCAGGTTGGTGTGTGGCCGTCCGACGTGAGGGAGCGTATCGCCGGACTGCTGTAAGAAGGTTCGCCTTCCCCGGGGAGGTTCCCCTGCGGCCCGCTCATCCCACGCCCGGTCGCATTTACTACATTCCTCTCGGCAATCTTCGGATTGCCGTTTTTTTGTGCCGACAAAAACGAGGCGCCCCGAGGGGCGCCTTGCTCAACCCGGAGCACGTAACCGGGAAACTTTAAAGCTACGTTCGGCCTGATGAACCTTGTAGAGATAGCGGCGGGATTCGGCCAGCGGGTGCTGCTCGGTGAGGATCTGGTAGACCTCCTGAGGGGAGAGGCGGTTGATGACCCCCGGGGCCGCATTGCGATCGTCGGCGAAAGTACGCAGTACATTGCCCGCCCCACCGTTGTAGGCGGAGATGACCGAGTAGCGACGGGACAGGGGATCCTGGATATCCGCCAGGTAGACGCTTTGCAGCAGGTGCAGGTAGGCGGTGCCGATGTCGATGTTATAGGCAGGATTGAAGAGATCCTCCCGGGTCGGCTGACCATATTTGCCCTTTACCCGCACATAGACATCGCGTCCCGCGGTGGCCGGGATCACCTGCATCAGGCCGTAGGCATTGGAGCTGCTCACCGCATAGGGGTTGAAGCTGCTCTCTGTCTTGATCACGGCGTAGATGAGGCTCTCGGGCACTCCATACTTGCGCGAGGCCTCACGGATCAGGGCGGCATACTTGTAGCCCCGCTGGTCCGTGTGGTTCGCCACCATGGGGATATCCACGTAGTAGATGGTGCGGATCCCCAGGGTACGCTGCTTGAGGGCGGTGGCGAGCAGATGGTCTGCGTAGCGTTCGGCACGCCAGGGAAAGCGGATTGGCTGACGCTGGTTGTCGAGCACCTGACCATAGAGGAAGGGATCGGTGCCGGGCATGATCTCCCGATCCGAGTAGAGATCCACCTCGGCCGGATCGTCCGGGGTGAGCAGTGTCTCTATGATGGCGCGGCGCAGATGCACCTTGGGGTCGATCGTCGAGACGGTCTCCACCTGTATCAGGCCGCCATTGAAGTCGATGTGAGCCCGGCTCTTGTATTGATCCGTGTACTTGACGTAGTCAAAGCGGCCGGCAAACAGGGCCTCGCGTCCCCACAGCTCGTTCACGTTATGGGAGAGGGCGCTGATCATGTGCTCGAAACCGCGCACATCCTTGCCGTTGACCAGATCGTCGTCTTGCGGGGAAGGCTTGGGGGCTGAGGAGCAGCCGGCCAGCAGCAGAAGCAGGCCGGCCAGGGGCCAGAAACGGCGAATCATGGCTGAATCACTGGCTGGGTGGGGTGTAGCCGTCGATCTGCACGTCGGCCCCTTCAAACAGATACTGCACCATCTCCTGTTCGAGGAACTGACGGTGCTCCAGATTCATCATGTTGAGCTTCTTCTCGTTGATCAGCATCACCTGCTTCTTCTGCCATTCGGCCCAGGCTTCCTTGCTGATGTTGTCGAAGATGCGCTTGCCGAGCTCGCCCGGATAGAGCTGGAAATCGAGGCCCGGGGCCTCCTTTTGCAGACGCTGACAGAAAACGGTACGACTCATGGATTGACCTCTATGATGCGAGTTCCGGATAGGCGAGCAGTCGCCGGGTGGCGGCTGCCAGTCCCACCTCTTCGGGTTGGCGTAAGTTATACCAGAGAGTGGTATCCCCTTCCATGAGGCGCGGGGAGGGCAGGGCCTCGACCTCCAGCAGGAAGGGGCGGATATCCAGATGGAAGTGGCTGAAGGTATGACGGAAACCGCCCAGCTCCTGCAAGCCGGCGGGATCCAGGTCCAGCTCGCGTACTCTGGCGTTGAGCTGGGCCTCGTTGTCGAACTGGGGGAAGCAGTAGAGGCCGCCCCAGATCCCCTGGGGGGGGCGTCGCTCCAGCAGCACGCTCCCCTTCTGCTTGAGCATCAGGAAGAGACCCGTTCTGACCGGCGTGCTCTTTTTGGGTTTGCCCTCCGGATAGCGGGTGGGATTCCCCTCCAGACGCCCCTGGCAATCGGCCTGTAGCGGGCAGCGCTCGCACCTGGGTTTGCTGCGGGTGCAGACGGTGGCGCCGATATCCATCATGGCCTGGTTGTACTGCTGCACCCCCTGGCGCGGGGTGAGGCGAATGGCCAGCTCCCACAGCTGGTTCTCCACCTCCTTCTGGCCGGGCCAGCCGGGCAGGGCCAGCCAGCGGGTGAGCACCCGCTTCACGTTACCATCCAGGATGGCGTGGGGCTGGCCGAGGGAGAAGGAGAGGATGGCGCCGGCAGTGGAGCGGCCGATGCCCGGCAGTTCGGTCACCTCTTCGATGCGCTCGGGAAAGAGGCCGTCGTGCCGGTCGCGGATCTGCTGCGCCGCCTTGTGCAGATTGCGGGCACGGGCGTAGTAGCCAAGCCCGGTCCAGTGATGCAGCACCTCGTCCACCGGCGCATCGGCCAGGGCAACCACATCGGGGAAGCGGGCCATGAAGCGCTCATAGTAGGGAATGACGGTGGCGACCTGGGTCTGTTGCAGCATGATCTCGGAGATCCAGACCCGGTAGGGGGTCTTCTCCTGCTGCCAGGGGAGGGTCTTGCGCCCCGAATGTTCATACCACGCCAGCACCCGGCTGGCGAACGTCGCGTGATTCACGTGTGAGTGTCCATCGAAAAAGGGGGGCGGATGCCCCCCGTTATCAGGGATGCCAGTCTTGCAGAGCCTTCAGGCTGGCCAGTTGGCCGCCGACCTGCAGTATCAGCGCGTCCTGCTCTATCCCCTTGATGACGACACCGGGGGCAAGAGGAGCGCCTTCGCGCAGCTCGCGGCCATTGAGGATGACGCTGCGCTTGGCGGGATTGGAGGAGTAGATATGGGATCCGTACGAGATTGACGGTACCTGCTGCGACACTTCATAGGGCAGAGCGGCCAGGGAGGGCACACCACTGCCGGTGTTGGCCGGCTCGGATATGGGTGCCTGGGGTTGGCTGTTGCCCACCGCCTGGGCGAAACGACGCGCCAGCTCGGGAGAGACGCCACTCAGATCATAACCGGGCAGGGTGGGTAGTGGGCTGCCCTGGGGCGTCCTGACCCTGGGTTCGGGTTTGGGCAGAGGGGGGGGCAGAGGCTCGGTATCAAACTCGCGTGGCTCCACCCGAACGAAGGGGGGGACCACCTTGTGGGTGACCTCTACCTTCTGCTCGAGTGGCTTGTTGTTGAGCCAGTGCCAGCCGTAATTGGCACCTGCCCCCAGCAGCAGGGCGAGCAGGGCCAGCAGAGGCCAGATCCAGCGCGGTGTGGTGGGCTCGGGTCGTGTGGCCAGTCCCATGGCCGGAATATGGGGTGTTCCGACCGGGGTCTCGGCCCGGCGCAGGGCATTGAGCAGGGTAGACATCAGGAGGCCTCCTCCAGCTTGGGCATGGGATCGCCGGCGATGACGTTGAGGCGCAGCAGGGTATTGCCGCCGGCCACGCCGTCAACGTCCAGCCCGGCCGACTTCTGGAACTGCTCGACCTTGCGCTTGAGCTCGGCGTCGAAACGGCTCACCTTGCGCGGGGGTTGTTTGAGAGCCTTGCTCACCGCATTCTCCAGCCACTGGGCCTGGGCCTTGCCGGCGCCGTTGCCGATGATGGTGCTGCCATCCTTGGGCAGGCGCCACAGCAGGGTGTAGTCGCCGCCCCAGTGTTTGGTCAGCCAGTCGCGCTCCACGTCCCAGCTCTGCTCACCGATGAGCAGATGGGCCTGCTTGGTACCGAGGGAGACCAGGGTTGCGTAGTAACCGTTACCGTGTTCGTCCTTGAGGCTCACCTGGGCCGGGTGCTGCATCTTCTCGAGCTCAGCCAGTGTGCCGGTGCCATTCAGGCAGCGCAGGCCGGCGCGGGGGGCCTCGTCACAGGTCGCCTCTTCGAGCTCGGGCTCGAAGCCCCAGACCCGATAGAGATTTTGCAGGGCGAGGGCCGGATCGTAAGCCTGGGAGATGGCCTCTTCCAGTTGGACCTGCTGCTCCGGGGTCTCATCTTCGGTGATCGGTACCTCGACCTTGACCACGGGACGCACCGGCATCACGCCGGCGTATTGCCAACCGAACCAGCCGGCGGCCAGCATCAACAGGCCGGCCGCGGTGACACCCAGGGTGCTGACCCAGCTACCATCGTCACGCTGACCCGTGACTTCAAAGGCCGCCAGGGCGATATCGCGGGCATTGATGCGGTGATCGCCACGGGCATAGGCAGCCAGCATGGCCCGATCGCAGATCAGGTTGATGAGGCGGGGAATGCCGCCACTGAGGCGATGCAGCGTCGTGATCGCCTTGGCGCTGAAGACGGGTTGCAGGCAACCGGCGATCTGCAGACGGAAACGCACATAGGCATCCACATCGCTGCGGGTCAGGGGCAGCAGGTGATAGCGCGCCGTGATGCGCTGGGCGAGCTGGCGCAGCAGGGGTTGGCGCAGCATCTGCTGCAGCTCCGGCTGACCTATCAACACCACTTGCAGCAGCTTCTTCTCGTCGGTCTCGAGGTTGGTCAGCAGGCGCAGCTGTTCGAGGACGTCGGGCAGCAGGTGCTGGGCCTCGTCGATGAGCACCACGCTGCGGCGGCCTGCCGCCAGGTTGGCGAGCAGATGGTCACGAATGAGATCGAACAGGATCTTGAGCCCCGCATCGGGCTCATAAGCGAGTCGGTACTCGTCGCAGATGGCCGCCAGCAGATCCCGCTCGGTCAGGGAGGGGTTGAGGATATAGGCGATCTCTGTCCCCTCGGGCAGCTGTTGCAGCAGGCAGCGGGAGACGGTGGTCTTGCCGGTACCGACCTCGCCGGTGAGCAGCACGAAGCCGCCACCGTCTTGCAGGCCGTAGACCAGGTGTGCGAGGGCCTCCCCGTGACGCTCGCTCATGTAGAGATACTTGGGGTTGGGGGAGATGGAGAACGGAGCCTCCGCAAGCCCGAAAAATTGTGTGTACATAGGATTCATTCCATTGCCATGGGCGGCAGGGTACAGGGGCGGGCCGTGGGATGTCAAAGCCGCATCGAAGGGGCGTGATGAAGGGGGTATAATCCCCCGGTCAACGGAAAAGGAGAAGAAGTTGCGAGTCTATCTGGTCGGGGGAGCGGTGCGTGACCGCCTGCTGGGGTTGCCCCAGGGGGATCGGGATCACGTGGTGGTGGGCGCCACGGTGCAGCAGATGCTGGATCTGGGTTATCAGCAGGTGGGCAGGGACTTTCCCGTCTTCCTCCATCCCCGCACCCAGGAGGAGTATGCCCTGGCTCGCACCGAGCGCAAGCAGGGGCATGGCTACACGGGATTTGTCTGCCACGCCGCCCCCGATGTAACCCTGGAGCAGGACCTGCTGCGTCGGGATCTCACCATCAACGCCATTGCCGAAGACGATGATGGCACCCTGGTAGACCCCTACCACGGCCAGCGGGATCTGGCGTTACGGGTGCTGCGTCACGTCTCACCGGCGTTTGGTGAGGATCCCCTGCGGGTACTGCGGGTGGCCCGCTTCGCCGCCCGTTTTCATGCCCAGGGGTTCACTATAGCCCCGGAGACCTTGGCCCTGATGCGCCAAATGACCGAGGCGGGTGAGCTGGCCCACCTGACCCCAGAGCGGGTCTGGAAGGAGATGGAGCGGGTGCTGCTGGGGCCGGCTCCCCGGGTCTTCTTCGAGGTGCTGCGCGAGTGCGGCGCCCTCAAGGTATTGCTGCCCGAGCTGGAGGCCCTCTACGGGGTGCCGGCGCCGGCCAAGTGGCACCCGGAAGTGGATACCGGCCTGCACACCATGCTGGTACTGGATCAGGCGTGCCGCCTCTCTCCCGAGTTGCCGGTTCGCTTCGCCGCCCTCTGTCACGATCTCGGTAAAGGGCTCACTCCGCCGGCCTTCTGGCCGAGCCATCATGGTCACGGTCAGAAGGGGCTCCCCCTGATCCGTGCCCTCTGCGAGCGGCTGCGGGTGCCCAACGACTGTCGCGATCTGGCCCTGCTGGTGAGCGATCTGCACACCCATATCCATATCGCCTTCGATCTCAAGCCTGCGACCCTGCTCAAGGTGTTTGACAAGGCGGATGCCTGGCGCAGGCCAGAGCGCTTCGCCCAGCTGCTGGATGCCTGCCGCGCCGATTTCTTCGGTCGTACCGGGTTTGAGGAGAAGGTCTACAGCCAGCCCGATTATGTGGCCGAGGCACTGGCCACCGCCGCCGCCGTGCCGGTGAAGGAGATAGTGGCTGCCGGCTATCAGGGGGAGGCGATTCGCGAACAGCTCGCCAAACGGCGAGTGGACGCCATTAGCCGCGTCAAGGATGAGTGGACCTTCGAGTTGCCCTGAGGGCATAGCGGCAATAGAAAAGCCCGGGCAGTTGCCCGGGCTTTTTCATCCGCTACATCAGGAGAAGATCGCCTTCAGGACGTAGAAGATGATGATGGAGAGGATGGCGCCAGCCGGCAGGGTGATGACCCAGGAGACCACGATGTTGCGCAGCACGCCCAGGTTCAGGGCGGCGATGCCACGGGCCAGGCCTACCCCCATCACGGCACCGACCAGGGTCTGGGTGGTGGAGATGGGCAGACCGGTACCGGAGGCGATCACCACGGTGGCGGCGGTCGCCAGCTGGGCGGCGAAGCCACGGCTCGGGGTCAGGTGGGTAATGCCGGTACCGACGGTGGCCATCACCTTCTCACCCATGGTGGCCAGACCGATGACGATGCCGATGCCGCCGAGCGGCAGGATCCACCAGGCGATGTGGGCCTTGCCGGCGATCTCGCCACCGGATGCGACGATGGAGGTCACCGCGGAGAGGGGGCCGATGGCGTTGGCCACATCGTTGGAGCCGTGGGCAAAGGCCATGGCACAGGCGGTGATGATCATCAGGATGCCGAACACCTTCTCCACGTTGGCGTAGTGCATCTTGCTGTCATCCTGCGGGTTGTAATTCTGACCGCGGATGTAGAACCAACCGGCCAGGGCCACCAGCAGGGAGATGCCGATGGAGAGCAGGATCCCTTCGCCGTCGGTCAGGTGCAGGCCGACGTGGGAGAGTCCCTTCTTGATGGTCACCAGGCAGATGACCAGCGAGGTGAGGAACATGTAGAAGGGGACATAGCGCTTGGCATTGGCCAGCGGGTTGTCGGTGTTGAAGATCAGCTTCTGTACGCTGATGAACATGAAGTAGGCGATGAGGCCGGAGAGAGCCGGGGTGATGACCCAGGAGCCGACGATGCCACCAAACTTGTCCCACTGTACCGACTCGGGGCCAATGCTCACCACGCCGAAGCCGACGATGGCACCGACGATGGAGTGAGTGGTGGAGACCGGCCAGCCAAAATAGGAGGCCAGGATCAGCCAGGCACCGGCAGCCAGCAGGGAGGCGATCATACCGAGTACCAGCAGGTCCGGGGTATCGGCAAAGGCCGCCGGGTCTATGATGCCGTTACGGATGGTGGCCGTCACCTCGCCGCCCGCCAGATAGGCGCCGGCGAATTCGAAGATCATGGCGATGATGATGGCCTGGCGGATGGTCAGGGATTTGGTCCCGACCGAGGTACCCATGGCGTTGGCCACATCGTTGGCACCGATACCCCATGCCATCATGAAGCCGAACACGGCCGCAATGAGCACCAGGGTGGTGCCATAGTTCGCAATAATATCCATCAATGTCTACCAGTCTGTGGATTAAGAACGAGCCAGCATCAGTTCCAGGCGCTCGCCTACGCGCTCTGCCTGGTCTGCCAGATCTCCTACCCATTCAAGGATCTTGTACAGGAACATCATATCGATCGGGTTGTACTGCTGCTCCACAGCCTGGAGCTTCTGACGCAGACCGATCTGCATGGCATCCGTGTCATCCTCGATCAGATCCAGTTGATGGATCATCTCGGCAACGAGTTCAACTTCGCGCCCCTTGAAGCCGGTCTCGAGCAGGTCGTCGAGCTCCTCGATGGCTTTCTTGGCCTGGGCGGTGGCATCGATACAGCGCTTGAGGTAGGCCATGAAGTCGGCCCGCATCTCGACGGGGAACTCCATGCGGCGACCCAGCATGCGGCCCGAGATATCCTTGGCGCGGTTGGCGATCTTGTCCTGCTGGGTCAGCAGTTCCAGCAGATCGGTACGGGCAACCGGCATGAAGAGACCGCGCGGCAGCTTGAGACGGATCTCGCGCTTGAGCACGTCGGCCTCTTTCTCGAGCTGGGCGATGTGACCACGAGCCTGTTCGGCCTGGTCCCAACGACCGTCGGCAACGGCATCGAAGAAGGGAATGAGCTGCTCGCAGCAGGTATGCACCTTGGCAATGTGCTTTTGCAGCGGCTTGATGGGGGACTTGGCAAAAAGTCCCAGGATAGTATTTACTGGCATAGCCAAACCTGTGTCGGTGAAAAAACACGCGATACGCTGTTGTGAGGGGCGCATGGTAACCGAACTGGGGGTGCAATAAAACCGTCATTTTGCCGCATTATGCCTATCGGATGTCGCCCGCTTTCCCCCATTTCGCCGCCAACCCGCCTCGCGCCTGCCTGGAAGCCAAGATGAGCCAAGAGATTGAAATTAAATTTTGCCTGAACCGGGCCGGTTCAGAAACGTTATCCACTTTTTTACCAAGGTTACCGATTGTGTCTCGTTCCTGTTACGAGTTGGGGAACAGTTACTTCGACACCCCGGATCTGGCACTGCGCCGCCTCGACATGGGGCTGCGGATCCGGCGCTGGGGAGAGGAGGCCGAGCAGACCATCAAGTGTCGCGGTCAGGTGCTGGGTGGACTCCATGCCAGACCCGAGTACAACACTCCCATCGAGGGGGAACGGCCGGATCTCTCCCGTTTCCCCCGCGACATCTGGCCCGATGAGGAGACGGTGGCGTGGCTGCAGGCAAACCTGCATCCCCTGTTTCGTACCGACTTCCGTCGCGAGGCGCTGCAGTTGGCACAGTCCGGTGTGGCCATCGAACTGGCTCGGGATGAGGGGGAAATTGTGGGCCGCCTCGGCCGTGAGCCTATCGATGAGCTGGAGCTGGAGCTCAAGTCCGGTCCGGCCTCGGCCCTGTTCGATCTCGCCGAGCGACTGGCGGCCCTGGGGGGATTGCGCCCGGGGCACCTCTCCAAGGCCCAGCGGGGCTATCGACTGGCGGGACAGGCGGCCCCCTGGGCGCTGCGCTCTGAACGGCCAGCCGTGGACGATCTGGCCGGGCTGATGGAGGATATGCAGCACCATGAGGCCTGCTGGCTGGCGGGAGTGGCAGGCGCTGCCGAACGCATGGGAGAGGATGCCCGCCTGTTGCTGGCACAGGCCGAGGGGCGCCACTGGCGGGCCCCTCTGGCGAGCTGGTGGCGCCACTGGGAGGCGGCTCCCGAAGAAGCGCTCCTCTATGGGAGCGATTACGCCCTGTTCCTGCTACGACTCACTCGCCAGTTGCACGGCGCCTGAACAACGAAGCCCCTCGTCGAGGGGCTTCTTCATCAGTAGCGGGGGGGCATGCCATCCGGCACCGTCTTGAAGCGACGATGCAGCCACATGTACTGCTCGGGGGCGCGGCGCACTGCGGCCTCGACCACCTGATTGGTGCGGGTGGCATCGGCGATATCATCGCCGCTCGGGTACCCTTCGAGGGGGGCGCCGATGTGCAGCACATAGCCTTGATCGTCACGGATGTTGTAGCAGGGGAGGGTCACCGTATTCTTGACCCGGGCCAGGGTCGCCGTACCCGTGATGGTGGCAGCCTGCTCGACCCCGAAGAAGGGGACGAAGACGCTGGCGTGGCTGCCGTAGTCGTGATCCGGGGCATACCAGAGGGCGTCGCCATTGCGCAGGGCCTTGATCATCCCCTTCACATCGATGCGATCGACCAGATACTTGTTGGACTTGCAGCGGCCGTGATATTGGGCGTACTCCAGCACCGGATTGGTGTTGGGGCGATAGACGCCCACTCCGGGGCGCAGCAGACCAAAGCAGCGGGCGTTGAGCTCCAGAGTCAGGAAGTGGCAGGAGAGCAGCAAGATCCCCTGACCCCGCTCCAGGGCCGCGATGAGGTGCTCTTCTCCCTCGACCCGCATCAGGTTGCGCATGCGCCAGTCTGGCCAGAACCAGGCCATGCCCACCTCGAAGATGGCGCAGCCGACGCTCTCGAAGTGGCGTACCAGCAGGGCTTCCCGCTCTTGCTGCGAGAGTTCGGGGAAGGCCAGCTCGATGGAGCGGCGTGCCACCTTGACCCGTGACTTGAGCAGCGTCATGGCCAGGCGTCCCAGGCCTACTCCCAACCGCATCTGCCAGCGCCAGGGCAGCAGTACCAGCAGCCAGAGCAGGGCCAATCCGAACCACTGCAGCCAGTAGCGGGGATGGAACAGACGAGGCTCCAGACGGGGAAGACGTTCGGCGGACATGGGCGCTCCTTGTGGGATTTCAGAGGGCGGATTCTAGCCGAAAAGCGATGCGATAGGGGAGATAGTGTCGCCGGAAAGCTGCTCTGGGGCGTGCAGGCATGCTAGAATCCCGCCCAGTTTTTCCGCTTCGAGAGAGCATTTCAGATGAAGATCACCCTGCCCGATTTCAATAAGGCCCGAGTCCTGGTCGTTGGCGATGTCATGCTGGATCGCTATTGGCATGGTCCGAGCAGCCGCATCTCCCCCGAGGCTCCGGTTCCCGTGGTCAAGGTGGAGCATATCGAGGAGCGCCCGGGCGGCGCCGCCAACGTGGCCCTCAACGCCGCGGCCCTGGGGGCTCACGCCACCCTGCTCGGCCTGACCGGGCAGGATGAGGCGGCCGACGCCCTCGAGGGCAAGATGGCCGGCGTCAAGGTCGCCTGTGATTTCGTGCGGCTGGATGACTACCCCACCATCACCAAGCTGCGCGTGCTGTCTCGTAACCAGCAGTTGCTGCGCCTGGACTTCGAAGAGGGGTTCCACTCCGTCGATGCCGGCCTGCTGATGGCGAAGATCGAGGCGGCCCTGCCCCAGAGCGATGTGATGATCCTCTCCGATTACGCCAAGGGGGCGCTCAACGACGTGCCCGGCATGATTCAGCGTGCCCGTGCCGCCGGTATTCCGGTTCTGGTCGACCCCAAGGGCACCGATTTCGAGAAGTACCGCGGTGCCACCCTGCTCACCCCCAACATGTCCGAGTTCGAGGCCGTGGTGGGCAAGGTGAAGAGCGAAGAGGAGCTGGTCGAGCGTGGTCTCGAGCTGGTGCGTCGCTTCGAGCTGGATGCCCTGCTGGTGACCCGTTCCGAGAACGGTATGACCCTGATCCGCGACGGGCAGAGCGAGCTGCATATGCCGGCCCAGGCCCACGAGGTATACGACGTGACCGGTGCCGGTGATACGGTGATCTCGACCCTGGCCACCTCTCTGGCTGCCGGCAAGAGCCTGGATGAGGCCTGCGCCCTGGCCAACACCGCCGCCGGCATCGTGGTCGGCAAGCTGGGGACCTCTACCGTCAGCCCGGTCGAGCTGGCCAATGCGCTCTACTCCGAGCACGAGACCGGTTTCGGCGTCCTCTCCGAGCAGCAACTCAAGGTGGCGGTCGAGGCGGCACGCCGTCGTGGCGAGAAGATCGTCATGACCAATGGCTGCTTCGATATCCTGCATGCGGGCCATGTCTCCTACCTGGCCAATGCCGGCAAGTTGGGGGATCGCCTGATCGTGGCCGTCAATACCGACGAGTCGGTGCGTCGCCTCAAGGGGCCGGGTCGTCCGGTCAATCCGACCGAGCGCCGCATGACGGTGCTGGCCGCGCTGGGCGCGGTGGATTGGGTGGTGCCGTTTGGTGAAGATACCCCGCAGCGTCTCATCGGTGAGATCCTGCCGGACTTGCTGGTGAAGGGGGGTGACTATCAACCCGAGGATATCGCCGGTTATGCCGAGGTGACGGCCAACGGCGGTGAGGTGAGGGTGCTGAACTTTGAGGATGGCTGTTCCACCACCGACATCATCAAGACCATTCGCGAGCGCCGTTAAAAGCACCGACGGAAGGGAACAAGAGACCGGCCATTGGCCGGTCTCTTGTTTATGGGGCAGCGCTTAAGGTGCCACGCAGTGAGTCCCAACGGGCCGGCTCCGCGACAAGCTGCTCCTTGCGGGCCTTGGGCAGGCGCTTGAGGCGGTACTCGAGGCGCAGTGCCTCGCCACGTTCACCCACCTCCTGCTGCCAGACCAGGGTCAAGGGTCCCTGACCGCGCAGGCGCCGGGCTCCCTTGCCGGATTGGTGTTGTTCCAGCCGGCGCTGCGGGTCTGTGCTGATGCCGGTGTAGAGATGACCGCACCCGGTGCGGACCAGATAGATAAACCACATGGAAGAGAGCCTATCGGCAGGGCGAGCATCTGACAACGAGTTCGCTATCATTGACATACTAACGGCATGGATATGGAGCGAGTATGGCAAGAGGGTGGTGGATCGGCCTGCTCTTCTGGATCCTGCCCGTCTGGGGGGAGACGGTTCGGCTTTATAACTACCATCAGCATCCTCCCTTCATGACAGCCCCGCAGCAGGGGCTGACCTGGGCCCTCGCCGATTACCTTAATGAGAAGTTGGGAGAGCCCCTCTTCGAGGTGTGGACGGTCAATCGCTATCGCCTGCAACTGGAGATGGATCAACCGGACTTCAAGGGGGTGGTGGCCTGGGTCAATCCGGCCTGGTTCGGGGATGAGGGGCGCCGCCGCTATCTCTGGAGCCTGCCCATGATGCGCGATACCAATGAGCTCATCTCCAGTCGCGACCATCCGATCGACTATCGGGGGCCGGACAGCATCAAGGGGCTCACCTTCGGGGGCATCATTGGCTATCACTTCGCGGCGGTGGATGGCCTGGTGGCGAGTGGCCAGATGAAGCGCAGCGATGCCAAGCTGGCCAAGACCAACCTGGACTTGTTGCTGCGTCATCGCATCGACATCACTATGGTGCCGGGCTCCGCCCTGAACTGGTTTATTCTGCGCCCCGAGTACCACGACAAGCTATACGTCTCGCCCTTCCCGCTGTTTAGCTATACCCGTCATCTGCTGCTCTCCCCCAATCTGGAGACACTGCACCGCCGGCTGATCCCCATCATCGATGCCATGGACACAGACCCGATCTGGCACCAGACCATGGCCCGCTTCATGCCTCACTGAGGCGGCCGTGACAAGGCGCGTCGCCTGAGGCGATGCAAGGGGAGCAGGCTGACCAGCAGCCCCGCCCAGACGAACATGAAGCCCACCTCCTTGACCGGGTCGGGGTGCTCCCCAAACCAGAACACGGCCAGCAGAAAGGCCAGGCTTGGCTCTATGTACTGAAGCAGCCCCACAGTACTGAGGCGGGTGCGGATCATGCCGTAGCAGAAGAGACCTACCGGGATCAGGGTCGCAGGGGCACTGCCCATCAACATCAGGCGGTCACCCAGGCTACCGTCCAGAAAGAGGCTGGGGTGACCCGAGAGGGTCAGCCAGAACACGAAGAGCAGGGCCAGGGGCAACTGGACCAGGGCTTCCAGGTAGAGGCTCTGGTCGGTCGGGTAGTGGATCTTCTTCTTGATGAGGCCATAGACGGCGAAGTTCCCGCCCATGATGAGGGAAAACCAGGGTAACTCACCGTACTGGAACAGCATGTAGGCGAGTCCGGCCAGGGCCAGGGCGACCGCCAGGTGCTTTTGGGGAGTGAGGCGTTCCTTGAGGAAGAGCACCGCCAGCACGATGTTAAATAGCGGCGTCATGAAGAAGGCGAGGCTGGTGGCCAGCACCTGACCCGTGGTGAGGCACCAGGTGAACATACACCAGCTGATGGACATGACAGGGCCCGCGCAGAGGATCAGCAGCAACTGGCGTGGCTCGGCCCGCAATGTTGTCCAGGGAACAGGGCGTGCAGCCAGACGCATCAGCAGCGCCAGCAGGACCACGGACCAGATGACCCGGTGCGAGAGCAGCTCCCACATGTTGATCGTGGGCAGAAACTGATAGTAGAGGGGGAGCAGGCCCCACAGGACGAATGAGAGGGCGACCACCCCAGGTCCGAGCAAAAGTGGCATGATGTGTCTATTAAATTAAACAGTTGTAGCCCAGTTTAGGTCTCTCTTCATTCGGGGACAAGCGGCCACGAAGGAAAAAATCGGTTAGCATGGGCGAATGGAAACCCTGTCTTCTCTGTTTGAGCGCATTCGCGCCTGTCGCCTCTGCGAGGCACAACTCCCGCTGGGGCCCAGACCCGTGATCCGTGGCAGCGAGCAGTCGCGTCTGCTCATCGTGGGCCAGGCGCCGGGGGCCCGGGTGCATGCCAGCGGTATCCCCTGGGATGATGCCTCGGGTGAACGGCTGCGCGACTGGATGGGGTTGGACAAGGCGCGCTTCTATGACGAGTCCCGTATCGCCATCATGCCCATGGGGCTCTGCTATCCGGGGCGAGGACGCTCCGGCGACTTGCCACCGCGTCCCGAGTGTGCCCCCCTCTGGCACCATCAGGTGCTGGCGCTCATGCCCCGCATCGAGCTGACCCTGTTGGTGGGGCAGTATGCCCAGCAGCACTATCTGGGAGCGGCCTTTCGCGGCACCCTGACCGAGACAGTGCGCCACTGGCGTGACATCACGCCTGCCATCCTTCCCCTGCCGCACCCTTCTCCACGCAATACCCTGTGGCTCAGAAAAAATCCCTGGTTTGAGGAGCAACTGCTCCCTGTCTTGCGTGATCGGGTCGATCAGTTGCTGGCGACCTGAGGCTCGGGAGGCTTGCGCTCACCACGGGCCATGGCCAGCAGCGGCAGCACGATACAGAGGCTGCCAAGCAGCAGGGGCAGGCCGGGTTGCTCGTTGAAGAGCCAGATCCCCACCGCCACGGCGGCGAGCAGGCCTGTGTATTCGGCAGAGGCGATCTTGCTGGCCTCGGCCTTGCGATAGGCGAGCACGCAGAGGCCGGCATAGACGACGATGAGGGCCGACGAGCCGAAGGCTGGCCACAGCATCTGCCACTGCCAGGGCTCCCCCTCCCACCAGACCAGTCCCAGCACCAGCGGCATGCTCAGCACATTGGTCAGAAACAGGGTCTGTACCACCGGCTGCCGTTGGGGCAGGCGTTTAATCAGCAGGTTGTTGACCGCCATGCTCAAGGCGACGCCGAGGGCCGCCAGGGCTGCCCAATTGATCTCGGTGGGGCGCAACACGATAAGCACACCGGTAAAGCCGAGCAGGGCGGCCATCACCTTCTGGCGGGAGAGGGCTTCGCCCGCCAGCCATACCGCGAGGGGCACCATCAACAGGGGAGCCGCATAGAAGAGGGCATTGGCGGTGGCCAGCGGCAGCCGGGTCAGGGCGATCACCATCATCACCACTCCGACGGCCCAGATGTGAGAGCGCAGCAGATGCCAGCGCAAGGCCAGCGGTGGATGGCGGCGCAGGGACCAGAGCAGCAGCGGCAGCAGCATGATGGCGGCCGAAATCTGACGAAAGAAAACAAACTGAAACACGGGCTGGTCCGGATCCAGCACCTTGACCAAGGCATCGGAGAAGACCGCGACTATGTTTCCCAGCACCAGATAGAGGATGCCGATCCCGACTGCATTCATACCACCTCCACAACAACTGGGATTCAGAGTAGCGAGGGCGGTATCATCTAGTAAAATGATGAAAAATGACGACCCATGAGGTTTTTGGATAATGAAACTTCCTCCCCTGCGCGCGGTGCACTACTTCGAGGCGGTGGCACGGCTGCAGAGTTTCTCCCGGGCCGCCGTCGAGCTGGCCGTGAGTCAGAGCGCCGTCAGCCACCAGATTCGCCTGCTCGAGGATTACCTTGGGGAGACACTGTTGCTGCGCCAGGGGCGGCGTGTCTCCCTGACGGGGGCGGGTGAGATCTATCTGGAGGGGGTGACCGGTGGGCTCAGCCAGATAGCCCAGGCCAGCGAGCAGTTGCGCGGCGGCGGGGAGATGCGGGTTCGTCTCGCCCTCTACAGCTCGTTTGCGGTCAAGTGGTTGATCCCCAGGCTGAGCGGACTGCGCCAGCAGCACCCGGAGCTGGAGCTGGAACTGGAGATGGTGGCCGAGGATCCCCTGCTCTCGGATCGGGTGGCCGACTGTTTTATTACCGTCGCGCCCCAGGCCAGGGGCTACAGCCATGATCTGCTCTATCGAGAGCGGCTCTTTCCGGTCTGCAGCCGCCGCCTGTGGCAACAGGTGGAGGGAAATTGGCCCGCGGCCCTGTGGCAGCTTCCTCTGCTCTCTATTCAGGCGATTTACAAGGAGAAGGGGGAGGATTGGCGGCGCTGGGCCGAGGCGGGCGGGCTGGTCATCCCCCCTGAGGCACATATGCACCACTTCAGCCACGTCTTGCTGGCCATGGAGGCGGCCAACTGGGATCAGGGGGTTGCCCTCATCAATGACTACATGTTGCAACCGGAGGAGGGCAATCTGATCCGTTTGCCTCTGCATCCTCTCGAGACCGGGGATAACTTCTACTTCGTCTGCAAGCGATCGCGCCTGCACGAGCCGGCCATCAGCCGGCTGCGCCAGTGGCTCTGGATGGAGACACAGGGGAGCCTGCGCCCCCGGGACTAGGTGCGTTTGAGTTGGGCCACCGCAAACAGCAGGGCGGCACTGACCACCACCGACGGACCGGCCGGCGTGTCTTTGAACCAGGAGAGCAGCAGCCCTCCCGCCACGGCCAGGCAGCCAATCAGAGAGGCCAGGGCCGCCATCTGCTCCGGAGTACGGCTGAAACGACGGGCCGTGGCGGCCGGAATGATCAGCAGGGAGGTGATGATGAGGGCGCCGACGAACTTCATGGCGACTGCGATCACCAGCCCGATCAGCAGCATCAGCAGGGCGCGCAGCAGATCGACCCTGACCCCCTCGACTCTGGCGAGCTCCTCCGAGACGGTCATGGAGAGCAGGGGATTCCACAGCCGCCACAGCACCAGCAACACCAGGACCCCCCCACCATAGATCCAGAGCAGATCGTCAGGTTGGACCGAGAGCAGATCCCCGAACAGGTAGGCCATCAGATCGACCCGCACGCTCTCCATGAAGCTCAAGGTCACCAGCCCCAGCGAGAGGGCACTGTGGGCCAGAATGCCGAGCAGGGTATCGGTGGCCACCAGCTGGTTGCGGCTCATGACGAAGAGCAGCAGGGCCATGGCCAGGCAGCAGAGCACTACGGCCAGGGTCAGGTTAACCTGCAGCAGAATGCCCAGCGCGATGCCAAACAGGCAGGCATGGGAGAGGGTATCGCCAAAATAGGCCATCTTGCGCCAGACCACGAAGCTGCCGAGTGGGCCGGCCAGGGCGGCGATGCCGAGGCCGGCGGCCAGGGCGTAGAGAAGGAAGCTGTCCAAGGGTTACTCCTGGCGGGAAGGCAGGCGGATGACGGGGGCGGCTCCGTGGTGGTGCTCCCCGTCACAGTGGTGGTGATGGGTGTAAACCGCCAGCTGCTCCCGTTCGGGGCGACCGAACAAGCGGGCAAATTCGGGATGGCGGGCCACGCTCTCCGGTGCTCCGTGACAGCACACATGGCCGTTGAGGCAGACCACCTCATGGGTACTGGCCATCACCAGATGAAGGTCGTGCGAGACCATGAGGACGGCGCAATCGAGCTCCCGAGCCAGCTCGCTGATGAGCGCATAGAGCTCGACCTGGCCGCTCACATCGACCCCCTGTACCGGTTCGTCGAGCACCAGCAGTTCGGGCTCCACACGCAGGGCCCGAGCCAGCAGGACACGCTGCAGTTCCCCCCCGGAGAGTTGCTGCATCCGACTCTCTTTCAGGTGCTCGGCTCCGACCCGGGCCAGCACTTCGGTGAGGGAGCGACGGGCCCCTCTGGCCAGCTTGAGAAAGCGTTCGACCGTGAGGGGGAGGGTGGGGTCCAGGTAGATCTTCTGCGGTACATAGCCAATCCGCAGGCGGGGCATGCGGTTGATGGTTCCCCGGTCCGGGGCCAGCAGACCCAGCACCAGCTTGCTGAGGGTGCTCTTACCGGCGCCGTTGGGGCCGACGAGGGTAGTGATCTTCCCCTTCTCGAGGGAAAAGGAGACCTTGTCGAGCACGGTACGCCCCTCAAACGCGAGAGAGACATCCTTGAGCTCCACCAGTGGGTTCATGAAGAGACTCCGGGGTTTACTGCAGCAAGAATTGTTATACTATAACACTTTATGACGACAATGTTACCACGCTACGCGAGCCGTTGAGAGCCCATGAAACGCCTTTTTTTAACCCTGATCATGCTGGGGGCAAGCCTGCCCGTCGCCGCCATCGAGGTACTGACCACCCTTAAACCCATCGGTTTTATCGCAGCCGCCATCACCCGGGATGTGACCGAGCCCCGGGTGCTGCTGCCGGCGGGGGCCTCTCCCCATGACTTTGCCCTGCGCCCCTCGGATCTGCGCCGCCTCGACGCCGCGGACCTGGTCATCTGGGTTGGCCCCGAGATGGAGAGCTTTCTGGTCAAACCCCTGGCGGGAAAACCGAACCTGTTGACACTGCTGACCTTGCCGGGTTTGCCTGTGCACCACTATGCCGAGGGGGAGGAACATGATCACGACGATCATGACGGGCATCACCACCACGGTAATCTCGATCCCCACATCTGGCTCGGCCCCGATTTGGCCGCCCCCATTGCCCGAGCCATTGCCGCTCGCCTCGTTGAGCTCGATCCCGCCAATGCCGATCGTTACCGGGGCAACCTGGCGCACTTCGAGCAGGCCTTGGCCGCCAAAGACACCCTCATCAGAGAGCGGATGAAACCGGTCCAGCAGAAGGGATACTTTGTCTTCCATGATGCGTACGGTTACTGGGAGCGCCATTACGGTATGCAATCCAGGGGGCATTTCACCGTCAGCCCGGATCGCCGCCCCGGAGCCAAGACCCTGGTGACCATCCGTCAGGCTCTGGAGGCACACCAGGCTCAGTGTGTGTTTGCCGAGCCCCAGTTCAGGCCCGATGTGATCGAGTCGGTGGCACGCAACACTGGCGCCAAAGTGCTACTGCTCGATGAGTCCGGAGGGAATTATCCCATGGGGCCGGAGGCCTACCTGGCGTGGATGGAAGGGATGGCAAATGCCTTCGCGGCTTGCAACTAAGCCTGATGCTGTAGGGGGTGGTGTAGCCTGAGTCGGTAAAACGGGTCACAGGGAGAAAATCAGACGCAACACATTACTTCCGTTTTTTGCGCTTTGCTGCTACTTGTTTGTAACAAGCTGTTATTCTTTGCTCCCGTTTAATTCGAGCGGGAGCATAGAAATGAAAAAAAATGTATAAATTTGCCTGCTTTTCTGCGCAATCCAGCAGTTTATGCATAAAATGCTACAAAATTGTCTTTTTCGCTGAACTCTTCAGGCTAACCACAGTCCAAACAAAAAGTTCAGTCGCTTCAGACAAGCCAGACAGGCTCAAGGTAACAATCGCAATGCAGGATCACGGATGAAACGTCTCCGTCCCCTGGTGGCTCAGGCGGCCAGTTGGGAACCGCCGGTTCCCAGAAAACACTTCTACGCCATCCTTCTATTGACCTGGGTGACCCTGTCAACGGTCGCCCTCTTGCCGGCTCCCGGTGACATACTCGAACAGCCCCTGCGGCTCGAGTTACCACTGGTCTCTCATGGCACGGCGACCAACGAAGATAACACCGAATTTAACTCCATCCCGGATCATGAACTGGTTGACCCTGCGATCGAGCAGAGCGAGGGCGACGACATCCCCGCGGTCGCGGAGCCCCAGTGGCTCGAGTACAAGATCCGTAACGGCGAGACCCTCACCACCATTTTTAACAACCTTGGCCTCTCCACCACCACCCTCTACAAGGTGCTGGATGCTGACAGCAAGCACTATCTCTCCCGCCTCAAGCCCGGCCAGGTGATCGAGGTGCTCATCGACGACCAGAATCTGCTGCAAGAGGTCAAGATGCGCCTCAACATCAAGGAGACCCTGGTCCTCGAGCGCAAAGAAGATCAATACCTGTCGCGCATGATCACCGAGAAGGTGACCTGGAGGCAGAACACCATGGAGGGCACGGTTCGCGGCAGCTTCTACCAGAGCGCTCGCAATGCCGGCATCTCTCCCTCGCACATCCAGAAGATCGCCAACTTGTTCCAGTGGCGTATGAATCTGGCCAAGGAGCTCAAGCAGGGTGATACCTTCAAGGTGCTGGTGAAGAGCGAGATGGTGGATGACCAGAAGACCGGCAACAGCCAGTTGCTGGGGGTCGAGTTCACCTCGGGTAAACAGTCGGTCTCGGCCTGGCTGGCCGATGATGGTAACTACTATGATGGTCAGGGAATGAGCTTGGAGCGCGGCTTCCGTCGCTACCCCCTGCACAGCCGCTATCGTATCACCTCCAACTTCAACCCGGCGCGTAAGCACCCGATTACGGGTCAGGTGCGGCCCCATGAGGGGACTGACTTTGCGACACCGATCGGAGCCCCCGTGCTGGCGACCGGTGATGGTGTGGTACTCAAGGCAACCAGCCACCCCCTGGCCGGCACCTATGTGGTCATTCGCCACAGCCGCACCGTATCGACCCGTTATCTCCACCTGAGCAAGTTGCTGGTCAAGCAGGGACAGCGGGTGAAGATGGGTGACAAGATAGCCCTCTCCGGTAACACCGGGCGCTCAACCGGTGCCCACCTCCACTACGAGGTGCGTATCAACAACAGACCCGTGGATGCCATGAAGGTGAAGCTGCCCATGGCCGAGCCACTCTCCGGCAAGGCCAAGCGTCAGTTCCTCGCCAAGGTGAAGAGTTATCGCAAGGAGATGGCCGCCGGCTAACAGAGAGCCCCTCGATGAGGGGCTCTCTGCTTATGGGGCTCAGTATCCCCTGTCGAAGTCGATTTTCCCCTCGAGAGGTTGTCCCTCGATAAAGCGAATGTAATTTCGCACGAAGATCTGGGCCACATCCTCGGGGAAGCTATAGGCGCTGTTGTGGGGAGTGATGATCAGATTGGGCTGGTTCCACAGGGGAGAGTCTGTTCCCAGAGGCTCTTGCTCGAACACGTCGAGCACTCCATAACCCAGCTTGCCGGTACGCAGTGCCGTGAGCAGGGCGCCGCTGTCGACCGCCGAGCCGCGCCCTACGTTGAAGAGGATGGCGCTCGGTTTGCAGTGCGCGAATCGCTCGGCATTGAAGATGTGGCGAGTCTCCCGGGTAGCAGGCAGGACGCTGACGATGACATCGGCCTGAGGGAGCAGCTTGTTGAGTGCCGGTAGCTGATAGACCTGGGCAAAGCCTGGGCGCTCGCGCCCGCTGCGACTGACCCCGAGCACCCGCATTCCGAAGTGTTGACCGGTTTGGGCCAGGTGCTGGCCTATGCTGCCGGTACCGAGAATCAACAGGGTCTTGCCGTGCAAGCTTTCGTAGGGGCGGCTCTGCCATACCTTTTGGCGCTGCAGCTCCCGGTAATGGGCGATCTGTCGGGTCAGTGCCAACAGGTGGCCAAAGACGTACTCGCTCATCAGGG
The DNA here is from genome assembly GCF_000820105.1 of Aeromonas schubertii. Classification (GTDB taxonomy): domain Bacteria; phylum Pseudomonadota; class Gammaproteobacteria; order Enterobacterales; family Aeromonadaceae; genus Aeromonas; species Aeromonas schubertii. Next base: position 13,620 of record NZ_CDDB01000089.1, on the reverse strand, counting down.
GACCGAAGATACCGCGGACATTGGTGAGCTGATAGTCACGGCGGGCGGAGGGCTCCAGCAGGGTGTCCACGCCTGCATAGGTGGACTGTAGCCAGGTGAGCTTGCGTGCCTGGGGCAGCAGGGGTTTTGCCCGAGCCGGCTCGGCCATCAGGATGTGGGCCTCGGCGATGTGGGCCTGGGCCTGGGCTTCGCTGTCGGCGCGCAGGATGCGCAGATGGGGCAAATTGGCCCCCTTGAGCAGTCGCTCGTAGTGGGCGTTGTCCTGGCTAAGCAAAAGCAGGGTGCGTTGGCTCATGGTCTGTTCCTTCTTATCGAGCGTGACACTTCCATCTTACCCCAGCGGGTCTGGCAAGATAGCCGACCAGCGCTTTTCGTTTCTCGCATACCGGGGCTTGCGATACAATCTTCGCCAATTGATGAAGAGGAGTCCCCCGTGTTCGGTGAGAAGTTCTACAAGCGGCTGCGAGAGCTGCAACCCTGGCAGCAGACCGTCTTTGCCCTGGCCCTGGCCGAGCGTATGTACCCCAACTATGCCCTCTTCGCCCAGGCATCCGGTTTTGGCAATGCCCAGGCTTTCCGTCAGACCCTGGATCAGATGTGGGAGTACCTCACCGTCAAGGGCTCACGGGTCAACCTGAGTGCCCTGCTCGAAGAGTTCGAGAATAACATTCCCGATCCCAGCCGTTTCGAGAGCTATGGAGCCTATCCGGCGCTGGATGCTTGTGTCGCCCTGGGGTGCGCCTACAACTCGGTGATCTGCCGGATGGGGGAGGAGTCTGAAGAGGCGAGTCATGCCTCTATCGGGTGCGTCGCCGGTTTCGTCGAGATGCTGGAAGGTCGCGAGATGGAAGATGAAGAGCTCTATGAGCACGAGCTCTTCGAGGCCGAGTTGGAGTTCCAGGTCGAGCTGCAAAAGCGGGTGGCGTTCGAGCGTGACAGCGACCGTATCCTGGCCATCAAGACCTTCGCCTGCCAGGAAGGGGTCTCCAACATAGGGATTACCCTGGAGGAGTGATACGCCTCCCATGAAAAAAGCTCCCGGTCGGGAGCTTTTTTGTTTTCAGGCTTTCTCTTCGGTCAGGGCCCGGACCGACAAGACAGGGGCTGCGTCTATGTTGCTTGCATTCATCATGCTCGAGACGCGCTGCAGCGATGAGAGCAGCAGGGTCTGCTCCCACTCCTCGAGGGATTGGAAGCGCTGGATAAAGCTCTCCTGCAACGGGGTAGGGGCGTCGCTCAACAGTGTTCGACCCGCCTCGGTCAGGCTGGCGTGGACCTTGCGCTTGTCGCTGTCGCTACGCAGCCTCACCACCAGCCCGCGACTCTCCAGCCGGTCCATGATGGTGGTGGCGGTCGCCTGACTCATGTTGGTGTGATCTGCCAGTTGACGCATGGAGGCGTTTCCCAGCTGTTCGACTCCTTTGAGCAGAAAGAGTTGGGGGGCGGTCAGCCCTGCCTCCTTGATGAGGCGCTTGGAGTGCAGATCGATGGCACGAATGATTTGGCGCAGGGCGACCAGGAGCTCGTCGTGTCTTTCCACTGGCGGTTTTCCGGAACGGGGAGAGGGGGCGCATTTTCCTCCTCGACAGGGCACTGGTCAATAATGTTTTGAGTGGAAAGTTTCCTGCTCAAAGTATTTTGTGTTAAGTTATGCCTCTTTTTTCCACGAAAATCGTTCACAAGGAGGCAAAATATGGCACAGGAGCTGGACATCAAAGCCCTGGTATCCGAGCTGAGAGTGGTGCGTGTTCGCTATGAACTGCCTGATACTTCAGCGTTTGTCCGTTATCAGCCCGCCTATGACGAAGACCCGAACAATCTCAAGGTACACCACTACGATGGTGAGCTGCCTCTCTCTTGCAGTGAGACAGGTACTTTCAACCTAAAGGAGTTGGTCAACGAGCTGCGCTATGCCTATGTGCTGGTACACCTCTTCCCGAGCGAGAGTGCCATGCACTTCTATCTCTCCGGCCTCGACAACGGCCTGGCCCAGCTCGAGTTCATCGGTGGCAGCTACGACTTCAATCGTCTCTGGATCACCAGTGGTGTCTCCAACGTCGGCGTACCCATGGCCATCTTTCTGGGCAAACGACCGGCGGTGAACGGGCAACCCTCCGTGACCCTGGTGGATCACCGGGAGCATCCGGTGGGCCAACTGGTCTATCGCGCCATCGGTGGGGCCGGTGAGCACGTGGGCGAAGAGTTCTTTAACCAGCACTAAGGAGGCCCGATGCGAGCGACACAAGGTTTATTCAAGGGGCTCAACCCCACCATGGCGGTCACGGCCCTGACCGTGGTCACCCTGTTCCTGCTGTTTGGGGTGTTTGATCCCGACACGGCCGGCGCCTGGTTCACCGGCGCCAAGGACACCATCATTGCCGGCTTCAAGTGGTATTACATCCTGGTGGTCGCCCTGTTTCTGTTCTTCGCCATCTATCTGATGTTCAGCCGTTTCGGCAGCATCAAGCTGGGTGACGACGATCAGGAACCGGAGTTCGGTTATTTCTCCTGGTTTGCCATGCTGTTCAGCGCTGGCATGGGCATCGGCCTGGTGTTCTGGAGCATCGCCGAGCCCATCTATCACCTGCAGGCCAATCCCTTTATCAAGGAGGGGATGACCCCGGAGGCGGCCCAGGTGGCGATGCGTCTCACCTTCTTTCACTGGGGTCTGCATCCCTGGGCCATCTATGTGATTGTCGGCTTGTCGCTGGCCTTCTTCAGCTACCGGCGCAAGCTGCCGCTGGCGATCCGCTCCGTGCTCTATCCCTTGCTCAAGGATCGCATCTACGGTTTCTGGGGGCATGCCGCCGATGTGCTGGCGGTGTTCGGCACCGTGTTCGGGGTCGCCACCTCGCTCGGTCTGGGGGTTGCCCAGATGAACACCGGCCTCAACCAGATGCTGGGGCTCGAGGTCTCCCAGACCAACCAGCTGTGGCTCATCGGCATCATCAGTGTGATCGCCACCCTGTCGGCCATCTCAGGGGTGGGGCGCGGGGTGAAGATCCTCTCCGAGCTCAACGTCTGGCTGAGTGTTTTCATCCTGGTGCTGTTTCTGGCGCTGGGGTCGACCACCTATCTCCTGAATGCCTATGTGCAGAACATCGGTGACTACCTGCAGAACATAGTGCGCCTGAGCTTCTGGACCAACACAGAGGCCAACGGCACCTCGGCCTGGCAGTCCGCCTGGACCGCCTTCTACTGGGGATGGTGGATCGCCTGGGCCCCCTTCGTCGGTATGTTCATCGCCCGCATCTCCAAAGGGCGGACCATTCGCGAGTTCGTGCTCGGGGTGCTGCTGGTCCCCTCCCTGCTCGGTATGCTGTGGCTCACAGTGTTCGGTGGTACGGCCCTGCATCTGGAGCTGTTTGGCCAGGGGGGGGTGGCCGAGGCGGTCAATCAGGATGTGACACTGGCCCTCTACAAGACCATAGAGATGATGAACTGGGGAGCCATGGGCCTCATCGCCAAGGGGGTACTGACCCTGCTCATCTGCACCTACTTCATCACCTCCAGCGATTCGGGCACCCTGGTCATTACCACCCTGCTCTCCATCGGGGATCAGGAGCCACCCGTGTTGCACCGGGCCGTGTGGGGGCTGGGGCAGGGGCTGGTGGCGGCCATCCTGTTGGTCTCGGGGGGGCTCGCCGCCCTGCAGGCGGCCAGCATCATAGCCGCGCTCCCCTTCTCGGTGATCATGCTGGCCATGTGCTACTCCCTGATGTTGGGTCTCAAGCGCGAGAGCCAGCGCCAACGGGAGTACCACCTGGGATTACAGCGCCATGGGGGGCCTGTACACCTCAACCTGGTGGATCGTATCGGTCCCGGTTAACGCAAAGGGCGAGTAAGAAAATGAGAGGGGAACCGTGAGGTTCCCCTTTTTCATGGCCGGTTTACACCAACTGCTTGAGACGGTAGACGAGGTCGAGTGCCTGGCGTGGGGTGAGCTCGTCGGGGCGGATCCCCTCCAGCTCCTCCACCACGGGATGGGGCAGGGGCTCGGGAAGGGGGCGCGGTGCCGGGCTTCCCGTCGGCGGGGTGTGAGCGCCGCTCTCCAGCTCGGCCAGTTTGTGGCGCGCCTGGTGGATGACACTCTTGGGCACCCCGGCCAGGGCCGCCACCTGCAGGCCGTAGGAGCGGCTGGCCGCCCCCTCTTGCACCGCGTGCATAAAGGCGATGGTGTCGCCGTGCTCGACCGCATCCAGGTGGACGTTGGCCAGCCCCTCGAGCAGCTCCGGCAGCCGGGTCATCTCGAAGTAGTGGGTGGCGAACAGGGTGTAGGCGCCGATTTTGCTCGCCAGCTGCTCGGCACAGGCCCAGGCCAGCGACAGGCCGTCGTAGGTGCTGGTGCCGCGGCCGATCTCGTCCATCAACACCAGGCTCTGGGCGGTGGCGTTGTTGAGGATGTTGGCGGTCTCGGTCATCTCCACCATGAAGGTGGAGCGGCCCGAGGCCAGATCATCCGAGGCCCCGATCCGGGTGAAGATGCGATCGATGGGGCCGATCACCGCCCGCTCGGCCGGGACGAAGGCGCCGATATGGGCCAGCAGCACGATGAGGGCCGTCTGGCGCATGTAGGTAGACTTACCACCCATGTTGGGGCCTGTGATGATCAGCATGCGGCGGGCGCGGTGCAGGGTGATGGGGTTGGCGATGAAGGGATCGCTCAATACCTGTTCCACGACCGGGTGGCGCCCCCCCTCGATCTCGATGCGATCCTCGCTCACCAGCTCGGGGCAGCAGTAGTTGAGGGTCTCGGCGCGCTCGGCCAGGGTGCCGAGTACGTCCAGCTCGGCCAGGGCGGCGGCGGACTCCTGCAGCTCGGCCAGATGAGGCAGCAACTGATCGAGCAACTCCTCGTAGAGGCGTTTCTCCAGCGCCAGGGCCTGGGCCTGGGCAGTCAGCACCTTGTCCTCATAATGCTTGAGCTCGTCGATGATGTAGCGCTCGTTGTTCTTGAGAGTCTGGCGGCGGATGTAATGGGCCGGCACCAGATGGCTGTTGGCACGGCTCACCTCGATGTAGAAGCCATGCACCTTGTTGTAGCCCACCTTGAGGGTGTTGATGCCGGTCAGCAGACGCTCCCGCTCCTCGATGCGGGCCAGGCTGGCGGTGGCGCCACCGGCCAGATCCCGCAGCTCGTCGAGTTCGTTGTTAAAGCCATCGCGGATGACGCCGCCGTCGCGGATGATGACGGGCGGATTCTCCATCACGGCGCGCTCGAGCAGATCGCGCAGCTCCGGGAAGGTGCTGGCGCGCTCGCGCAGTTGTTGCAGAGCCTCGTGTTCGCTGTCTGCCAGTAGCTGTTGCAGCTCGGGCAACTGGGTAAAGGCCTGGCGCAGGCGGGTGAGATCGCGCGGCCGGGCCGAGCGCAGGGCCAGGCGTGCCAGCACCCGCTCCACATCGCCCACCTGGCGCAGCAAGTCGCCAAGCGCGTCGTAGAGATTCTGCTCGATGAGCTCGTGAATGGTGCTCTGACGCCCCTTGAGGATTACCCGATCGCGAATGGGCTGGTGCAGCCAGCGTTTGAGCAGGCGGCTGCCCATGGGGGTGGCGGTGCGGTCCAGCACGTCGGCCAGGGTGTTGTCATTGCCGCCGGCCAGGTTCTGGGTCAGCTCCAGGTTACGGCGGGTAGCGGCGTCCATGATGACGGCGTGATCCGGCTGCTCCAGGCGCACCCCGCGGATGTGGGGCAGGGCGGTGCGCTGGGTGTCTTTCACATACTGCAGCAGGCAGCCGGCGGCGCACAGGGCGGTCTCGCTCTGGTCGACGCCAAAGCCTACCAGATCCTGGGTGCCAAACTGCTGGCACAGCAGCTTGCGGGCGGTGCCAATCTCGTACTCCCATTCGGGGCGACGGCGCAGGCCACGGCGCCCTTCGATGTGGCGCATAAAGTCGAACGACTCGGGGTAGAGCAGCTCGGCCGGGTTGGTGCGCTGCAGCTCGGCCAGCAGGGTCTCTTCTTTGGCAAACTGATTGATGAAGAAGCGGCCCGAGCCGATGTCCAGGGTGCCGTAGCCAAACTGGCGGCCGTCGTGATAGACGGCGGCGATCAGGTTGTCCTGCCGCTCGGTGAGCAGTGCCTCGTCGGAGACGGTGCCCGGCGTCACGATGCGGATCACCTTGCGCTCCACCGGTCCCTTGCTGGTGGCCGGATCGCCGACCTGCTCGCAGATGGCGGCGGACTCACCGAGTTGCACCAGCTTGGCCAGATACCCTTCGATGGCGTGATAGGGCACCCCTGCCATGGGGATGGGGGTACCGGCAGACTGACCGCGCTTGGTCAATGAGATGTCAAGCAGCTGGGAGGCCTTGCGAGCATCGTCGTAGAAGAGCTCATAGAAGTCGCCCATGCGGTAGAAGAGCAGGATCTCGGGATTCTCCGCCTTGAGGGTGAGGTACTGCTGCATCATGGGGGTGTGCTGGCTCAGGGCCGCCGAGGGGGCGCCGAGGGCAAAATCGAGTTCGTTCATGGTCATTCCAGAAGGGGGCGTTGGCCAATGGCGGCTATTCTATGTTGCCTCGCCATCGGTTGCGACCCTGATCCATAATGGCCCTTTGGCCAAGGGAGAAGAGCAGCATGCATCAACAGCAACACAATCTGGAGCTGGCGGCCCGTCTGGGGGCAGCCCTGCAAGCCAGAGGCCTCTGGGTGGCCACCGCAGAGTCCTGCACCGGGGGCGGCATCGCCACCGTCATCACCGAGATAGCCGGCAGTTCGGGTTGGTTCGATCGCAGCTTCGTCACCTATTCCAACGAGGCCAAGCAGGAGATGTTGGGGGTGCAAGCGACCACGCTCGAGAGGCACGGCGCCGTCAGTGAGTCGGTGGTGCTGGAGATGGCTCGTGGCACCCTGGCCCGCTCCCGGGCCGATCTGGCCGTGGCGGTGAGCGGCATCGCCGGCCCCGGGGGCGGCAGCGAGCTCAAGCCGGTCGGCACCGTCTGGTTTGCCTGGGCCTGCCGCGATGGCCGCAGTGAAGCCCTGCTGGCCCGCTTCGACGGGGATCGTCATGGGGTGCGTCAGCAGGCGGTCGGTCAGGCGCTGTCGGGCCTGCTCGCCCTGGTTACCCAAAATAGACTTGATACTGTATGAATAGACAGTATACTTGTCCCAACTTTCCCATTACCTCATGACGTCCAGCGGAGATAGGCATGGATCAGAACAAGCAGAAGGCACTGGCGGCAGCGCTGGGCCAGATTGAGAAGCAGTTTGGCAAGGGCTCCATCATGCGCCTGGGCGACTCCCAGACCATGGATATCGAAGCCATCTCCACCGGTTCCCTCTCCCTGGACATCGCCCTTGGGATCGGCGGTCTGCCGTGCGGCCGTATCGTCGAGATCTACGGTCCGGAATCCTCCGGTAAGACCACGCTGACCCTGCAGGTGATCGCCGAAGCCCAGAAGAAAGGCAAGACTTGTGCCTTCGTGGATGCCGAACATGCCCTGGACCCCATCTATGCTGCCAAGCTGGGGGTCAATGTGGACGACCTGCTGGTCTCCCAGCCGGATACCGGTGAACAGGCCCTGGAGATCTGCGACATGCTGGTGCGCTCCGGCGCGGTGGACGTCATCATCGTCGACTCGGTCGCGGCTCTGACCCCGAAGGCGGAGATCGAAGGCGAGATGGGGGACTCTCACGTCGGCCTGCAGGCCCGTTTGATGTCCCAGGCCCTGCGCAAGCTGACCGCCAATATCAAGAATGCCAACTGCCTGTGCATCTTCATCAACCAGATCCGGATGAAGATCGGCGTCATGTTCGGTAACCCCGAGACCACTACAGGTGGTAACGCCCTGAAGTTCTACGCCTCCGTGCGTCTGGACATTCGCCGTACTGGCGCTATCAAGGATGGCGAAGAGGTGGTGGGTAACGAGACCCGCGTCAAGGTGGTCAAGAACAAGGTAGCCCCTCCCTTCAAGCAGGCCGAGTTCCAGATCATGTATGGTGCCGGCATCTCCAAAGAGGGCGAGCTGGTGGATCTCGGCGTCAAACACAAGCTGATCGAGAAGTCCGGTGCCTGGTACAGCTATAACGGCGAGAAGATCGGCCAGGGTAAGGCCAACGTCATGAAGCTGCTGGTGGAGAACAAGGCTCTGGCCGGTGAACTGGAGGCCAAGCTGCGCGAGCTGCTGCTGAGCGGCGAGCACCAGGCCGGCGAGGCCAAGGCCGGTGACGAAGAGGAACTCTTCGACGAGCAAGAGCAGGAATTCTAAGTTGAGCAGGCCGGGATCATCCCGGCCTGATTGTTTCTATGCACGATGATAGCGAGAAGAGCCTGACCGAGGCGATGAACTTCGCCATGCGCAGCCTGGCCAGCAAGGAGAGTGGAGAGCGGGAGTTGGCTGACCGTCTGCTGCGGCAAGGTGTGGATGAGGCCATGGCCGCCGAGGTGGTGGCCCGTTGCAAGGCGAGCGGCTGGGTTGACGATGCCCGCTATGCCGGCATGCTGGTGCGTTCCCTGGCACGGCGCCACTATGGGCCCCAGAAGGTACGTTTCGAACTCAGACGCAAGGGGATCACTGGGGGACAGGCCGAGACCGCACTGGAGGCAGAGGATATCGACTGGTTCACCCTGGCGGCCGACTGGCTGGCGCGCAAGGGGGCCGGGAGTGACCTCTCTGACCCCAGGGTGCGGGCCAAACTGGCCCGAGCCTTGCTCGGGCGGGGGTTTGTGCAAGATCAGGTGCGCCATGCCCTCGACGAGCTCAAGGGAAGCTCGTCACACAGGGAGTGACGCAGAGAGGCCCCGGTGTAAACCACCGGGGCCTGTTTTTTCACCGGTGGCGGGCCCCGTCCGTTTTACTTTACGAGGCAGAAAACATACATTATTGCGGTCAAAAGTCCGTTTACGTATCTAGCAGGATTTTCCATGCATATGTCCACGTCAGAGATTCGCCGCGCGTTTCTCGAGTATTTCCGTTCGCAGGGGCACCAGGTTGTCTCCTCCAGCTCCCTGGTTCCTCACAACGACCCGACCCTGCTGTTCACCAATGCGGGGATGAACCAGTTCAAGGACGTTTTCCTCGGGGGCGACAAGCGCGCTTACAGCCGCGCCACCACGGCCCAACGCTGCGTGCGCGCCGGCGGCAAGCACAATGACCTGGAAAACGTGGGTTACACCGCCCGTCACCACACCTTCTTCGAGATGCTGGGCAACTTCAGCTTCGGTGACTACTTCAAGCAAGACGCCATCAAGTTTGCCTGGGGCTTCCTCACCGAGGCGCTGCAGCTGCCGAAAGAGCGCCTGCTGGTGACCGTCTACGCCACCGATGACGAAGCCTATGATATCTGGGCCAAGGAAGTGGGTGTGCCGACCGATCGCATCGTGCGCATCGGTGACAACAAGGGTGCTCCGTACGCCTCTGACAACTTCTGGGCCATGGGCGATACCGGCCCCTGTGGTCCCTGCACCGAGATCTTCTACGACCACGGGGATCACATCTGGGGTGGCCCTCCCGGCTCTCCCGAAGAAGACGGGGATCGTTTCATCGAGATCTGGAACGTGGTCTTCATGCAGTTCAACCGCCAGGCTGACGGTACCATGGAGCCGCTGCCGCGTCCCTCTGTGGACACCGGCATGGGGCTGGAGCGTATCTCTGCCATCATGCAGGGCGTGCACTCCAACTACGAGATCGACATCTTCCAGGCCCTGATCAAGAAGGCTGCCGAGGTAGTCGGTACCACCGATCTGAGCAATCAGTCCCTGCGCGTCATCGCCGACCACATCCGCTCCTGCGCCTTCCTGGTGGCCGACGGTGTCATGCCCTCCAACGAGGGTCGTGGTTATGTGCTGCGCCGCATCATCCGCCGCGCCGTGCGTCACGGCCGCAAGCTCGGTGCCAAGGATGTCTTCTTCTACAAGCTGGTCGGTGAACTGGCCGCTCAGATGGCCGACGTGGGCGAAGAGTTGATCGCCCAGCGCGCCCTGGTGGAGCGCGTGCTGCGTATCGAGGAAGAGCAGTTCGTTCGCACCCTGGACCGCGGTCTGCTGCTGCTCGAAGAGGTACTGGCCAATCTGGGCGATGCCAAGGTGGTGCCGGGTGATGTGGTCTTCAAGCTCTACGACACCTATGGCTTCCCGGCGGATCTGACCGCCGATGTGGTGCGCGATCGCGACATCGGCATCGACGAGGCCGGCTTCCATGCCGAAATGGAGAAGCAGCGTGCCCGCGCCAAAGAGGCTTCCAGCTTCGGCGTGAACTACAACGAGATGCTCAAGCTCGACGTGGAGACCCCCTTTACCGGCTACAAGAGCCTGAGTGAGCAGACCCGGGTGGTCGGTATCTACAAGGGTACCGACGAGGTGAGCGGTCTTATCGCCGGTGACGAGGCCGTGATCGTGCTGGAGCAGACCCCCTTCTACGCCGAGTCCGGTGGTCAGGTGGGCGACACCGGCGTCATCAGGGTCGACGACGGCGTGTTTGCCGTGACCGATACCCAAAAGGCGGGCAAGGCGATCATTCACAAGGGCTACATGGAGCTCGGTACCCTGGAGAAGGGCGCCGCCGTGCTGGCCGAGGTCGATGGGGAGCGCCGTCAGGCCATTGCCCTTAACCACTCAGTGACTCACCTGCTGCATGCTGCCCTGCGTCAGGCGCTCGGTGATCATGTGACCCAGAAGGGCTCCCTGGTGGGGGCCGAGCGCATGCGCTTCGACTTCTCCCACTTCGAGGGGCTCACCATGGCCACCATTCGTCGTGTTGAGGAGCTGGTCAACGCCCAGATCCGCGCCAACCACGAGGTGGCGACCCGCGAGATGGATCTGGAGTCCGCCAAAGAGGCCGGCGCCATGGCGCTGTTCGGTGAGAAGTATGACGACGAGGTGCGCGTGGTGCGCATGGGCGACTACTCCACCGAGCTGTGCGGTGGTACCCATGCCAGCCGTACCGGGGATATCGGCTTCTTCAAGATCATCGCCGAGAGTGGCATTGCCGCCGGTGTGCGTCGTATCGAGGCGGTGACCGGCAAGGGGGCTATCGACTTCATGCACCAGCTGGCCGAGCAATTTGAAGAGGCGGCAGCCCTGGTGAAGGGCGATCAGTTCTCCATTGGCAGCAAGGTCCGTCAGCTGCTCGACAAGTCCAAGATGATGGAGCGCGAGCTGGAGCTGCTCAAGGCCAAGCTGGCTGCTCAGGCCGGAACTGATCTGCTGGGCAAGGCGGTCGAGGTGAACGGTCAGAAGACCCTTATCGCCACCCTGGAAGGGGTCGAGCCCAAGTCCCTGCGCACGACCATGGACGAGCTGAAGAACCAGCTCAAGTCCGCCGTGATCCTGCTGGCCACCGTCCACGACGGCAAGGTCAACCTGATCGCCGGCGTCACCCCGGACCTGACCGGCAAGGTGAAGGCGGGCGAGTTGGTCAACCTGGTGGCCCAGCAGGTGGGCGGCAAGGGGGGTGGCCGTCCGGACATGGCCCAGGCCGGAGGTACCGAGCCTGCCGCCCTGCCGGCAGCCCTGGAAGCGGCCCACTCCTGGTTGGGCGAGCGCCTGTAACAGGGCAAGGTGAACTGTGGCACTCTATGTTCAGAAATTCGGTGGTACCTCGGTCGGCTCGTTGGAGCGGATCGAGGCTGTCGCCGAGCGGGTCAAACTGACCCGCGCCCAGGGACACGACGTGGTGGTGGTGGTTTCCGCCATGTCAGGGGAGACCAACCGGTTGCTGGGCATGGCCCAGCAGCTGGATCCCGATGCGGATCGCCGGGAGGTGGATGTCCTCATCTCGACCGGTGAGCAGGTGACCATCGCCCTGCTGGCCATCGCGCTGAATCAGCGCGGTTGCCCGGCCGTCTCCATGACGGGGGATCAGGTCCGTATTCACACCGATTCGGCCTATGGCAAGGCGCGTATCAGCCGGATCGACACAGATCCGGTGCGGGCCCAGCTCGACGCCGGTAAGGTGGTGGTGATCGCCGGTTTCCAGGGACGTGATGAGCACAACGCCATCACCACCCTGGGACGGGGAGGGTCAGATACCACTGCAGTGGCGGTGGCGGCAGCCATCAAGGCTGACGAGTGCCAGATCTTTACCGATGTGGACGGCGTCTACACCACGGATCCGCGTATCGAGCCAAAGGCCAGGCGCCTTGCTACCATCACCTTCGAGGAGATGCTGGAGATGGCGAGCCTCGGCGCCAAGGTGTTGCAGATTCGTTCGGTCGAGTTTGCTGGCAAGTACCGGGTTCCATTGCGGGTGCTGTCGAGCTTTACAGACGGGGAAGGAACCCTCATCACATACGGAGGTGAACGGATGGAAGCACCCCTGGTGTCAGGTATCGCGTTTAATCGCAACGAGGCCAGCCTGACCATACTCGGTGTGCCTGACAAGCCTACGGTGGCGGCCAGGATCCTGGGGCCGATCAGCGATGCCAATATCGACGTCGATATGATCGTTCAGAATTCGTTGGGTGACGGCAGTGCAGATTTTACCTTTACGGTGAATCGGGATGATTACCGGCGTGCTCGCGCCCTGCTTGAGGTGACGGCAACCGAGCTGGGCGCCTCTTGCGTACAGGGTAACGAGGCGATCGCCAAGGTCTCCATCGTCGGGGTCGGCATGTGGAATCATCCGGGAGTGGCACGGACCATGTTCCGTGTGCTGGGTGAGAACGGCATCAACATGCAGCTCATCTCCACCTCCGAGATCAAGATCTCGGTGGTGGTGGACGAGAAGTATCTGGAGCTGGCGGTTCGTGCCTTGCACGATGCGTTTGAACTCGATCATGAGCCACAAGAGCAGCCCATGGGGTGATTCCCCGGTGATTTAGTTTCAACCATTTACTATTTTGGCCAGTTTGTTGGATAATGGCTTCAACAGATTGACTAAAAAATGACAGGATACAGGAGCAAGCGAATGCTGATTTTGACTCGTCGTGTTGGTGAAACCCTGATGATCGGTGATGAAGTGACCGTTACCGTGCTGGGTGTGAAGGGTAACCAGGTACGCATCGGCGTGAATGCCCCGAAGGAGGTCTCCGTTCACCGTGAGGAGATCTACCAGCGCATTCAGGCGGAAAAAGAGCCGGGCCAGTCCGGTTACTGATGAAAGAGGCGACCCTGGGGTCGCCTTTTTGTTTGGGGGCCGGAACCCAGTTTCTGGCCGTGCCGGAGCCGGGTTTGTGGTATTTAGTGTGAATTTTCCACACTTTGGCCGGTTAGTGACCGAACGCGCTGTTTCATCGAAAAAAAGTTTGACTAATCTGCCCCGTGAAGTAATATCTGGCCCCGCAACGGTGAGGTGGCCGAGAGGCTGAAGGCGCTCCCCTGCTAAGGGAGTATGCGGCTTATACCCGCATCGAGGGTTCGAATCCCTCCTTCACCGCCATTTAGCGCCCGTAGCTCAGCTGGATAGAGTACCTGGCTACGAACCAGGCGGTCAGAGGTTCGAATCCTCTCGGGCGCGCCATTTCAGTCCAAGGTGGACATGCTGGGAAACCGGTGAATAAGAAAGGCTTACTGGTCGGTAAGCTTTTTTTTATCGCTCTAAACGACGCGCTCGTAGCTCAGCTGGATAGAGTACCTGGCTACGAACCAGGCGGTCAGAGGTTCGAATCCTCTCGAGCGCGCCATCTAGAGTGAGCCTTGCTGAAATCAAAATATGACCTTTTGCGCGCTCGTAGCTCAGCTG
>NZ_CDDB01000088.1 GCF_000820105.1 Aeromonas schubertii | reverse complement strand
CATGGCGAGACGGTTGTGATCCATCCCCACCGCCACCCGCCGCGGGTTGGAGAGTTGGGAGTAGTCCACCAGCGCCTGCAGCTCCACCAGCAGGGGACGGGTCCCCTCCCAGATCACCATGACCACCGAGCCGGGGGACTGCTCCTCGCCACGGCTCAGGAAGATGGCCGAGGGGTTACTCACCTCACGCATCCCCTGTCCGGTCATGGCAAACACGCCGAGCTCGTTAACCGCCCCGAAGCGGTTCTTGTGGGAGCGCAGGGTTCGGAAACGGGAGTCGTGGCCACCGTCGAGCAGGATGGAGCAGTCGATGCAGTGCTCAAGCACCTTGGGGCCGGCCAGGGTGCCGTCCTTGGTGACGTGGCCAACCATGAAGATGGCCACGTTGTTCTGCTTGGCGTAGCGGGTCAGCAGAGCGGCGGCCTCGCGCACCTGGGAGACCGAGCCCGGCGCTGACTGCACATCCGCCACGTGCATCACCTGGATGGAGTCGATGACCATGATCTGCGGCTGCTCCTGCTGGGCAATCACGCAGATCTGCTCGACCGAGGTCTCGGAGAGCATACGCAGCTTGTCGGTGGGAAGCCCAAGACGCGACGCGCGCATCGCGACCTGCTGCAGGGACTCCTCCCCGGTCACGTACAGGGTCTTCATCCGCTCGGCCAGACCACACATGGTCTGCAGCAGCAGGGTCGACTTGCCCGCCCCCGGATTACCACCGATAAGGATGGCCGAGCCAGGCACCACGCCGCCCCCAAGCACCCGATCGAGCTCCTTGAAGCCCGAGGTGAAGCGCGGAATCTCGGTGGTGGCGATCTCGGCCAGGGTCTGCACCCGACTGCCGGCGGCACCCGCATAACCGGTGAAACGGGCCGGACCACCCCGTGGTGAACTCACCCCGAGGCGCACCTCGGTAATGGTATTCCACTCCTTGCACTCCGAGCACTGGCCCTGCCAGCGGCTGAAATCGGCCCCACACTCGGAACACACGAAGGCACTCTTGTTCTTGGCCATGGTCACAACTCTAATCTAAGACAGAATATTTCGATGCTTGATATACTTGTTTGCACTTGGCAGATCAAATCGCCCTTGGATTAAAAATCACTCATTGCGCAGCAGGCAGGCATGGAACGCGATATCGATAATACGCTGCTCGAGCAGTTGATACCCCTGTTGCGTGAACCCGACTTTGACGATCTGTTCGAGCGGGTCACGCATCAGGAGGGTAGCAACAGCCGATTCTTGATAAAAATGGAGATAAACCGCCTCTGCACCCCCTGCCGGCGCGTTATCGATATGCGGGATCACCTCGGCGAACTCTGCCAGATCGCCGAATACAAGGGCATACAGCATGCCATGCCTCCGGAAGCCTGGGCCCTCTTCAACTCCCACTGCTACCTCTATCGCGACCAATACACCCTCGGCGTCTACGAGGCCCTGGCCCAGTGGCAAAAGGAGCACTCCAACGGTCGCCTGACGAGCAATGGTGCCGCCCAGTTACAACCCCCCGAAAGTCCGCTGCGCCAGTTTGACGTCAAACGGGTGATGTTCGCCAGCTACTACGGCCGACGCGAGGAGCGGATGCACTTCAGCTCCCCCGTGCTGCTCAAGACCCATGATGGTGAGCGCCTGTTTGCCAAGACGTCGGATCTCTCGGTTGGCGGCATCAAGGTACAGGTACCCCATCTCCCCCCCTATCTGCCGGGAGACGAGCTGGAGGTCTACTTCACCGGGCTGGAACGAGAGAGCCCCCACCCGGTACTGCACCAACCGGTCAAATACCAGATCCTGGGAGAGAGCCGTCGCGATGACAGGATCTGGCTGCGGCTGCTGCGCCTCGGCGAGAATCGGGAGTTTGACGACTTCCTGCGTAACTTCATCGACAGTAACAAGAGCCGCTACCGGGTCAGCGTCGATTACCTGCTCTCAGCCGCCATCATCAAGGGGTACGAACAGTACTACCTGCCCCGTATGGGCGGCATTCCCCTCTTCTTTGGCACCGGTGAGGCGCCACGCCTCGAGATGGCCCTGCGTACCGAGAATAACCAGGGCATCCTCGAATACTGGCGTGACGAGCACAACCGGGACATGCTGGGCGGCCTCTTCACCGCCCTGCGCATGCAGCGCCTGCTCAAACAACCGGAGCCCACCAAGGAGACGGTGATCTACAGCTTCACCCACTCGGTGCGCAGTCATATCTACTTCTTTTCCGCCACCCGGGAAGAGCTCGTCGAGAGCGGCCTGCGGGATCTCTTCTTCCAGGTGGGGGCCCGCCGCCCCAGCTGGCGTGTCTATCGCTTCATCATGGAGCCCTGCAACCTGATGGAGGCCGACATCAGCAGCCTGCTCCCCGGTGAGCAGGGCAACCCTCAGGACGCCTTGCTACAACAGAGGCTCAAGCAGATAGCCTACGTCGGTATGCTGCAGCAGATCGACAACGAACTCACACTGGAAGATTACCAGCTCCCCCCTCTCGAGGGACGCAACGCCAACGAACTGCAGCGCTTCGGCCACCCGATCACGGCCGACCCCTTCGAGGTGGAGACTCTCCACTACATTCAGTTGCGCAAGGAGCGTCGCTACAGCCACAAGACGGCGGTGGTGCTCCGCTACGGGGGCAAGAAACACCTGGGCTGGACCCGGGATATCTCGACCCATGGCCTGCAGATCGAGCTGGAAGAAGGAATCCATTGCCAGAAGGATGATGTGCTCTCCCTCTCCCTGCCGAGCCTGCAAGAGCTCTCCAAGAGCATGGACCTGCGCAACCTCGCCTATCGGGTGGTGGGGGGCAACGGTAGCGGCACCGTACTGCACCTGTGCATCGACGGAGCACCGGAGCGTCACGTGGGTCGCCAGTTCTTCACCCTGCTTATCGAGAGCAACCAGAACAAACTCAAGGCGGTGCAGGAGGGGCGGCGTTACCGGGGGCTGGCGCGTGCACTGCGCAATCTCTATACCCATCACCTCTACACCGTTCCCTTCTATGTCAACAAGCTCAAGAGCGGCACCCGGATCACCGCGGTAGGACGCTGCGCCCGACCGCGCAGGCTCGACCCTCTGTTGACCACCTTCGCCGAGCAGGAAGGAATGGATAACCTGGCCCCCCTGCTCGGGGGAGAGATGTACAAGTCACTGGTGCTTGACGTGCTGCGCGAGCGACAGCGGGAGGAGGCCCCTGCCGAGCAGGAGGTCTACATCCACCTGTGGCAGGGGAAAGAGGCACTCCCCCAGAGCGAGTGCCACCGGGTTGACGCCTTTGCCAGCCGGGAGGATCGCCACGCCTTCGTGAGCCGTGCGGTGGCCAATGGTCACTTCTTCTCGGTCAGGGTCGCCCTGTCGCGTACCGGGCGCCCCGATACCAACTTCATCGCCAACGAACTCGACTACATCGCCAAGTTCGCCATCCACAAGGCGCGCCAGCTCGAAGAGGAGCTCTGGAGCGTGGTGGGGTTGGGGGATCTTGTCGACACCACGGCCGCCACCCTGTTTGCCCTGGGGATCACGCCACCTGATCCAGCCAACTGAGGATGGCGGGGAAATGATCCTCGGTCGCCTGAGGCGCCGTCAGCATGTTGATATGGTCGTAGTCCAGCCGGTTACCATTGGCCCGTGAGAGCAGGGTAAAACGCCCCTGCGCCCCCATCTCGTTCTGAAAATGCTGCACATCGTTCGGATGGCCGAGCACCCGGTCCGCCCGGGCCGCAATCATCCAGAGCGGCGGCCAGCTGACCCCGGAAGCGGCACTGTCGTAGTCAAAGCCGTCTCGTGGATCGACCCAGGGACCGCCTTTGACCCAGGGGATGGTCTCCTGCAGATAGGCGAGCGGCTCGTCATCGGCCCCAATCCCGTAGCGACGGGCGGCGAAGAAGCCGTGGCGACGCGCCAGCCAGGGGGCCAACCGGTTCCACAGCAGATCCACCTTGAACCAGCGCTCCGGCCCCTGCACCGAGATTCCGCGCTTGGTGCCGAAAAAGAGCAAGGAGGCCACCTCCCCACTGAGGGGTGGCTGGCGCACCAGGGTTGAGGCCATGATGACGCCCCCCCAGGAGTGGGCCATCCAGTGTACTCTGGCGCCCCCATGTCGCTCCCGCACCCAGGCGTGCAGGGCAGGGATATCCTCGGTAATGAGCTCAAATTGACCGTGCTGCGCCTCATTGGCGATACAGGGCTGGCTCGCCCCACGTCCACGCAGGTCGGCCACATAGACACAAAATCCGTGGCGGGCCAGAAAACAGGCAAGCCCCTTGCCCGATTCGGTGTAGAAGATGCGGCCATTCTCGATGGCGCCGTGCACCATCAGCACGGGTTCACCGTGCACGGGCACGGCCGGTGCGATACGGCGCACATGCAGGGAGTGCTCCCCCACGGTCACATAACAGGATTCTTGTTCCAGTGTCATAGGCCCTCCCTGGCCTCTCGCTTATCGATCCCAGCGCAGGAGTGCGGCACCCGAGGCCTGCAACAGGCTGAGCACCCCGTCCAAATCGTGATGCTCAATGCTGGCCGCCGCCTGGGCACGCACCACGGGTTTGGCGTGAATGGCGATACCAAGCCCTGCGGCAGCCATCATCTTCAGGTCGTTGGCCCCATCGCCGACGGCCACTCGCTGCGACCGAACAACACCATACTGCTCCCCCAGTCGGGTGAGCACCTCGGCCTTGACGGTAGCATCGACGATGGGGCCGCTCACCAGACCGGTCAGCTTGCCATCCTCCACCGCCAGCTCGTTGGCAAAGATGGCATCGAGCCCCAGCGCCTGCTGCAGCTCACCGGCGAAACGGGTAAAGCCCCCCGAGGCGATGGCCACCCGCCATCCGGCTTGTTTCAGGGTCTCGACCAGTTCGGCCAGACCCGGCATCCAGGGCATGTGAGCGGCCACCTCATCGAGGATCCCGACCGGGGCACCGGCCAGCAGGGCCACCCGGTTGCGCAGGCTATCGGCAAACTCCAGCTTGCCCTGCATGGCTGCCGCCGTCACCGCCGCCACCTGCTCCCCGACACCGGCAAGCCGGGCGATCTCGTCGATACACTCGATTCGAATCGCGGTGGAGTCCATGTCCATCACCAGCAGGCCCGGCTCGGCCAGGGTCGGCAGGGTCGCCAGATGGGCGACCTCGAAGGGCAGCGCCAGCTCCCGCAAAGAGTGCGCCAGCTCGGGGGAGAAGCGATCACAGCCGAGCAGCAGGGTCTGACGGCAGGCGGGCGCCGGCGGGTAGAGGCAAGTCTCGACCCGGTGACGAGCCAGTACAGGGGCAAGGGCGGCCAGGTGTTCGGCCGTGACGGCCTCGCCTGTGATAACCAGCCAGGCCGCTTGCAGAGGATCGGCCGAGGGATGGAGAGCATCCAGGGAAAGGCGCCAGAGAGGGGCGCCACTTAGCGCCTCAGACCAGGCCTGCGGCGAGGCAGGCAGCGTTGAAATCCGTATCACGTTCAGAGGGTTCCATCTGTCAAAGTGGAGCCAGAGTAGCGTATTGCATTTTCCGCAGGCAAGCGCCAAGATCCCGCACTATTCCCCGCCAGCGGAGTTGCCTGCGTGCGTCATCAACCCCTCAAACGGACCCTCAGCCTGACTCTGGGTGCCCTGCTCTGTGCCTGGGTACTGACCACCCTGCTCGGCATCGAGGCCGCCGAACGCCAGGCGCTCAATGCCCAGGCCCGGGAGCAGGCCGAGGCGCTGGTCAGCTACGCGGCCCGCAACATGAGTCGCTGGTTGCAAGAGAAGAACAAAGACGAGCTCTCCCTGCTGGCCGACAACCTGGCGCGCGATCCCCTCATCACGGATGTGACCCTCTACGACGGGCGTGGCGTCCCCGTCGCCCAGTCGGGCAATGCCCTCCCCCTGGAGTCCCTGCTCCCCATCGGCAGCGATAACCGCACACCACCGAGCGGAGGGCGCAGGCCCTTCGTCGAGGAGATCCGCAAGGGGGACGATACCCTGGGCTATCTGCGGATCACCCTGGAGGAGCAACAACTGCTGGAGCCGCTGCAGGAGAGGTTACTGCGCCAGCAGGAGCGACAGCGGCTGATGCTACTGGTGATGCTGATGGCCGGCTTCCTTATCTCCTTCGGTGTGCGTCGCAACTATGTGCGAGTGCGCAAGCACAGGAAGCGTAGCGCAACCGCCACGCTACCCACCCCGGCCCAGAGCGAGCCCAGCGAGCCCAGCGAGCAGCAGGGTGACGACACCCCACCGAAAACACAATAAAAAAACGGCGGCCAGTTGGCCGCCGTTCTCATCTCGCAGGATTATTTGTCGCCCAGCAGGACGGACTCCAGCGCGATCTCGATCATGTCGTTGAAGGTCAGCTGACGCTCTTCGGAGGTGGTCTGCTCACCGGTACGGATGTGGTCGGAGACGGTGCAGATGGTCAGAGCCTTGGCACCGAACTCGGCAGCCACACCGTAGATACCGGCAGCTTCCATCTCAACGCCCAGGATGCCGTACTTCTCCATCACGTCGAACATGGAGGGATCCGGGGTGTAGAACAGGTCGGCAGAGAAGATGTTACCGACGCGAACCGGGGTACCCTTGTTCTTGGCGGCCTGGACGGCGTTGGCCACCAGGTCGAAGTCGGCGATGGCGGAGAAGTCGTGATCCTTGAAGCGCAGACGGTTCACCTTGGAGTCGGTGCAGGCGCCCATGCCGATGACCACGTCACGCAGCTTCACATCTTCACGAACGGCACCGCAGGAGCCAACACGGATGATGGTCTTGACGCCGTAGTCGGTGATCAGCTCCTTGGCATAGATGGAGCAGGACGGGATGCCCATGCCGTGACCCATGATGGAGATGCGACGACCCTTGTAGGTACCGGTGAAACCGAACATGTTGCGCACGTCGCACACCTGTTCGACGTTCTCCAGGAAGGTCTCGGCGATGTACTTGGCACGCAGGGGGTCACCCGGCATCAGAACTACGTCAGCAAAGGCGCCATCTTTCGCGTTGATATGAGGAGTTGCCATTCTCTTATTCCTTCACACTTGATTGGTTGTTGTGTTTTTTTAAGGTCCCGCCTGCCGGCGGGACCCGTCAGTTACAGAAAGCTGGTGCCGTACTGCAACGTGGGCAGCCCGTGATAGGCCGCAATGCTTTGGCCGATGTCGGCGAAGGTCTCGCGACCACCAACACTGCCGGCCTTGACCGGTTTGCCGTAGAAGATTACCGGAATATGCTCGCGAGTGTGATCGGTTCCACCCCAGGTCGGATCACAGCCATGGTCGGCGGTGATCACCACCACGTCACCATCCTGCAGCAGGGCAAACAGCTCCGGCAGGCGGGCATCGAAGTACTCGAGCGCATCGGCGTAGCCCTTCACATCACGGCGGTGGCCGTAGGCGGAGTCGAAGTCCACGAAGTTGGTGAAGACGATGGTGTTGTCACCGGCGGCTTTCACCTCTTCCAGGGTGCGATCCCACAGCTCGGTGAGGCCAGTGCCCTTCACCTTCCTGGTGATCCCCTGCTCGGCATAGATGTCGGCGATCTTGCCGATGGAGACCACCTGACCGCCGGCGTCTTTCATGAAGTCGAGTACGGTCGGCGCCGGCGGCAGCACAGAGTAGTCGTGACGGTTGCCGGTACGCTTGAAGTCACCCTTGCCGCTGCCCACGAACGGACGGGCGATAACCCGGCCGATGTTGTAGGGCTCGAGCAGCTCTCGTACGATCTTGCACAGCTCATAGAGCTTCTCGAGACCATAGGTCTCTTCGTGGCAGGCGATCTGGAACACGGAGTCGGCAGAGGTGTAAAGGATCGGCTTGCCGGTGCGCATATGCTCTTCACCCAGATCATCGAGCACCTGGGTACCGGAGGCATGGCAGTTGCCAAGGTACCCCGGCAGGCCAGCCTTCTCGACGATGGCGTCAAGCAGCTCCTTCGGGAAGCTGTTGTGATGGTCCTTGAAGTAGCCCCACTCAAACAGCACGGGAACGCCGGCAATCTCCCAGTGACCGGACGGGGTGTCCTTGCCGGAGGAGAGCTCCTTGGCGTAACCATAGGCGGCCACGACCTCGGTCTGCTTGTCGAGCCCCGCCGGGAAGAGACCGGAGGAGAGCTCACAGGCATGACCCAGACCCAGCTTGGTCAGGTTCGGCAGGGTGAGGGGACCGCGCCCCTCAACCTTGCCCTCGGCACACGCCTTGGCGATATGGCCGAAGGTGTTGGCGCCTACGTCACCGAACTTGTCGGCATCGGCGGCAGCGCCGATACCGAAAGAGTCCATCATCAGGATAAAGGTACGTTTCATGGGTGTTCCCCTTACTTACAAATCGGCCAGAGTGATGCGGCGATAGACCTCGGGCAGCGCCTCGGGGATATCGTCACCAATCCGGATAGCAGCTTTCACCATGGCGGCTGCCTGAGCATACTGGTCCTCACTCTGAGCATGGATCAGTGCCAGCGGTTTGTCGGCATTGACCTCATGGCCCAAGCGTACAAAATCGGTCAGACCGACTGCATAGTCGAGTCGATCGGCCGGCGCGCGGCGACCACCGCCCATGGCGACCACCGCCAGCCCCAGCCCACGGGTGTCCATGGAAGAGACGACGCCACTGCGGTCGGCGTAGACCGGGCGCACGATGGCGCTTTTGGGCAGATAGCTGTCGTAACGCTCCATAAAATCGCTCGGGCCACCCAGGCCGGTCACCATGCGACCAAAGATCTCGGCCGCCTTGCCGTTGTCGAGCACCGCCTGCAGCTTGGCGCGAGCCTCACTCTCATCGCTGGCGAGGCCGGCGGAGATCAGCATCTCGCCAGCCAGTGCCATGGTCACGGCGTGAATGCGCGGGTTGCGATACTCACCGGTCAGGTAGCGCACCGCCTCGCGCACTTCAACCCCGTTACCGGCACTGGAGGCCAGCACCTGGTTCATGTCGGTGAGCAGTGCAGTGGTGCGGCAACCGGCGCCGTTGGCCACGGCGACGATGCTCTTGGCGAGCTCCTCGGAGGCCTCGAAGGTCGGCATGAAGGCGCCGGACCCCACTTTTACGTCCATCACCAGGGCTTCCAGACCGGAGGCCAGCTTCTTGGAGAGGATGGAGCCGGTGATCATGGCGATGGATTCGACGGTGGCGGTCACGTCACGCACCGAGTAGATGCGCTTGTCGGCCGGGGCGAGATCGCCGGTCTGACCTATGATGGCCACGCCGGCTTCACGCACCACCTTGATAAAGGTGTCGTTGTCGACAGAGGTCTGGTAACCCGGGATGGCATCGAGCTTGTCCAGGGTACCACCGGTGTGGCCCAGGCCACGACCGGAGATCATCGGCACGAAACCACCGCAAGCGGCGACCATCGGGCCGAGCATGAGAGAGACCACATCACCCACGCCGCCGGTGGAGTGCTTGTCGACGATGGGGCCACCCAGGTTGAGGGGCGCCCAGTCGAGCACCATGCCGGAGTCACGCATGGCGCAGGTCAACGCGACGCGCTCGTCCATGGTCATATCACGGAAGTAGACCGCCATGGCCAGGGCCGCAATCTGCCCCTCACCGATAGAGCCGTTAGTGATGCCCTGGACGAAGAACTGAATTTCTTGGGTACTGAGCGCTTCACCGTTGCGCTTCTTGCGAATTATTTCTTGAGGCAAAAACATCTTTCATTCCCTCCGCGCCGCTGGCGCGCATGCAAGCCGAATAGAAGTCCTGATGTCGGGGCGGCAAGCCGCCCCGGCGATTGCGCTTAGTAGCCGCTGGTGTCCGCCGGCTTGTCGCCGTGGCCCAGGGTCGCCAGCAGGCTGGCCAACAGGCTGGAGGCACCGAAGCGGAAGGTGCGGGCGCTGACCCACTCCTTGCCCAGGATCTCTTCGGCCATGGCGAGGTACTGGCCGGCAACGGCCGCATCCTTGACACCACCGGCCGGCTTGAAGCCCACCTTGGGATCTTTGGCCTTGATCACTTCCATCATGATGCGGGCCGCTTCGGGGGTCGCGTTGACCGGCACCTTGCCGGTAGAGGTCTTGATGAAGTCGGCACCGGCGTCGATACAGATCTCGGAGGCGCGACGGATCAGCGCCTCTTCTTTCAGCTCACCGGTCTCGATGATCACCTTCAGCAGCACATCGGCGCCACAGGCTTCCTTACAGGCTTTGACCAGATCGAAGCCGATCTGTTCGTTGCCAGCCATGAAGGCGCGGTAGGGGAAGACCACGTCCACCTCGTCGGCACCGTAGGCCACGGCGGCACGGGTCTCGGCCACGGCGATCTCGATGTCGTCGTTACCGTGCGGGAAGTTGGTGACGGTGGCGATCTTCACCTGCTCGGCGCCGATCTCACGCAGGGTCTTGCGGGCGATGGGAATAAAACGGGGATAGATACAGACGGCGGCAGTCATGCCCGCCGGAGAGTTGGCCTTGCGGCACAGATCGATGACCTTCTGATCGGTGTCGTCATCGTTCAGGGTGGTCAGGTCCATCAGGTTCAGGGCACGCTGTGCCGCGATCTTCAGATCAGTCATCACATTCTCCACATATCAAGTCTTCGACACCGGTGGCGCAGTAAGCCGACCCGGAGTCAGGTTCAATGTTTACAGCAAAACTGCACAGGCAATCCGACTGCAAATAAGGCAATAGCCCCGTCACTTTCTTACAAAAGTGCGGACTTGGTTCCATGAAGACTTGAGACGGGATGACCCGAACCCAATCAATTCCATTTGACCGCCAACACCCGGATTCCACCGGATATTAGTCAATGTCAGCACCCTGCTGACACTGCCTATTTGAGCCGAGATACCCCTCTCATGCAAGCCAGTTCTCGCCATTTCCTGAGGTATCTCACATCTGCGAACCGCCTTGTCGTCGCGCTTACGAGAAGAAGCGCTCGATGATCCAGCCGTAGGCGATACCGCCGAGATAGACCCCGACAATCCCCATCACACCGGAGAGGACGGGAGGAGCCGGGATGGGCAACTTGAGGAAAGAAAACAACACACCAACAATGAATCCGGCCGCCATAGCCAGCAGTACTTCGTTCATAAAAACCTCCGATTGACTCTATTTTTATAAGTGTATTTAAGGAAAACGGTTGTCACCGATCCAAATGCGAACGCCACAGCAAAAGCTGTGGCGTTCGGCGTTGTGGACTCTGTCCAGACGCTATCTTACATGGCGGTGAGGGCCAGGAAGAAGCCTGCGATGGTAGCAGACATCAGGTTGGACAGGGAGCCTGCCAGCACGGCCTTCAGACCGAAGCGGGCGATATCACCGCGACGGTTCGGCGCCATGGAGCCCAGACCACCGAGCAGGATAGCCACGGAGGAGAGGTTGGCGAAGCCGCACAGGGCGAAGGAGATGATGGCCTTGGTGTGGTCAGACATGGCCACGCCGTTGATCAGCAACTCATCTTTCAGGTACGGGGCGAAGTTCAGGTAGGCCACGAACTCGTTGACCACCAGCTTCTGGCCGATGAAGGAACCGGCAACGGTCGCTTCGTTCCAGGGCACGCCGATCAGGAAGGCGAGCGGGGAGAAGAGCCAGCCCAGGATCATCTCGAGGGAGAGCTCGGGCATGCCGAACCAGCCACCCACGCCGGAGAAGAGGCCGTTGATCATGGCGATCAGACCGATGAAGGCGAGCAGCATGGCACCCACGTTCAGGGAGAGCTGCAGACCGGCGGAAGCACCGGCAGCGGCGGCGTCGATGACGTTGGCCGGCTTGTCGTCCAGCTCGCCGTCGGCGGAATCTTCGTTATAGGAGGGAGTCTGAGTCTCGGGGACGATCAGCTTGGCGAACAGCAGGCCACCCGGTGCAGCCATGAAGGAGGCAGCGATCAGGTACTCCATCTTGACGCCCATGGAGGCATAACCGGCCAGTACGGAGCCGGCAACGGAAGCCAGACCACCACACATGACGGCGAACAGCTCGGAGTCGGTCATCTTGCCGATGAAGGGACGCACCACCAGCGGCGCTTCGGTCTGACCCACGAAGATGTTGGCAGTGGCAGAGAGGGACTCGGTGCGGGAGGTGCCCAGCACCTTCTGCAGGCCGCCGCCCAGCAGCTTGATGATCCACTGCATGATGCCCAGGTAGTAGAGCACGGCAATCAGGGAGGAGAAGAAGATGATGACCGGCAGTACGCGGAAGGCAAACACGAAGCCACCGCCACCGAACACTTCAAACATCTTGCCGCTCACCAGGCCACCGAACAGGAACTCGATGCCCTTCTGACCGTAGTTGATGACGCTGGAAACGGCATCGGAAGCGCCGCCCAGGATATCTTTACCTACCGGAACATAGAGTACGAACGCACCCAGACCAGCCTGGATACCGAACGCACCCGCCACGGTACGAATGTTGATTGCCTTGCGATTGCTCGAGAAGAGCACCGCGATAAGGATGAGGGTTGCCATCCCCACCAGACCCATGATCAGACTCATTAGTTGTTTTCCTCTAGTAGCACCTTGCCGCTTGTTAACGAGTTGTGTGAAAAAACTCATCAATCAAGGCCGCGCATTATACTGAATGCGTCATGCCAAAGTAGAAGGCAGCTCACACTTTATGTGCGCGAAATTGGT
Organism: Aeromonas schubertii; assembly: GCF_000820105.1. Taxonomy (GTDB): domain Bacteria; phylum Pseudomonadota; class Gammaproteobacteria; order Enterobacterales; family Aeromonadaceae; genus Aeromonas; species Aeromonas schubertii. The sequence continues at coordinate 54,754 of NZ_CDDB01000088.1, read as the reverse complement.
ATCATGGCGGATTTTTAGAACGAAAACGATTTTTGCGACTACTTCTTGGCTAGCTGTAAAAGTCCGGCGTTAGTCAATTGTTAAATAGTGTGTCGAGAGCCGGGAAAAGACGGCAGGTCGAGCGCCGTAACAGTTTGGCAACCTCAGATGGGTCTTCCCCCCTCAGTTCGGCCAGCACTGCCAGCACCTCGGGCAGATATTCGGGGCTGTTACGCACTCCCTGACGGCCACACAGGGGCATGTCAGGGGCATCCGTCTCCAGCACCAGCGCCTCCCATGGCAGGGCCGCCACCGCCTCCCGGGTCTTGTTGGCCCGCTCATAGGTAATCGTGCCGCCGATGCCGAGGCAAAACCCCAGTTCCCAAAAACGCTCGGCCTGATGGCGCGAGCCGGAGAAGGCGTGGATCACCCCGCCGGCCTGGGGCCGATAGCGTCTGAGCAGTCCGGCAACCGTGTCGTTGGCCCTGACCGAATGCACCAGTAGCGGCAGCCCTGTCTCGCCGGCGAGGCGAAGCTGCCCCTCGAACAGGGTCAACTGCCCCTCCTGCTCAACCTGACTGCGCCCATCCAGACCACACTCACCGATGGCCACCAGGCCGGGAGATGGCGCGGCCAACCGCTGCGCCAACCGGGTCAGGGCCGAGGGGGAGTGGCTTGCCGCCCAGAGCGGGTGAATACCGAGGGCATAGAAGCGCCCCTGTGCGGGATCGGCAAGCGCACTCACCGCCGCCCAGTTTTCCTCCCCCGTGGCGGGAATGATAAACTGACTGACACCGAGCCCACGGGCACGCGCCAATAGCGCCTCCCGATCGCCGTCAAAAGTGCTTGCGTCCAGATGGCAGTGGGTATCGATCAACATGATTCACCTTGTTTCAGGAGTCCGCAGTATGAAGCACACCATGGAGGCCAACCGGGGCTTTACCCTGATCGAGCTGGTGCTGGTGATCATTGTACTCGGGATCCTGGCCGTCACCGCCCTGCCCAAGTTCATCAATCTCAAGGATGACGCCCTCAAGGGGTCGGTACAGGGCACCGCCTCCGCCTTTGCCGGCGGTGTGCAACTGGCCAACGCCGGCTGGCAGGTGCGGGCCCAGGGCAATCCCCTCTACAACCTCGGCAGCATGGGCAAGCAGGATCTCGATATCAATCGCCACGGCTGGCCGGTGGGAACCAAGGAAGATCAGGGGGGACAGGGAGTCGATGCTATCTTCCCCGGCGGTGAGAGCGATCAGATCTCGGTCAGCAGCCCGGACGACTGCGAAAGCCTCTTCACCGGCCTGCTCGACACGGATCAGAGCGTGGCTGACGAGCGCATCAGCGACTCCCAAAGCGACTATATCTCCTATATCGATCGCAGCGACGGCCAATCCGATGGCAACGGCCTGCGTCACGACAACTGCCGCTACCGGCTGCGCCGCGATACCACCCTGGGCTTTGACTACAACAGCCTGACCGGGGCCGTCAGCCTCACTTTTTGACCTCGCGATCGGCCTTCGCCTCGTGGCGCTGCGGCACGCAGCAGCGCCGGTTCTCGGGGGTCAGCCCCCAACGGGCGCACCAGGCGTCGTAGCGAGCCAGCCAGCGTTTCAACATGAGCAACATCAGCGTACCTCCAGCAGCAGTCCCATGGTGATCTCGTCCACCCATTCGTCACCGACGCGATAGGCGTGACGCCGCCGCCCCTCCTCCACGAAACCGCACTTGCCATAGAGGGCATGGGCCACCTGGTTATCGGCCATCACTCCCAGCTCGAGGCGGTGGATGCCGAGGTGCGGCGCCTCCTCGATGAGGGTACGCAGCAGCGCCTCCCCCTGCCCCTGGCCACGAGCAACCCGGCGCAGCCCCATCACCACCAGGGCGCAATGGCGGTTACGGGCCAGGCCGCCGCCAATCAGCACGGCAAAGCCCTGCACCTCCAGGCCTTGCACCAGCAGCCACATGGCCTGGTTGGGGGCCGCCGTCATGGCCTCGAGACGCTGACGCTGAATGGCCACATCCGAGGGGCGCTCCCCTGCTTCATAGAGCATGAAGCGCGTCTCGGCATCGAGGGCGCGAAAGAAGGCATCGAGCGCCGCCGCATCATCCGGCACGGCCAGTCGAATCATCCCAGTCTCCCATGAAAAAGGCTTCCCGAAGGAAGCCTTTATGACACGATGCCAGAGCCCGCTCAAGCCCGGCGCAGGCGCGCTACCGCCTCCACGTGCAGGGTATGGGGGAACATATCCACCGGCTGCACCGCCTCCAGCACGAAACCGCGAGCGGTCAGCCAGGCCAGATCCCGCGCCAGGCTCTGGGGGTTGCAGGAGACATAGACCAGCCGCTCCGGCGCCATGGCGACCAGGGTCTCGAGCAGCGCCTTGTCACACCCCTTGCGTGGCGGATCGACCACCACCACATCGGCGCGCTCGCCGGCACGATAGAGCTCGGCCACCTTCTCCTCGGCCTTGCCCACATGAAACTCCGCATGCCCGATGCCGTTGCGCTCGGCATTGCGGCGGGCATCCTCAATGGCCTCGGGAACCAGCTCGATGCCGATCACCCGGGCCGCCTGGCGGGCCAGGAAGAGAGAGATGGTGCCGATGCCGCAGTAGAGATCGAACACGGTCTCGCTACCGGTCAGGGCGGCAAACTCCAGCGCCTTGCCATAGAGAGTGTCGGTCTGCACCGGGTTGACCTGATAGAAGGAGAGGGGCGAGATGACGAACTCGAGATCGTGCAGACGATCCGTGATGATCCCCTCCCCGCTCAACACCCGGTTGCTCGGCCCCAGCACCCGGTTACCCGGCTCGGCGTGAATATTGTGTACCAGGGTAGTAATGGGCAGCCCCTCGAGGGCGGCCAGCAACTCGGCCTCGGCGGGCAGGGTCTCGGTGCGGGTCACCAGCACCAGCATCCACTCTCCGCTGGCGAATCCCTTGCGGGTCATCACATGGCGCAGATCCCCCTCGTGGTTCGCCTCATCGTAGGGGCGAACCTGATGCTCGCGCATCCAGCGACGCAGGCGTGCCAGCAGCTCCCCATGCAGGGGATCTTGTACCGCACAGTCATCGCAGGCGACCAGGGTATGGGAGTGCTTGCGATAGAAGCCGATCTCGGCCCCCTCGGCGCCGGCACGCACCGCAAACTGCGCCTTGTTACGCCAGGCGAAGGGGTCCGTCATGCCGAGCACCGGCGCCACCGCCGTGGTGAGTCCCTGCCTGGTCAGGGCGGCACGCACCAGCTCACGCTTGGCCTCGAGCTGGGCCGGATAGGCCAGGGGGCGAACCTGGCAACCACCGCACTCGGTGTGGGGGCAAAAGTCGGGCACCCGGTCCGGGCTCGCGGTCACCACCTGTTCGAGGCGACCGTGCATATAGTTGGGCTTGACCAGGGTGAGGGCGATCTCCACCTCTTCACCGGGCAGGGCCCCCTCCACGTAGACGGGGATCCCCTCGGCACGGCCGACGCCATCCCCCTTGTCGGTCAACTCGAGGATCTGGATGCGGCACTGCTCTCCGACTGAGGACATGGTGATCTCCACTGGCTTGCTGGGGTTTATAAAAAAGGTGGCAGAGTGTAGCGGGAAGGGGGCACAGTCACAATCCCCGAACGCCGGCTGGCAAAGTGTGACCAGACTCCCAAGCCTGTGGCCAGGCCTGAATATACGCTGCCGCATAGGATGCAAAGAGTTCGTCCTCGGCAGGGTTTCGCCCTTCAGGCGTGGGCGAAACCCCGCGTAGCGGCAATCCTGCAGGGATTGGGATGCCTAGCCATGGGCATGCGGGAAACGGGAAACGGGAAACGGGAAACGGGAAACGGGAAACGGGGGAGTATCCCCAAAAAGCAACAAGGCCACTCGAATGAGTGGCCTTGTCAGGAATGTGGTGCCCGGGGTCGGACTCGAACCGACACGGTTTTACCCGGCGGATTTTGAATCCGCTGCGTCTACCGATTTCGCCACCCGGGCAGTGGGAGCGATTATACGAATGGCTCTGGGGCAGGCAAGCTCTTTTTCTGTCATCCCTCGGTGATTGTCCAATTATTCAACACCTTGCCGACCCTCATCACACTCCCTACAATGCCCCGGACTCTCAGGAAGGAACCCTCATGGCCAAACGTAACCCCCCCAAGACCCCAACCCCGACTCCCAGCCACCCGCAAGCCTCCTTTTGGCGCAGGATGGGTGCCTGGCTCTACGACAGCCTGGTCGTCCTCTCTTTGCTGATCATCGGTGGCTTTATCGGCTTCGGTGTGGCACATCTGGCGCTGATGTTTGGCTGGGCCCGGCTCGCCGAGGGGCAAGAGGTGGCCGACCTCCTCTCTCACAGCCTGCTCTATACCGCCTGGCTGGCCGCCATCATCCTCGGCTTCTACAGCTGGTTCTGGGTACGTGGCGGTCAGACCATCGGCATGCGTGCCTGGCGCCTGCGCATCCAGAACAAGGATGGCAGCCCCATTCGCTTCACCCAGGCGCTGATCCGGTTGGCAACCGCGGCCTTCGGCCTCGGCAACCTGATGGCCCTCTTCAGCCCCCGCGCCTTCCAGGATATCTGGGCCGAGTGTGAGGTGATCGTATTAAGCAAGGAAGAGAACCAAGCCCTGCTCGATCGGGATTAAGCCATAGACGAAGGGCACCCTGCGGTGCCCTTTTTGTTGTCTCAGCGCTTGCGGCTCAGTATGTAGAGCGCCCCGCCGCCAAACAGCAGACTGGGTGCGATGGCCCCTATGATGGGCGGCACCGAGTAAACCAGGCTGACCGGCCCGAACAGGCGATCGCTCACATAGACCAGGAAGCCGGTGATGATCCCCATCAGCATGCGCGCCCCCATGCTCACCGAGCGCAGGGGCCCGAAGATAAAGGAGGAGGCAAGCAGGATCATGGCCACCACAGAGAGGGGTGACAGCACCTTGCGCCACATCTCCAGCAGATAACGTCCCGCATCCTGCTGGTTTGCCTTGAGATAACCGATATAGTCCATCAAACCGCCCACCGAGAGGTTCTCGGGATCGATACTCACCACCCCCAGCTCCTTGGGCGTCAGCTCGGACTGCCACTCCATCAGGGCACTGCTCTCCCTGGTGATGCGGGCCGGGTTGTCGAAGCGGGTGATCGCCACCGATTTGAGTTCCCAATGGCGCTGAACAAACTGCCCCTCCTGAGCCTGTACCACCTCGATCAGCTTGCGCTCACCGTTGAAGCGGTAGAGGGTGATGCCGGTCAGGGAGCCGTCATTACGAACCCCGGAGATGTTGACATAGTCGCTGCCATCCCGGGCCCACACCCCATAGGCGGAGAGGGTGAGACGCCCCTCCGACATGGCGCTCGCCTTGATGTCGCCGGCGGCACGCTTGGCGATGGGGGCCACATATTCTCCCACCAGGGTCACCACCAACATCAGGGGGATAGCCGTCTTGAGCGCCGCCATCACTATGCTGAGCCGGGAGCGACCGGCCGCCTGCATCACCACCAGCTCGGAGCTGGTCGCCAGCTGCCCCAGGCCGATGAGACCGCCGAGCAGGGCCGCCAGAGGGAAGAACATGACCGCCTCCTTGGGCATGGAGAGGATCACGAAGTAGAAGGCCTTGACCAGGGTGTAGTCCCCATCCCCCACCGCCTTGAGCTGCTCCACATACTTGATGAGGGCAGCCAGCCCCACCAGGGTCAACTCGGCGAGCAGGATCGACATGAAGATAACCCGGCCTATATACCTATCGATAATGCCAAACATTCAATACCTCGGAATCATCAGGCCTTGGCCCGTTGCAACCACTTCACCTTGGTGCGGTTCCACCACGCCGTCCCCTGCAGATTGAGGGGCAGGCCGATAAACAGCAGGTAGGCGAGCGGGATGAGGAACATGCCCGGCCAATGGGGCAGGCTGCCGCTGGCGATGGCCGAGCGCCCGGCACTGAGCAGCAGGAAGTAGGAGAGATAGAGCAGGATCGACGGCAGCAGCTTGGCATAGCGCCCCTGACGCGGGTTGACCCGGGCCAGGGGCACCACCAGAAAGGTGAGTACCGGGATGGAGAGGGGCAGGGAGAGGCGCCACTGCAGCTCGGCCATCAGCTCGTTATCCAGATCGCCACGCAGCAGCTCGTCGGTCGACTTGGCGCTCGACTTGCGCTGGGAGGTCTCGAGATCCCGCTGGCGGATCACCACCCCGTAGCTGCCGAAATCGGAGATACGAAACGCCTTGCCACTGAAATTCCCCTCATAGCGGGTCCCATCCTTGAGGGTCAGCCACTGCAGCCCCTCCTTGTCGATGGTGATCTCCCCCGTATCGGCCACCACCAGGGAGGGAGGCGTGCTCCCCTCCCCGTGTTGCAGCAGGAAGACCTTGCCGAGCTCGGTGCCGCGACCGTTGAGCTCCTGGATGTAGGCCACCGAACGCCCCTTGTCGAGCTCGAGGAAGCGACCCTCCTGGAGCAGGGAAACACCGGGATCGGACTTGAACTGGTCCATCACCTGGTACTCGCGCTCCTTGGCGTAGGGGGCGACCCAGAGGGTGTTGGCCACGGCCACCAGGGCGGTCACCAGGGCCAGGATCATGGCATTGCGCATCACGAAGCGATGGCTGAACCCCACCGCATGCATCACGGTCAGCTCGCTTTCGGCATAGAAGCGGCCATGGGCAAACAGAATGGCGAGAAACAGGCTGATGGGCAGCATCAGCAGCGCCATGTTGGGCAGGTTGAGCCAAAGCAGTGTCGATACCAGCTGGGTGGGCACACTCCCCTCGGCGGCATCGGAGATGATCTTGATGAACTGCTGGCTGACGAAGATCAGCAGCAGCACGAACAGCACGGCGAGCTGCGTCTTGAGCGTCTCTTTGAACAGATATCGGAATACGATCACACTCATTCCCACGTAAACTTGTGTTTTTGGTCGAATGGCTGAAAAATAGGACTCTAGTATATATTTTTGCCTATTTAGACAGCGGGGCACGGGCTGTAAAGCTCCGCCTGTTCGACCCCAGTAAGCCCCCCATTATTCATGAAAAGGGGGGGCTTGTCTTTAGATGTAGGAGATTGCATGGAGTTCAGTGTAAAGAGTGGCAGTCCCGAGAAACAGCGCAGCGCCTGCGTTGTGGTGGGTGTCTTCGAGCCGCGTCGCCTCTCTCCGGTTGCCGAGCAACTGGACAAGATCAGCGACGGCTACATCAGCTCGTTGCTGCGCCGGGGTGATCTGGAAGGGAAACCGGGTCAGATGCTGCTGCTGCACCAGGTACCGGGCGTCCTGAGCGAACGGGTACTGCTGGTGGGCTGCGGCAAGGAGCGTGAACTCGACGAGCGCCAGTACAAGCAGATCATCAACAAGACCATCACCACCCTCAACGAAACCGGCTCCATGGAGGCGGTCTGCTTCCTGACCGAGCTGCACGTCAAGGGGCGCGATACCTACTGGAAGGTGCGTCAGGCGGTCGAGGCCACCAAGGGCGGTCTCTACACCTTCGATCAGTTCAAGACCAACAAGGCCGAGCCGCGCCGCCCCCTGCGCAAGCTGGTGTTCAACGTGCCGACCCGCCGCGAGCTGTCGGTGGGTGAGAAGGCGATCGCCCACGGTCTGGCCGTGGCCCGTGGCACCAAGGTGTGCCGCGACGTGGCCAACATGCCGCCCAACGTCTGCAACCCGGCTTACCTGGCCTCCCAGGCACGCCGCCTGGCCGACGCCTACGCCAACATCAGCACCAAGGTGATCGGTGAGCAGGAGATGGCCGAGCTCGGCATGAACTCCTACCTGGCGGTGGCCCGTGGCTCCGAAAACGAGGCCATGATGGCTCTCATCGAGTACAAGGGTCACCCGGATGCCAAGCCCATCGTGCTGGTCGGCAAGGGTCTCACCTTCGACTCGGGCGGTATCTCTATCAAGCCGGCCGACGGCATGGACGAGATGAAGTACGACATGGGGGGCGCCGCCGCCGTGCTCGGAACCATGCACGCCCTGGCCGAGCTGCAACTGCCGATCAACGTCATCGGCGTGCTGGCCGGTTGCGAGAACATGCCCGGTGGCAACGCCTACCGCCCCGGTGACATCCTCACCTCCATGTCAGGTCAGACCATCGAAGTGCTCAACACCGATGCGGAAGGCCGTCTGGTACTGTGCGATGCCCTCACCTATGTGGATCGCTTCGAGCCGGAGACGGTGATCGACGTAGCCACCCTGACCGGTGCCTGCATCATCGCCCTGGGCCACCACACCTCGGGCCTCTTGGCCAACCACAACCCGCTCGCCACCGAACTGCTCAACGCCTCCGAGCAGGCCGGCGATCGCGCCTGGCGCCTGCCCCTGTTCGACGAGTACCAGGAGCAGCTGGAGAGCCCGTTCGCCGACATGGCCAACATAGGTGGCCGTCCGGCCGGCACCATCACGGCGGCCGCCTTCCTGTCACGCTTCACCAAGAAGTACAACTGGGCGCACCTGGATATCGCCGGAACCGCCTGGAAGAGCGGCAAGGAGAAGGGCTCCACCGGTCGTCCGGTGCCGCTGCTGACCCAGTTCCTGCTGAACCGGGCCGGCGTGGATATCGAAGTCAAGGATTGATGAGTCGCGAGTGACTCACCCCAGTGCAAGGAAGAGGCGCCCCCTCTTCCTTGTTTTATTAGATGGCCAGTGGAGAGCGGCATGAGCCAAGTGACCTTCTATCTGATGCAGGATGACGACCGGGAAGCCCTGGTCTGCCAGCTGGTGGCTGACTACTGGCGCGACGGCCACGTCTATTGCCTCTGTCGCGATCAGGAACAGGCCCTGCGCCTGGACGAGCGTCTCTGGCAACTGCCGGCCGATCGTTTCGTGCCCCACCAGTTGCAGGAGGAGAGCGGCCAGGCCCAGGTCGAGATCGGCCACCTGCCCCCGCGCCGCCGCTACGCCCGGCTGATTAACCTGACCGACGACACACCTTTGTTTGCAGGAGAGTTCGCTCAAGTGGTAGATTTTGTCCCCACTAACGAGAGCGACAAGCAGCAGGCCCGCGAACGCTACAAGGCCTATCGTCAGGCGGGGCATATGCTCGAGACGCTCGAGCCCCCGTCTGCCGCCTCCTGACTGCCACCCCTTTTAGATTCTTCGGAAAACAGCGACACCATGGAAAAGACCTTCAACCACAACGCCATCGAGCAGGCGCTCTATCAGCACTGGGAGTCCCAGGGTTACTTCAAGCCCCACGGCGACACCAGCCAGGAATCCTTCTGCATCATGATTCCGCCGCCGAACGTCACCGGCAGCCTGCACATGGGTCACGCCTTCCAGCAGACCCTGATGGACACCCTGATCCGCTACAACCGCATGCAGGGCAAGAACACCCTGTGGCAGTCCGGTACCGACCACGCCGGTATCGCCACCCAGATGGTGGTGGAGCGCAAGATCGCCGCCGAAGAGGGCAAGAGCCGCCACGACTACGGCCGTGACGCCTTCATCGACAAGATTTGGCAGTGGAAGGAAGAGTCTGGCGGCACCATCACCCGTCAGATGCGTCGCCTCGGCGACTCCGTGGATTGGGAGCGCGAGCGTTTCACCATGGATCCGGGCCTCTCCAGGGCGGTGCAGGAAGTGTTCGTGCGCCTCTACCAAGATGGCCTGATGTACCGCGGCAAGCGCCTGGTGAACTGGGATCCCAAGCTCGGCACCGCCATCTCCGATCTGGAAGTGGAAAACAAGGAAGTGAAGGGCCACATGTGGCACCTGCGCTACCCGCTCGCCAACGGCGCCAAGACCGCCGATGGCCAGGATCACCTGATCGTCGCCACCACTCGTCCGGAAACCATGCTGGGTGACACCGCGGTCGCCGTGAACCCGGAAGACCCCCGTTACCAGGCGCTGATCGGCCAGCACATCCTGTTGCCGCTGGTGAACCGCCTGATCCCCATCGTCGCCGACGAGCACGCCGACATGGAGAAGGGCACCGGCTGTGTGAAGATCACCCCAGCCCACGACTTCAACGATAACCAGGTCGGCAAGCGCCACAGCCTGCCGATGATCAACATCTTTACCCTGGACGCCCACGTGCGTGCCATCGCCGAGGTGTTCGACAGCGAGGGCAACGTCTGTGACGCCTACGACGGCGCCCTGCCGGGCGAGTTCGCCGGCCTCGAGCGCTTCGCTGCCCGCAAGGCCATCGTGGCCAAGCTCGACGAGCTGGGTCTGCTGGCAGAAATCAAGGATCACGTGCTGCAACAGCCCTACGGCGATCGCGGTGGCGTGCCCATCGAGCCGATGCTGACCGACCAGTGGTACGTGCGCGTCGCCCCCCTGGCCAAAGACGCCATCGCCGCCGTGGAAGATGGCCGCATCCAGTTCGTGCCCAAGCAATACGAGAACATGTACTTCTCCTGGATGCGCGACATTCAGGACTGGTGCGTCTCCCGTCAGCTGTGGTGGGGTCACCGCATCCCGGCCTGGTATGACGAATCCGGCAACGTCTACGTTGGCCGCAGCGAGGACGAAGTGCGCGCCAAGCACAGCATCCCGGCGGTGACCGTGCTGCGCCAGGACGAGGACGTGCTCGACACCTGGTTCAGCTCCGCCCTGTGGACCTTCTCCACCCTGGGCTGGCCGGAGAAGACCGATGCCCTCAAGACCTTCCACCCGACCGACGTGCTGATGAGCGGCTTCGACATCATCTTCTTCTGGATCGCCCGGATGATCATGATGACCATGTACTTCATCAAGGACGACGACGGCCAGCCGCAAGTGCCGTTCAAGACCGTCTACATCACTGGCCTCATCCGCGACGAGGAAGGCCAGAAGATGTCCAAGTCCAAGGGCAACGTGCTCGATCCCCTCGACATGATCGACGGCATCTCCCTGGAAGATCTGCTGGAGAAGCGTACCGGCAACATGATGCAGCCGCAGATGGCCGAGAAGATCGGCAAGCGTACCGCCAAGCAGTTCCCGGAAGGGATCGAGGCCCACGGCACCGACGCCCTGCGCTTCACCCTGGCGGCACTGGCCTCTACCGGTCGCGACATCAACTGGGACATGAAGCGCCTGGATGGTTATCGCAACTTCTGCAACAAGCTGTGGAACGCGTCGCGCTACGTGCTGATGAACACCGAGGATCAGGACTGCGGCCTGAATGGCGGCGAGATGCAGTTCAGCCTGGCGGATCGCTGGATCCAGTCCCAGCTGCAGCTGGCCGTGCGCGATTTCCGCACCGCACTGGATACCTACCGCTTCGACATGGCCGCCGGTGTACTCTATGAGTTCATCTGGAACCAGTTCTGCGACTGGTACCTGGAGCTGACCAAGCCGGTACTGTGGAACGGCTCCGAGGCCGAGCAACGCGCCACCCGTCACACCCTCGTCAACGTGCTCGAGACCCTGCTGCGTCTGGCCCACCCGATCATTCCGTTCATCACCGAGACCATCTGGAAGTCGGTGGCCCCGCTGGCCGGCATCCAGGCCGACACCATCATGGTGCAAGCCTTCCCGGCGTTCGACGCCGCCAAGGTGGACGACGCCGCCCTGGCTGACCAGGAGTGGGTCAAGGAGTTCATCGTCGGCATTCGCAACATCCGCGCCGAGATGAACGTGGCCCCGAGCGTACCGCTCGAGGTCCTGCTGGTCTGCAACGCCGTGGATGCCCGGCGTGCCGCCGACAACGAGACCTTCCTCAAGACCCTGGCCAAGCTCGCCTCCATCCGCGTGCTGGCCGAGGGCGAGGCTGCGCCCCTGTCGGTCAAGAAGCTGGTGGGTGACACCGAGCTGCTGATCCCCATGGCCGGCCTCATCGACAAGGAGGCCGAGCTGACCCGCCTGGCCAAGGAGATCGCCAAGCTCGCCGGCGAGTGCGGCCGCATCGAAGGTAAACTCGGCAACGAGGGCTTCGTCGCCAAGGCCCCCGAGGCGGTCATCGCCAAGGAGCGCGAGAAGCTGGCCGACTACCGCAGCCAGCTGGTCAAGCTGGAAGCCCAGCAGGCGGAAATCGCCGCCCTGTAACACGGTCGACCGAGAGCCCCCTCACCCGAGGGGGCTTTTCATTTGCGGTACAGGATCACAGTTCCAAGATGGTGCCTTGCCCGGCGGGGCAGGTTTTACAAGCGCAATCTCCCCAAATTCATTAGAATGCCAACGCGCTTCGATACAGGAATTGTCACATCCCTATGGAATTATTGATCCTCATCGGATTGATCCTGCTCAACGGCCTCTTCGCCATGTCAGAAATCGCCATCGTCACCGCCCGCAAGGCCCGCCTCGCCCGGCTGGCCGACGAGGGGAGCGGCGGTGCCCGGATCGCCCTGCGCCTGGCTGAAGATCCCACCAACTTCCTCTCTGCGGTGCAGATCGGCATCACCAGCATAGGGCTGCTCAACGGTATCTACGGGGAGTCCGTGCTGGCCAAGCCGCTCGCACTCTGGCTCACCGAGCTGGGCATGGGTGAGCGCGCCAGCGCCATGGTCGCGACCGTCTTCGTGGTGGTGGTGGTGACCTATCTCTCCATCGTCATCGGCGAGCTGGTACCGAAACGGATCGGCCAGATCAGCGCCGAGCGCATCGCCTGTCTGGTGGCCCGCCCCATGCTGGGGCTGGCCATGCTGACCCGCCCCTTCGTCTGGCTGCTGTCGGCATCGACCCACACCACCCTGAGCCTGCTGCGGGTACGCCAGGATGGCGCCAACAACGTCACCGAGGAGGAGATCCACGCCATGCTGGTGGAGGGCTCCGAGGCCGGAGTCATCGAGGATGAGGAGCATCGCATGCTGCGCAACGTCTTCCGCCTCGACGAACGTACCCTCTCCTCACTCATGGTGCCGCGCAGCGACATTCACTTCCTCGACCTGGAGCAGCCTCTCGAGGAGAACCTGCGCCGCATGACCGCCGAGCAGCACAGCTACTACCCGGTGTGTGAGGGTTCCCTCTCCAACGTGGTGGGGATACTGCACGCCACCCGTGTGCTCGATGCCTTCGTACAGGGCAGGCCCATCGAACTGCGGGCCATGGTGCAGCAGGGCAGCCTGCTGCCGGAGACCCTGCACGGCTTCGAGCTGCTGAACCACTTTCGCACCCACTCCGAGCCCCTGGCCCTGGTGGTCGACGAATACGGTGAGCTGCAGGGGCTGGTAACCCAGCGCGATCTGCTGGAGGCGCTGGCCGGTGATTTCCCCGACAACGCCAGCGATGAAAACTGGGCGGTGCAGCGTGGCGATGGCAGCCTGCTGCTCGACGGACTGATTCCGCTGCCCGAACTCAAAGACAGTCTCTCCCTCTCCCGCCTGCCGGAAGAGGAGAAACACCACTACCATACCCTTAGCGGTTTGATCATGTTTCTGCTTGGCCGAATTCCCCGGACCGGGGAGGTGCTGAATCTGGAGCAATGGCAACTGGAGATCGTCGATATGGATGGCCTGCGCATCGACAAGGTGCTGGCGACCCGACGCTCGGAACCTACGGAGCAGTCACTGCCATGATGGAGCAGTTCTCGCATCTGATTCATGCCTTCATGAATCTCGACCTGGTCGCCCTGTCCGACCCCAAGCTGGCCACCATGCTCTGCGTGGTGCTGGCCCTCTTCATGATTCTGGAGAACGGCTTTTTACCCACCGCGTTTCTGCCCGGTGACAGCCTGCTGGTGCTGACCGGGGTGCTGATCTTCCAGGGGGTGGTCTCCTGGGCCGTGCTCCCCATGCTGATCGCCTGCTCCTTCTTCGGGACCTGGCTCGGCTACATGCAGGGGCGCTTCTTCGGCCACACCCAGATGTTCCACCGGCTGCTCTCCCATATCGACAAGCCACACCAGGAGAAGGCCTACTACCTGCTCAACAAGTACGGCATCCTGACCCTGATCACGGCGCGCTACATCGCCTTCGTGCGTACCGTCTACCCTTGCATCGTCGGTGCCGCCGAGATCCCCCAGGGGCGCTTCCTCATCATCAACCTCGTCAGCGCCATCATGTGGTGCACCCCCCTGGTCGGCTTTGGCTATTACATCAGCCACACCAAGCTGGCCGAGACCTATCAGGATCAGTTCCTCAGCTTCATTCTCTACCTGCCACTGGCCCTGCTGGTGCTGGGGCTGGGAGCCATCATCTGGCGCCAAATCCGCAAGCGTCAGGGCAAGTGATCCCCCGCGCCGGCAGCCTTGAAAAAAAGGTGCCGGCGCTCTTGTTTTCCCCCGGCAAAAATGAGTGAATCTAGCCCCTTTTCGGCCCCCCTTTTCCCGGCCCAGGAGTCATTGCTGTGTTCACTCTGCGTCTGGCACGCCCGCTCGGTGTGCTCCTCTCCACTCTTCTGCTGGCCCCGACCCTGTGGGCCAAACCGGCCACCGATCCCGGTATCAAGTCAGGCAATGCTCTGGTGATGGACGCCCGCAGTGGCGCCGTGCTCTATCAAAAGAACCCCAACCAGGCTCGCCCCATCGCCTCTCTCACCAAGTTGATGACGGCCCTGGTGGTGCTCGACGCCAGACAGGATCTCGACCAGCTGTTGACCATCGACGAGAACGACAGGGACAGGGTCAAGAGCACCCACTCACGGGTACGAATGGGCACCAAGGTGAGTCGCCGCGACGCCCTGCATCTGGCCCTGATGTCGTCGGAGAACCGCATGGCCTCGGCCCTTGCCCGCCACTACCCGGGCGGCCGCACCGCCTTTGTGCGCGCCATGAACAGCAAGGCCCGCCAGCTGGGCATGTTCCACACCCACTTCTACGACTCAACCGGCCTCTCTACCCGCAACGTCGCCACCGCCCGGGACCTGGCCAAGCTGGTAACCGCCGCCTACCGCCAGCCCCTGATCCGCCAATTTACCCAGGATGAGGATCAGGAGATGCGCTTTGCCAAGCCGGCCTACAGCCTGATGTTCAACAACACCAATCCCCTGGTGAAGAACAACGACTGGGATGTGCGCCTCTCCAAGACCGGCTACACCAATGAGGCGGGGCGCTGCCTGGTGATGCGTGCCAAACCCGATGCCCGCGAGCTCACCATAGTGCTGCTCAATGCCCAGGGGAAGCTGACCCCGGTCGGGGACGCCAACCGCATCCGCAAGTGGCTCAAGAGCCAGGGATGAGCCAATGAGAAGAGGCCCCTCGGGGCCTCTTTGCTACCTTAATCGTCGTCATCCCAATGGCGATGTTTGCGCTTCTTCTTGTGGTAGTGGCGATGATCGCCATGACCCTCGTCACGATCGCCATTCTTGGCTCCGATCGCAGAACCCGCCCCGCCACCGATACCGGCCCCGATCAGCTGACCCGTGTCCCCCCCCAGACTCTTGCCGAGGGCGGCACCACTGAGGGCCCCCACGGCACCACCGAGGGCAGCTTCGTTCTTGTTACCCTTCTTGGCGCCTATGCTGCCACCGGCTGCGCCTCCCAGCGCTGCCCCGATCAGGGCGCCGGTATCGCCTCCCAGATTCTTGCCGATCACGGCCCCCGCCGCCCCTCCGGCGCCACCGCCGAGCACTGTGCCCAGGGTTTCGGAGGCCTGCGCCGTTCCCAGCATCAGCATCAGGGTGAGAGGAAAGATACGCTTCATGAGTTGTCACCTGGTTATGAGTTTTGGCTCACTATGACAAATGGCCTGTGCAAAGGTGAGCCAGGCCCCCGACGCTCGCGACAACCCGTGTCACCACCTTACCTAACAACATGATTTTATTGTTAATGCCGATTAATTACCGGCCTGGGGAAGGAGACAGAAGTTGTCTTGAATGGATGCAAATGGGGCAAAAATTCTTGCCCTTGCCCCTTCACCTCCTTAGGCTGGGGTCGCGATTTCCACTCTGGAGGACTCCATGAAGCTCATCATCCCCGCCGCCCTGCTGGTGCTGCTCACCGGCTGTAGCAGCCAACCCGCCCCCGAGAAACCGGTGGGCATGGCCAATCCCGCCTCCGTCTACTGCCTCGATCAGGGGGGCAAGCTGGAGCTGCGCGACGAGCCGGGTGGCGTGACCGGCTACTGCCACCTCTCCGACGGTCGCGTCGTGGAGGAGTGGGCTCTCTACCACGCAGAACACGGCAAATAAGCGTAACGCTGACATGCAAACTGGGGCCAAAAGGCCCCCGTGTTGTTCTCTGCTCCCTTACTCGGCCAGGGCGGCCGCCAGATCGGCGATCAGGTCGTCGGCATCCTCCACCCCTATGCTCAGACGGATGAGATCGTCGCTGACCCCGGCCGCGGTGCGGCTCGCCGCATCCATGGCAGCATGGGTGGTGCTGGCCGGGTGACAGGCCAGACTCTCGAGATCGCCAAGGCTCACCGCCTGGGTAAACAGGCTCAGGCGATCGAGGAAGCGTGCGGCGCGGGCAAAGCCACCTTCGAGCTCTATGCTCACCATGCCGCCGAAGCCCTCGGCCACCTCTCCCAGCACGGCGTGACCGGGATGTGTCTCCAGCCCCGGGTAGATGACCCGCTGCACGCCCGGGTGGGCGGCGAGGAAGGCCGCCACCTTGCCCGCATTGTACAAGTGGGCGTCCATGCGCAGGGGCAGGGTCTTGACCCCGCGTTGCAGCAGGTAGGCCTCCTGGGGACCTATGGGAGAGCCGATATGCTTGAGCGCCACGGTGCGCACCCGGCTCATCAAGGCGCTGCCGCCCGCCACCACCCCGGCGATGATGTCCCCGTGGCCGCCCAGATACTTGGTGCCGCTGTGCATCACCAGATCCACACCGAGTTCGAGAGGCCGTTGCAGGTAGGGGGTGAGGAAGGTGTTGTCGCACACCGTGATGGCGCCAACGCGCCGGGCCGCCTCCACCACCAGACGCGGGTCGATCACCTTGAGGGTCGGGTTGGTCAGGGTTTCGAAGAGTACCAGCTTGGTGCCCGGTCTCAGGTTGGCGTGCAGATCCCGATCGCTCTCGTAACCGGTCACAGTGACCCCGGCACGGGTGAAGGTCTGCTTAAGGAAGGCTTCGGTGCCGCCATAGAGGGGACCTATGTAGGCTATCTCGTCACCCTGGCTGGTGAGGGCATAGAGGATGGCGCTCACCGCCGCCATGCCGCTCGCCACCACCAACGCCTCGTCCGCCCCCTCGAGGGCCGCGAGTTTCAGCTCCAGCTCGGCGGTGGTCGGGTTGGCGAAACGGCTGTAGATGAAGCCAGGGTTCTGGCCACTAAACCGGGCGCGCCCCTCTTCGGCGGTGAAGTAGCTGAAGGTGCTGCTCTGGTAGAGCGGGGTGGTCAGGGCGCCGGTCTGGGGATCGAGACGCTGCCCGCTATGCACGCTCATGGTTTTGAATTTCATGGTATGACTCCGGGGGATTCCCTGCGCCCGTCCATGGCGGGGAACTCAATGGTACAAGTTGATAACCTTGATCATACAATTCGAAACATCAACCACGAAACAACAAATAATTCTTATTTATTCCGCATCACCGAATGTTATTCAATATCTATCCCTCACCAAAGGGCGCCGGCTCTCCCGGCACCCTTGCCTACGATTATTCCTGCGCCTTGATCCACTGGGCGTTCTTCTGCTCCAGCACCGACATGGGCAGCATGCCGTACTCCAGCACATGGTGGTGGAAGCCCTTGAGATCGAAGCGGCTGCCGAGGGCCTCCTCGGCGGCGGCCCGCATCCGCAGCAGGGTGAGCTGACCGGCCTTGTAGGAGGTGGCCTGACCCGTATAGGCCATATAGCGCGGCACTTCCGAGCCGACGTCCCCATCTCCCAGGGCCGAATTTTCCTTCATGTACTGCACCGCCCTGTCATGGCTCCAGCCGTACCAGTGCAGACCGGTATCGACCACCAGCCGCATCGCCCTGAGCATCTCCTCGTTGAGACGACCAAAGTACTGGAGCTGATTGTTGAAGGCCTCCGATCCTTCGACCTTGGGATCGCCCTTGGCAGGGTCAAACAGTCCTCTTCCCTGATAGAGCCCCATGTCGTGATCGGCCAGATACTCGGTATAGAGAGCCCACCCCTCCGCATAAGCGGTGTAGTGGGAATTGGCCACATAGGCCGGGAAGTCGGGATCCTTGGCGGCCAACTCCTGGGCAATGGTGATCTGGAAGTGGTGGCCGGGCGCCGCCTCATGAGCCAACAGGGTGCTGATGTTCCAGCTCTGCAACCCGAACGGGTAGAAGGTGTTGAGGAAGAACTGCCCCTTGCGCCCGGTCTGGGGATTGCCGTCCTGATACCAGGCTACCCCACCATAGGGGGCCTCGTCGTAAGAGACGGGCACCACCTCGTAGTCGAGCCTGGGGATAGTCTTCTCGGCGTCGAAGAAGTCGGGTAGTACCAGTGCCGCCTTCTCCTTGAAACGGTTGTACTCGGCCAGCGCCCGATTGTGCTCGGCCAGGGCCGCCTGCCGGGCCTCGCTCAGACCGCTGCCGGGGTTGTCCGGATTGACGCTGGCGCTCCACACCTCATAGGGATTCTGATAGAAGAAGCCCGGCTGGTTAAGGTAGCGGAAGAAGGCGTAAATCTCGCCACTCTGTTTGGCCGCGGCCACATCGCTGCTGGCACACTTGCCCACCGTGTGGCACACCTGAACCATGGAGCCGAAGATGCGCTCCACCTCTCCAAGACCCAGTTTGTGCACCTCTTCGGGGGTCATGGTGGTGGTGGTATGTTTCTTCAGCAGCCAGCGATACCAGTTGCGTCCATCTGTCATACCGCAGAAGCCGTCGTCACACTCACCGCTACCGATACGGACCCCATAAGCACCCCCGTTGCGATAGTCGAGATAGTCACGCAGGGCCACGAAGTGTTGATTGATGCGCTCCAGCACCCCCTTGTACTCCTCGCGCAGGGTGCTATCTATCTCTGCCGGCATGGAGCTCCAGCCATCGTAGAGACCGCTCAGCTGATCCCCCTCCAGCTTGCTGGAGAGCTGTTTGACCACCCGATCCACCAACTCGTCCGGCAGGGTATTGCCACGGGCGCTGCCAAGCTCAAACTGATGCTTCACCTGGACCAGATAGGTGTCATAGGCCTTGAGCCAGGTCAGATGCTCCTGATACCAGGCGGCCGGATCGCCGGCGCTGCGTGCCATCGCCTGCGGAGCCGGTCTGTCGTGGCGATCCAGATCCTGGCGCCAACGGGCCTCGATCACGGCAAGTTGCGCCGGTGTGGTGTCGTCGAAGTAGTCAAAGCCGCTGGCGGTGCGGGGGGCGGCCCGACGCCCCTGCTGCGGCCCCTCTCCCACGTCACCGGCCAGATCGGCGACCCGGTTACGGAAGTGATGGATGGGAATCTGGGACTGGGGCAGGGTCGCCCCCTCGATCGCCAGGGAGAGATCCCAACTGATCATGTCGTAGAAGAGGCGATCCCGCTCCCCCAGCACGGAGGGATCCAATCCCTTGAGTCGATCCAGCAGCGACTGATCCAGCCGTTGCCTGGCCGCTATGCTGTCGGCATCGATGGCAAAGCCATAAGGATCCAGCTGGGCGGACTGAGTGACCGCCTCCTGCATCACGGTGAGCAGAGCGGCGCGGGTAGCTACAGGATCGGCCTTGGGTGCCGAGGAGTCGTTGCTACCGTTACAGGCAAGCAGGGGCAGGGTGAGGGCGCAGGCGAGCGCCACCCTGTTGAGGGTAAGAGTCATGGTGTGCATCCTTGTTGGTCTTGTTATGGGTTGCCTGCAAGCGTGCCGATCATGCCTGCTAACGGATGCGGTTTTTGTGACCTGAAAGACAAAAAATAATCATATTTTTCATGATATTCCGCTCATGAAAACCTATTCAAAAAAAGAACAGGGGCCCGCCGCAGCGAGCCCCTTTTGGCTCTATTTATTCAATAGTTATGCAAACATCATGATCCCTGATGATGGAGTTGGGACTGCTGGTAATTCTCGAGGCCGAGCCGATCGATAAGATCGAGTTGGGTCTCAAGCCAGTCCACATGTTCCTCTTCATCCTCGAGGATATCCTGGAACAGATCCCGGCTCACATAGTCCTGGATCGACTCGGCGTAGAGGATGGCCGCACGCAGATCCCCAATGGCGGCAATCTCGAGATCCAGATCGCAGCGCAACATCTCCTCCACATGCTCCCCGATCTTCAGCTTGCCGAGATCCTGCAGGTTCGGGATCCCCTCGAGAAAGAGGATCCGCTTCACCAGTTCGTCGGCATGCTTCATCTCGTCGATCGACTCGTGATACTCCTTGTGACCCAGCCCCTTGAGGCCCCAGTCATCAAACATGCGGGCGTGCAGAAAATATTGATTGATGGCGATGAGCTCGTTACCGAGCACCTTGTTGAGATGAGCGATGAGTTTGCTGTCACCTTTCATGGCATGACCTCCCTGTGAATCAGACAAGGATAGCCAAGAAAGCGGGGTGAGGCGGCTCAGGCCACTTCGTAGTAGAGAGGCGCTTTATCGCGTTCCTGCGCGATGATCTCCATGGCCATACGCACACATTTTCCGCACTGGGCCCCCACCTCCAGCTCTTGCTTCAGCTGGCGAAACTCGCGCTTGCCCGACTGCACCGCTTTGCGGATTTGGGAATCTGTGATGCCCCGGCACAAACAGACATACATGGTGGCAGGATCCTGAGTCAGAAGAGTGAACTGCCAAAAAGTTAAATGAGAATGCTTTGCAATACAAATAACCATTGGTAATAAGTCCCTTGTCACTCCTCCTCCCCTTGGGGAGAATGCAGGCAAATGGAGGATCCCATGCTCAAGAAACTCTTTGGCGCCCTGTTTGGCAGCGCCGATAGCCACCAGCCCGCGGTCACCCCGACCGAATACCAGGGTTATCTCATCTACCCCGAGCCCATGGCCGAAGGGGGGCAATACCGCTTGGCCGGGCGCATCACCAGAGAGATCGACGGCGAGCTGAAAGAGCACCGCTTCATCCGTTCCGATCTCTTCGTCAATCCCGACGACGCCCGCGACTTCATGCTGCGCAAGGCGCACACCTTCATCGATCAGATGGGTGACAAGATGTTCGAACCCCGGAGCCAGCAGTGACCCTGCGTGAGGGGCTGCGCCAGGCCGGCGAACGTCGCCTCGTCTGGCTCGAGGGGGAAGAGCAGGAGTGTATCGCCAAAACCCGGGAGTGGCTGGACGGCCACATCGTCTGGCTGGGTGAGGGCCCTGCTGAACACTCCCCGCTGCCCGCCGCCAAGGCGCTGCAATACCTGGGACAGGAGTGCGACACCCTGGTCTGCAACGCCTTCAGCGGCTTGCACCCCGACGCCTTTGGCGCCCTGAGCGGTACCCTGCGCGCCGGTGGCCTGCTGCTCCTGCTCACCCCGCCCCGCGCCCAGTGGCCCGCCTATGCCGACCCGGATCGGCTGCGCCTCATCGCGGATCCCGTCGATCTTCCCCGCTGTGGCCAGGGTTTTATCGAGCGGATCGTGCGACTGCTGGACCAGGATCCCGCTCTGCACCTTGAACCCTCCGAAGAGAGGCCCGTCTGGCAGCCCCTGGGACCCGGACATCCACGCACGGCGGATCAGGAGGCGGCAATCCAGGCCATTGGTCAGGTGCTGCGCGGCCATCGCAAGCGCCCATTGGTGCTGAGCGCGGATCGCGGCCGGGGCAAGAGCAGCGTCCTCGGCATGGCCGCTGCCACACTGCTGGCCGAAGAGCCGGGGCTCAGGATCGGCGTCACGGCCCCCGCTCAGGCCACCCTCTCGACCCTGTTGCTGCACGCAGGGGAAGACAGGCGTCTGCTCTTCTTCAGCCCGGATCGCCTGCTCGAGGAGAAACCCGAGCTGGATCTCCTGCTGGTCGATGAGGCGGCCGCCATCCCCGCCCCCCTGCTGGAGGGGCTGCTGGCCCATTACCACCGCATGGTCTTCGCCACCACGGAGCACGGTTATGAGGGGACCGGCCGCGGCTTTCATCTTCGCTTCAAGCGTACCCTGGACAGACGCACCCCGGGGTGGCGCGAGCTGCATATGCAGGCGCCGATCCGCTGGAGTGACCACGACCCGCTCGAGCCGCTGATCAACCGCCTGCTGGCCCTCTCGGCGACCCCTCCGGAGCCCGCCATCACGGCGCAGCCCCGCTGGGAGAAGGTGGCAGCAGCCAGCCTGAGCCACGACGAAGCGCATCTTAACGCCCTCTTCGGACTGCTGGTGCTGGCTCACTACCAGACCACCCCAAGCGACCTGCGCGCCCTGCTGGAGTGCCCGGATCTCGACATTCACCGGCTCTGCAGCGGCGACAGCCTGCTTGGGGTCGCACTGGTGATGCGCGAGGGGCCCATTCCCTCTGCGCTGGCCGAGCAGATCTGGGCCGGTCGCCGCCGCCCCCGTGGCCAGCTGCTGCCCCAGTCCCTGCTTGCCCACTCGGGAGTGTTGGCGGCAGCCGAGCGCCGCTTCGCCCGCATCATGCGCATCGCCATCCATCCGGCACTCCACCGTCATGGATTGGGGGCCCAGCTGTTGGCGGCCCTGGAGCAACACTACCGATCTGAGGGATTCGACTATCTGGGGAGCGCTTTTTCCGCCGGGAGCGATCTGCTCGCCTTCTGGCGCGCCTCGGCCATGAAGGTGGTGCGTATCGGTCTGCAGCGTGACGCCGCCAGCGGCTGTCACTCCTTGCTGATGCTCAAGCCGCTCAATCCAGCCCATGAGCCGGAGATAAGACAGTGGCAGCGCCGCTTCCTGCTCGGCCTGCCCAGCCTGCTGGCCGGGGAGTTGCGCACCCTCCCT
Source organism: Aeromonas schubertii (assembly GCF_000820105.1). Taxonomy (GTDB): domain Bacteria; phylum Pseudomonadota; class Gammaproteobacteria; order Enterobacterales; family Aeromonadaceae; genus Aeromonas; species Aeromonas schubertii. The sequence goes on along the minus strand of NZ_CDDB01000088.1, from coordinate 32,234 downwards.
GCCGAACTGCTGGCCCTCAGCCTGCCGGACCATCCTCTTCCTGAACTCCCTGACCTCGACTCCTGGGAGCGCGAGGAGCTGTGCTGTTTTGCTCACCACCACAAGCCCTTCGAGCTGTGCCAGGGGACCCTGCAACGCTGGCTATTGCTCCGCCATGCGGAGCTAATGCTCTGGCCGAGGGACGATCAGGCATTGGCGATAGGCGCCATCTGGCAATATCGGCCATGGGAAACGCTGGGGCGCGAGTTGGGCATGGTCGGGAAAGGGGCGCTGATCAAGCGACTCAGGACTCTGGTGGCGGCGAGGATCGCAGCAGATCCAACCCGGGGATAGATATCTATCATATTGTTGATAAACCATTTTCCCTGATCTTTCTCACATCTTCCTCACTCTCGACTGTTCCCTTTCGGCAAACGGCCGATAATCCCCAAACAGGCTCCTATACTGGAACACAGAGAGCCTGCAGTCAGGATCGAGGCAGTTAGGGAGTGAGCATGACAGAACAGGGGAACAGATCGCGCAGCGCGATCCTGACCGAAAGCGGAACCAACGAACTCGAGATCATCGAGTTCCATCTGCATAAGCTGCAGCCGGACGGCAGCCAGAAGGTGGCCTACTACGGCATTAACGTCGCCAAGGTACGCGAGGTGATACGGGTGCCGGAGACCACGGACTATCCCAACGCCCAGCCGCACATGGTCGGGGTCTTCTCCCTGCGTGATCGCCTCATCCCCCTGGTGGATCTTGCTGGCTGGCTGCGGGTCAAGACCCGGCCGGAGCATACCGGCAAGGTGGTGATCGTCACCGACTTCAACCGCATGGCCAACGGCTTCCTGGTCGACAGCGTCAGCCGTATCCACCGGGTATCGTGGGAAGACGTTGAGTCTCCCAGCCAGTTCCTCGAGGCCGGTGAGAACGACTGCGTGGTGGCCGTGGTGCGCCGCGATGGCAACCTCATCATGATCCTCGACTTCGAGAAGATCATCGCCACCATCAACCCCGAGCTCAGCATGGAGAAGTACGACGTCACCCAGGATCGCCGGGTGGTGATCAACGATCGCATGGTGGCACGCCGGGAGGCCAAGACCATACTGGTGGTCGACGATTCGGCCTTTATCCGCAAGCTGATCGAGAACACCCTCAGCACCGCAGGCTACAACATCATCACCGCCAAGGACGGGGGCGATGCCCTGGAGATGCTGACCGATATCGAGCAGCACGCCACGGCCGAGAACATACCGCTGCCCAACTTCCTCAACGCCATCGTCACCGATGTGGAGATGCCGCGCATGGACGGCATGCACCTGCTCAAGCGGCTGCGTGATAATCCGCTCTTCAAGGAGATGCCTATCGTGATGTTCTCGTCTTTGATGAGCGACGATAACCGCTCCAAGGCGCTGCAACTGGGGGCGAACGATACCATCACCAAACCCGAGCTGGGACGGATGGTGGGAATGATAGACGGGCTTGTGGGAATATCCGATTGAAACCCTGAGTGAGCTCAGGTTATTAGAGCGAGACTATCACATCCAGCATGACATTATCAGTCTTGTAAAAAACGTTTCCCAGACTAGACTGCCGTAAACCGGAGGCCCTGAAAACCCCCGGTTTTTTTGTGCCTGCCAACTACCATTCAGTTGAAAGGACCCCACTCCATGCGTATCGAAGAAGACCTGAAACTCGGTTTCAAGGACGTACTGTTCCGCCCCAAGCGCTCCACCCTGAAGAGCCGTTCCCAGGTCAGCCTGACCCGCCAGTTTACCTTCAAGCACACGGGTATCCAGTGGCAGGGGGTCCCGGTCATCGCCGCCAATATGGACACGGTCGGCAGCTTCTCGATGGCCCGTACCCTGGCCGGTTTCGAGATGATGACCGCCGTGCACAAGCACTACAGCCTGGAACAGTGGCAACAGTTTGTGGCCCGCAGTGACGAGTCGGTGTTGCGCCACGTGATGGTCTCTACCGGCACCTCCGAGAGCGACTTCGCCAAGACCCGCGAGATCCTGGCCCTCTCCCCCTCCCTGCGTTTCATCTGCGTCGATGTGGCCAACGGCTACTCCGAACACTTCGTCGCCTTCGTCAGCAAGATGCGCGAGGCGTGCCCGAATCACGTCATCGTGGCTGGCAACGTGGTCACCGGCGAGATGGTCGAGGAGCTGATCCTGGCCGGTGCCGACATCATCAAGGTGGGAATAGGGCCAGGTTCGGTCTGCACCACCCGGGTCAAGACCGGGGTCGGCTACCCCCAGCTCTCCGCCATCATAGAGTGTGCCGACGCAGCCCACGGCCTCGGCGGTCAGATCATCGGTGACGGGGGTTGTACCTGTCCGGGGGATGTGGCCAAGGCCTTTGGCGGTGGTGCCGACTTCGTCATGTTGGGTGGCATGCTGGCGGCCCACGAGGAGTGCGGCGGCGAGATCGTCGATGTGGACGGCACCCCCTTCATGAAGTTCTACGGGATGAGCTCCTCAAGCGCCATGGACAAGCACTCGGGGGGCGTCGCCGAGTATCGCGCCTCGGAGGGTAAGACGGTGCTGCTCCCCTATCGCGGCCCGGTTGAGCACACGGTGCGCGACATCCTGGGGGGAGTGCGCTCCACCTGCACCTATGTGGGCGCCGCCCAGCTCAAGGAGCTGACCAAGCGCACCACCTTCATCCGGGTTCGTGAGCAGGAGAATAACGTCTACGGCAAGGAGTAGACCGGGACATAGAGCGAACCCGACCGGCGTGCTACCCTGCACGCCGGTTTTTTATTGCGCCGGAGTCAGCATGGCTTTTAACTTCGACATCTTCTGCACCGTGGTCGACAACTTCGGCGACATCGGCGTCACCTGGCGGCTCGCCCGCCAACTGCACGACGAGGGGCATGGTCCGGTGCGCCTCTGGGTGGACGATCTCGCCAGCTTCTCGCGGATCTGCCCAACCATAGATCCGGCGCAGGAGAGCCAGAGTGCCGGTGGCATCACCATACAGCACTGGCATGCGGACGCCGATCTCGCGCCGGCACGGGTCGTCATCGAGGCCTTCGCCTGCGAACTGCCCGCCCCTTACAAGGCACGCATGCAACACATGGCCCCGCCACCGGCCTGGCTCAATCTCGAGTACCTCAGCGCCGAGGAGTGGGTCGAAGGGTGCCATGCCCTCCCCTCACCCCAAGGGCGGCTCAACAAGCACTTCTTCTTTCCCGGCTTTACCGACAAGACGGGAGGCCTGCTCTGCGAACGGGATCTGATGGCGCAGCGTCAGGCCTGGCAGAGTGACAAAGACGGTCTTGCCGACTACTGGGAGAGCCTGGGTCTGCCCCCTCCAGGCAGGGATGAGCTGCGTATCAGCCTGTTTGCCTACGAGAGCGAGGCCATCCCCTCCCTGATCGAGGCCTGGCGCCAGGGCCCGGCCCCCATCACCCTGCTGGTGCCGGTCGGGCGCGCCCTGCCCCAGGTGCTGGCCACCCTCGGTGTGGAGAGTGCCCACCCCGGCGATCGGTTTGACGACGGCGCCCTGACCGTCGTGGTGCTCCCCATGACGGACCAGGTGGGCTATGACCGCCTGCTCTGGTCATGCGATCTCAACATAGTGCGCGGCGAGGACTCCTTCGTGCGGGCCCAATGGGCGGCCCGCCCTTTCCTCTGGCACATCTACCCCCAGGAGGAGGAGTACCATCTGGTCAAGCTGGAGGCCTTCCTCGATCGTTACCTGGCAAGCCACCCTCAATCCCGGGCAACGTGGATAAGAGGCCTGATGCTGGCCCTCAACCGGGAAGAGCCCTGTCAGGCCCTCTGGCAGGGATGGGATGCACAGTGCAACGGCTGGCAGGAGGAGGCCAACCTGTGGCCCGATCGCCTGCTCGCTGGCGGCGATCTCGTCACTCGGTTAGTGAAATTTTTGGAAACGAAGATATAATCTGGCAGTTTTTATCCGTCCGTTTCACGAACAGGAAATTTTTTACATGAAAACCGCACAGGAAATCCGCGCTGGTAACGTGGTCATGGTCGGCACCGAGCCCATGGTGGTTCAGAAGACCGAGTTCAACAAATCCGGCCGTAACGCTGCCGTGGTCAAGATGAAGCTGAAAGGTCTGCTGACCGGCAGCGCTTCCGAGCCCGTTTTCAAGGCTGACGAGAAGATGGAAGTGGTCATGCTGGAGCGCAAGGAGTGCACCTACTCCTACTTCGCCGACCCCATGTATGTCTTCATGGACACCGACTACAACCAGTACGACGTTGAGAAAGACAACCTGGGCGACGTGCTGAACTACCTGGTAGACGGCATGGAAGACGTATGCGAAGTAACCTTCTACAACGAGAAGGCCATCTCCGTCGAGCTGCCGACCACCATCGTTCGCGAAGTCGAGTACACCGAGCCGGCCGCCCGTGGCGACACCTCCGGCAAGGTCACCAAGCCGGCCCGTCTGGCTGGTACCGGCTACGAGCTCTCTGTTGCTGCCTTCGTTGAGATCGGCGACAAGATCGAAATCGACTCCCGCACCGGCGAGTTCAAGCGTCGTATCTCCTGATAGCGCCTGACTTCGGTCGATGAAAGAGCGAGCCACCGGCTCGCTTTTTTTATGGTCCCGCGGCCCACCTGGCCGGCCTAAAGAAATACGCTCCCTGGCCGCTATCTGAAGGTGTTGGAGGACTCCTCATGCCGCTTCGCCCCTATCTGTTACTGCTCCTGCTCGCCTTCACCGCCCACGGTGCCGGGCAAGAGGAGGCTGCCCGGGAGACGCCGCCCGCCACAGCCCAGGACACCCGCCAGGAGCCGGCATCGGCCGATCAGACCCTGCGCCTCGACTGGCAACACAATCCGGCCAGCAAGACCATAGAGCAGGAGCAGGTGCTGTTTGCCGAACACACCAGCGGCACCTATCTGGGGCTGGTGATCCTGCTCCCCGAGTGGCAGGGTACCGGACGCCTGTGGCAACTCTCGACAGCCCTGACGGCCCAGGGGTTTGATACCCTGTTGATCCTCCCTCGCTCCGCCCAGCCCCAACTCAACCCGGCCGGGGAGCAGAAAGACCAGGCGCGCGACGCCTTTCGCCAGGATCTCGCCGCCCGCATCAAGAGCCTGAGCGAAGCAAAGCTGCAGGAGGGGGGCTTTCGCCTGATCCTGGCCCAGGGGACGGCCGCCGCCTGGGCCAGCAATCTGATCGCCAGCGAGCAGCTCCCCGCCCCCGATGCCCTGGTGCTGCTCGATGCCTACTTCCCCGAACAGGGTGCCAATACGGTGCTGGCCAGGGACGTGGCCCAGAGCCAGGCCCCCATTCTCGATCTCGTTGAGGAGAGTGCCGCCGGCTGGCCCCTGGTCGCTGCCGAGGCGCGCCGGGTCGAGAGCCGGCGCAGCAACAAGCTCAACTACCGCCCCTACGCCCTGATGGAACGGGCCGAGATCCCGGAGCGGTTACAGGGGTGGCTGCGCCATCTTGGCTGGCTCTGACGCCGCCCCCTTGGCATGATGGAGCCTCACCCCAAGGAGGCTCCATGCAGATCGTCTTTCTCGACCGAGACACCCTGGCACCCTCGGTGCAATTGGCTCGTCCCGCCCTGCCCCACACCTGGATCGAATATCCCGCCACCGCCCCTCATCAGGTGGTCGAGCGGCTGCGCGGTGCCACCATCGCCATCGTCAACAAGGTTCGTTTCGGCGCCGCCGAACTGGCCGAGCTGCCGTCCCTGCGACTCATCGCATTGGCCGCCACCGGTGCAGACAACCTGGATCTCGACGCCTGTCGGGCCCACGGCATCACGGTCTGCAACGTGCGTGGCTACGCCGGCCCCTCGGTGCCCGAACACGCCCTGGCCCTGATGCTGGCCCTGGCGCGTAACCTTAAGGGGTGGCAACGGGCCCTCGCCCAGGGGCGTTGGCAGGAGAGCGGCCGCTTCTGCTTTTTCGATCACGGCATCATGGATCTGGCCGGACGCCGACTCGGCATCATAGGGCGTGGCACCATAGGACGGGATCTGGGACGACGCGCCGAGGCTCTTGGCCTCGAGGTGTACTACGCCGAGAGCCTCTCGGGAGGAGATCCGGCACCGGATCGTCTGCCATTGGCGCAGCTGCTGCGAGACTCAGACATCATCAGCCTGCACTGCCCACTCACGGCGCAGACCCGTCACCTCATTGGTGCCGCCGAGCTGGCCGCCATGAAGCAGGGGGCCCTGCTCATCAACGTGGGACGCGGTGGCCTGGTCGACGAATCGGCCCTGCTCGACGCCCTGCGCAGGGGCCATCTCGGGGGGGCCGGGTTCGATGTGGCCAGCCAGGAGCCCCCCCCGGCGGATCACCCCCTGATGCAGGCCCTGGCCCTGCCCAACTTCCTGCTCACCCCTCATGTGGCCTGGGCCAGCGAAGGGGCAATGCAGCGTCTGGCCGACCAGGTGATCGAGAACATCGACGCCTTCGCCGCCGGCAGCCCCCTGCGCCGCCTCGCCTGAGCACAACAACAACAAGACCACCCGAGGGTGGTCTTGGTGCATGCCTTAGCGTATTCCCCGCACTTCCCGGATCATCTCCCAGGCGCTCTGGATCTCCTGGGCCTTCTGTTTGGCCATCTCCATCATCTCGGGGGGGAGCCCCTTGGCTGCCAGCTTGTCCGGATGGTGCTTGGCCATCTCCTTGCGGTAGGCCTTCTTGACCTCCTGATCCGAGTCTCCCTCGTTCACCCCGAGCAACTGATAAGCATCCTTGAGACGATCCCGGGACGGCTCACGACGCGCCTGCTGCCCACCCCACTGCTGCTGGCCGCTCCCGTGGCCCTGGCCATGGAAGAAGTTACGCTGCGCCTCGGCCATGGCCAGGATCCGATCCAGTTCGAAGCGACTGAAACCCAACTCCTCGGCCACCACCTGCAAGATGTGGCGCTCCTCCTGGGGAACCTCCCCGTCGGCAAACGCCGCCTGCAACTGCACCTCGAGAAAGAAGCGCAAGATGTCGCGCTGCCCCATGCAGGCGTCACGAAACTCGGCCAGGGTCGCACGCAGGGGAAAGTCTGCCGCCTTGCCCTGGCGAAAAGAGTCCTGGGCCCGGGTTCGCAGCTCGCCGGTGAGACGCATCCGGTCCATCAGATCGGAGGCGACCCGGATCTCGCTTTCGGTGACCTGGCCGCTCGCCTTGGCGATATGGCCCATGACCGAGAAGGTGGCATGGAAGAAAATCGCCTGCTGGGCCTCGGTGGGACGGCGACGGAAACCGCTCTGCAAGCCCATGCCGGTGTCGAAGCGATGACCGATCCAGAGGCCGATGAGGAGCCCGAACACGTTGCCGAGCAGGAAACCAAAGAAGGCGCCGAGCACCTTGCCCCAGATACGCATAAGAAGTTACCTCGTGGCCTCGCGGGCCAGCAGTTCACTGTCGAGTTGAGCCAGTCGCTCGGGCGTGCCGATATCGCGCCAGTCTCCAGGAAGATGGGTTCCCCCCACCCGTCCCGTCGCCATCGTCTCGCGCAGCAGGGGAGCCAGCTTGCGCGCACCGGGGGTCAACCCGGCGAAGAGGCGGGGATGATAGAGGCCGACGCCGCTGAAGGTGAGGCCAGGCCTGTCCACCACCCTCTCCCCCTGCAGGGAGAAGTCACCGCCCGGATGCTGGGGGGGATTATCCACCAACCAGAGGTGGGCGAGGTCTTCCCCCAGAGAGGGCGCGGTAAACTGGCGGTAGTCGACATCCAGCCAGGTATCCCCGTTCACCACCAGGAAGGGCTCCTTGCCAAGCAGCGGCAAGGCCTGCACTATGCCGCCCGCGGTCTCCAGGGCCGTCGCCTCTGCCGACCAGACGATAGAGACCCCCAGTCGGGAACCATCGCCGAGAGCCTCGACCAACTTGTGGCCAAGCCAGGCGTGATTGATCACCAGCTCGGTCACGCCGGCCGCCTTGAGGCGCTCGATATGGTGAACGATGAGGGGCCTGCCCCCTACCGCCAGCAGCGGCTTGGGCAACTGATCCGTGAGGGGGCGCATCCGCTCGCCACGTCCGGCGGCCAGTATCATCCCCTTCACGGCTGTCGCTCCGACACGGCAGCCAGGGCCGGCAGCACCCGCGCCTCCAGCCAATGGCCGAAGGAGGCCAGCTCGGGGTAGCGAGCGCACACCTCGACCACATAGTCGAGGGTACGGGGAATATCCTTGAGATAGCCCGACTTGCCATCCCTGTGATGCAGCCTGGCGAAGATGCCGGCGGCCTTCAGATGGCGCTGCATCCCGGTGAGATCGGCCTGACGGCGGAAGGTGGCATAGTCGGTGCTGCCAAGCAGGCCCGTCTGTTCCAGCACGGCAAAACCATGGCGCATCCCCGCCTCGATGACGGCATCGGGCCAACGCACGTAACAATCCTTGAGCAGGGAGACCAGATCGTAGGTGACCGGCCCCTGCACCATGTCCTGAAAGTCGATCACGGCCAGGGTGGCGCTCTCGGGCATACGGCCACCACACACCATCAGGTTGCGGCTGTGAAAGTCCCGATGCATCACCCCCTGCACCTGGCCAAGATTGTTCTCGGTGAGCAGAGCGAAGGTGCGCCCCAGCAGGGACGACTCCTCTTCGCTCAGGGCCAGTCCCAGGTGGTGGCCAAGCAGCCACTCGGGCAGGATGCTGTTTTCCCGCGCCATAAAGGGGGCATCGAAGGGCTCCAGCTCCAGCTCGACCCGTGCCAGCCGGGGCAGCAGGTCGATGGCGAGGGCATACCAGGCGGCCACGCTCTGCTCGTCCAGCACCGAGAGCAAAGAGAGATCGCCAAGATCCGTCACACAGAGCAGGCCCTGTTCGTACTCCACCCCCTTGACCTCGGGAGCAAGCACTCCGGCTCGCAACAGTGCGGCGGCGTTACGCACAAACTCCCGGTTTTTCTCGGTGGCAGGTGGTGCATCCACCCAGATGAGGCCTGCCCCGCGATAGTAACGTCGGAAGCTGGCATCGCCCGAAATCAGGATGAGCTCGAGGCCGGGCTGTGCCGTCAACTGACGGGCCCAGGCGGTAAGAAGTGAAGCGCGATCGATCATGGGAACTAGGACCAAAGTGGGTGGCCTAAGCGGGAGGTTACCCTGGCCGCGATAATGCTTTATGATTGCCGGCTAACATAAAGCAATGACATGCAATGTCAACATGGTGGATCCTGTCGTAAAATGCGTGTCCTGTTTAGGCTGTTTCACATTCGCAAATCGAGTCTTCATCCCATGACCAAACGGATTGCGGGCATATCGGGCCCTCTCGCCCTGACCCTGGGGCTGATCCCTGTGCTCACCCCCACGGCGGGCTGGGCTGCCTCCCTGCCGACCCCACCGGCCACCGGCCTGCTGGACGGTCTCTGTTACGACTATGTACCCAAGGTGGAGAAGACGCCGGCCGGGGTCGATGCCAACGCCCTGCCGGTGGAGGTAGACGCCGACCGTCTCGACGCCAAACAGGGCGGCACCGCCGTCTATCAGGGGGATGTCAAGGTCCGTCAGGGGGTACGCAAGTTCGATTCCGACTATGCCCAGCTGGACCAGAAGACCCGCGACGTCATCGCCATCGGCAACATCTACTACAACGATGGCCAGATCACCGTCACCAGCGACAAGACCCTAAAGTCCAACCTGAACACCAAAGAATCAGAGTTGGAAGAGGGGCGTTATCAGGTGCACGGCTCGCCGGTCCGGGGCTCCGCCAAGCGGGTCACCATGACCAACGACAACCAGAACATCACCCTGGAGGGAGCCCAGTACACCACCTGCCCTCCCGGCCAGGAGGTGTGGACCCTCAAGGCCGGCAGCATCGATATCGATCAGAATGAGGTGTTTGGCGAGGCCTGGAACGCCAGCCTCTGGCTCTATGACTACCCGGTCTTCTACTTCCCCTATATCAACTTCCCCATCAAGGACGAACGCAAGACCGGCCTGCTCTACCCTGGCTATACCCAGAGCTCCAGCAACGGGATGGATATCGTCCAGCCCTTCTACTGGAACATAGCCCCCAATTACGACGCCACCATCACCTCCCGCTTCATGGACAGACGCGGCCTGATGGAGCAAGTCGAGTTTCGCTATATGCCGGAGCCCAACCACGCGGGCACCCTCTATTTCGAAAACCTGGCCAACGACAAACAGGTCCGACCCGATAACCCCCAGTACAACACCCTGAACGGGGACGGACATCGCTATCTGTTTAACGCCAACCATGGCTCAAGCCTGATGGACGGAGCCCTGCGCTTTGGCGTCAACTACACCCGGGTCAAGGCGCTCGACTACAACTACTTCAACGACTTCAGCCCTCCGGTCGGGGTCCAGGTCGATGGCCAGTTGCAGCAATCCTTTACCGCCGGCTACTACCAGCAGAACTGGAATCTGACCGCCGAGGCGCGCACCTACCAGATCCTCAACCCCAATGCGGTCCTGCCTCACTCCATGCTGCCGAGCCTGGGCTACAACTTCTATCACCAGCAGAAGTGGTTCGATCTCGCCCTCAACAGCGAGCTGACCAAGTTTGGCTACAGCGGCAATGATGCCAGTGCCCAGCAGGCCGGTGAGCGCTACACCGCCACTCGCCTGCACATAGCGCCAACCCTGACGGTGCCGCTCATCGATGCGCCGGGTTACTACCTCACCAGCCAGTACAAGCTGATGTTCAGTGCCTACGATCAGGAGGTGCCCAACAACCTGACGGGTCAGGATCGGCGACAGTTCACCAAGGATGGGCAGCTGACCCTCAAGGAGGGGACCATCACCCGCACCCTCCCCTCGGTCCGCCTCAAGGGGGGCATGAACTTCGATCGCTCCCTCGACTGGTTTAATGGCAAGGGGACCCAGACCCTGGAGCCCGAGGTGCAGTATCTCTACGTCCCGTATGAGAATCAGGACGAGATCGGCATCTATGACTCCACCACTGTGCGTCAGGATTACTATAGCCTGTTCAGCGATCGCCGCTATGCGGGGATCGATCGCATCAGCGATGCCAATCGCATTACCCTGGGCCTCACCAGCCGGGTCTATGACGATGCAGGGGACGAGCGCCTGCGTCTGGCGCTGGGGCAAGCCTTCGAGCTGACCAAGCCCAGGGTTCGCCTCTACCCCAACGATCCCGAAAGCACCAATGCCCGCTCCCTGCTCTCCTTCGAGGGGGACGCCCGCATCACGGATCGCTGGTTTGCCCATGCCGGTGCCCAGTACGATACGGAAGAGAACGAGTTCAGCTCGGCCAACAGCGCGGTCGAATACCGTTTCGACAAGCTGGTCAGCCAGGTCAACTACCGCTTCCTGAAGGATGGCAACCGCAACATCTACAACACCGCCATGGCCGAAGACATCAGTCAGGCCGGCCTGGTACTGATGGCCCCCCTCAATCCCCAGTGGCAGCTCTACGGCGGCTACTACCGGGATGTGCAGCAGGATATCAACATAGACCGCAAGATAGGTCTCAAGTACGACTCCTGCTGCTGGAGCATCAACTTCAGCCTGGAGTGGCACAACCAGCCTGTGTGGGAAAACAGCATACTGCAGGCCCGCTCCGAGAAGAGCATAGGCGTACAGTTCGAGATGAAGGGACTGGGAAGCATAGGCACAGCAGGCCGCAATGTGACCCTGGATACGGAAAAGCTCCCCTACATTCGCCCGTTTAATCTGAAAGACCAGCAGTGATGCTGGCCAGCCTTGAGAGATGGATATGAAAAAGACCCTGATTGCCCTGCTGACTGCAGGCGTGTTTGGCGCCCTGAGCCAGGCGGCCGTGGCTGCCCCCGAGCTGGTGGATCGCGTGCTCGCCGTGGTCAACAAGGATGTGGTACTGGCCAGCCAGCAGGATGCGCTGGTCCAGAAGGTCAAGAACAACGCCCGTGAGCAGGGCCAATCCCTGCCCGACGATGCCACCCTGCGCCGTCAGGCGCTGGATCGCCTGATCCAGGAGAGCCTGGTGCTGCAACTGGCCGATCGCCAGGGCCTCAAGGTGAGCGATACCCAGCTCGAGCAGGCCATCGCCGGCATTGCCACCGAGAACCGCATGAGCGTCGAGCAACTGCGCACCCAGCTGGATCGGGAAGGCATGACCTACCCCCAATACCGGGAAGAGGTGCGCCGCGAGATCCTGATGGGTGAAGTGCGCCGCAACCAGGTCCGCCGCCGGGTCAATATCTCCGAGCAGGAGGTCAAGCAGGTGGTGGAGATCCTCAAGAAACAGGGGCAACAGCAGAACGAGTTCCACGTCGGTCATATCCAGATCGCCCTGCCTGACAACCCCAGCGCCGCCCAGCTTGATGCCGCCAAGGCCAAGGCCCAGCGCATCATGCAAGCCCTTAGCAGCGGGGCCGATTTCCGCAAGCTGGCCATCGCCGAGAGTAACGGACCCAAGGCCCTGGAAGGGGGTGACTGGGGATGGATGAGCCTGCAAGAGATGCCTACCCTGATGGCCGAGGCGGTGCAAGGGGCCAGCAAGGGGGCCATCGTCGGCCCGCTGCGCTCCGGTGCCGGTCTGCACATCATCAAGGTGTTTGACACCAAGGGACAACAACAGGTGAGCCTGACCGAGGTGAAATCTCGCCACATCCTGATCAAGCCTTCCATCATACTGAGTGAGGAGAAGGCCAAGGGGATGCTGGACGGCTTCCTGCGGGATCTGCGCAGCGGCAAGGCCAACTTCGCCCAGCTGGCCGAGAAGTACTCCGAGGATCCGGGCTCCGCCGTTCAGGGCGGTGAGCTGGGCTGGTCCTCCCCCGATGTCTATGCCCCCGAGTTCCGTGACATGGTCAATCGCCTGCAACCGGGTCAGATCAGCCAGCCGTTCCGTACCAGCTTCGGCTGGCATATCGTCCAGTTGGAAGATCGCCGCAGCCAGGACGCCACCGACAAGGCACTGGAGCAGCGTGCCTATCAGCTCATCTACAACCGCCGCTTCGCCGAAGAGGTGCAGGGCTGGATGGATGAGCTGCGCGATGGCGCCTACATCCGGATCGAAGACGGCCAGAGCTGATGACCCGACGCATCGCCATCACCCCCGGCGAACCGGCCGGGGTGGGTCCCGATCTGGTGCTGCAGATCGCTCGCCAGAGCTGGCCACACCAGCTGGTGGTGATCGCAGACCCGGCCCTGCTCACCGAGCGAGCCCGCCACCTGGGACTCGAAGTGAGCCTGCAGCCCTACGATCCTGCGGCACCGGCCACGGCGCAGGCGGCCGGCACCCTGACCGTCTGCCCGGTACCGCTTGGAGTGCCCAGCGAGCCGGGCCATCTCGACGAAGGCAATGGCCACTACGTGCTCGAGACCCTGCAGCGAGCCTGTGACGGCAACATGAGTGGCGAGTTCGCCGCCGTCGTCACCGGCCCGGTGCACAAGGGGATCATCAACCAGGCCGGCGTCTCGTTTAGCGGTCATACGGAATTCTTTGCCCACCAGTCCGGCACGCCGGACGTGGTCATGATGCTCGCCACCGAGGGGCTGAGAGTGGCGCTGGTAACCACTCACATCCCGCTGGCCTATGTGGCCAAGGCCATCACGCCGGAGCGTCTCGACAAGATCATCCAGATCCTGGATGCAGACCTGCGCAGCAAGTTCGGGATCCCCCGACCCCGCATCTATGTGTGCGGCCTCAACCCCCATGCGGGAGAAGGTGGCCACCTGGGACGCGAGGAGATCGAGGTGATCGAGCCGGCGCTCGAGCGGTTGCGCGCCCAGGGGCTGGATCTGGTCGGCCCCCTGCCGGCCGATACCCTGTTTCAGGAGAAATACCTCAAGGATGCGGATGCGGTACTCGCCATGTACCACGACCAGGGACTGCCGGTGCTGAAGTTCAAGGGCTTTGGCAACTCGGTCAATATCACTCTGGGTTTACCCTTTATCCGAACCTCGGTGGATCACGGTACCGCCCTGGATCTGGCCGGCAGTGGCCAGGCCGATCCGGGCAGCCTGCTGACCGCCATCCACCACGCCATCAAGATGGTAGAGAAAAGAACATGAGTAGTGACAAGGTGCACCTGGGCCACACGGCCCGTAAGCGTTTCGGCCAGAACTTCCTGCACGATCGTTATGTGATCGGCCAGATCGTCGACGCCATCAATCCCCTGCCGGGGCAGAATATGGTCGAAATCGGTCCGGGCCTCGCCGCGCTGACCGAGCCGGTGTGCGAACGCATCGACAGACTCACCGTGGTGGAGCTGGACCGGGACCTGGCCGCTCGCCTGCGCGAGCATCCGGTGCTTGCCAAGAAGCTGAACGTCATCGAGGCCGACGCCATGCGCTTCGACTTCAGCACCCTGATGCGCCCTGAGCACCCCCTGCGTATCTTCGGCAACCTGCCCTACAACATCTCCACCCCGCTCATCTTCCACCTCTGCGACTATGCCGAGCATGTACTGGACATGCACTTCATGTTGCAAAAAGAGGTGGTGCTGCGCCTGGCCGCCGGCCCCGGCAGCAAGGCCTATGGCCGCCTGAGCGTGATGACCCAGTACTACTGCCAGGTGATTCCGGTACTCGAGGTGGGCCCCGGCGCCTTCAAGCCGGCCCCCAAGGTCGACTCAGCCGTGGTGCGCCTGGTGCCCCACAAGGAGAAACCCTTCGTGGCCAAGGATGTGCGCCTGCTCAGCCGGGTCTGTACCGAGGGCTTCGGTCAACGCCGCAAAACCATCCGCAACAGCTTCGCCAACTTCATCAACAGCGAGCAGCTGGCCGAGCTCGGCATCGACGGCAACCTGCGCCCGGAGAACCTCTCTCTGGAGCAGTTCGTCAAGATCGCCAACTGGCTGGCAGATCAGAAGGCGGTCTGATGAGTGCGCCCCTCGTGCTGATCCGTGCCTTCCCCCACCATGTGGCGGGCAGCCACGACCCCTGGCAGTTTCATTACCGCATCGAGATCGAGAATCAGGGCTCTCTCTCGGTGCAACTGCTGCGCCGCCGCTGGCTCATCACAGATGCCAACGGCAAGCGGGTCGAAGTCGAGGGGGCCGGCGTGGTGGGCAAGCAGCCCATCATCGCCCCTGGCGATACCTTCAGCTACCAGAGCGGCGTTCCGCTGGAGACGCCACTCGGGGTAATGGAGGGCAGCTATGTGATGCAGGATGAAGAGGGGGAGGAGTTCTCCGTACCCATTCCCCCCTTCACTCTGGCGGTTCCGAACATCATCAACTGAGGACTCATGGCTAACTGCTTCGTCGGTGATATCCAGGGCTGTTACGACGACTTGCGCCGTCTGCTGGATCTCGCCCGCTTTGATCCCGCCCAGGATACCCTCTGGCTGTGTGGCGATCTGGTCGCCCGCGGTCCCGGCTCCCTCTCGGTACTGCGCTTTGTCAAAGAGCTCGGCGAGCGGGCCATCAGCGTGCTCGGCAATCATGACCTGCACCTGCTGGCCGTGGCCGGGGGCCATGCACCGCTCAAGAAGAAGGACAGGATCGAGGAGATTATCAAGGCGCCCGATGGGCTCGAGTTGCTCGACTGGCTACGCCATCGCCCCCTGCTGGCCGAACACCCCGAACATCCGCTGCTGATGGTCCATGCCGGCATCTCCCCCGCCTGGGACGTGACCACGGCTCGCCGCTGCGCCCGTGAGGTAGAGAGCCTGCTGCAGGGCGATCAACATCAGTGGTTGCTCAAGCATATGTACGGGGATCAGCCGGATCGCTGGAGCGAAACCCTGACCGGCATCGAACGCTACCGCTACATCATCAACGTCTTCACCCGGATGCGTTTTTGCTACTTCGACGGTCGCCTCGACTTCAAGTGCAAGCTGGGCCCCAAGGAGTCGACCCCGGGCCTGCGTCCCTGGTTCGAGCAGCGGGAGCATCACAGGGACGATCCAGTGATCATCTTCGGCCACTGGGCCGCCCTGATGGGCCAGTGTCCGGTCGCCGATATCAAGGCGCTGGATACGGGGTGCGTCTGGGGTAACAGCCTCACCCTGTGGCGCTATGAGGACGATGCTCTCATCGCCACCCCCTGCCCCACTCACGCCAAGTGACCCCATCAATAACAGAAGAGGCCACCCCAGGGTGGCCTCTCGTTTTCTACCGCTGTCGCTCCAGAGTCTCGAAGCGATAGGGGTAGGGATTGCGCTCATCCGGCTGATGGCACACCAGATCGCGCCGGTTCCAGGCATAGGCCTGATAATCGGGGAAGCGGGTATCCCCCTCCACGGTCAGATCGATATGGGTGAGGTAGAGCACATCGGCCCGCTCCAGCAGTTGGGTATAGAGCTTGCCACCACCGATGATCATCACTTCGGGCACCTCGCCAACGGCCGCCAGGGCCGCCTCGACCGAGGGGAAGACCTCGACGCCGGAGGGGGCGTAGTCAGGATTGCGACTGATCACCAGATTGCGCCGACCCGGCAGGGGGCGGCCAATAGACTCGAAGGTGCGCCGCCCCATCAGGATCGGCTTGCCCAGGGTCACCTGCTTGAAGTGGGCCAGATCCGCCGGCAGGTGCCAGGGCATGGCATTGTCGCGGCCAATCACCCGATCCCGGGCCATGGCCGCTATCATGGCTATCTTCATCTTCTCCCCCTCACACTATGGGCCGGTTACGGTACACGACCAGCGAAGGGATCGCCAGACCGAAGCTCAGAGCCGCCACGATGAAGATGGCCTTGAGGCCGTTTTCGATGGCGCCCTCGAGCAGGGGCATGGAGGCCCCCCGGATATTGAGCTCGACGATGGCGATCATCGCCTTGAAGGCGTAGCTGCCGGGGATCATGGGAATGATGCAGGCGACGCTGAAGACGGGTCTGGGCACCAGCAAACGGCGCGCCCAATAGACGCAGACAAAGCCAACCGTGGTGGCCGCCGTCAGGGTGGCCCACTCGATAGGCAACCCCGAATGGATAAGCAAGGTGCGCAGACTGTGAGCCAGAGCCCCTCCCATGGCGCAGTACTTCAGCATCCGGGGCGGCACGTTGAAGATCATGGCGAACCCCACCGCCGGAACGGCAGACCAGAAGGCGTCCTTGGCCAATAACCAGAGCAGCTCCATCATACCTTCCACCCCCAGATGCCGGTGACAGACATGGCCATCAGAATGCCAAGCGCCGCACTGATGGTCAGCAGGGTAGCGGTGCCCCAGCGGGCCAGCCCCATGTTGAAGTACCCCTTCACCATGTCGGAGACGGCGTTGATGAGCGGGAAACCGGGTACCAGCAGCAGCACACTGGCGGCCATGGCCAGATAGGGTTGCTCCCCCCAGCCGAAGAAGGTGGCACTGGATGCGAGCAGGGTGGCGATAAAACCAGTGACGGCAAAGTTGATGAGGGGGCTGTGGTGGTGGCGGGCCATCAGCTGGCGCACCCGCATGGCGACGGCCGCCGCCACCGAGGTTACGGCAAAGACGGGCCAGTCCCCCCCAAACAGCAGGCTGAAGGCGCCACAGGAGAGCCCCACCATCAACACCACCAACCAGGGGTGATAGTGGAAGGGGACGATGGCATCGAGCCGCTGACGTACCGCCTCGGCCCCGATCAATCCCTTCTCGGCGAGGATGCAGATCCGCTGGATCTCGCACACCACCGCCATGTTGATGCCATGCTCCCGAACCCGCCGCGTGGTGGTGATGCAACTGCCGCTGCTCAGGCTGGTGATCACGATGGCGCTTGAGGAGATGGCCATCTCCACACTCTCCAGACCCAGCGCCATGCCAACCCGCACTGTGGTCTGCTCGATAAGGCGGCTCTCGGCGCCAAACTGGGCCAGCATCTGGGCAATCTTGACGATAATGCGGGTGATCTCTGTCTGCTGCTCGCGTGACAATCCCCGTCCCGGTGTATTGGTATCCATCTTCCTGGGCATCCTTGCAGAAAAGGGCCCCATTCTATGTCAGGCAACCCCTGCCGTGGCTTGCCCTAACGCAAAAAAAAGCCGCCTCAGCGAGGCGGCTCTGGGGATACTTAGTCCCGGACGTAGATGATCTCGACCCCATCGTCGTCATCTTCATCCCAGTCATCATCATCGACATCATCTTCACTGTCCTGTTCGATCTGGGCAATCTGGTTGCGATGATAGTCATCCCACTTGAACTCGACCTTGTCGATGGCTTCTTTCGCATCTTGCTCGAGTTGACGGGGCATGGTGTCCAGCAGATCCAGGATGTCGTAGCACACCTTCTGGGTGCCTTCCTTGCTGATGGCGGTGATGGCGTAGGTCGGCCCTTCATGGCCCAGCGCCGCCTTGACGCGCTCCATCACCTCGACCGCCTCCTCCTCGAGCATCAGATCGAGCTTGTTGAAGACCAGCCAACGCGGCTTGGCCGCCAGCTCGGGGCTGTACTTCTCCAGTTCATGGACAATAGTCACGGCATTTTCGGCCGGATCGGAGCCGTCGAACGGGCAGATGTCGACCAGATGCAGCAGCACACGGCAACGCTCGAGGTGCTTGAGGAAGCGGATACCGAGACCGGCCCCCTCGGCGGCACCCTCGATGAGCCCCGGAATGTCGGCAATCACGAAGGAGCGGCTGTTCTCGCCACGCACCACACCGAGGTTCGGAACCAGGGTGGTGAAGGGGTAGTCGGCAACCTTGGGCTTGGCGGCAGAGACGGCACGGATGAAGGTAGACTTGCCGGCGTTGGGTAGCCCCAGCATGCCGACATCGGCCAGCAGCAACAGCTCGAGGCGCAGGTTACGCACCTCACCCGGGGTACCGTTGGATTTCTGGCGCGGCGCGCGGTTGACCGAGCTCTTGAAGCGGGTGTTGCCGAGGCCATGGAAGCCCCCCTTGGCCACCAGCAGCTTCTGCTCGTGACGGGTGAGATCCCCCAGCAGTTCGCCGGTGTCCTCATCGATGGCGCGTGTTCCCACCGGCACACGCAGGGTGAGATCCTTGCCGCGACGACCGGTACAGTTCGCCCCACGGCCATTCTCACCACGCTCGGCGGCGTGGAAGCGCTCGAAACGGTAATCGATCAGGGTGTTGAGGTTCTCGTCTGCCAGCAGATAGACGTCACCACCATCACCACCGTCGCCACCATCCGGGCCACCGAAGGGGATGTACTTCTCGCGACGGAAGCTCACACAGCCGTTACCACCGTCACCGGCATCGACTCGAATCAGGACTTCATCAACAAACTTCATGGGTTACCGTCACCTCAATTCGAAAAACCGATACGCAATTATAGTGATCTCCGCCACGGCGAGCGATCGAAACGCCACCGTCCCCGGCAGGCCAGCGCCATCAGTTTTCGTACACAAACAAAAGCCCCGCCAGTTGGCGGGGCCTCGGATCCTTGCGGTCCGTACTTACTCAGCAACGATGCTGACGTACTTACGGTTCTTCGGACCTTTAACTTCGAACTTCACCTTGCCGTTCGCGGTAGCGAACAGGGTGTGGTCCTTGCCCAGACCAACGTTGTTACCGGCGTGGAACTTGGTGCCACGCTGACGAACGATGATGTTACCAGCCAGTACAGACTCGCCACCGAAACGCTTAACGCCCAGGCGTTTGGCTTCAGAATCGCGGCCGTTGCGGGAGGAACCGCCAGCTTTTTTGTGTGCCATTTATCGGACTCCTAATCTATTAAGCGCTGATGCCAGTGATCTTGACTTCAGTGAACCACTGACGGTGGCCCATGTGCTTGCGATGGTGCTTACGACGACGGAACTTGATGATCTGAACCTTGTCGCCGCGGCCGTGAGCCACAACTTCAGCCAGAACCTTGCCGCCTTCTACGAAAGGAGCGCCAACCTTGAAAGTGTCGCCTTGGGCAACCATCAGTACTTTATCGAACTCGATGGCAGCACCGGTCTCGACGTTCAGCTTTTCCAGACGAACGATCTGACCTTCGGCTACACGGTGTTGTTTTCCGCCGCTTTGGAATACCGCGTACATTTTTTAACTCCGTATAGGCACATCTTTGCTCATGGCAGATGTGCACAAAAACTGAATAACAATGGGCCGGCATTTTACGCAAATTGATCCCCTCAGGCAAGGTCAATTTCAAAAAAAGTTTATTTTGTGCGCACCTCTGCCGGCGCATCAAACGCCTAACTGTAACCCATAGTGAATTCGTGTAAAATCCCCGCAACAGCAATCCGGGCAGTCCTGCTGCCGTCGAGTCAAAGAGAACTATGGACCAAACGGGAATTCGTGCGCTGACCGAGGCCGATATGACGGCCGTCAACGCCCTGATCATCGAACGGTTGCAGTCTGACGTCAGCCTGATCAACCAGCTCGGCTACTACATCATCAGTGCCGGTGGAAAACGTATGCGCCCCATGCTGACCGTACTGGCCGCCCGGGCGCTCGGCTATGAGGGCAGCGATCACCTCAAGCTGGCGGCCATCATAGAGTTTATCCACACCTCGACCCTGCTTCACGACGACGTGGTGGACGAGTCGGATCTGCGTCGCGGCCGTGAGACCGCCAACGCCATGTTTGGCAACGCCGCCAGCGTCCTGGTCGGGGACTATCTCTACAGTCGTTCGTTCCAGATGATGTCTGAGCTCTCCAACCTGCGCATCATGGAGATCCTCGCCGACGCTACCAATACCATCGCCGAGGGCGAAGTGCTGCAGTTGATGAACTGCAACGACCCGGATACCACGGAAGAGAGCTACATGACGGTCATCTACTGCAAGACCGCCAAGTTGTTCGAGGCCGCGACCCGCCTCGCCGCCGTACTGACCCATCAGTCGCCCGTCATCGAGCAGGCCATGACCGACTACGGTAAGTACCTGGGTACCGCCTTCCAGATCATCGATGACGTGATGGATTACTGCTCCGACAGCCAGGAGATGGGCAAGAACGTGGGCGACGATCTCTCCGAGGGCAAACCCACCCTGCCCCTGCTCTACGCCATGGCGGTGGGCAGCGCCGAGGAGCGCCAGATCATCCGCGAGGCCATCGAACTGCGTAACGGTATGGAGCGCCTCGATACCGTACTGGCAATTCTCGAGCGCACCGGCGCACTCGACTACGCACGGCAACGGGCCCGGGAAGAGGCGGACAAGGCCATCTCTGCCCTGACCATACTGCCGGCCGGCCCCCATCGGGAGGCGCTGGAGACCCTGGCCCATATGGCCGTTCAGCGCAGCGCCTGAGACCTGCCGCCTGAAGAAACCTGAAGAGAAAAGAGAGCCTGCGGCTCTCTTTTTTGCTCTCGCCTAACCCAGCGTCATCCAGAGAATGACGGCGCCACTCACGGCCAGACAACCACCGAG
Source organism: Aeromonas schubertii (assembly GCF_000820105.1). Classification (GTDB taxonomy): domain Bacteria; phylum Pseudomonadota; class Gammaproteobacteria; order Enterobacterales; family Aeromonadaceae; genus Aeromonas; species Aeromonas schubertii. The sequence continues at coordinate 11,145 of NZ_CDDB01000088.1, read as the reverse complement.
GCGGCGCAGGCTCTCGGGTGGCTGTTGTGCCAGTTGGCTCAACACCTGCTGCCAGAGCCTTGGCATCAGCAAGGGACCCAGCCCTTCAAACAGCAGAAGCAGCCCCAGGCCAATCAGTATTGCGTTCATCTTGGCTCCAAGAAGAAGGGCCTGCAGTGCAGGCCCTTCGGACTATTTGGCATTCGCATCCTTGAGGTAACGGAAGAACTCGCTGTCCGGCTTGATGACCATCATGTCATTGTTGCCGGCGAAGCTCTTGCGATAGGCCTCCATGCTGCGCACGAAGCTGAAGAATTCGGGATCCTTCTTGTAGCTCTCGGCGTAAATCTTGGCCGCCTCGGCATCCCCCTCACCACGCAGCTGACGGGCATGGCTCTCGGCATCGGCCAGCATCACGGTGACCTTGCGATCGATATCGGCACGCAGTACCTCCGCCTTCTCGCGGCCCTGGGAGCGATGCTCACGAGCCACGGCGTTACGTTCGGCGCGCATCCGTTGGTAGATGGAGTTGGAGACCTCAACCGGCAGGTTGATCTGCTTGATCCGCACATCCACCACCTTGATGCCAAGCTCGGAGGAGCGAGCCATCTTCTTGAGGGCATCCTCCATCACGGCACCGCGCTCACCGGAGACGATATCCTTGATGGTGCGGTTACCTATCTCGGAACGCAGACCGTTGTTGATCTTGCGCTTGAGCAGGGCCTCGGCTTGCATCCGGTTGCCACCACCGGTCGCCAGGTAGTATTTGGAGAAGTCCTCGATCTTCCACTTCACATAGGAGTCGATGATGAGGTCTTTCTTCTCGGAGGTGACGAAACGATCGGCCTGACCGTCCAGAGTCTGGATGCGGGCATCCATCTTGCGCACGTTGTCGATGAGGGGCACCTTGAAGTGCAAGCCCGGCTCATAGACCCTGGGCTGCCCTTCGGCATCACGCTTCACCTTGCCAAACTGCACGACGATCCCGCGCTGCCCCTCGTCCACCACGAATACGGAGGTGAAACCCAGCAGGGCGATCACGGCCACGGCACCAATAGCCATCTTCTTCATCTATTAGTTCCTCCCGCTGAAACGATCGCCACCGCGGATGGGGGCGGGAGCCGAGTTAGCCCCCTCCATCACACCGCTACCCGACTGTTGAGAGTCGACGCCAGCCATGGGCACCTGTGGCGCCACGGGGCGTGCCGGCTTGTTGCCAGACCCCAGCTTGTCGAGAGGGAGGTAGATCATGCTGTTGTTACCCTGGGGCAGATCGACCAGTACCTTGTTGGCGTTCTGGTAGATTTCCTCCATGGTCTCGATATAGATACGCTGGCGGGTCAGTTCGGGGGCAGCCAGGTACTGGGGCAGCAACTCGTTGAAACGCGCCACCTCACCCTTGGCCTTCAGTACCACCTGAGACTTGTAACCCTCGGCCTCCTGCTCCAGGCGTTTCACCTGGCCACGGGCCTTGGGTTCGACCTCACGGGCATAGGCTTCCGCCTCACGAATGAAGCGTTGCTCATCTTCCTGGGCGGCGATGGCGTCATCAAACGCATCCTTCACCTCTTCCGGCGGGCGGGCCGGCAGGAAGTTTACGTCCACCACCTGCAGACCCATCTGATAGGGCTCAATGATCTGCTCGAGTCCTTCGCGCGTCTCGCTACGAACCCGTTCACGCCCCGTGGTCAGGATGTCATCCATGGAGTTATGGCCGACCACGTAGCGCAGGGCGCTGTCGGTGGCCTGGCGCAGGCTCTCGTCAGCATTGGTCACGCTAAAGAGATAGGCCTTGGGATCGACGACTCGATACTGAACGTCCATCTCGACGCGCACCACGTTCTCATCCTGGGTCAGCATAAAGCCGGAGGCCGGCAGGGAACGCACGGACTCCACATCGACCGGGATCACCTTGTCGATAAAGGTCGGCTTCCAGCGCAGGCCAGGCTCGACGATATGGGAGTACTCACCAAAACGCAGTACCACGCCACGCTCGGCCTCCTTGATGGTATAGAAGCCGCTCACGACCCACACCACCACACCCACGGCGACGGCCACGGAGAGGCCCACCCGGCTGAATTCACCACCGGAGCGATTGCCCCCCCCGAGCAGACCACCCAAACGGCGGCTCAGGTTTTTAAAGAGATCATCCAGGTCCGGAGGACCCTGATTCTTGCCGTTATTCCCCCAGGGATCCCGGTCTTTGCCATTATTTCCAGGCTCATTCCAAGCCATCAGCGTCTCCATTAACTCATGCAGATGGAAGATGGACTCTATCAGCACCTTCATGACTGATAAAGCGTTGTAACATGTCACCCTCTTGCTTCAGCAGGCGATTCCAGTCGGCTGCCGGCAGGCGAACCTCCAGCAGGCAATCCCCCTCCTCGTTGAAGCACTCCTGCTCTATCCCCTTGAGGCGATAGAAGATACTACGCAACCGGGCCTGTGACGGGGGCAACCGCAACAGGTGGTGTACCATGGCTCCGGAGAGCAGTTCGGTCAACGCCTGATAGAGGAGCTCACACCCTTCACCGCTCTGGGCAGAGAGCCAGACCCGCATCGGCCGACCCTCTTCATCACGCTCCAGCATGGCGGGACGATCCGCCAGCTTGTCGATCTTGTTGCAGATCATCAGCTGGGGGCGATCATCGGCCTCAATCTCGGCCAACACGCTCTGAACCGATGCGATGTTCTCCTGCATCTGTTCGTCGGCGCAGTCCACCACGTGGAGCAGCAGGTCCGCCTCCCGGGTCTCTTGCAGGGTCGCCTTGAAGGCGGCCACCAGGTCGTGAGGGAGGTGGCGGATAAAGCCGACCGTATCGGCCAGGATCACATCGCCCACATCCTTTACATCGAGGCGGCGCAGGGTCGGATCAAGGGTGGCAAACAGTTGGTCGGCAGCATACACGCTGGCGGCTGTAAGTTGGTTGAACAGAGTGGACTTGCCGGCGTTGGTGTAACCCACCAGAGAAACGGTCGGAACCTCATTGCGATTGCGGGCGCGGCGCCCTTGCTCGCGCTGCTTGGCCACCTTGTCGAGACGGCGCAGTATGTACTTGATGCGTTCACGCAGCAGACGACGGTCGGTCTCGAGCTGGGTTTCACCCGGACCGCGCAGGCCGATACCGCCCTTTTGACGCTCCAGGTGGGTCCAACCACGAACCAGTCGGGTCGAAAGGTGACGCAATTGGGCCAGCTCAACCTGCAACTTACCCTCGTGGGTGCGAGCGCGCTGGGCAAAGATATCGAGGATGAGACCGGTACGATCCACCACCCGACACTCGATCAGACGCTCGAGGTTGCGCTCCTGGGCCGGAGTCAGGGCGTGATTGAAGATGACTACGTCGGCACCAAGCATACGCACCTGCTCGGCGATCTCTTCGGCCTTACCGCTACCGACGAAGTATTTGGAACTGGGTGCACCCCGACTGGTGGTGACGACGGCCAGCGTATTGACCCCGGCAGAGCTGACCAGCATTCTGAGCTCTTCGAGATCTTCCCGCTCACCCTCGTCGCTGAAGTTGACGTGCACCAGAACAGCCTGTTCGCCTCCTTCATAACGGTCAAACAAGCGAAAACTCCTTCAATGTCAGTGGGCTATCGTTAAAGAAAACCCGAATCGGGTCAGGCTTCACTCTCACCCTGCTGCTCGTCGGACTGACCGCCCTGGGCAGCATGCTGATGATGGTTAACGGCGCGAGCCGGCACCACGGTGGAGATGGCATGCTTGTAGACCATCTGGCTGACGGTGTTCTTGAGCAGGATAACGAACTGGTCGAAGGACTCGATTTGACCTTGCAGTTTGATGCCGTTCACCAAATAGATAGAAACCGGAATACGCTCACGGCGCAGCGCATTCAAAAACGGGTCTTGGAGAGATTGCCCCTTAGCCATCTTTCTTTCCTTCATTTAATTGTGTTTGTTGTTGTAAGACGTTGGTCGTCGATATAACAACCTGATTATACAAGGAGTGTCAAGCTACACCAACGACGCTGAGCACTCGCTGAACATTATCCTCATCACCCGTTGTCAACCAGGTCACATCGGGCCAACCCCGCAGCCAGGTCATCTGACGCTTGGCCAGTTGCCGGGTCGCTACTATGCCACGATACCGCATCTCATCATAACCGACCTCCCCGATCAGGTAGTCCCACATCTGGCGATAACCGACACAGCGGATGGAGGGGAGATCCGGCGTCAGGTCTCCCCGCTCGAGGAGTCGACGCACCTCCTCTTCGAGCCCCCCTTGCAGCATCAGATCGAAACGCAGTTCGATGCGCCGGTGCAACTCACTGCGCTCCTCGGGGGCGATGGCGAACTGGCTCACCCGATAGGGAAGCGCCTCCCCCTGAATGCGCGTCAATTCGGTGAGGGTCTTGCCGCTCACCCGATAGACCTCGAGAGCCCGGGTCAGACGCTGGGGATCGTTGGGATGAATACGGGCACCGGCCACCGGGTCGACACGACTCAACTCATCGTGCAGTGCCTGCCAGCCGAGACGCTCGGCCTCCTCTTCCAGCTGGCGACGCACCTCGGGATCGGCCGAAGGGAGCGGCGAGAGCCCCTCCAGCAAGGCCTTGAAATAGAGCATGGTGCCACCAACCAGCAGAGGAATACGGCCACGGCCGGCGATCTCGGCCATCTCGCGCAGGGCGTCGCGGCGAAAGTCGGCGGCCGAATAGCTCTGGGACGGATCCAGTATGTCGATGAGCCTGTGGGGGGCTGCGGCCAGCTCGGCCGCGCTCGGCTTGGCGGTGCCTATGTCCATCTCCCGGTAGATCAGCGCCGAATCGACGCTGATGATGTCGCATGGCAGCACGCGGGTGAGCGCGATGGCGAGATCCGTCTTGCCCGAGGCGGTCGGCCCCATCAGAAAAATAGCCCGGGGCAACTCAGCCACGTTCAAACTCCTCTATCAGTTCGGCCACTGGCAGCAGGCGCGTCAACGACGGCCCATCCAGCAGGTCGGAATAATCGCAGGCCAGCTCCTGTAACAGACGACTGGCGGTGGTGAAGTCATAGACCTTGCCCGTACCACAACCCTGTTCGATGAGCCAACGGCAGAGCTGATCCCGCTCCGACTCACCGATGGCCTCCGGCAGACTGGCCAGCATTTGCAACAGCTCGGGGAAGAGCCGTGCCAGGTCGCAGCTACGCAGCAGGGCCGGCACCCGGGTCAGGATAAGGGTCTCACGCCCCCCGCCCTTCGACTCGAAGCCCATGCGTCTGAGCACCTCGCCACGCAGCTCGCTTTGCTCGAGCAAACTCGCCGGGAGCTTGAGGGAGACCGGCAGCAGCAGCGGTTGGGTGGTGAGCCCCTGGGGCCACTGCTCTTGCAGATGGGCCAGCAGCAACACTCCTTCGGCACGGCGCAATGAGAGCAGACCGAGGCGCCCCTCCTGCTCCCACAATAGATAGCGCCCCTGCACCAGGGAGAGGGCGCGCGCCCCCGTCGTCACCGAGGCCGGCTCCGGCAGAGCCACAGGCTCCGCAGCCGGCAGCGTACTCATCAGGGCCTGCATGCCGCGCACGGCACGGGGATCAACCCCCTCACGGGGACCGCGGCCAACACCCGCACCCGCGGAAAAACCACCCGGGGACTCCTGCACCGACGCCGGAGCTCGATAGGCGTGTTCCGCCTCATACCACTCGCCCCTGGCGGCCTGACCGGGGTAAACAGGCGCCGGCGCACTGGGTAACTCCACCTGGCTCTCGGCCAGGGGCAGCTCGGCATCGGCCGCCTGACGCAGGGCCGTGTAGAGCGCCTGGAAGATAAAGTCGTGTACCAGACGAGCCTGATGGAAACGCACCTCATGCTTGGCCGGATGCACGTTTACATCCACCTGGCGCGGGTCGAGTTCGATATAGAGCACATAGGCGGCGTGGTGATCGGAGGGCAACAGCTCGTCATAGGCCTGGCGAATGGCGTGGTTGATGAGCTTGTCGCGCATCATGCGGCCGTTGACATAGGTGTATTGCAGATCGTTTTGCGCCCTGGCCCCCTGAGGGGTCGAGATCCAGCCACGCAGGCGCACATCGCTGTGCTCGCTCTCCACCGCCAGCGCATGATGCATGAAAGGAGTACCGCACACGGCGGCGAGGCGCCGCTCCTGCTCCTGCACCGTCTGAGCCGCCTTGTACTGGCGCACCACCTTGCCGTTGTGGCGCAGGATCAGGGTGATATCGAAGCGCGACAGGGCGATGCGACGGATCAGCTCGTCGATATGGGCGAATTCGGTCTTCTCGCTGCGCAGAAACTTGCGCCGGGCCGGGGTGTTAAAGAAGAGGTCGTTCACCTCCACCGTGGTCCCCACCGGATGAGCCGCAGGGCGCACCGCTACCTGCATCTCCCGTCCTTCGGCCTGGGCCTGCCACGCCTCTGACTGGGCGGCGGTTTTGGAGGTAAATGTCAGGCGCGACACCGAGCTGATGGAGGCAAGGGCCTCGCCGCGAAAACCCAGGCTGGCAATCCCCTCCAGATCGTCCAGAGTCGCCACCTTGGAGGTGGCGTGGCGAGAGAGCGCCAGCACCAGCTCATCCTGGGGGACACCGCAGCCGTTATCACGGATGCGGATCAGCTTGGCCCCCCCCTTCTCGATATCGATCTCAACCCGATCGGCACCGGCATCGAGACTGTTCTCGACCAGTTCCTTGACCACGGAAGAGGGGCGCTCGACCACCTCACCGGCGGCGATCTGGTTGGCGAGAATGGGAGGAAGGATACGGATCGGCATGGCTTACTCCTGAGGGATCTTCAGCACCTGGCCAATCTGGATCTCGCGCGACTTCAGGTTGTTATATTCGACCAGCCTGGCCTGGGTCACGCCATAGCGCTCGGCCAGACGGGACAGGCTCTCCCCCCGTTTCACCTGGTGGCGGATCGGCGGTTTGGCCGCACTGGCGACCCCGCTGGCCGGGACCTTGAGTGTCTGTCCAATCTGGATTTCCCGCGACTTCAGGTTGTTGAGCTCCACCAGGGCCGCCTGGGTCGTGCCATATCGAAACGCCAGCAGAGAGAGGCTCTCTCCCCGTTTGACCACATGCCGAGCGGTGGCCTGGGACCCACCGCTGACGGGGCGGGCCGTCGCGACTTCACTGTAAGGTTTGATCACCCCAGCCGCCGACCCTGACGATGCCGCCGGAGTTGCAGAAACAGCCGGACGCGGCGCGGCAGCCACACTCTGGGCTGGCTTGCCCTTGAGCATGGGCCCCTTGGTGGGATGAGTGAGATAGTAGGAGCGAATCCCCTGGAAGATGGCCCGGGCCACCTTCTGCTGATAGGCGGAGGAGCCGAGCAACTTCTCCTCCTCGTGGTTGGAGATAAAACCGGTTTCGACCAGCACAGAGGGGATATCGGGCGACTTGAGCACCGCCAGACTGGCGTGCTGGGGCGCCTTCTTGTGCAGACGCGCCACCTGACCGAGGTGGCGCAGGATCTGGCGGCTCACGTCGTACCCTTCGGCCCGGGACTTGTCCATGGAGAGATCCAGGAAGGTGCGCGCCAGATAGGGGTTGGGATCGGACTCGGCGATCACCTTGCCTACCCCGCCGAGCAACTCGGACTGCTTCTCCTGCTGCTCCAGCCAGCGACCCATCTCGCGGTTGGCGCGGTTGGTCGAGAGTACCCAGACCGAGGCTCCGCGCGGGGCCGAGCTGTTGAAGCTGTCCGCATGCACCGAGATGAGCAGATCCGATTTCCCCTTGCGGGCAATTTCGGAGCGTCGGTTGAGGTCGACGAAGTAGTCCCCGCGACGGGTCATCACGGCACGCATGCCCGGCTCCTTGTCGATGAGGGCCGCCAGATGCTGGGAGATGGCCAGGGTCACCCGTTTCTCGAAGGTACGCCGCGGCCCGATGGAGCCAGGATCTTCGCCCCCGTGTCCGGCATCGATGGCGATGACGATCTCGGGATGGCCACTGCGGGCCACCGGCTTGCTGCTGGGCTGACTCCCCTTCTCCTCATAGGGCAGATCGATCACCAGACGGTGACCATAAGGGCCTGCCGGCGCCAACGGGAAGACCACCGGCTTGATCGGCTCGCTCAGGTCCAACACCAGCCGGATGCTACCGCTCTGGGTCGGCGTGCTCTCGCGCAGCCGGCGCACCACCTGGCTCTTGTTTTCAATACGAGCCAGATTGGTCCCATTGCTGGTGCTCTTGATGTCGATGACCAACCGAGCCGGATTGGTCAGGGTCTGAAACTGGTAGTCGGGAGCACTGGCCATGTCGAACACCACTCGGGTGCTGTCGGGAGAGGGCCAGATACGCACTCCCTTGAGCTGGTTGGCCCAGGCAGGCAGGGCGGCGATGGCAAGCAGGCAGGCGAGAAGTAGGCGCACGTATCAGATCCGTTGTAACAGGGCTTCACCAATGGCAGTCCGGGCAATGAGCTCAGCCTCCCGCTGCTCTCCCACATAACGCAGGGTGATCTCGAGATCCGGGGCGGGCAACCAGCCCTCACCCTTTTCGGGCCACTCCACCAGACAGAGGGTCTGCTCGGCGAAGTAGTCGCGGATCCCCATGAACTCCAGCTCTTCCGGATCGGCCAGGCGATAGAGATCAAAGTGATACACCTGCCAGTCGGCCAGCTCATAGGGCTCGACCAGAGTATAGGTGGGGCTCTTTACCTTGCCGGTATGGCCCAATCCCTGTACCCAGCCGCGGGTCAGGGTGGTCTTGCCGGCCCCCAGATCCCCGTGCAGGAATACAGTAGTCGCCCGCTCCAGGGCACGGGCCAAACGCCCGCCGAGATCTACGGTGGCCGCCTCGTCGGACAGCGACACCAACAACTGTTTGGTCATGTTCTCAATCGTTTCTTGTGGTTATGACGGATTGGCGAGCCGGCGTATCCAGGGCAACAGATCCGAGGCTAGCAGCCCTCGCTCACCCTCTGCGGCGGCCCGGTCGGCCGCCTCCCCATGGAGGGCGACGGCGAGACAGACGGCGTCACTTGGTGCCAACCTCTGTGCCAGCAGGGCGCCGATTATACCAGATAACAGATCCCCCATGCCGCCCCCGGCCATGCCGGGATTCCCCTCGTTGCAGAGCCAGCAATGGAGTCCGTCGTGGATCAGGGTACCTGCTCCCTTGAGCAGTACCACGCCGCCATAGCGCTGCTGCAGCGCCGCCACGGCGGCGAAGCGGTCGGCCTCAACCACCGCCACGGCGCAATCCAGCAACCTGGCCGCCTCACCCGGGTGAGGCGTAAGCACCCAATTATCCTGATGATGGGGGGCCTGTGCCAGCAGATTGAGGCCATCGGCATCGACCACCAGCGACCGCTCCTGACACAAGAAGCGCTCAAAACAGCCCCTGGCCCACTCATCCTGACCGAGACCGGGGCCGATGACCCGCACCGTGTCCCATCGACCATCCTGCAGATCCCCTTGCATCAGCTCGGGCTGGCTCAAGGCTGGCGAGGGCAAGCCGGGGTGCTGGCATACCCGCACCAGGCCGGCGCCGGCTCGCAGGGCAGCACGCCCCGCCAGCAAAATAGCCCCCCCCATGCCGGAATTACCACCGACCAGCAACACCCGGCCGTGATCGCCCTTGTGGGCAGAACGACGTCTTGGTACCAGTCGGGATGCGAGGAGCGGATAGTCGATACGCAGGGCCGCGGGGCGCCCCCAGCGCTCGATCTCGAGTCCCAGACTGGCCACAGCCAGCTCCCCTACCTGATCCGGGCCGCGTCCGGTGAGCAACCCCTGCTTGAGGCCGATAAAGGTGAGGGTATAGGTAGCCTGCACGGCACAGCCGAGCACGCTGCCGGTATCGGCCTGCAAGCCGGAGGGGAGATCCACCGCCAGCACGGGCACGCCGGCCGCTCGCCAGCGATTGATCGCCTCGATGAGCATCGCCTCTGGCCCCGTCACCTGATGAGCCAGACCGGTGCCGAGCAGGGCATCGACCAGCAGGTCGGGAGTCTCCAGCCCGCCCATCGACTCCAGCACCTCTCCCCCTGCGGCCAACCAGGCGCTGGCGGCACGCCCGGCATCCCCCTTGAGACGCGCCGGCTCACGGGTGGCCACCAGCTGCACTCGCAACCCACGCTCGCGCAGCAGACGGGCCAGTACATAGCCATCGCCGCCGTTGTTGCCCGGACCACAGCAGATGAGAATACGCCGCGCCTCGGGCCAGTTGCGCTGAATGATCGACAGCAGCGCCGCGCCTGCCCGCTCCATCAGGGTATAGAGAGAGAGCCCGGCCGCACTCGCCAGCTCGGCCTCGGCCTGGCGTATCTGTTCGGCACGCCACAGGGCCTGTGGTAGACTTGATGGCGTCTCCATGCCACACCGATAGTGCTCGCCCATGAGTTCCCTCCCGCAACCCTCTTCCGAGTCCGATCTGCACGCTCTGGCCCACCATATCAAGCTCTGGGCGAGGGAGCTAGGCTTCGACCAGGCCGGCATCACCGACACCGATCTGAGTATCGAGGAGCCACGCCTGCAGGCCTGGCTCGACGCCGGCTATCACGGCAGCATGGAGTACATGGAGCGCCACGGCATGCTGCGCGCCCGACCCGACGAGCTGCTGCCGGGGACCCTGCGGGTCATCTCGGTGCGGATGAACTATCTCCCCTTCGAGGCGGGATTCGCCGCCACCCTGCGCGACCCGCGTCTCGGCTACATCAGTCGCTACGCCCTCGGCCGCGACTATCACAAGGTGCTGCGCAATCGTCTCAAACAGCTCGGCGAGCGCATCGAGCAGGCCTGTGCAGGGCTGGGTTACCGCCCCTTCGTCGACTCGGCACCGATCCTCGAGCGCCCCCTGGCGGCCAAGGCGGGGCTCGGTTGGGTGGGCAAACACTCCCTGCTGCTCAACGCCGAGGCGGGCTCCTTCTTCTTCCTCGGGGAGCTGCTGGTCAACATCCCGCTGCCCCTCGACGCCCCGGTGGAGAAAGCGCAGTGCGGCAAGTGCACCGCCTGCCTCACCATCTGCCCCACCGGTGCCATCGTCGCCCCCTATGTGGTGGACGGACGACGCTGCATCTCCTATCTCACCATAGAGAGCGACGAGCCCATCCCGGTCGAACTGCGACCGGCGCTCGGCAACCGTATCTATGGCTGCGATGACTGCCAGCTGATCTGCCCCTGGAACCGCTACGCGGACGCCACCCCCGAGCCGGACTTCACCCCGCGCCCCAATCTGCACCGCCCCCCCCTGCTC
>NZ_CDDB01000087.1 GCF_000820105.1 Aeromonas schubertii | reverse complement strand
TCGAGGGTGGGTTAGATCAGTTCGCCAAGAACAAACTCCGGCAGATCAAAGCCATCTACACCACTGATGAGCTCTGGGACTTATTCAGGGTTTTATTCATCAACCATTTCGGCCCCTGTGAGGAAGCGCGGCTGAAAGCCTGGACGTATAGCCTCAAGTGCAAGGGGCGAGTGCAGGTGCTTAATGCCTTGTACGAGCTCCTAGAGGAGCGCTACCCCGAAGTGAAGTTTGAGCGTAGGGAGGCAAAACCTAAGCGGAAGGATTAACAACATGGGCCCCAACCATCGGTTGGGGCTTTTTACTTTATGGCACTCACGACATTCCAGCTCAGGTCCCTATCCGGATCACCTAGTAGTTCTTGGTACGTTCCCTAAAGATCATATGCGCAACAATATCCACCCACTCAAGAAACAACTCTCCGGGCGATACCCGGTCATGAGGGATGACAGATGGCTACAAAGTCTTGACGGACGCGACGGCTCGGCGGTTATCCCAATCCGTTGATAAATGAATGAAGTCCAGTTGGAGGAGCCAATTCCCCCGTAGTTCAGTCGGTAGAACGGCGGACTGTTAATCCGTATGTCACAGGTTCAAGTCCTGTCGGGGGAGCCACATTCGATACCAAAAAGCCCGATCACATGATCGGGCTTTTTTGTTTGTGTCCATCATACTTGGCGCCGCCCCATGAAGGGGTTACTGCGATCCCGCGGGCTGCCGCAGCAGCGGGTCCTGGGCAAACAGGGTGGCCAGTTGGCCATACACGGCCGGATAGATGGTGTGCAACAGCCTGGGATCGGTGAAGAAGAGTTCGCAGCTCACCGCCAGAAATTCGGCCGGATGGGTGGCGGCATAGGGATCGATGGCGCTCTCCTCTCCCCGATCGAGCTGCTCATTGAGGGCATCAAACGCCGCCTGAAAGTCGGCTCGCCACCTCTCCATCACCATGCCGGGACGCATGGGAGGAACGCCGTCTGCGTCACCGCCCAGCATATCAATCTTGTGGGCAAGCTCATGGATCACCAGGTTGTAGCCATCCCAGCCCCCATCCTGACAGAGCTCACTCCAGGCCAGCACCAGGGGGCCCTGCTGCCACGACTCACCCGCATGCTCCTCCTCCACCTCGCTCACCAGGCCATATTCGTCCTCGATGGTCTCACGCCGCACTACCGGTTCGGGGATCACGATGATCTCGTGAAAACCGCGATACCACTCCAAAGAGAGGTTCAGGATAGGGAGCGCCGCCTGCAAGGCCAACGCCCCCGTCTGCTCATCACTGAGCTCAACCCCGATGAGGGTCAGGCGCTTGCGCTGCAACAGGGTCGCGGCCAGCTCAAAGAGACGCCCCAACGCCTCCTCATCCAACCCGTCCAGGATCGGGAGCGTGCTGGCCACCTTCGCCAGTGGCAGAGGCGGGGCAATCTCTTGGCCCAACAGGGCCCTCAACCGGGTCAACATCCCCATCAGGCGTCCCCCAACCATTTGACCAGCCGCTTGCGCCGCTCCTCATACCCTGCCCGCTCATAGAAACGGTGGGCATCGAGGCGGTGCATGCTGCTCGAGAGCTCGACCTGGGTGACGCCCCGCGCCTGGCAGATGGCCTCGGCTACCGCCAGCAAGGCTGCGCCAATACCGGCCCCGCGCACCGACTCGTCCACCACCAGGGCCGAGATCAGCCCCCATGATGTGGCCACATGCAAAGGGGTAAACAGGTGCAATACCAGCACGCCGTCGATCCCCTCTCCCCTGTCGTGGACCAATACCACCCGCTCCGGACTGTGAGCCGTGAGGGCCGCCGACATATTCCGCCCCGCTTGGGGATATCCCAGGGCAGCGAAGAGCGTGGCCAGTCGCACTCCATCGTCCGGACAGGCTTCACGCACCACGCTGTTGTACTGCGTCGTCACTCCTTACCCCTCAACCTTGCTGCCCATGCGTGTTCAAAACATGAGCAAAGTTCACACATTGGCAACATTTCAGAAAATTCCTCTTTGAAGGTTCACAGCGAATCGTTATGTTATTCCTGTCCAGTCAGTAACTGCGCTCTGTTTTGGTGTTTTATGAGACCAATTTGCCATTTCATCGCAGATCGTTCGGCTGAGCCCTTAACAACTCGCAAGGAATGATACCGGATCCCGTTTATTCGGTCACAAGCTGATACCCAATACAACAAAAGGAGTCGTTGTACATGAGTGAATTGGTCAATACCATCAATGGCATTATCTGGAGCCCCGCGCTCGTCTATCTCTGCCTGGGAGTAGGCCTCTACTTCTCCCTGCGCACCCGTTTCCTGCAACTGCGCCATCTGCGCGAAATGATCAAGTTGATGTTCCAGGGCAAGGGCAACGAGGCGGGAGTCTCCTCCTTCCAGGCCCTCTCCATGACCCTGGCCGGCCGTGTCGGTACCGGTAACATCGCCGGGGTGGCCACCGCCATCACCTTCGGTGGTCCCGGCGCCCTGTTTTGGATGTGGATGGTCGCCTTCCTCGGTGCCAGCTCGGCCTTCGTCGAATCCACCCTGGGTCAGATCTACAAAGAGAAGCTCGACGGCGAGTATCGCGGCGGCCCCGCCTTCTACATCGAGAAGGGCCTCGGCATGAAGTGGTACGCCTGGACCTTTGCCATTGCCACCGTCTTCGCCTGCGGCGTGCTGCTGCCGGGAGTGCAGGCCAACTCCATCGGTGCCGGTCTGCAGACCGCCTTTGACATCAGCCCCAACGTCACGGCCGCCATCCTGGCCCTGCTGCTCGGCTTCATCATCTTCGGCGGGGTCAAGCGCATCGCCAACTTCGCCGGCATGGTGGTTCCTTTCATGGCACTCGCCTACATCATCGTCGCCTGTGTCATCATCGCCCTCAACATCACGGCCCTGCCGGGCGTGATCCTGCTCATCTGGAAGAGTGCCTTTGGCCTCGATGCCGGCTTCGGCGCCATTCTGGGTCTGGCAGTCATGTGGGGGGTCAAGCGTGGCGTCTACTCCAACGAAGCCGCTCAGGGGACCGGCCCTCACGCCTCCTCTGCCGCGGCGGTGAGCCACCCGGCCAAACAGGGTCTGGTGCAGGCCTTCTCGGTCTACATCGACACCTTGTTTGTCTGCTCTGCTACCGGCTTCATGCTGCTCATCACCGGCCTGTACAACGTGCAGGGTCCGGAGGGTGCCGCCCTCTTCACCGGTATCGCCGGTGTGGCGGCAGGCCCAGGCTATGTGCAGACCGCCATGGAGACCATGATGCCCGGCTTTGGCAGCTACTTCGTGGCGCTGGCCCTCTTCTTCTTCGCCTTCACCACCATCGTCGCCTACTACTACATCGCCGAGACCAACATCGCCTACCTGACCCGCAGCATCAAGGTGCCTGGGCTCAAGACGGTGCTCAAGCTGGCGCTGATGGGGGCGACCGTGTATGGCACGGTCAAGACCGCCGATCTGGCCTGGGGCATGGGGGATATCGGGGTGGGCCTGATGGCCTGGCTCAACATCGGTGCCATCCTGCTGCTGCAAAAGCCGGCGCTGGTTGCCCTGCGCGACTACGAAGCCCAGCAAGCTCAAGGGGTAGACCCTGTCTTCCATCCGGAAAAACTCGGGATCAAGAATGCCGACTACTGGATCGACAACCGCGCCGAGATCAATCTGATGCGCGAGAAACAGGGCCACGAGTTCGAGCCGGATCAACGCTCGGCCTAAGTGGCGTCAAGATGAAAAATGGCAGCCTCGGCTGCCATTTTTTATGGTTTTTTTTCACCCCTTCAAGCGGTTGGGGCCAAAGGGCAGGCGCAGGCCAAAGAGCGATCCCAGCGTCGCCTTCCACTGATTGGGACGCCCCAGGATCTGCTTTTGCAGCCGGGTCTCCTCCTGCATCACCTCGGCATCCGACAGGGCCCAGGCCTTGTGATAGAGCTGCTTGATCCCGGCCAGCGCATCGGGCGACTTGGCAAGCAAGGTGCGGACAAACGCCTCGGCCTCTGCCCCCGGATCCTCGCATACCCGACTCACCAACCCCAGTTCACTCGCCTCGGGCGCCAGAAACTCACGGCCCGTCATCGCCAACTCCATGGCGCGATCGACTCCGACCAGAGTGCGCAGGGTAGCGGCACCACTCATGTCGGGAATGATGCCCCACTTTATCTCCATCACCGAGAAGCGGCACTCTGGAGCGGTGAAACGAAAATCGGCGCCGAGGGCAATCTGCAACCCGCCACCAAAGCAGACGCCACGCGTCACCGCGATGACCGGCACCGGCAAGGCTCGCCAGCCATAGGCTACCTCCTGGGCCAGGTTGGTCGCCGCATCGGCCTCCCGCTTGAGGATCTCGACCGCCGCCAGTGGGCTCTTGAGCATGGACTTCACATCGAGTCCGGCACAAAAGGCCCGCCCCTCCCCCTCCAGGATGACGGCGCGCAGCCCCTTCTCCTCCCGTAGACGCGCCAGCACGGTGGCGATCGCGTCAAACATGGGCCGGTCGAGGGCGTTAAGCTTGTCAGGACGACTCAAGGTCACCCGGGCTACCCCCTCCTCGATACGGCACCTTACCCGCTCGCTGGCCATCACACCCTCCTTGTTTGCTCCAGACAGGTCAGACCACATGTTAATCTCTTGTGAAGACCTTGAACAGATCTCGACCAAAGTCCAGTGGCCACCCCGCCGGCCCCCTGCCACACTGAGCGCTCATCCCCAAAAGGAGCCGGCATGAGCCAGCTATTTCACTTGAGCCGCCCCCCTTTCGACAGGCTCTCCAGTGCACAACAAGGGCGCCTGCAAGCGGCCTTGCAACTCATCTATGTGCGGGCCCATCAGGTGCTTCTGGAACCCGACAGCGAACCCGAGGGCGTCTTGGTCATCGTCAAGGGGAGCGTCGAGGAGCGCAGCCCGGATGGCCATACCCACTTCACCGACTATGGGGCGGACGACGCGTTCGACATCCGCGCCCAATTTGACGGGCGGGTGCGTCATCGCTTCACCGCCCTGGAGGAGTGCCTCTGCCTGCTCATTCCCCGCCCTCTCTTCCTCACCCTGTGTGAGGAGAGCCGCCACTTCGAGCGCTATTTTCGTGGCTCTCTCCTCGAGCGCCAGCAAGGGCTCGAGCGCCACGCCGAGCCAGGTCAGCAGAATCTCTCCGAGTTTCTGCTCACCCGTATCAGCGCCGATCAGTTGCAGTCTCCTCTCATCCTCACCCCTTCTCGTACCCTGGCCGAGGCAACCCGAGCCATGGCCGAGGCTGGCAGTGACTGCCTGCTGTGGCGAGACGGGCAAGCCCCCTGGCAGCTGGCCACCCGCACAACCCTGCTCCACGCCCTGGTCCTGCAGGATCTCACCCCGGAGAGCCCGCTGGGTCGTCTGCCGCCGCTCCCCATGCCTTTGGTCGCCCTGTCGGAGGGGGATTACCTCTTCGATGCACTGATCCAGATGACCCGGCTGCGGGTCAAACGGGTGGTGATCACCCGGGGAGAAACGATCCTCGGTACCCTCCACCTGAGCCGGGTGCTCGGCCTCTTCTCGACCCACTCCCATGTGCTGACCCTGCGCATCCACCGCGCCGGCAGTGAACAGGCGTTGGAGGAGGTGGCCCGCGAGCAGGGTCGCCTGGCCGCCAACCTGTTTGCCCAAGGCATTCACACCGCCTTCCTGCTACGTCTGATGTCGGCGGTCAACGAGCAGCTTATCGCCAAGGCCTTCGAGCTGACCCTGCCTGCCCACCTGCACCCTCACCTCTGTTTGCTGGCGCTGGGATCCGAGGGGCGCGGTGAGCAGGTGCAAAAAACCGATCAGGACAACGCACTGATCCTCACCGAAGCACTGGCGTGGCCGGATCGCGAGGCCGATCTGGCCCGCTTCAATGCCTTGCTGGTGAAACTGGGCTACCCCCTCTGCCCGGGTCATGTGATGGTCACCAACCCCGACTGGGTCAAGACGCCACATCAGTGGCAGCAGGCCATCGACCACGCCCTGATCCGCGCCGATGAACGGGATCTGCTCTGGCTCTCGACCCTGGCCGATGCCCACCCGGTGGCCGGTAACCCGGCACTCCTGCCTCCCATCGCCACCTACCTGCGTGAGTCGCTTGCCGAGCGCACCGACATCCTCGCCGAGATGGCCCGCGCCGCCGTGGCTTTCCATACGCCGCTCACCCTGTTTGGCCGCCTCGAGCGCGAACCAGAGGGGCTCGATATCAAGCGAGGTGGCCTCTTCGCCCTGGTCCACGGTTGCCGCCTGCTGGCCCTGGAGGCCGGGATCGCAGCGACCTCGACCCTCGAGCGAATAGAGGCACTGATCGATTCCGGCCGCCTGAGCCGGGAATATGGGAGCAATCTGGGTGAGGCCTTTCGCCTCCTCATGAGACTGCGCCTGCGCAGCCAGCTCGAGCGGGGGGAGAGCAGAGTGACGGTGGAGAGCCTCACCAGTGCCGAGCGGGATCTGCTGCGCCACAGCCTGCACCTGGTCAAGAAGTTTCAGCAGTGGCTCGCCCTGCACTTTCGGGTGCGCCAGTGATGTTGATGAGCCTTCGCCGCCGCTGGTTGGGACGCACCTTTACAGGAGGGCCCTTCGCCCCCCTGTTTGAGCCGCCTCCTGTCGAGGAGTGGGTGGCGCTGGATCTGGAGACCACCAGCCTGGATCCGACCAAGGCCGAGATAGTGGCCATAGGTGCGGTGCGTATCCGGCGCGATCGTCTGCTGCTGGGCGAGGCGCTCTCGCTGAAGATTCGTCCCCCGACCAGCCTGGACGGGAGCTCCATCGTGATCCACGGCCTGCGCCATCAGGATCTGGTCGATGGCCTCCCGCTCGAAGAGGCACTGGGCCGGCTGCTCGCCTTTATCGGCTCCTCCCCCCTGGTGGGCTATCACATCGACTACGACTTTCGTATCCTCTCACGTCACTGTCACCGGCTCTGGGGCCTGACGCTGCCCCACCAGACCATAGAGGTGAGCCGACTCTACTACGATGCGGTCAGCCGCCACCTGCCTGGCAGCCACCTGGACCTGCGCCTGTCGACGCTCTGTCGACACCTCGACCTGCCACGCCTCGAGGCCCATGACGCCCTCAATGATGCCCTCACCGCCGCCCTGCTCTTCCTGCGCCTGCGCCTCGGCCCCGCCCCGGATTATCCCAAAGTCTAATTGTGGGAACAGCCCGTTGAATTCACATTCTGATAACAAGTGCGGCGTTCGCCGGACTGGTGCACAGACAATATGGAGAACAGGGAAATGGATGAACAACTCTACCAGCGCATCCAGCAGGATCCGCACTTCAAGCTCCTGGTGAGCCGCCGCCAGCGCTTCGCCTGGCTGCTCTCTGCCATCATGCTCGGCCTCTATCTGGCCTTCATTCTGCTTATCGCCTTCGCCCCCTCCTGGCTGGGCACTCCCCTCTCGGCAGGCTCGACCATCACTCGCGGCATCCCGGTCGGGATCGGCCTCATCCTGTCGGCCTTTGTGCTGACCGGCATCTATGTGGTGAAGGCCAACGGCGAGTTCGACGAGTTGAACCAGAAAGTTCTCAAGGGAGCACAGCAATGAAGCGTCACCTGATCCTGCTGGCGGGCCTGCTGGCCTCCCCCACCCTGTTCGCCGCCGGCGCCATCGAGGGAGAGGTTCAGCGCCAACCCCTCAATCTGGCTGCCATCGTCATGTTCCTCGCCTTCGTGGCCGGTACCCTGATGATTACCTGGTGGGCCGCCAAGCGTAACCGCTCCGCCGCCGACTATTACGCCGCCGGCGGGCGCATCACCGGCTTTCAAAATGGCCTGGCCATCGCCGGCGACTATATGTCCGCCGCCTCCTTCCTCGGCATCTCGGCCCTGGTCTACACCTCGGGCTATGACGGCCTCATCTACTCCATCGGCTTTCTGGTCGGCTGGCCCATCATCCTGTTCCTGATTGCAGAGCGGCTGCGCAACCTCGGCAAGTACACCTTCGCCGACGTCGCCTCCTACCGCCTCAAACAGACCGAGGTGCGCACCCTCTCCGCCAGCGGCTCTCTGGTGGTGGTGGCCCTCTACCTCATCGCCCAAATGGTCGGCGCCGGCAAGCTTATCGAGCTCCTGTTTGGCCTGAGCTACCATGTGGCCGTGGTGCTGGTCGGCATCCTGATGGTGCTCTACGTGCTGTTTGGCGGCATGCTGGCCACCACCTGGGTGCAGATCATCAAGGCGGTGCTGCTCCTCTCCGGCGCCAGCTTCATGGCTCTGATGGTGATGAAGTCGGTCAACTATGACGTCAGCGCCCTGTTTTCCGAGGCGGTCAAGGTGCATGCCAACGGTACCGCCATCATGAGCCCGGGCGGTCTGGTCTCCGACCCCATCAGTGCCATCTCCCTCGGCCTTGCCCTGATGTTCGGTACCGCCGGCCTGCCCCATATCCTGATGCGCTTTTTCACCGTGGGTGATGCCAAAGAGGCCCGCAAGTCGGTCTTCTACGCCACCGGCTTCATTGGCTACTTCTACATCCTCACCTTTATCATCGGCTTTGGCGCCATCCTGCTGGTGAGCACCAACCCGGCCTTCAAGGATGCGGCCGGTGCCCTGATAGGCGGCAATAACATGGCCGCAGTCCACCTGGCCGATGCGGTGGGGGGCAGCCTGTTCCTCGGCTTTATCTCTGCCGTCGCCTTCGCCACCATCCTCGCCGTGGTGGCCGGTCTGACCCTGGCCGGTGCCTCCGCCGTCTCCCACGACCTCTATGCCAGCGTCTTGATGAAGGGCAAGGCCAACGAGCAAGATGAGCTGCGCATCTCCAAGATGACCACGCTCGTCCTGGGTCTGGTCGCCATAGGTCTGGGCATCCTGTTTGAGAAGCAGAACATCGCCTTCATGGTGGGGCTGGCCTTCTCCATCGCCGCCAGCTGCAACTTCCCGGTGCTGTTCCTCTCCATGTTCTGGTCACGCCTGACCACCCGCGGTGCCGTCTACGGCGGCTGGCTGGGGCTGGGCTCCGCCGTCACCCTGATGGTGCTGGGCCCAACTGTGTGGGTGAAGGTGTTGGGCCACGCCCAAGCTATCTTCCCCTACGAGTATCCGGCGCTGTTCTCCATGGCCATCGCCTTCGCCGGGATCTGGTTCTTCTCGGTCACCGACAAGTCGAGCAATGCCGCCGAGGAGCACGCCAAGTTCTTCCCGCAATTTGTGCGCTCCCAGACCGGTATCGGCGCCGCCAAGGCCGCCTCCCACTGAGTTTCACCACCGCATGCCAACGCCGGCTCCGTGCCGGCGTTTTTTTATGGACAATGCAAGGAGGTCGCTCACAAATTGGCTAAAAAACGGCGCCCGTTTGTGGCATAATCTGGCCCCTTTGCAATTAACCGGGACATCCAAGTGCTTTCCTGCAACAACATCACCATGCAGTTCGGCGCCAAGCCGCTGTTCGAGAACATCAGCATCAAGTTTGGCGAAGGCAACCGTTACGGCCTCATCGGTGCCAACGGCTGTGGCAAGTCCACCTTCATGAAGATCCTCGGCGGCGATCTCGAGCCCTCCGGCGGCAACGTCAGCCTGGATGTCAACGAGCGGATCGGTAAGCTGCGCCAGGACCAGTTCGCCTATGAAGAGATGCGCGTGCTGGACGTGGTCATGATGGGCCATGCCGAGTTGTGGGCGGCCATCGCCGAGCGCGATGCCATCTATGCCAACCTCGAGGCCACCGACGACGACTATATGCGTGCCGCGGAGCTCGAGGGCAAGGTCGCCGAGTACGACGGCTACACCGCCGAAGCCCGTGCCGGCGAGCTGCTGCTCGGCGCCGGTATCCCCCTCGAGCAACACAACGGCCCCATGAGTGCCGTCGCTCCCGGTTGGAAACTGCGGGTGCTGCTGGCCCAGGCCCTCTTCTCCAGCCCCGATATCCTGCTGCTCGACGAACCGACCAACAACCTGGACATCAACACCATCCGCTGGCTGGAAGAGGTGCTCAACGATCGTGACTGCACCATGATCATCATCTCCCACGACCGTCACTTCCTGAACATGGTCTGCACCCACATGGCGGATCTGGATTACGGTGAGCTGCGCGTCTACCCCGGCAACTACGACGACTACATGCTGGCCGCCACCCAGGCCCGTGAGCGCCTGCTGGCCGACAACGCCAAGAAGAAGGCCCAGATCGCCGATCTGCAGTCGTTCGTGTCACGCTTTAGCGCCAACGCCTCCAAATCCCGTCAGGCCACCTCGCGCCTCAAGCAGATCGACAAGATCAAGATTGAAGAGGTCAAGGCATCCAGCCGCCAGAACCCCTTCATTCGCTTCGATCAGGACAAGCAGCTCTACCGCAACATCCTCGAGATGGAGGGAGTCTCCAAGGGCTACGGCGACGGCCCCCTGTTCAAGGGTCTCAGCATGCTGCTGGAAGTGGGCGAGAAGGTTGCCATCCTGGGAACCAACGGTATCGGTAAGTCGACCCTGATCAAGACGCTGGTGGGTGAGTTCGCGCCCGACACTGGCTCCATCAAGTGGTCCGAAAACGCCCAGATCGGCTACTACGCTCAGGACCATGCCGAGGACTTCGACACCGACCTCAGCGTGTTCGACTGGATGGCCCAGTGGAAAAAGGAAGGGGATGACGAGCAGGCCGTGCGCTCTGTGCTCGGTCGCCTGCTCTTCTCCCAGGATGACATCAGAAAGCCGGTCAAGGTGCTTTCCGGTGGCGAGCAGGGCCGTATGATCTTCGGCAAGCTCATCATGCAACGCCCCAACATCCTCATCATGGATGAGCCGACCAACCACCTGGACATGGAATCTATCGAATCCTTGAACCTGGCACTGGAGATGTACAAGGGCACCCTGATCTTCGTCTCCCACGACCGGGAATTCGTCTCGTCGCTCGCGACCCGCATTCTGGAGCTGACCGAAAACGGCATCCGCGACTTTAGCGGCAGCTACGACGACTACCTGCGCAGTCAGGGCATCGTCTAAGGCTCGCAGCAATACCAAAGCCCTGCACTAGCAGGGCTTTTTCTTGCCGGCTATCCCGGGCTGATTTTGGGCAATAAAAAAGGAGGCCAAGGGCCTCCTTTTAGCATGACAGTCCGGCGATTAGGCCAGAGCAGCCTTTGCCTTTTCAACCAGAGCGGTGAAAGCAACCTTGTCGTGAACGGCGATATCAGCCAGGATCTTGCGATCGATCTCGATGGAAGCTTTCTTCAGACCATCGATCAGACGGCTGTAAGACAGGCCGTTCTGACGGGAAGCCGCGTTGATACGGGCAATCCACAGCTGACGGAACTGACGCTTCTTCTGACGACGGTCACGATAGGCGTACTGACCGGCCTTGATTACCGCTTGAATCGCTACGCGATATACGCGGGAACGGGCACCGTAGTAACCTTTAGCTGCTTTCAGAACTTTCTTGTGACGAGCACGAGCGGTCACACCACGTTTTACTCTCGGCATTTCTCACATCCCTCTCTTATGCGTACGGCAGGCAGGCAACAACACGTTTCTTGTCAGAGGCAGAGACCATGGTCTTCGGGCCCAGCTGACGTTTACGCTTGCTGCTCTTCTTGGTCAGGATGTGACGCAGGTGGGCGTGCTTGCACTTGAAGCCACCAGAGCCAGTCTTCTTGAAGCGCTTGGCAGCGCCCCGGTTGGTTTTGAGTTTCGGCATTTCTAACTCCGCATTGTGAGTAACAACAAAATAGTCAGGCGAACAGGCTCGCGGGTTACCCCACGAGCCTGTCACTTGTGGGCCTGATTATTTCTTCTTGGGTGCGAGGACCATCACAGCTTGACGGCCTTCGACTTTCGGGAAGGACTCGACCACGGCCAGCTCTTCCAGATCGCTCTTGACGCGCTCCAGCACCTTGATACCAAGATCCTGGTGAGCCATTTCACGACCACGGAAGCGCAAGGTCACCTTGGCCTTGTCACCTTCCTCGAGGAAGCGAACCAGGTTGCGCAGTTTTACCTGGTAGTCGCCTTCATCGGTACCAGGACGGAATTTGATCTCCTTAACCTGGACAACTTTTTGTTTCTTCTTCTGCTCTTTGGCAGTCTTGCTCTTTTCGTAGAGGAACTTGCCGTAATCCATGATCCGGCAAACGGGCGGCTCAGCGTTAGGACTGATCTCTACCAGATCGACCCCGGCTTCAACGGCCAGGTTCAGGGCTTCCTGGATAGTGACGATACCCAAGGGTTCTCCGTCAACACCAGTCAGACGAACCTCTTTGAGACGAATTTCGGTATTGATACGATGAGCGCGGGCTTGCGGCTGCTTGCCCAGTTTTTTTCCGCCTTTTATAGCTTATTCCTCCACTCTTTTTTGTCCGCGGGTCTGAACTTCCTGAGTGAGCAGTGCAATCAGCTCCTCAACCGGATAGGTTCCCAGGTCAGCCCCCTTGCGAGTGCGAACAGCAATTTTGCCGGATTCGACTTCTTTGTCGCCGCAAACCAGCATATAGGGCACTCGCTTCAAAGTATGCTCGCGGATTTTAAAGCCAATCTTCTCATTTCTCAAGTCTGCTTTCGCACGCAGACCCGCATCATTCAATGCCTTGGCCACTTGAACCGCATAATCGGCCTGGTTGTCGGTGATATTCATGACAACGGCCTGAGTCGGTGCCAACCAGGTCGGGAAGAAGCCGGCGTACTCTTCGGTCAGGATCCCGATGAAGCGCTCGATAGAGCCCAAAATAGCGCGGTGGATCATCACGGGCACGTGACGCTCGTTGTCCTCACCCACATAGGTGGCACCGAGGCGACCCGGCAGGGCAAAGTCGAGCTGGACGGTGCCGCACTGCCAGGCGCGGTCCAGGCAGTCGTGCAGGGTGAACTCGATCTTCGGACCGTAGAAGGCACCCTCACCCGGCTGCAGATCGTACTTCAGACCATTCTGGGTCAGGGCTTCGGCCAGGGCGGCCTCGGCACGATCCCACATCTCGTCGGTACCGATACGCTGCTCGGGGCGAGTGGAGAGTTTGACCACGATATTCTCGAAGCCAAAGGTACCGTAGACGTCATACACCATGCGGATACAGGCCGACACCTCTTCCATCACCTGCTCTTCGGTACAGAAGATGTGGGCGTCATCCTGGGTAAAGCCGCGTACACGCATCAGGCCATGCAGGGAACCGGAAGGCTCGTTGCGGTGGCAGGAGCCAAACTCGGCCATACGCAGGGGCAGATCGCGGTAGGACTTGAGGCCCTGGTTGAAGATCTGCACGTGACCCGGGCAGTTCATCGGCTTGATGGCGTACTCGCGGTTCTCGGACTGGGTAGTGAACATGGCGTGGGCATACTTCTCCCAGTGGCCAGAGCGCTCCCACAGGACGCGATCCATCATGAAGGGGCCTTTCACCTCCTGATAGTCGTACTCCTTGAGCTTGCCGCGGATGAAGGTCTCCAGCTCGCGGAAAATGGTCCAGCCGTCGTTGTGCCAGAACACCATGCCCGGGGCCTCTTCCTGCATATGATACAGGTCAAGCTGCTTGCCAATCTTGCGGTGATCGCGTTTGGCAGCCTCTTCGAGGCGCTGCAGGTAAGCCTTGAGCTGCTTCTTGTCGGCCCAGGCGGTGCCATAGATGCGTTGCAACATCTTGTTGCTGGAGTCACCACGCCAGTAGGCGCCGGCGATTTTCTGCAGCTTGAAGTGGTGGCAATGGCGCATGTTGGGGACATGCGGGCCACGGCACATGTCGATGTACTCTTCGTGATGGTACAGACCCGGACGATCATCGCGGGCGATGTTCTGATCCAGGATCTCCATCTTGTAGGTCTCCCCGCGGGCCTCAAAGGCATCGCGGGCCTCCTGCCAGGAGACCTTCTTCTTGACCACGTCGTAATCTTTGGATGCCAGCTCAAGCATACGCGCTTCCAGGGCAGCCAAATCTTCGTCGGTCAGGGAGCGGTCGAGATCCACGTCGTAGTAGAAACCGTTGTCGATGACAGGACCGATGGCCATCTTGGTCTGCGGCCACAGCTGCTTGATGGCATGGCCGAGCAGGTGCGCACAGGAGTGACGCAGGATCTCCAGCCCCTCTTCGTCCTTGGCGGTGATAATAGAGAGGGTGACATCCTCGGCGATCACCTCGCAGGCATCCACCAGCTCGCCATTGATACGACCGGCGATACACGCCTTGGCAAGACCGGGGCCGATGTCGGCGGCGACATCCATGACGGAGACGGGTTGAGCGAATTGACGTTGGCTGCCGTCGGGCAGGGTAATGATTGGCATCTTGAAATCCTTATACAGTGGTGACCCACACCAAAGGCCACATGCAAAGAGTTAAGTCTGTTGAATGGACAACACGAATACACCCGAGTGTTCGCTCTACTCTGCAAACAGGCACCAAGAGAAGACACACACAGGTGTCGTCTCAAGGGCGGATCAGGTGACGGGGCATAGTAACAGATGAGATAGATAAGGGGGTAACAAAAATAGCCGCCAAGTGCCTGCCCTACTGGATCCCTTGGCAACGACAACGGTAGAGAAACAGCCGCATGGAGGCATCAGCCTCGGCGGCGGACAACTCCCGGCAGCATGTGCCTTGCAACGGAGAGAGGCTGACGAGCAGGATGCGAGCCTGCTCCAGAGTCAAGGCACCAGAGGCCACGGCGGGCTCTAGCCAATCGGGAAGGGGTTCCATGATGTGCCTCCTGACAATCTAATGACACGCTCGATAACGCAATGCATTAATGCTGCCAAGGCTCCATCACGATTTGACGAGCCGTTCCAACTCATCGAAGGAGAAGCTCCCCTCCCCGAGTTCGTACTTGGCCATCTCTTGTAATACGCGCAGGGCCGATTCATTGCCACTCGAGGCTGCCCTCACCAGCCATCGCTTCCCCTTCTCCCATTCATGCCGGCCCTCGATCCCCAGCAGGCAGAGCACCCCAAACTTGAGCTGCGCCGCCACCACCCCACTTTTGGCGGCAATCTCCATCCATCGATAGGCTGCCCCCAGGTCCTGCCTGGTTCCCTCCCCTCTCAGATAAACCTCGGCCAGACGATATTGGCCGCTTGCCTCGCCACGCCTGGCGGCATCCTCATAGAGGGCGATGGCCGTCCGGCTATCCTGAGCGACACCGGCACCGGCCTCGTAGGCATGGGCGAGCAAAACCTGGGCTCTGAGATCGCCCTGCTCGCGCAGACGTTGCCAAATTGCAACCGCATCGACAAAACGCGACTCCTGCCAGGCCTGCTGGGCACGCTGCCAATCGCTGATATCGTGAATGCGCCAGAGAGCACCGAGGATCAGCGCCAGAAACAGGATCCTTTTCATTGCACGCCCCACTTTGTGACC
The DNA here is from genome assembly GCF_000820105.1 of Aeromonas schubertii. Classification (GTDB taxonomy): domain Bacteria; phylum Pseudomonadota; class Gammaproteobacteria; order Enterobacterales; family Aeromonadaceae; genus Aeromonas; species Aeromonas schubertii. The sequence continues at coordinate 48,478 of NZ_CDDB01000087.1, read as the reverse complement.
GTCATCACAAAGGTTGTAACAACGAAGTAAATAAGGGGCAAGAAAAAATAAGGCCCTCGCGATGCGAGGGCCAAGCCAACGGAAACGTGCTTAAACAGAGCTTTGCACCCGCAGTCACGGCTTGTCCTATGGGAAAAGAGAAGCCTGATGGCGAGGTACCCGCTCAATCTAGCCACCTCATAATGTTGCGTCAATGTAAAAAATAGAGTCTTAACTCCAACTTCGGGAAACTGATCCGAAGTCACAACGCCCGAGGAGTGGCGTCACTTGGCAATCAAAAGATTTATCTGTTATGTCTTTGACAAAGGATTGAGTAACGTGGCAAAAATAATTTAACAGTCAGTAACATAGGGCCTGTTATAGAGAGACGGGCCGCAAAGTGGGAGGACCTTCATCAGGGTAAGGGCAGGAAAGAGAGTTTGTTCTGCTTTCAATACGCGATGAGACAACGAGTAGGCTTAACTTAATAGAAGCATGTCGCCGCGGCGATACGCCTTTTCAGGGTAAGCGACTATCTATTACGGGGGTAAAAGGTTATGGGCATCTTCGAGCATTATCAACAGCGCTACGAGAAAGCCAGGGAAGAGGAGTACACCATCCAGGAGTTTCTGGAGATGTGCAAGCAGGATAGTAACTGCTACGCCTCGGCCGCCGAACGACTGCTGGCCGCCATCGGTGAGCCGGAGATGGTAGATACCTCGACCAATCCACGCCTGAGCCGGATCTTCTCCAACCGGGTGATATCCCGTTACCCCGCCTTCAAGGACTTCTACGGCATGGAAGAGGCGATCGAGCAGATCGTCTCCTACCTCAAGCATGCCGCTCAGGGACTCGAAGAGCGTAAACAGATCCTCTATCTGCTCGGTCCTGTCGGGGGCGGTAAGTCCTCTCTGGCCGAGAAGCTCAAGTCCCTGATGCAGAAAGTTCCCATCTATCGCATCAAGGGCTCCCCGGTCAACGACCACCCCTTCTGCCTGTTTGATATGGAAGAAGACGGCGAGCTGCTCGAGCGCGAGTATGGCATTCCGCGTCGCTATCTGCGTCCCATTATGTCTCCCTGGGTAGCCAAACGTCTGCACGAATTCGGCGGCGACATCACCAAGTTCCGGGTTGAGAAGGTCAATCCCTCCATTCTGGATCAGATAGCCATCGCCAAGACCGAGCCCGGTGATGAGAACAACCAGGACATCTCCTCTCTGGTGGGCAAGGTCGACATCCGCATGCTGGAGCACTTCGCCCAGGATGATGCCGATGCTTACTCCTACTCCGGCGCACTGTGCAAGGCCAATCAGGGGATGATGGAGTTTGTCGAGATGTTCAAGGCGCCCATCAAGGTGTTGCACCCGCTGCTGACCGCGACTCAGGAAGGGAACTACAACGGCACCGAGGGGATCTCTGCCCTGCCGTTTGAGGGGATCATCCTCGCCCACTCCAACGAGTCGGAATGGCAGCAGTTCAAGAACAACAAGAACAACGAGGCATTCCTCGATCGGGTCTACATCGTCAAGGTGCCTTACTGCCTGCGCGTCTCGGAAGAGGTGAAGATCTACGAGAAGTTGCTGCAAAACAGCCAGTTGACCGAGGCCAAGTGTGCCCCGGGCACCCTGGAGCTGCTCGGCCAGTTCTCTGTCCTCTCTCGCCTCAAGGAGCCCGAGAACTCCAGCCTCTACTCCAAGATGCGGGTCTATGACGGTGAGAGCCTCAAAGATACGGACCCCAAGGCCAAGAGCCACCAGGAGTATCGCGACTATGCCGGCGTCGACGAGGGGATGAATGGCCTCTCGACCCGCTTCGCGTTCAAGATCCTCTCCCGGGTGTTCAACTTCGACCACTCGGAGGTGGCCGCCAACCCGGTGCATCTCTTCTATGTGCTCGAGCAACAGATAGAGCGCGAGCAGTTCCCCCAAGAGCTGCATGACCGCTATCTGGAGTTCATCAAGGGATATCTTATCCCCCGCTATGTGGAGTTTATTGGCAAGGAGATCCAGACCGCCTATCTGGAGTCCTACTCTGAATATGGGCAGAACATCTTCGACCGTTATGTCACCTACGCCGACTTCTGGATTCAGGATCAGGAGTACCGCGATCCCGAGACCGGCCAGCTGTTTGACCGCTCCGCACTCAACAGCGAGTTGGAGAAGATCGAGAAACCGGCCGGGATCAGCAACCCGAAAGATTTCCGTAACGAAATTGTCAACTTCGTGCTGCGAGCCCGTGCCAACAATGCCGGCCGCAACCCGACCTGGACCAGTTACGAGAAGCTGCGCACCGTGATCGAGAAGAAGATGTTCTCCAATACCGAGGAGCTGTTACCGGTCATCTCGTTTAACAGCAAGACCTCGGCTGAAGAGCAGAAGAAACACGACAACTTCGTCGCGCGGATGATGGAGAAAGGGTATACCCGCAAACAGGTGCGCCTGCTCTCTGAGTGGTACTTGAGGGTGCGTAAGTCATCCTGAGCCTGATGGCCAAGGGGGGAATATGGCGCATTTCATCGATCGCAGACTGAACGGCAAGAACAAGAGCGCTGTCAACCGGCAGCGCTTCATCCGCCGTTACAAAAAACAGATAAAACAAGCGGTCTCCGATGCTGTGGCAAAACGCAGCATTCAGGATGTGGACAAGGGCGAGAGCATCAGCATACCGACCCGTGACATCACCGAGCCCCATTTTCATCAGGGGCGCGGTGGTAAACGGGAGATGGTGCACCCCGGCAACGATCAGTTTGTGGCCGGGGACAAGATAGATCGCCCGCAAGGAGGCGGCAGTGGCGGCGGCAGCGGTGAGGGCCAGGCCTCCAATCAGGGAGAGGGGGCCGATGACTTCGTGTTCCAGATCTCCAAGGATGAGTACCTCGATCTGCTGTTCGAGGATCTCGAGCTGCCCAATTTGCAGAAAACCCAGCTTAACCAATTGATGGAGGTGAAAACCTATCGGGCCGGCTACACCTCAAACGGGGTGCCGACCAACATCAACGTGGTGCGCTCCCTGCAAAACTCCCTGGCACGGCGGGTCGCCCTGCAGGCGGGCAAGAAACGTAAAGTGCACGAGCTGGAGGAGCGACTCGCCCTCTTGATGCAAGATCCCAACGAGCATCATGCCGAGATAGCCCAGATTGAGCGGGAGATCCGGGAGCTGCGCAAGAAGATTGAGGCCGTGCCCTTTATCGACACCTTCGATCTGAAGTTCAACAACTTCGTGAAACGACCGGTTCCCTCCAGCCAGGCGGTGATGTTCTGCCTGATGGACGTCTCGGGCTCCATGGATCAGGCCACCAAGGATATGGCCAAGCGCTTCTATATCCTGCTCTACCTCTTCCTGACCCGCACCTACAAGAACGTAGAGGTGGTCTATATCCGCCACCATACCCAGGCCAAGGAGGTGGACGAGCACGAGTTCTTCTACTCCCAGGAGACCGGTGGCACCATCGTCTCGAGCGCCCTCAAGATGATGAGCGAGATCGTCAGCGAACGTTATCCGGCCAGCCAGTGGAACATCTACGCCGCTCAGGCTTCAGATGGCGATAACTGGGCCGATGACTCTCCCCTGTGCAAAGAGCTGCTCATCAAGGAGATCATGCCGAGGGTTCGTTACTACTCCTATATCGAGATCACCACGCGAGCCCACCAGACTCTGTGGCACGAGTACGAATCGGTGGCCAGCCAGTTCCCCAACTTTGCCATGGAGCATATCCGCAAGCTGGAGGATATCTACCCGGTATTCCGGGAGCTGTTCAAGAAACAAGCCGCCTGAGGGGATGCGTTATGAGTGAGACTGCCATCAAGAGACATACCCCGCTCGATGACGGGCCGGACTGGAACTTCGATCTGCTGGAGATCTACCACAAGGAGATCGCCCGGGTTGCCGCTCACTACAGGCTGGACACCTACCCCAACCAGATCGAGGTGATCACCGCCGAGCAGATGATGGATGCCTACTCCAGCGTTGGCATGCCGATTGGCTACCATCACTGGTCTTATGGCAAGCACTTCATCCAGACCGAGCGTAACTACAAGCGTGGTCAGATGGGGCTGGCCTACGAGATCGTCATCAACTCCGATCCCTGCATCGCCTACCTGATGGAGGAGAACACCATGCCAATGCAGGCCCTGGTCATGGCCCACGCCTGCTATGGACACAACTCCTTTTTCAAGAACAACTACCTGTTCAAGACCTGGACCGATGCCTCGTCCATCATCGACTACCTGCTGTTTGCCAAGAAATACATCAGCGAATGTGAGGAGAAACACGGTATCGAGGCCGTCGAGAGCCTGCTCGACGCCTGTCATGCCCTGATGAACTTCGGGGTCGATCGCTATAAACGGCCACAAAAGCTCTCCCTGGCCGAAGAGAAACGACGCCAGAAAGCCCGTGAAGACTATCTGCAGACCCAGGTCAACGAGTTGTGGCGTACCCTGCCCAAGCAGGCACGCAGCGAGGGGGCCGCCGAGCGGCGCTACCCGCCCGAGCCTCAGGAGAACATCCTCTATTTCATCGAGAAGAATGCCCCCCTGCTCGAACCCTGGCAGCGTGAGGTGGTGCGCATCGTGCGCAAGATAAGCCAGTACTTCTATCCCCAGAAGCAGACTCAGGTAATGAATGAGGGGTGGGCGACCTTTTGGCACTACACCATCCTCAACCACCTCTACGATGAGGGAAAGCTGAGCGATCGCTTCATGATGGAGGTGCTGCACAGCCACACCAATGTCATCTATCAACCCCCCTATAACAGCCGCTACTACTCGGGGATTAATCCCTATGCCCTGGGATTTGCCATGTTCACTGACTTGCGGCGAATTTGTGAGCACCCGACCGAGGAGGACAGATACTGGTTTCCCGACTATGCCGGCACCAATTGGGTCGACACCCTGCATTTCGCGATGCAGAACTTCAAGGACGAGAGCTTCATCAGCCAGTTTCTGAGCCCCAAGGTGATGCGTGATCTCAAGCTCTTCTCCATCGATGACGACGACATGAAGAACTATCTGAAGGTCTCGGCCATCCATAACGAAGAGGGCTACCGCAAGCTGCGAAGCATACTGTCGGCCCAGTACAACCTGAGTAACCTCGAGCCCAACATCCAGGTCTACAACGTGGCGGTGAAGGGTGATCGCTCCCTCACCCTGCGCTATGTGCCCCACAACCGTATCCCTCTCGGGGATTCACGCCACGAGGTGATGCGTCATCTGCATCAGCTGTGGGGTTTCGATGTGATACTGGAGCAGGATAACGGCGAGCTCAGTCCCGAGATCATCTCCCGCTGCCCCGACAAAAAGAGCAGTTGAGACCAACAAAAAGCGCGCCGGTTGGCGCGCTTCTTCTATCGGGCAATCTTCAATGATCGCAGAAGTTACTGGGCATGTGTTCACGCAGCCTTGCCCAGTGCTTGCCAGACTCCACACCGTAGAGGCGCACAGCCTGGAAAACAGATTCATAGTCTTTGTTTTCCGCCAGCTTCTGCAGGGCCTGGTAGTAATCTGCTGCCGTCTGACGGGCCTGCTTGTCGGAGAAGTAGTAACGACCGACTCTGGCATACAAGCCCTTGAAACCGTTGAGGATCAGGGCATAGATGGGATTGCCCGAGGCAAAGGAGAGCTGGTGCAGCAGACGGTAATCGAAGTCGGCATAGGCTTCGGCACTGTCTTCCACATCGGCGAAAGAGCGCAGGATCTCTGCGGCGCGCTCCGGATTGTTGCGCACGGCGCCCCGAATGAAGATGGTGCTGATGTTGGTACGGGCAGAGAGCAGTTGGGCCACCAGATCGGGCACCTTGTCCTGATCCAGGCGTGCCAGCGTCTCGAGGATATTGAGACCCGAGGTCTCCCAGAAGTTGTTCACCTTGGTGGGCTTGCCATGCTGTATAGTCAGCCAGCCATCACGGGCAAGACGCTGCAGCACCTCGCGCAGGGTGGTACGAGTCACCCCGATGAGCTCGGAGAGCTCCCGCTCGGCAGGGAGGATAGACCCGGGAGGAAAGCGATTATTCCAGATGGATTCGATGATGTACTCTTCGGCAAACCCAGCCGGGCTCTGCGCTTTTATGACCATGAACGGGCTCTGCAAGTGATGACAATGTTAAAGGCCCACGAATGATAGCAAAGGCAGCGACCATGGCAAACAAAAGGTCAGTCCTCTGGGCACCCCTTTATCACTTTTTTCGTGGCTAAATCGTCAAATGATTCCCAAGGCAAACGTTAGTCTAAATGTCATCCGGCAAATTATTGATTAATATCATGGGGAACTGAGTCAAACTAAGAAACTATCACCCCCCTGTCCCGTACTGCATGGTGCATACGGGTAGTAAAACGGACGTTTTCCAACCAGAGAGAACACTATGCAGGTAAGCTTCGGACGTGCCCTGGCACAAAACTTCTTGGGGCATGCGCCTAACTGGTACAAGGCCGCCATCCTGACCTTCCTCATTATTAACCCGGTCGTCTTCTACATCGATCCCTTCATCGCCGGCTGGCTGTTGGTGGTGGAGTTTATCTTCACCCTGGCCATGGCGCTCAAGTGCTACCCCTTGCAACCCGGGGGGCTGCTCGCCATCGAGGCGGTCGCCATCGGCATGACGACTCCCTCCCAGGTCAAGCATGAGCTGGCCGCCAACATGGAGGTCTTGCTGCTGCTGGTGTTCATGGTCGCGGGCATCTACTTCATGAAGAACCTGCTGCTCTATGTCTTTACCAAGCTGCTCATCCGCATCCGCTCCAAGAGCGCCCTCTCCATGGCCTTCTGCCTGGTGGCCGCCTTTCTGTCCGCCTTCCTCGATGCTCTGACCGTCATCGCCGTGGTGATCAGCGTCGCCACCGGCTTCTACGCCATCTACCACAAGGTAGCCTCTGGCAAGGGGTTTCATCACGAGCACGATCATCAGGATGACAGCGCCCTCAACGAGATAAGCCACGACGACCTCGAAGGGTTTCGCGCCTTCCTGCGCAGCCTGATGATGCACGCAGCCATCGGCACGGCATTGGGCGGCGTCTGCACTCTGGTCGGTGAACCCCAGAACCTCATCATCGGTGAACAGGCCGGCTGGCAGTTTGCCGAGTTTGCCGTTCGCATGGCACCGGTAAGCGTCCCTGTCTTCATCTTCGGCCTGCTCACCTGCCTGCTGGTCGAGAAGATGGGCTGGTTCGGCTATGGCGCCAAACTGCCCGAACGCGTGCGTCAAATCATGCTCGACTACGACGCCCATGAAGATGCCCGCCGTACCCGCCACGATCAGCTCAAGCTGCTGGCCCAGTCCCTTATCGCCGTCTGGCTGGTCATCGGCCTGGCGCTGCATCTGGCGGCCGTCGGCCTGATCGGTCTCTCCGTCATCGTGCTGGCCACCTCACTGACCGGCGTCACCGATGAGCACGCCATCGGCAAAGCGTTCCAGGAGGCCCTCCCCTTCACCGCCCTGCTGGCCGTGTTCTTCTCCGTCGTGGCCGTGATCATCGATCAGCAGCTGTTCCGTCCTGTGATAGAGCTGGTGCTGGCCGCCAAACCCGAGAATCAGTTGGCGCTTTTCTACCTGGCCAACGGGGTTCTCTCCATGGTCAGTGACAACGTCTTCGTCGGTACTGTCTATATCAATGAGGTTAAAACCGCCCTGTTGAATAAGGCCATCACCCGGGATCACTTCGACCTGCTGGCGGTGGCCATCAACACAGGGACCAACCTGCCGTCGGTGGCGACCCCGAATGGACAGGCCGCCTTCCTCTTCCTGCTCACCTCGACCCTGGCCCCGCTGCTGCGCCTCTCTTATGGTCGCATGGTCTGGATGGCCCTCCCCTATACACTCGTACTGGCGGGGGTCGGTTTCCTCTGCATCGAGTGGGTGCTGCCGGGTATGACCCAGCAATTTTATGACTGGGGCTGGCTCACTCACCATGCCGCCAGCGCCGTCGGCGCCGCAACCGGACACTGATATGCAAGGGGCCCTGGGCCCCTTTTCTTTCCCTTTCTGCTCTGCTCTAATGCCCCCTCGACTCCCATTCAGGCGGTTCTTATGGTTGAATTCTTACGCACGCTGGCGGCCAAACGCTGGCCCTGGGCCCTCTTGGCCGGCACGGCGCTCTCTCTTGAGCTCTGCGCACTTTTCTTTCAGCATGTGCTCGGGCTGCACCCTTGCGTCATGTGCATCTATGAGCGTATTGCCGTCCTGGGTATCGTCGCGGCAGGCCTGCTCGGTACCCTGAACCCAGAGCGCCTGTGGCTGCGCTGGAGCGCCATGGTGTTGTGGGGATACAGCGCCTTCCATGGTCTGCAGTTGGCCTTGCGCCACGTGGATTACCAGGTCAATCCCTCCCCTTTCAACGTCTGTAGCCCCTATGCAGACTTCCCGAGCTGGATGCCGCTGGATCAGTGGATCCCCTGGCTCTTTATGCCGAGCGGGGATTGTTCCGAGATCACCTGGCAGTTTCTGACCCTCTCCATGCCTCAGTGGCTGGTCGGCATCTTCGCCGCCTACCTGCTGGTCTTCATCGTGGTGGCGGTGGGCAACCTGGCCAAAGGACGCTGCTGTCAGTGAATCGGACAATAAAAAACGGAGCCAGTGGCTCCGTTTTTTATATGGGGAAAGCTTAGCTGGCCCAGAAGATGATGTGATCTTCCCAGTCACCGGCGAAGGCTTCGTGTACCACCTTGCCGCGCACCGATTGGCCGGCCCTGTGCATGGCAGAGGCACTGCCGGTCAGCAGAGGGTGCCACTCGGGGAGTTGTGCCCCCTCGGCCAGCAGACGATAGGCGCAGGTTGAGGGAAGCCAGTGATACTCGTCGATCTTGTCGGCAGTGATCTGCAGACAATCGGGTTCACGGGTGAAGCGGTTGGCATAATCGGAACACTGACAGCTCTTGGTATTGAGCAGATTACAGGCGACGTTGGTGAACACCAGCTCATCGGTCTCTTCGTCGATGAGCTTGTTGAGACAACACTTGCCGCAGCCGTCGCAAAGCGACTCCCACTCGCCGGGACTCATCTCATCGAGGCGTTTCACCTGCCAAAACGGGGTTTGCATCATCTCGTCTCACTCACAACCAAAGCGGCAGGGTTATACCGGCAGCCGGGGATAAAATCAAGGCACAGCCCCTGTTCATGGCTGCGGTGTTGCCCCCTTGAGCGAGGCCTTATGCTGTGCGAGCAGGTTCTCCTGGGGAGGAGGAAGCTGCAGATAGAACCCCTGTGCAACCAGCGCCGCCATCACCTTCTCGACATTGGAGATACTCAGGGGCTTGGCCGGGTCCAGCTTGGTCACCATCACCAGCTGACCGGGGCCAAAGGTGCTTCTGAGCGCATCCGGTACCCGGGAAAAATCATCACGACGCTCGATAAAGAGATATGTGTCGGCTTTTTTGCGACTTTTATAGACTGCACACAACATGTAACTTGATATAATCCGTGCGATTGATTGCCTCTTGTGGGGGCAAACTATACCATCGGAATGTCAATAACAATAACGGATTGCCTTGCGGATCGGGGATGATTCATGGTCGAACGGGATAATGAAATAAAAGGCGCTACTTTTACCCTCTCGGTTCTTCACATCACCGATGCCAACCCGGACAAGATCCGTTCCTTGCTCGAGAGCAAGGTGGCCCAGGCCCCCCATTTCTTCAACTGCGCTCCTCTGGTACTCAACGTCGAGATGCTCGATGCAGTACCCGATTTCGAGGCGCTCAAGGATTTGGTAGAGTCCGAAGAGTTTATCCTCGTCGGTATCACTGGGGCGCGCAGCGAGGCGATGAAGACTGCCGCCAAGGCGGCCGGCATTGCCGTCATGAGTTCGGGCAAGAAACGACCGGAGCCGGTGGCTCCCGTCGCCCCCAAGCCCGAGCCGCCGACCGTGATCCCGACTCGTGTGCATGTGGGACCGGTTCGTTCGGGGCAGCAGATCTATGCGGCAGGGACCTCTCTGGTGGTTTTGGGCTCGGTCAGCCCGGGGGCAGAGGTCATCGCCGATGACAGCATCCATATTTATGGCACCTTGCGTGGCCGCGCCATCGCCGGCGCACGGGGTAATACCCAGGCCCGCATCTATTGCCAGCAACTGGCGGCAGAGCTGCTCTCTATCGCTGGAACTTTCCAGCTCAGTGACGCCCTGCCGGCAGGCTTGATTCAGAGGCCGGTCCACGTCCGCCTCGATAAAGAACAACTTCGTATAGACAGCATCAAATAGAGCTACAAGGAAGCGATAATGGCGCGAATCATAGTCGTAACGTCAGGTAAGGGCGGCGTCGGCAAAACCACCACCAGTGCGGCGCTCAGTACCGGTCTGGCACAGCGTGGTCATAAGACCGTCGTCATCGATTTCGATATTGGTCTTCGTAATCTCGACCTCATCATGGGCTGCGAGCGCCGTGTGGTCTATGACTTCGTCAACGTCATCAACGGTGAGGCCAACCTCAATCAGGCGCTTATCAAGGACAAGCGGGTCGAGAATCTCTCCATCCTGCCGGCCTCCCAGACCCGTGACAAGGATGCCCTGACCAAGGAGGGTGTCGAGAAGGTATTGAACCAGCTCCACGAGATGGGGTTTGACTATATCGTCTGCGACTCACCGGCCGGTATCGAAGCCGGCGCCCTGATGGCGCTCTACTTCGCCGACGAGGCGATCGTCACCACCAACCCCGAGGTCTCCTCGGTACGTGACTCAGACCGTATCCTCGGCATCCTGGCCTCCAAGTCTCGCCGTGCCGAGCGTGGCGAAGATCCCATCAAGGAGCACCTGCTGCTGACCCGCTACTGCCCGACCCGCGTTAACCGTGGTGACATGCTGAGCGTGCAGGATGTGCAGGAGATCCTGGCCATCCCCCTGCTCGGGGTGATCCCCGAGTCCCAGGCGGTGCTGCGCGCCTCCAACTCCGGTGAGCCGGTCATTCTCGACAAAGAGTCCGACGCCGGCATGGCCTATGACGACGCTGTCTCCCGTCTGCTGGGAGAGAGCAAGGAGTTTCGGTTCCTTCAGGAAGAGAAGAAAGGCTTCTTTAGCCGATTGTTCGGGAGTTAAGCATGTCATTATTGGATTATTTCCGCTCCAACAAGAAACAGAACACCGCACAGCTGGCCAAGGAGCGTCTGCAGATCATCGTCGCCCACGAGCGCACCAGCAGAGGGGGGCCGGATTACCTGCCCCAACTCAAGCAGGACATTCTGGACGTGATCCGCAAATATGTCGCCATCGATCCGGACCGGGTCTCGGTGCAACTCGACAAGAAGAGCGATGAGCTCTCGGTGCTCGAGCTCAACATCACCTTCTCGGACGACAAGAAGTAACCACGCCTTATCATGGTCCTGATCTCCCCCCCATGACCGGAGCCTCGCCTCCGGTCATCCTTTATCTGGCAGTCCATGTCGCCTCTCGCACGCTTTTGATTGCCTGCTGGGCGGGGAGTGGTATGGTGTAGCACCATTTATCTGAGGAGCAATCCATGAGTGTCCTGCGTTTTCTGTTCAACCTGCTGTGGTTCCTGCTGGGCGGTGTCCTGATGGGGCTTGCCTGGTGGTTGGCCGGGTTGCTCTGCTTCATCTCTCTGGTCGGCATTCCGTGGGGGCGCGCCTGCTTCATGATTGGCACCTTCACCTTCTTCCCCTTTGGCAAGACCACCATCAATCGCCGCTTCATCACGGGTCGCGACGACATCGGCACCGGCACCCTGGGGCTGATCGGCAACATCCTCTGGTTTGTGCTGATCGGCGTCTGGCTCGCCATCGGCCACATCACCTCGGCCCTGGCCTGCTTTATCACCATCATCGGCATCCCGTTTGGCATCCAGCACCTCAAGCTGGCGGTGGCCAGCCTGGCCCCCATCGGCCAGACGGTGGTCACCAAACACGAGGCCGAGACCGGCCAATACATTCGCTGATACCGGAGGGCAGGTTTAACCTGCCCTCTCTCTTTTCTGGTATCCACTGATGGGTATACCCTGACCACAGGCTCGTTAACGGAAACCAAGCATGCTGCCCAGTCACTTTTTTGCCAACCTCTCGCGCATGAAGCTCATCTATCGCTGGCCTCTGATGCGCAACATCCAGTCTGAAAATATCGCCGAGCACAGCCTGCAGGTGGCCATGGTGGCCCATGCCCTCGGCACCATACGCAACACCCTGTTCGAAGGCGAGGTGGATGCCGAGCGGGCCGCCGTCATCGCCCTGTTTCACGACGCCACCGAGGTACTGACCGGCGATCTCCCTACGCCGGTCAAGTACTACAACCCCGAGATAGCCCGGGAGTACAAGAAGATTGAGCTCGCCGCCGAGCAGCGCCTGCTGGACATGCTGCCCCCGGCCCTGCACCAGGCCTACCGCCCCTTGCTCGACTCGGCCTGCCTCGATGCCGAGCTCGCCCGTCTGGTCAAGGATGCAGACACCCTGTGCGCCTATACCAAGTGCCTGGAGGAGCTGGCGGCGGGCAACCGGGAGTTTGAGCCGGCCCGTCGACGCCTCGAGGAGATGCTGGATCAGCGCATGAGTCCGGAGATGCGCTACTTTATCGACACCTTCGTGCCGAGTTTCTCCCTGCCCCTGGACGAGCTCAACGCCCACTGAGCACCCATGAAAAGAGGGAGGCCAGTGGCCTCCCTCCTCATCACCCTGTGCGCCCCTAGCGCCCCAGCTCCCTGGCCGGTACCAGGCCGCTGGCCCGCCACGCCGGGTAGAGGGTGGCGATAAAACTCATCAGGATAGCGGCTCCCGTGACCAGCCCCAGATCGAGCCAGTGCAGCTCGGTGGGTAAAAAGTCGATGAAATAGATCTCGGGGTTGAGGAAGCGATGGCCGATGAGACGCTCCAGCCCTCCCATGATGGGGGTGAGATACTCGGAGAGCACTCCGCCGAGCAGGGCGCCGAGCAGGGCACCGAGCACACCATTGACCATCCCCTGGATGACGAAGGTCTGGCGGATCTGGGCCGCGCTCGCCCCCATGGTCTTGAGGATAGCGATCTCCCCGCGCTTCTCATTGACCGACATCACCAGGGTCGAGACGATGTTAAAGCAAGCCACCGCCACCACCATCAGCATCACCACCACCATGACGGTACGCACCATCTGGATATCCTGATAGAGATAGCCCTGGCTGTTCATCCAGCTGCGGATATAGACGTGGTGGGGAAACTTGCTGGCGGCGGCCACGGTGATGGATTGCGCCTTGAATACGTCATCCACCTTGAGGCTAAAGCCCGTGACCGCGCTCCCCATTCCCGTGATGCTCTGGGCATCGGCCAGGTGCATGAAGCCAAGCAGGCCATCGAGCTGGCCACCTATTTCGAGCAGCCCCACCACCTTGAGCAGCTGGCGTCTGGGTTGCTTGATCCCCTCACCGCCCTCGGGCATCAGCAGCCCCACCGTATCGCCCACCTTGAGGCCCAGCTTGCGGGCGATGGCGGCGCCCAGAATGACCCCGTTCTCCCCCTCCTCAAGCTCGGCGAATCCCTTGCCGGTCATGTACTCGTCGGCATCGGAGATCTGCTCCTCATACTCGGGCAGGATGGCGCGCAGCTGCACCCCCTTGAGGTGGTTGCCGCTCTCGAGCAGGCCGTTGATGCGGATGACGGGGCTCACCGCCGCCACCCCGGGCTGGGCCAGCAGATACTCTCTTAGCCCGGGCCAGTCGGCGATGGGCGATTCGACCGCATCGAGCTCCCCCTGGGGGATCACGGTCAGCACCCGGTTTTTGAGCTCACGCTCGAAACCGTTCATGGCCGAGAGACCGAGGATGAGCGCCATCACCCCGAGGGCAATGCCGATAAGCGACGAGGCCGAGATAAACGAGATGAAACCGTTACGCTGGCGTGAACGGCTGTAGCGCAGGCCCAGAAAGAGGGGCAGCGGCTTGAACATCAGGCAACCTCCGCCATCACGCCGCTCACCAGGGTGACCCGGCGATGCAGCTTGGCCGCCAGGCCCAGATCGTGGGTCACCACCACGAAGGCGGTGCCCAGCTCACGGTTAAGCTCGCACAAGAGCTCGTAGACGGCGGTGGCGCTGGCGTGATCCAGGTTACCGGTCGGCTCGTCGGCCAGCACCAGGCTCGGCTCCCCGACCAGGGCGCGGGCGATGGCCACTCGCTGGCGCTCACCACCGGAGAGTTCGGAGGGCCTGTGATGGAGTCGATGGGAGAGACCGACCCGTGCCAGCATGGCCGCCGCCTTGTCGCTCGCCTCCTTGACGCTGGCGCCGCCGATGAGCAGGGGCATGGCGGCGTTCTCCAGGGCGCTGAACTCCGAGAGCAGGTGATGGAACTGGTAGACAAACCCCAGCTCCCGGTTACGGAAACGGGCCTGCTCGCCGCTGCTCCAGCCGTGGATATCCTGGCCGCGAAACAGCACCTTCCCAGAGGTAGGGGTATCCAGGGCTCCGAGCAGGTGCAGCAGGGTACTCTTGCCCGAACCCGAGCTGCCGACCACCGCCAGCATCTCCCCCTGTGCCACGCTGAGATCGATCCCCTTGAGCACCGGAGTCTCAAGCGTTCCCTCCCGATAGACATGGTTAATGGCCAGGCACTCCAGCAACGGCTTGTTCATCGACATGCTTGCAACTTCCAATTTATTCATAACGAAGGGCCTGGGCCGGACGCACACGAGCGGCACGGGCGGCAGGATAGAGGGTGGCGCTAAAGCTCAGGAGCACGGCACCGAGCAGAATTACCGCCACCTGCAGGGGTTCGACGATGACCGGCAAGCCTGCCCCCCCTGCGGCCATATAGAGGTTGAGACCGATGGCGCTGAGCAGGGGGTTGAGACCCAGGGTCAGGGCCAGTCCGGCCAATCCCCCCGCCAGGGCACCGACGACCCCGCTCGAGGCGCCGAGCACCATGAAGATGTGCACCACGGCCGATTCTGTCATCCCCATGGTACGCAGGATGGCGACCTCGCTCTCTTTATCGCCGACCACCATGACCAGGGCCGAGAGGATGTTAAAGGTGGCCACGGCGATGATGAGCACCAGCATCAGCCCCATCATGCGCTTCTCCATGGCCACCGCCTGGAACAGCTCACCTCGCTCCCGGCGCCAGTCCTGCCAGGCCAGCTTCTCGGGCAGCGGCTGGCTCACCACACTATCGACGGCGAAGGCATCGTCGAGCCACAGGCGCAGACCGCCCACCTCCTCGGCGGGCAGGCGCAGCAGGCGCTTGGCATCGCTCAAATTGATCAGGGCTATCTGGTTATCCACATCGGCACCCACCCCGAAAATACCGGAGACGGTAAAGAGGCGCTGGGCGGGCACTCGGCCAAAGGGGGTATAGCGGCTCCCCTCGGTCAGCAGCAGTCGCACCTGGTCACCCAGGCTCACTCCCAGGGTTCGGGCGACCCCTTGCCCCAGCACGATGTGATAGCTGCCCGGTGTCAGGGTATCCAGAGTGCCGGTCTGCATCTGGCGATGGAGCAGGTCATCGGCGGGCCAGCGCTTCGGGTCGATCCCCTGCACGCTGACGCCGGTCAGCTCTCCCGGGCTCTGCAGCATTCCCTCGGTGGCCAGCATGGGGGCCACCGCCTGCACATGAGGCAGGGCCGACAGGGTATCGGCCAATCCCGCCGGGGGCACCAGACGCCCCTCGCTACCGGTCACGACCACCTGGGGAATAACCCCCAGGATGCGTCCCTTGAGCTGCCCTTCGAAGCCATTCATGACCGAAATCACCACCATCAGGGCGGCGACCCCGATGGCGATGCCGAAGGTAGAGAAGAGGGAGATGAAGGAGACGAAACGGTTACTGCGTCGTGACCCTGCGTATCGCAGGCCGATGGCCAGCGCAAGTGGCTGAAAAAGTCCGGTCTTCAAGGATCTGCCGTTGCCAAGAAAATAAGATACCGGATAATAATGGGAAACCGTCCATGACAACAAGGGATAGCCGCCATGCACGAAGAGTTCTTCAGTGTCGTCCACTCGCTGCCGGTCAATGTGATTCCGGTTCAGGGGGATTACCTTCCCTCCATCGCCGAGCTGGAAGCCGAGATGCCGGAGCCGTTTCGCATCGCATCGGCGATCTCGGCGATCGATCTGGGTACCAGCCGACTGATGCGAGCCCAGGGGAGCGAGCACCTGCAAGATCTTATCGAGGTGATCAACCAGCAGTCGCGCAAGATAGACCTCATCATGGGCTATGTGCTGGCGGTGCAGGATCACCCTGAGCATCGCTTCCACACCCTGCGCCTGGGTGGCGGTGAGCTGCACTATCTCTTCCCCTTCGAGGGCCACGGTGAGCCCCCCAAGAGCGGCCAGCTGGTCCGCCTCAAGATCTTCCTGCGCGAGGAGGCCTCGGCCGTCTATTGCTATGGTCGTGTCAAGGGGGTCACCAGGGGGGAGCATGGCCACCATGTGGAACTCGACTATGCCTGTATCCGTGACGAGGATCGGGAGCTGCTGGTTCGCGCCAGCCTGCATATCCAGTCCCGTCAGCTTAAACAGCGCGCCTCAGAGCGCCATCGCAATACCTGATCCAGCCCCATGACTCGACTCTCTCTACCGGCCTTGCCCCGCAAGGCCGGTCTCAAACTGACCATAGGCAACCTCACCGGTTGTGCCCTTGCCCTGACCATCGGTGAGCTGGCCCACCAGCATGACCGCCCCCTGCTGCTGGTCACCGCCGATACCCCGAGCGCCCTGCGTCTCGAACAGGAACTTGCCTTCCTGCTCGAGGGGAGCGACTGTCCCGTGCTGCTCTTCCCGGACTGGGAAACGCTGCCCTACGACACCTTCTCGCCCCACCAGGACATCCTCTCCCAGCGTCTCGAGACCCTCTATCGTCTCCCGACCATGGCACGGGGCATCATCATAGTCCCGGTGACCACCCTGATGCTGCGCTGCCCTCCTCGCAGCTATCTGGACCGCTTCAGCCTGCAGCTCAAACAGGGGCAGCGCCTCTCCCT
Source organism: Aeromonas schubertii (assembly GCF_000820105.1). Taxonomy (GTDB): domain Bacteria; phylum Pseudomonadota; class Gammaproteobacteria; order Enterobacterales; family Aeromonadaceae; genus Aeromonas; species Aeromonas schubertii. The sequence goes on along the minus strand of NZ_CDDB01000087.1, from coordinate 31,626 downwards.
GCAGGGGCTGCGTTCACGCCTTGCCGAGGCGGGTTACGTGGCGGTAGAGCAGGTGCTCGAGCACGGGGAGTTTGCCGCCCGCGGCTCCCTGCTCGATCTCTTCCCCATGGGGAGCCAGAGCCCCTATCGCATCGACTTCTTCGACGACGAGGTGGACTCCATCCGCCCCTTCGACCCCGAGACCCAGCGCTCACGGGAGCCCATCGAGCGGGTCAATCTGCTGCCGGCCCGGGAGTTTCCCACCGACGAGGCGGCCATCGAGCGTTTCCGTGGCCACTATCGGGAGCATTTCGAGATCTCCCGCGCCGACGGGGCCATCTATCAGGAGGTGAGCAAGGGTCGCTGGCCGGCCGGTATCGAGTACTATCTGCCGCTCTTTTTCGACGAGACGGCGCACCTGTTTGATTATCTCCCCGCCGACAGTCTGCTCATCACGGTCGGCGATACCTATGCCGCCGCCGGGCGCTTCTGGGGAGATATTCAGCAGCGTTACGAAGAGCGCCGTTGGGATCAGAGCCGACCCCTGCTCCCCCCCATGGCCCTCTATCTGCCGGTTGAGCAGCTCTTTGCCAGCCTGGGCCAGTATGGCTGGGTGGCGCTGCAGGAGGGGAGCGATACCCCCCACGATCTGGGACTGACCCGCCTGCCCGAACTCACCCTGGATCACAGCCAGGAGCAACCCCTGGCCGCCCTGCAGCACTTTTTGCAAGGCTTTGCCGGTCGCGTCCTGTTTACGGTGCCCAGTGAAGGACGGCGCGAGGCGTTAAAGGATCTGTTGGCCCGTATCGATCTCAGACCCGCCACCGTGCCCACGCTGGATCACTTCTTTGCCGGTAGCGATCCCCTCGCCATCCTGGTCTGCCCCCTCGAGGGGGGTCTGATCCTGCCGGGGGGAGAGCTTGCCATCATCACCGAGAGCGAGCTGCTCGGTGGTCGGGTGCGCAGCCAGCGCAAGCGAGAGCGCGCCAAGCAACTGAGCTCGGATGCGGTGATCCGTAACCTCGGCGAGCTCACTCAGGGTCAGAGCGTGGTGCATCTGGATCACGGTATCGGTCGTTATCTGGGACTCGAGACCCTCACCGCCGGCGGCCTGCCCACCGAATTCCTGACTCTGGAGTATGCCGGTGGCGACAAACTCTTCGTGCCGGTCACCAGCCTCCATCTCATCAGCCGCTACACGGGCTCGGACAATCCCCCCTGTCACAAGCTCGGCGGTGAGACCTGGGCTCGCGCCAAACGCAAGGCCGCCGAAAAGGTGCGCGATGTGGCGGCCGAGCTGCTCGACATCTACGCCCACCGGGCGGCACGCAGCGGCTTTGCCTTCCGCCACGACAAGGATGCCTACCGCCAGTTTGCGGCCGGCTTCCCGTTTGAGGAGACCGAGGATCAGCTCAATGCCATCAACGCCGTGCTCGGCGACATGTGCCAGGGCAAGAGCATGGACCGTCTGGTGTGTGGCGACGTGGGTTTTGGCAAGACAGAGGTGGCCATGCGCGCCGCCTTTGTGGCCGTGCACGGGGGCAAGCAGGTGGCGGTGCTGGTGCCCACCACCTTGCTCGCCCAGCAGCACTATGACAACTTCCGCGACCGCTTCGCCAACTGGCCGGTGCGGGTCGAGGTATTGAGCCGCTTTCGCTCCGCCAGGGAGCAGAGCGCCGTGCTGGCCGATCTCAAAGAGGGCAAGGTCGACATCATCATCGGCACCCACAAGCTCTTGGGCTCGGATCTCACCTTCAAGGATCTGGGCCTGCTCATCGTCGATGAGGAGCACAGGTTCGGGGTGCGCCAGAAGGAGAAAATCAAGGCCCTGCGGGCCGATGTGGACATCTTGACCCTGACCGCCACCCCGATCCCGCGCACCCTCAACATGGCCATGTCGGGGATGCGCGATCTCTCCATCATCGCCACACCACCCGCCAAGCGACTGGCCATCAAGACCTTCGTGCGCCAGCACGACCCGGCCGTGGTGCGCGAGGCGGTGCTGCGGGAGTTGAAGCGTGGCGGTCAGGTCTACTACCTGCACAACGACGTGGAGAGCATCGACAAGTGCGCCGGCGATCTGGCCGAGCTGATCCCCGAGGCCCGTATCTCGGTGGCCCACGGCCAGATGCGCGAGCGTGAGCTCGAGCGGATCATGTCGGATTTCTACCACCAGCGTTTCAACCTGCTGGTGTGCACCACTATCATAGAGACCGGCATCGACGTGCCGAGCGCCAACACCATCATCATGGACCGGGCCGATCATCTGGGGTTGGCCCAGTTGCACCAGCTGCGCGGTCGGGTCGGGCGCTCCCACCACCAGGCCTATGCCTATCTGCTCACCCCTCATCCCAAGCTGATGACCAAGGATGCGGCCAAGCGGCTCGAGGCGATCGCGTCGCTCGAAGATCTCGGTGCGGGCTTTGCCCTGGCCACCCACGATCTGGAGATCCGCGGCGCCGGTGAGCTACTCGGCGACGATCAGAGCGGTCAGATCGAGTCGGTGGGCTTCACCCTCTACATGGAGATGCTGGAGCAGGCGGTCGAGGCGCTCAAGAGTGGCAAGGAGCCCTCCCTCGACACCCTGCTCTCGGATCACACCGAGGTGGAGCTGCGCCTGCCGGCCCTGTTGCCCGACGACTACCTGCCGGACGTTAACATGCGTCTGTCCACCTACAAGCGGATCGCCAGCTGTACCTCGCAAGAGGAGCTCGATGAGCTGAAAGTGGAGCTTATCGATCGCTTCGGCCTGCTGCCCGAGGCGACCAAGACCCTGCTCGAGATCGCGGCCATGCGCCTTGGGGCAACCCGCCTCGGGATCAAGCGCCTGGAGATGAGCGAGCGCGGCGGCTATCTGGACTTTTCCGAGAAGACCACGGTCGACCCCACCTTCCTGGTGCGCCTGCTCACCGAGCAGCCACGCATCTACAAGATGGAGGGGCCGAGCCGGCTGCGCTTTAACGTGGTGACCGGCGATCGCGAGAGCCGCCTGAGGGTGGTCGGCGATCTGCTCGCCGAACTCTCCCGCCACAAGATGGCGTGAGTCGATAGCAAGAGGGCAGCCGGATGGCTGCCCTCTTGCTATCGCCAGGCGAACCCGCCCTCAAACCGCCAGGCTACGCAGCCAGGCGATCTCTTCGCCCCAGATGGTCTCGTCGATGGTCTCGAGGATGAGGGGAATGCGATCGAAGCGGGCGTCGTTCATCACATAGTGGAACACCGCCTCACCGAGATTTCCCTCGCGCAGGCTGTGGTGGCGATCGACCCGGCTGCCGAAGGTGCACTTGGCGCCGTTGATGTGCATCCCCTTAAGGTACGAAAAGCCCACCATGCGCTCGAAGTCGCCAAACACCTGCTCGCACCCCTCGGGAGTGCGCAGGTCATAGCCAGCGGCGAAGGCGTGGCAGGTGTCAAAGCAGATGCCGACCCGCGACTTGTCCTCGACGCCCTCGATGATGGCCGCCAACTGCTCGAACGACCAGCCGAGATTGGTTCCCTGGCCCGCCGTGTTCTCGATCACGGCCGTGACGCCCTGGGTCTGCTCCAGGGTCCAGTTGATGGACTCGCTCACCAGCTTGAGGCTGACCGACTCGGGTAACTTGCCGAGGTGGCTGCCGGGGTGGAAGTTGAGGTAACAGAGCCCCAGCTGCTCACAGCGGCGCATCTCGTCCAAAAAGGCATCCCGGGACTTGGCCAGTCCCTCGGGCTCGGGGTGGCCCAAATTGATGAGGTAGCTGTCGTGGGGCAGCACCTGCTCGGGCAGGAAACCGGCCCGCTCCATGCCGCGCTTGAAGGCATCGATAGACTTGGTCGTGAGCGGCGCGGCCTGCCACTGACGCTGATTCTTGGTAAAGAGGGCGAAGGCGTTGGCGCCGATGGCCTCGGCGCGGGCTAGGGTGTTCTCCACGCCGCCGGCGGCGCTGACGTGGGCTCCGATATATTTCATGATCTCTCCTTATTGCGCCGCCATTATGCCTTCCCCCCGTTCACACACCAACCGCCCCCGGGCGATAGGGCCAAACGATCCGCTCGATGATGCCCAATATGGGGAAAAACAAAGCAACACAAACAACAATGAAAACAATTATCATTTGTTGTCATAAAAAAAAGGCTCGGCTACAATGCCGGCTCTTTGCTTCGAGAAGACTCTTGTGATCCCAGCCCATACCCGCGTCAACCCGGCGGCTCCCATTCACCTGGCTTTATTAATCAATATGTTATCCATGGGTAGCATGATGATGGTGATGCCGCTTGGGCCAGACCTGGCCACGGCGCTGGGAATGCCGGCTGAGCAGACCGGTTACTTCAGTGGTGGAGCCACCCTGGGGGCCGCCCTGACAGGGCTCGTGGCCGCGCCCTGGCTGGATCGCTTCAACCGGCGCAGCGCCCTGCTGCTGCTACTGAGCCTGCGCTTCACCCTGCTGATGGCCTGCGCACTGACCTCGAGCCGTGACTGGCTGCTGCCTCTCTTTGTTCTCTCCGGCTGCGTCGCCGGCCCCCTCGGTGCCGTGGTGATGGCCGCCGTGCTGGACTTGGTCCCCCCCGCCGAACGGGGTCGCCGCCTGGCCTATGTGGCCATGGCCTTCTCCCTGGCCGCAATCTTGATCGTGCCCGTGGCCCTGACCCTGGCCCAGTGGTGGGGCTGGCAGAGCCCGTTCCTGCTGCTGGGGGGCTGCGGCCTCCTGCTCGCCCTGCTCGCGGCCCTCTGCTTTCCCTCCCTGCCGGTCAAGCAAGTTGCCGGAAATCGGATCGGTGATCTGCTCAAGGCCCCGCTCTGTCAAGGAACATTGCTGGTGCTGAGTCTGCAGATGTTTGGTCACTTCCTGCTGATCCCCCACTTTGCCGCCTATTTCCAGTTCAATCTTGCCTTCCCCCGCACCGGGATCCCGACCCTCTATCTCTGCGGCGGGCTGGCCAGCATGGCCACCATGCGCCTGTGCGGCCGCTGGATAGACAAAGGCCAGGCCCTGGCCACCAGCCTTGTCACCAGCCTGCTGCTGCTCACCCTGACCTGGGCTGGATTTGCCGCGCCGGTAGGCGTGCCGGTGATCCTGCTCTTTACCCTCTTCATGGCGCTGAGCTCGGCACGCTCGAGCACCACCCTGGCCATCACGGCGGCCATTCCGGCCCCCCATCAGCGCGCCGCCTTCCTCTCCCTGCAGGGGACGGTCACCAATGTGGCGGCCGCTCTGGGCAGCCTGCTCTCGGCCCGCTATCTGGTCTCGCAACCCGATGGCACCCTGCAAGGCTTTGCCGAGCTGGCCTGGATCAATATTGCCTGCGGCCTCATGGCCTGCAGCGGTGTCTGGCTCCTCATTCGGGGGCTGACACCCACCCAAGATAACAACAAACCCGAGTCTGGCCGTGCCAGACAAGGAAGTCAGTGAGCCATTGGCCGACTCGGCCACCCCTTTTGTTCATGGAGTTTTTGACAATGCAGCCAGCCATTTTCCGTCTCAATCCGATCCTTATCGCCTTTGGACTCGCCTCCCTGCCCGCCATGGCAGCGCAGCAAAACAGCGATGAAACCATGATTATCACCGCGACCCAGACCAAGCATACCGAGCTCTCCGCTCCGGCCAGCGTCTCTGTGATCACCCGCGCCGATCTGGATCAGATGAATGCCAACACCATAGGGGATGCCCTCAAGCACGTGACCGGGGTGAACGTGGTCGCGACCAACCCCACCGGCCGCAACGAGATCAAGATCCGCGGCATGGGAGGCGACTACACCCTGCTGCTGGTCAACGGCAAGCGGGTCAATGCCCGCGAGACGCTGGGCAGCGCCTATGGTAACGACTTCGATTTGAGCTCCATCCCCATGGCCGCCATCGAACGTATCGAGGTGATCCGTGGCCCCGTCTCCTCCCTCTATGGTGCCGATGCCCTGGGTGGCGTGGTCAACGTCATCCTGCGTCAGGCCAAAGAGACGCCCGAGGCCGCCCTCGGTTACACCCACACCATGCCGACCAAGGGTGATGGCGGCAACGGCAATCGCGGTAGCGCTTATGTATCCGGTGCTCTCATCGAGGACAAACTGCTCGGCAACCTGGTGGTGGAAGGGTACCAGCGGGATCGCTGGCACAGCGATCAATCCAATAACCCGGATGCGGATGCCCTGGAGAAGCGCGAGGTGGTCAACCTGCTCTCCAACCTGAAGTGGCTGGTGACCCCCAACCAGGACATCGACCTGGATCTTGGTTACAACAAGAACGACATGGACAGCTACTTCAACAACGTGCCGCGGGCCCCGACGGCGCCGGCCACTCCCCACAACGTTCAAAAGCTCGATCGCCTGAGCCTGGGCCTCTCCCACACGGGTCGCTGGGAGCAGTTTGACAGCCGCCTGCGCTACTACGTCGAGCAGACCGATCTGATGGACGACTCCCAGCTCAACGGGGGTGCCGCCGACATTACCCAGAGCAACAACACGGTCGACGGACAACTGAGTGGCTATCTGGGTGATCACCTGCTCACCGGCGGTGCCGAACTGCGCAAGACCGAGCTCGAGCATAGCCGTAACATCACCAGCGGCAGCGTCGATGCCAGCCAGAGCGCCATCTATCTGCAAGATGAGTTCGCCCTGGGCGATCTGGCCCTGACCCTGAGCGGTCGCCTCGACCATCACGACACCTATGGCACCGAGTTCAGCCCCCGAGCCTATGCCCTCTACAGCCTGAACGATCAGTGGGTGATCAAGGGGGGCGCCGGCAAGGCGTTCAAGGCACCGACCCTGGCCCAGTCCAGTGAAGGCTTTGCCACCACCGCCTGTCGTGGCGCCTGCAAGGTGGTGGGCAACCCCAACCTCAAGCCCGAGACGGCCGTCAGCTATGAACTGGGTACCGCCTATGAGGCGGATCGCTTCGGTGCCGGTGTCACCGCCTTCCACAACGAGATCGAGGATCTGATCCAGAGCGATCAGTGGGGCCCGGGCTACCGCCCCTCCGTGATGACCTACCTCAACGTGAAGAAGGCCCGCATCAAGGGCCTGGAGCTCAACGGCTGGTTTGATCCCGTCGAGAGTGTCAAGGTCAGCACCAACTGGACCCTGCTCGACTCCGAGGATCGCAGCACGGGTCAGGATCTCATCAAGACTCCGGACTACACAGGCAACCTCATCCTGGCGTGGCAGGCGAGCGATGTGGTCAGCACCCAGCTGGCCTGGCAGTACGTGGGTAGCCAGTACATCAAGGTGCCCATGCGCAACGCCCAGTCCTTCAAGTCCGACAGCTATCAGACGGTGGACGTCAACACCAACTGGAAGGTCACCAAGGCGCTGGACTTCAAACTCGGCATCACCAACCTGACCAACACCAAGCGGGATCAGGTGGCCACCGATGCGGACTTCATCCTGGAAGGCCGTACCGTCTACGCCGGCATCGACTACAAGCTGTAACCCCGAGGGCCCGGGCAACCGGGCCCCTCTCTTGCTATCGACAAATGAAGGAGTCTTCGGGTGCTTAGCCATCACGCTCGCCTGCTCTGGCTGGGACTGGCGCTCGCTCTGCTGCTCTGTGGCCTCTCCCTGGCCACCGGTGCCGGCCTCTATGGTCCCCGTGAGGTCGCCGGCTATCTGCTGGGAGACCCTCTCTTCGTGGCCGACGAGAAGCTGGCCATGATCATCGACACCCTGCGCCTGCCGCGGACCCTCAGCGCCCTGGTGGTGGGGCTGTGCCTCGCGCTGGCCGCCTCTTTGCTACAAAGCGCCACCCGCAACCCCCTGGCCGAGCCCGGCCTGCTCGGGGTCAATGCCGGTGCCGTTCTCGCGCTGGTCATCGGCCTCACCTGGTTTGGGGTCGAATCAGCCTATGGCTACCTGCTCTGGTCCGGCATGGGGGCCCTCGCGGGCAACCTGATTGTGTTGGGTCTGGGCCTCATGGTGGGTCGCGCCCACCCCCTCAAGCTTATTCTGGTCGGGGTGGCCCTCTCGGCCACCTTCGGCGGCCTCTCCAACTATCTGCTGCTCTCCAGCAAGGTCGTGCTGGAGCAGTTTCGCTTCTGGAATCTGGGCTCGCTCAGCGCCTCGACCCTGGAGGGGGTGCTCACCGTCGCCCCCTTCGCTCTCGCCGCCTTGCTGCTGACCCTGCTATTGTGCCGGCCCCTCACCCTGATGCAGATGGGGGATGGCCAGGCCCAGGCACTGGGCATACGGCCAACCCGGGTACGCCTTGGGGTGCTGCTGGCCACCACCCTCTTCACCGCCTGCGCCATCGCCATCGCCGGACCCATCGGCTTTATCGGTTTTCTGGCCGCCTACTGTGCACGCCGGGCGGCGCCGGTGCACCTGGCGCTGCAGATCCGCTTCTCGGCCCTGTTCGGCGTGCTGTTTCTGCTCTCGGCCGACATTCTGGCGCGCTGGCTTGTTCAACCCTTCGAGCTGCCGAGTGGGGTGATCCTGGCCCTTATCGGCGCCCCCGTGCTCATCCTGGTGGTGCGCAGCGGCGGCTTTCGCTCCATGATGACAGTGAAATAAGGGCGCACTCATGCACACCGTTTCCCCTGCCGGCACCCTGCGGCTGCGCCTTGGCACCGGCTCACTCCTGCTCAACCGCCGCGCCTGGCTTGTCACCCTCGGCCTCTTGCTGCTGCTCGTCCTGCTCTGCGCCCTGGCACTGAGCCTGGGCTCGGGGCGACTCACCATGGGAGGGGTCGTTCAGACCCTGCTGGGTCAGGGTAGCCGCCTCGATGAGATCACCGTCTTCAAGATCCGCCTGCCGCGCATCCTGGCGGTGCTGGTGGCAGGCATGGCGATGGGGCTCTCCGGCTGCCTGGTGCAGACCCTGGTGCGCAACCGTCTCGCCACCCCGGACATGATCGGGGTCAACGAGGGGGCGTCGCTGGCCATCATCATCTTCTCTCTCTACCTCACCCTGGGCAGCTGGCCCTGGTGGGCCGCCCCCCTCGGCGCCCTGTTTGCCGCCCTGGTGCTCTATGCCCTGTGCAACAAGCCGGGGGAGCAGGCTTATCTGTTTGTGGTGATCGGCATCGGTGTCTCCGAGCTGATGAACGCCCTGGGCGAATTTATCATGTCCACCCAGCCCCTGGTGCACCTCACCAGCCTCTATCTGTGGAACATGGGGAGCTTCGTGGGGCAGGGCTATAGCACAGTAGTGCCGGTGGCCCTGCTGATCCTCATCTTCTGTCCCTGGATCCTTGCCCTCTCCCGGGATCTGGCGGTGCTGCGCCTTGGCCCCGTCACGGCCCGAAGCCTGGGGGTGCGGGTGAACCGGGTCCAGCTGGCCGTGCTGGTGCAAGCCATCATGGTGGCGGCGCTCGGCACCGCCATCGGGGGCCCTGTGGTCTTCATCGCCATGGCGGCCCCCATTCTCGCCTCCTGGCTGACCCGCGATCGCGTGGTTCCCCTCTGGATTGCCGCCCTGTGTGGCGCCCTGCTGCTGCTCGCCAGCGACACCCTGGTGCGGGTGCTGGCCGACCCCCATGAGGTCGCCACCGGCATCATGACCCGTATTCTCGGCGGCCTGCTGCTGCTGATCACCTTGCTTAAAGACCGACAAGGGGCCGACTGATGACCCTCTCCGCGACTCACCTTCACTTTGGTTATGAGAAGACCCCCCTGTTCCGCGATCTCTCCTTCACCCTGCCCCGGGGCAAGCTGGTGGGGGTGGTCGGCCCCAACGGAGGAGGGAAATCCACCCTGCTCAAACTGCTGGCCGGCCAGATCCGTCCCGATGCCGGAGAGGTGACCCTCAAGGGTAAATCCCTGGCCCACTACGGCAGCAAGGCCCTGGCCAGGGAGCTCGCCTACCTGCCCCAACGCCCCCTGGTGCCCGCCGGTATCGAGGTGGAGCAGCTGGTGCAATATGGCCGCCACCCCCACCAGGGGTGGTTCAATCAATGGAGCGAGGAGGATGCGCGCAGGGTACGCTGGGCCTGCAATCAGATGCAGCTGGCGCCCATCTTGCGCCAGAGCGTCGCCTCCCTCTCCGGCGGCCAGGCCCAGCGGGTATGGCTCGCCATGGTATTGGCGCAGAATGCAGATCTCATCTTGCTCGACGAGCCCACCAGCGCCCTGGACATCGGCCATCAGACCGAGGTGATGGAGGCGATCGCCCGGATCACCGCCGAGGGCAAGACGGTGCTCATCGTCATTCACGATCTGGCCACCGCCGCCCGCTACTGCGACGAGTTGATTGCTCTGGGGGGCGGGACGATTCAGGCCATGGGCCCCGCCCGTGAGGTGATCACCAAGGGCCTTGTCGACCGCCTCTACCAAACCGATGTGGATATACTGCATGCCCCGGGAGACGGCGCCCCCGTCATAGTGCCGCGCCGCCGGGATGCATCCCCCCGGCGTCAGGCCGGGTAATAAGACACCGCCGTGATGGCGGTTTCTTATTCCGAGAGCAGCAACCAGGTGAGCACGCCCCCCTCCAGGGGGCGCCAGCGCAAGGTGCAATGCCAACCGGCGGGCAGGCTGCCGCTGAGGGGGGTATTCAGAGCGAGGGTGATCTCCCCCTCCCTCAGGCAAAGGCAACTGGCATCGAGAAAGTCGAAGTAGCGCCCCACCCTGGGGTAGAGGGCCTTGAAGAGGCTCTCCTTGGCCGAGAAGAGCAGGGTCAGGGCGCGGGCCTCCCCCAGGGATGAGCGCGCCAGGCGCCCCCACTCGCCCTCATCGGCGATCACCGGCCACAGGCGCGGGGCCTCTCCCTCATCGAGCCAGGCCTCCATGTCGAGGCCAATGCCGGCCGCCCCCGGGCGTACCGCGCACAGGGCTACGCCGACCGAGCCGAGCACGGTGTGGCTGATGCTCCCCTCAAACCCAACAGGCCAGACGGGGGCGCGATCCGCACCGATCCCTACCTCATGGCCCACGACCCCTTGCTCGAGCAGGGCCTGATGCGCCGCGAGCCGGCCCGCCAGAAACTCCCCCTGCCGCTTGGGGGTGGCCCGACGCAGTGCCTCGGGCGACGTCATTCTGACCTGGTCCCAGACCGACTGGGTAAAGCGTGAGGGATCGAAGCAGACCCTGTGGCCCCACACCCCGGGGGCCAGCAATACCCGGTCTCGCTCACCGATAAAGCCACTCACCGCCTGCCTCTGCACTGTCACTCTCTCCTGCTCCCGGGGCTCCTGAGTCTGGGGAGAGGAGTGTAACAGCCTGGTACAGGCGCCACCACAAATACAAACCATTACCATTTGCGTTTGTGCTATAGTGAGCCGCCCGTTTGACCCCTGTTTTGCCACCATAAGGACATAGCGATGAAGTTTCCCCCCCCTCTGGCAGCCCTGGTGATGCTCCTGTGTGCCCTGCCGACCCAGGCAACCGACAGCCGCCGGGTTACCGATGCCGATGGCAACACCCTGAGCGTACCCGCTCACCCGACCCGGGTGGTGGTCCTGAGCGAGATCGATCTCGACACGGCGCTCACCCTGGGCGTGCAGCCGGTCGGCACCAGCAACGGTCGCGGACAGAACACCTTGCCCCGCTATCTGCTCCCCAAAGCGGGCACGGGGATCGCCATCGTCGGGGATCTGGATAACCCCAATCTGGAGCGCCTCATCGATCTGGAGCCGGATCTGATCCTGACCGGCCAGACCAAGCCAGAGCTGCTGCAGCTGCTCAACGAGATCGCCCCGACCGTGGTCACCGGCAAGTGGGGCGAGCCCTGGAAAACGGTGTTCGCGCGCGGCGCCAGGGCCCTGGGCCGCGAGGCCGAGGCTGAAGCCTTCCTCAAACGCTATGCCGAGCGCCTCCAGGAGTCCCATACCCGCCTCGCCGCCCACCAGGGTGAGCGCCTGAGCATAGTGCGCTGGAACCCCAAGGGGCCGAGCTATATGCACGGCTCGACCTTTGCCAGCAGCGTGGTCACCGAGATGGGGCTGACCCGTCCTCCCCACCAGATAGGTGACAGGACGCCTCACTCTGCAGCCCTGAGCCTCGAGTCCCTCAACCTGCTCGACGGTGACTGGCTGGTGATCGGCACCCTGAGCACCAGTGGCGATGCGGTCGATGCCATGCGTCAGGCCGAGCAGACCCCCGCCTTCCAGCAGCTGACCGCCATCCGCAGCAAGCGCTTCACGGCGGTCGATGGCTCCCTGTGGACCTCGGTCGGTGGCCCTCAGGCAGCCCTGCGGGTGATAGAAGACGTGGAGCGACTGCTGACCAAACCCGATGCAGCCCCCCTCACCCGCTAAGCCCGCCCCCAAAAGAGAAAGCCCGCTGCCGCGGGCTTTTTTGTTTTAAGGAAGGGGCAGGGCCTTTCTGTCTATCTTGCCGCTGCCGCCCTTGGGCAGGGTAGGCAGCAGCATGAGGCGGGCCGGCACCATGTAGTAGGGCAAGATGGCCTGCAGCCCCCGGCGCAAGGCGGGGCGGCTCAACGAGACGCCGGCTTTGGCCTCCACATACCCCACCAACATGGCCTCGTCCCCCTCCCCCCAGAGACGCACCGCCGCCTCCTGCACCCCGCTCTGGCGCCGCAGGGCCGCCTCTACCTCTCCCAGCTCGATACGAAAGCCGCGCAGCTTGACCTGATCGTCACGGCGTCCGAGATAGAGAAAACGATCCGCCCCCAGCCGGCGGACCCGGTCCCCGGTGCGATAGAGGCGACGGCCGGCGTGGGTCAGCTGGGCCGCCTCCCCAAGGTCGGGCCGCTCCCAGTAGCCGTCGAAGAGGGCCTCGCTCTCGATACAGAGCTCCCCCTCCCCCCGCTCGATAGCCGCCCCGCTTTCGTCGATGACCCAGTGGCGATAGCCGGACAGGCTATTGGTCAGGGTCACCTCTCCCGCGGCGCTCGTCACCTCACCGACCATCGACCAGACGGTGGCCTCGGTCGGACCGTAGCAGTGCCACAGGCGCCGGGTGCGCCGGCACAGCTCGGCGGCAAGCCCGGGGTCCAGAGCCTCCCCTCCACACAGGGCGGTGAGGTTCTCAGTGCCTTGCCAACCCGCCTTGAGCAGCATGCGCCAACTGGCGGGGGTCGCCTGCAGCCAGTTGAGACTGGCGTCCCCCTCGAGCAGGGCCAGGATCTTCGTGGGATCCTTGTGCTCCTCGCCGCTGGCCACCGTCAGTCGCCCCCCGCCCCAGAGGGGGCCCAGCATCTCGAGCAGGGAGATATCAAAGGCCGACGTGGTGATAAAGAGCCAGTGACACTCAGGGGTGAGACCGAGGCGCTCGGCAATCGCACTCAGGAAACGGTGCAGGGCCCGGCGGCTTATCACCACCCCCTTGGGCTCGCCGGTGGAGCCCGAGGTGAACATCATGTAGGCCGCCACCCCGTCGTCGACCCGGGGCCAGTGATCCGCACTGCCCAAGCCGGCGCCACTTAGCGCCAGCCTGGGGAGACCCACATCCGGCCCCCCCTCGCCGTCGCACAACAGGGCCGAGAGACGGGCCCGCCGGGCAATCGTCTCGAGACGCGCCGCCGGGAAGGCGGGATCCAGAGGCACAAAGGTCAGCCCCAGGCGCAAACAGGCAAGAAGGCTTGCCACCAGATCCGGTGAGCGGGTGAGATAGAGGCCCACCCGCTCGCCGACCGCCAGCCCCTCGAGCAGCCCCGCTATCTGGCCGACCCGCTCAATGAGCGCCCCATAGCTCAGGGTTTGCCCTCCCATGGTGATGGCCGGGGCGTCGGGGTTTGCCGCGAGGCGAGCCCGCAGGCTGCCGGCCAGATCGGCAGAGGCCTGGGCCCCGCTCACGGCGCTCATGCCATCACCTCTACCGGGCTCTGGGCCTGCTCGCAGCAATAGGCTACCAGGGCCCTGAGGTTGCCCTCGAAGCGCGCCATCAGCGCCTCGCTCGCGGCCCCGTTGAGCGAGCCCACCTGACGCAGGGTCAGCTCGCCATCGAAGACGCCGCCGTGCAGGCTGATGAGCTCGGGGGGCAGGTTATCGGGATCGGACGGGCGACCCGGCGCCACCGGCAACGGCTGCCAGGGGCTGGCCGCCTCCCGATGGGAGACCCCCAGGTAGTTAAAGAGGATGGGGGCCAGGGGCAGCATTTTCCCTTCGGGATGGTGGCTTCGCAGCACGTTAAAGCCCACCCCCTTGTCTGGCACCGACCTTAGCAGCCCCTTGATGGCCTGCAGCGACGCCCCCCAGTCGCACCTATCCTGCAAGGCCAGGGGATAGGTGCTGGTAAACCAGCCCACGGTGCGGCTGACATCGAGATCCGGGGCGATCGCCTCACGCCCGTGCCCCTCGAGCATCAGGGTGTGGCGCTCCCCGTATCCCAGCTCGCGCAGGGTGCGCATCAGGGCGGCGAGCAGCAGCTCGGCCACCCGGCTCTCGAAGGGGCGATTTGCCTCGTCGATGAGACGAGCCGTGGTCTGCCTGTCCAGCCGCAGCAAGGCGGCGGCCGCTCGCCCGTCCACGGCGCGCGCCGCCAACAGGGGGGCCGAGGCGGGCAGCAGCTGGGCACGCCAGAAGGGGAGCTGCTCTGCCGCCTGCGCCGTGTAGGCGGTAAGCCCCTCGCCCCACTGGCGATAGCTGCTCCCCTTCTCCCCCAGCGGCTCGTCACGGCCGAGGCGGGCCAGATCGTCGACCAGGATGCGCCAGGAGACGGCGTCAGTCACCAGGTGGTGCAGGGCCATGAAGAGCCCCTCGACCCGCTCTCCTTCCACGAGCAGGTTGTGCACGCGCGCCCAGGCCAGGGTGTGACCGCTGGCGGGATCGAACCCCTGTTGCAGGGCGGTGAGCCGTCCCTGCAGGGCCGCGTCATCGAGCCCGGCGGCATCGATGCGGTGCAGGGGTGGCAGGGGCAGCACCTTGAGGTAGTTCTGCCCCCGGGGCGTCACCGCCAGGCGCAGGGCATCGTGGTGATCGCGCAGGGCACGAAGCAGCCCCATGAGCCGGTCATCCTCGATGCCGGCCGGCAGGCGCACTATCACCCCCTGGTTCCAGTGCTCGGCGCGCTCATACCCCTGCTCGAAGAACCAGTGCTGAATCGGATGCAGGGGGAAGGCCCCCTCGAGCAGCCCCTGCTCGCTGCGAGCCTGGGCCCGGGAGGTACCGAGCAGGCGGCAGAGGCGGCGCACCGTCTTGGCCTCGAACACCTCCTTGACGCTGCAGTGCAGCCCCGCCTCCCGCAGCCGGGTGGTAAGGGCAATGCTCAGGATGGAGTCGCCCCCCAGGCGGAAGAAGTCATCCTCCACCCCGAGCGGTTGCTTGAGCACCGCCTGCCAGATCCCGAGCACCTGACGCTCGAGCGCCGAGTCCGGCTCGGCGCGGCTCTCTTGCCACTCGATGGGGGGCAGGCGGCGCAGATCCAGCTTGCCGTTGGGGGTCAGAGGCATGCTCTCCAGCCAACACAGACGCGCCGGCACCATGTACTCGGGCAGCAAAGTGCCCGCCTGTTGCAGCAGGGCCTCGGGGTCGGGGCTCTCGCCCCCTTGCTGCGTGGCATAGGCCACCAGGCGCCCCTGCATCACCACCACCTTGATCTGGCCGATGGCCGGGCAGAGCTCGGCCAGACGACTCTCTATCTCGCCGGGCTCGATGCGATAGCCTCTTAGCTTGATCTGCTCATCGAGGCGCCCCAGGTACTCATACTGCCCATCCCGGCGCAGCCGCGCCCGATCCCCGGTGCGATAGAGGCGCACCTCGCTCCCCGCCAGGGTGCTGGTGATGAAGGCCTCCTTAGTGCGCTCGGGCAGGTTGAGGTAGCCCCGGGCCAGCCCAAGGCCCGCCAGACAGAGCTCTCCCGGCACGCCGGCAGGCACGGGGTGGCCCGTTTCATCGAGGACCACAGCCCGGATCCCCTGCACCGGACGCCCTATGGTGATGGGTTCACCGGGGCGAAGCCGGGTCGAGAGGGCCGTCACCGTGCACTCGGTCGGACCATACATGTTGTGCAGGGCCACCCGGTCGCCCCAGCGCTCGACCAGGCGCTCGGGGCACGCCTCGCCCCCCACACCAATGGCACGGACAGCGCCGAGACTCGCGGGGGGAGCCAGGTTGGCCAGCAGGGCCGTGGGCAGGATCAGGTGGCTGACGCCCCGGGCAATGGCCTCTTCGATCACCCCTTCACCGGGCTCGGCGAAGTGCAGGGCGGCGCCGCAATAGAGGGGAAGCAGGGTGGTCATGTTGCCCGCATCGAACGAGAGAGACATGCAGTTGAGCATGGCCCCCTCCGGCGCCAACTCGAGGCGCGCCTGGTGATCCCTCATCAGATTGAGCAGGGCCCCCTGCTCCACCATGACCCCCTTGGGCAGGCCAGTGGTGCCCGAGGTGTAGATGATCTGGGCCAGCATGCCAGCGTCGCGGGGGCAGTGCGGGGGCTCGGCACCCTGCGGGCTCGGCTCGTGCAACGCCAGCTCGCCCAGCGGCTGGTAGGCGATGCCCCGACGCTCGCACGCCGCGCCAAGGCGCGGGTCGGGAGCGCCCCCCAGCACCAGGGGAATGGCCGCATCCGAGATGAGATGGGCGAGGCGCTCGGCAGGATAGGCGGGATCGAGCGGCACATAGGCGGCGCCGGCCTTCCAGCAGGCGAGCAGGGCCACCACGAAGGCCGACTCGCGCCGGGCCTGAATGCCGACGGCCGCCCCCGTGTTCACCCCGTGGGCTTGCAGCCAGTGGGCCAGCCGGTTGGCCCTGTGCTCCAGCTCGGCATAGGTCAGGGCGCCATCGTTATCGCACACCGCCACCCCCAGGGGTCGCCGGCGCGCCCCCTGCTCTATGTGGCAGAGCAGGGTGTCGCGGCTCGGGTATTCCGTGGGCAGGGTGGCCAGCTCGGCGCCAACGCGCGCCTCTAGCCCCTCCTCCAGCGGTAACTGCCACACCGGGCACTCCGGCGCCTCGAGCACCGCCCCCATCAGGTGCAGCAGGCGGTCGGCATAGGCCTCTATGGTCTCGCGCTCGAACAGGGCGGTGGCAAACAGCCAGTCCACCCTGACCGACTCCATCAGCTCGGTCACCTTGACCGAGATGTCGGTCTTGGCGGGGAGCACGGGGGAGGTCTCCTCCACCATGCGGCAGCCCGGGATGAGATCGTCAAAATCCACCTTGGCCTGATAGACCAGCATGATCTGGAAGATGGGGTTGATAGCGGTGGTGCGATCGGCGCCGATCGCCTCGGCCAGCGCCTCGAAGCGGTAGAGCTGGTGATCGAAGGCCGCCAGATCCTCCTCCCGGCACTGCTGCAGGTAGTCGATAAAGCTCGGGTTCCCCTCGATGCGGGTCCGCAGCACCAGGGTGTTGACGAAAAAGCCCACCAGAGACTCTATCTCGTGGCGCTCCCGATAGGCGAGCGGGGTGCCGATCACCAGCTCCCGCTCGGCGCTCTGGCGCACCATCAGCAGGGCGAAGAGGGCGTGCAGGCCGATGAAGCTGGAGGTGTTGTGACGCTGACACAGACGCTTGAAGCGGGCCCAGAGCCCGTTGTCTATGGTCGAGAAGACCAGCTCGCCGCCGCTCTCCTGATGGGCGGGCCTGGGCTTATCCAGAGGCAGCCCGTGCACCTCGGGGCTTCCCTGCAGCCGCTCGACCCAGAAGGGGCGAAACTCGGCGTGGTAGTCGAGAAAGCGGGGGGAGTTAAACCAGTGGGCATAATCGAGGTAGTTGAGGGCCAGCGGCGCCGGGGCATGGGCCTGCCCGGCCTGGAAGGCGAGGAAGGCCGGCTTGAGGTCGGCAAAGAGGTTTTTGACCGACCAGCCGTCGGAGATGATGTGATGCTGGGTGATAAGCAGCACATGCTCCCGGGGCTGCACCCGGATCAGGTGCACCCGGGTCAGATCCCCCCGGGTGAGGGAGAAGGGACGCTCTATCTCCTCGCGCACCCGCCGCGCCACATAGGCCTCGCGCTCGGCCACGGGACGCTCGCTCACCTCCTCTATGGTCAGGGTGAAGGGGGTGTGGGGCAGGATCTCCTGACGGCCCCGCCCCGCCTCGTCACGCACGAAGCGGGTACGCAGGCTGGGGTGACGGGCAAACAGGCTGTCGAAGGCAAACTCCAGCGCCGCCGTGTCGAGCTCACCGCGCACCCGGAAGTAGACCGGCATGTTGTAAAGGTGCGAGCTCTCCTCGTACTGCTCGATAAACCAGAGCCCGCTCTGGGAGGAGGAGAGCGGCCCCACCGCCAACCCCTGCGCCTCGATGGGGGCCTCAAAGGCCGCACGGGCACTCAGGCAGCGCACCAGCGCCTCCTTGTGCTCGCGGATGAGGGCGCCGATGGCAGGGGTGAGTGCCTCCTTGCTCGACTGGGAGACCAGTTGCCCCTTCTCGTTGAGGGCCAGCTTCACCCCCTGACGTTCCAGCTGCTTGAGCAGCCCTATCATGTTGTTCATCGTGTCTCTCCGGGGTCAGGCGCCGAGGGTGGCGCCACCGTCGACCACCAGGTCTTGTAGTGTGATATGGCTGGCCAGATCCGAGGCCAGGAAGAGGACGGCGGCGGCGACTTCCGCCGTGTTCGCCAGCTTGGCCAAGGGGATCCCCAGCTTGAACTGCTCCGGCAAGCCGGCGATGGTGCGGCTCAGCGCCCCCTCATCGGGCAGCATGCCCCGCAGCATGGGGGTATCGGTCGACCCCGGTGAGACCAGGTTGACCCGCACCCCGAAGGGGGCGAGCTCCAGCCCGGCGGTCCGGGTCAGGCTGCTTACCGCCGCCTTGGAGGCGCAGTAGGCGGCCATCTGCATGCGCGGCACATGGGCCGCGTTGGAGCTCACCGTCACTATGCTGCCCCGCCCCTGCCCCTTGAAGTGAGGGGTGACGGCGCGCAGCAGGGAGAATACCGCCCCCGCATTGACCCCCATGCAGTCGTGCCAATCCTCATCGCTGAGGTGCTCGAGACTCCCCAGGCGCAGCACGCCGGCGGCGTTAACCAGCACATCGAGCCCCTCCTCGAGGAGCTCGGCGGCGCAGCGGCTGACCGCAGCCCCGTCACGCAGATCGAGCTCGCGCACCCCGTAGGCGTAAGGGGGCTCGGGGAAGTGGAGATCGAGCCCCACCACAGTGGCCCCCGCCGCCACAAACTGTTCGGCCACGGCGCGACCTATGCCGCGCCCCGCTCCCGTCACCCAGACCCGCTTGCCGTCAAAGTGCCATCTCATCTCGCTGTGCTCCCTCACCACACCATCTCCACACTCTCCTCCTTTGCGACCTGCTGGCCGTCGAGGAAACGACAAAAATCGTCTAGACAGGGGTGATCGAAGAGATCCGACACCTTGACCTGCAGGCCAAACTCGGCCGCCAAGCGGTTCACTATCTGAATGGTCTGCAGGGATTGCCCCCCCAGCTCGAAGAAGTTGTCGGTGGGGGTGATGGCGCCAATGCCCAGGATCTGCTGCCAGATGGCCGCCACCTTCCCCTGGGTCTCGCTCTCCATCGTCACCCGGGTCTCGCTACTCAGGTAGTCGGCCAGCAGCCCCTTGCGGTCAATCTTGTTCGAGCCGGTGCGCGGCAACCTGTCGTAGTGGCGATAGTCGGTCGGGATCATGGCGGCGGGCAGCACCCGGGCCAGCTGCCCCTTGATGGCGCGGCTGTCTCGCTCGCTGCCGGCCACGAAGGCCACCAAACGGCGTACGCTCCCCTCGCTCACCCCCTGCACACAGGCCTCATCGATGCCGGGCAGGGCCAGCAGCCTCGCCTCCACCTCGCCGGGCTGGATGCGATAACCGCTTATTTTGAACTCGTTGTCGCGCCGTCCCAGATAGACGAGGCGCCCCTCCCAACGCACCCGATCCCCGGTGCGATAGACGCGGCGCTCCTCATTGCCGACCCGAAGCGAGTCGAAGCTGCCGCTGACTCCGCCCACATAGCCGTCGGCCAGTTGGGGGCCGAGCAGCACCAGCTCCCCCTCCTCGGCGGGGAGATCCCCCTCACTCAGGATCAGGGCCTGCATCCCCGGCAGGGGCAGACCGATGGGCAGCTGGACCTGGGCGGGATCTTCCTCTTGCAGATCCTGGCTGGTCACCACCACGGTCGTCTCGGTGGGGCCATAGGTGTTGATGAGGCGCACGTCGCGCCGCCCCTGGCGTTGCCACTGGGCGAGTTGCTCCGGATAGACGGCCTCCCCCCCGATGATCACCACCTCGAGCGGAGCCGGAATCCCGACCAGCCCGGCCCCCAGAGCAACCACCCACTCGTTCCAGAAGGCGGTGGGAAGATCCAGGTGGCTGATGGCCAGGGTCTCAATCCCCTGGGCGAAGGCAGGTATGGAGTCGAGCAGGGCGTCGGTGCGCAGTACCAGGGTGGCGCCGGCACTCAGGGTGGCAAACACCTCCTCGATGCTGGCGTCGAAGTTGAAGGGGGCAAACTGCAGCACCCGCGCCCCCGCCTGCAGTCGATAGCGGCACCGCGCCGCCGCCGCGAAGTGGTTGAGGGCCCCGTGCCCCACCGCCACCCCCTTGGGCAGGCCCGTGCTGCCCGAGGTAAACATCAGGTAGGCGGGCGTCGCCTCACTCGGTGCCAGCCAGAGGCGGTCTTCGCTCACCAGTTCGCTCACCGGCAGCACACGGCCGCCAAAGATGGGCGCCAGGGTATGGCGATAGGCCTCTTCGGTGATGAGGGTGGCGATCTCCCCCAGACGCACTATGTGCCCCTGGCGCTCGCCGGGCTGATCGGGGTCGAGGGGTACATAGACGGCGCCGGCCATCAGGATGGCGAGCTGGACCATGACCGCCTCGGGGCTGCGCGAGAGCATGACCCCCACCCGCTCACCGGGCAGGACCCCGACCTCTTGCAGGGCGGCCGCCATCTGCTCGCAGCGGCGCTGCAGCGCCCCGTAACCGATGCGCCGCTCCCCCTGCTCGAGGGCCACCCGCTCGGGGTGCTCCCGGGCAACCTGGGCCAGGGCATCGAGCACAGGGCGCACCACGAGCGCCTCCTCTGCAGGCCCCGCGATGAGGGCATGCGCGCGCGCCTCGGCCAGCCAGGCGCCCTTGAGGGCCGCAAGGCTCAACTCGGGCTGTGCCAGCCAGCGCCCCAGCAGCGTCAGCAGGGTGTCGGCGATGGTGGCCAGCGCGGCGGTGGAGTAGCAGGCAGGGTTGGCGTCGAGATCCAGCGTCGGCACCCCGTCAGCCCCCATCTGCACCTCGATGGTGAGATCCTCGACCGGTCCGGCACTGATGCTGAGGGTACGGGCGCTCAGGGGGCCGAAGCGGCGGGCATGATCGAAGGGCATGATATTGACCAGGGGGCCGAACAGGCGCTTATCCCCCCCCACCAACCCCAGATCCCGGCGCAGGCTCTCGTAACGGTAGTGCTGGTGCTTGCGCACCGCGCGCTTGGCGGCGGCCACCTGGCGAGCGGTGCCGGGCAGATCGCCCGTCTCCTCCAAAGTCAGCGCCAGGGGGGTGATGTTCATCTGCATGCAGGGCACGGTCAGCGACGCCGAGCCGATGCGGTTCATCATCATCAGGCCAAGCAGGGCATGGGGCTCGCGACTTCCGAGGGAGAGCTGGCCGGCCAGGGTGGCCAGCAGCAGATCGGGCCAGCCGAGGCGATGCTGGTCGGCCACCCGCACCAAGGCCTGCCACAGGGCCGGGGGGAAGGCGCGACTCTCGCGAATAAACTCGGCGGCGATGGGGGCGCGGGTAGCACTGAAGCTGCGCACCGCAGGCCAGGCTTGCAACTGGCTCAGCCAGAAGTCGCGGGCGGCGGCGTTCTTGCCACTCTCTTCACGCTGGCGCTCCTCGGCCAGCACCTCATCGAGGCGGCCGAAGGGCGAGGCAGGCCCCTCCTCCCCCGCCAGGGCCGCCTCATAGAGGGCGGCGACGCGCTGGAACAGCAAGGTGGTGCCAAAGCCATCGAGGGCGATATGGTGCACGCAGCTGTAGAGGTAATCCCAGGCCTCTGCGCGCAGCAGGGCAAAGCGGCAGGGAGGCTCGCCGGTGAGATCGAACGGACGGCGCAGATCGCCCCAGGCCCAGGCGCGGACAGCCTCTTCGCCACCACTCAGGGTGAGCACCTGCCAGGCCAGGGGGGCCTCGTCGGCCACGAAGCAGACGGCGTCCCCATCGGTCTCGACATGTCCCTGCAGCGCCTGACACTCGCGCACCGCTTGCCACAGCGCCTGCTGCAGCAGGACAGCGTCTACCCGGCCGTCGAAGGCGATGCACTCGGCCGTGTTAAACATGGCCTTGTCGTCGTTGAGCAGATGGGCAGACCAGAGCCCCTGCTGGGGAATGGTGAGGGGGAAACGGCTCACGCTGTCACCTCCAGGGCGCTGCGTCTTTGCTCGACCAGGCGCCACCAGGCGTTGAGGGTGGGCACGCGCGCCAGATCCACAAAGCTCAGCTCCACCCCGGCGGCGCGCCACTCGGTGAGCAGCCCCATGATGCGCACCGAGTCGAGACCATAGTCGATCAGGCTCTCGTCGGGGTCGAACGCCTCCTCCTCATCATCGATGTGGCTGAGCAGGCGCGTCTTGAGCCCCTCATAGGTGAGCAGAGGCATGGCGGCAGGCTCCATGGCCAGCGCCTCGGCGCAGGGGATCACCTTGCCGCAGCGGGTCGCCACGTAATCGAGGGCCATTTGATGCTCTTCTTGAGAGAAGTCGGCGATGCCGTCGGCCAGGAAGAAGGGCTGAATGTCGCGCATGAAGGCATCACAGGCGGTCATCATGCAGCCGATGTGGCCATAGATGCCGCCGATGATGAGCTGATCGCGCCCCTGCTCACGCAGCATCTCCTCGAGGGGAGAGCGATGAAAGGCGCTGTAGCGCCACTTGACCAGCACAGTGTCGTCGTCCTCGGGGGTGAGCGCCGCGACGATGGCCTGCTGCTCGGGGCGCTTGGTGAGCCCGGCACCCCACATATCATTGAGCAGCGCTCTCTCCTCGGCGCTCTGCGCCTTGGGCTGGGCCGTGTAGTAGACCGGGATGCCGAGGGCCTTGCAGTGGCGGCGCACTGTGGCCAGACGCTCGATGAGGGCCACGACCATGGGGCTCTGCTCGCCGTAGAAGGCGGTGAAGTACTCCTGCATGTCGTGAATGAGCAGGGCGGCGCGCTTGGGGTCGAGGCGCCAGCTCACCTTGTTGCTCTTCCACTGGGTCGGCATGGGGTAGGAGGTCAGGGTTGGGATAGCCATGAATATCGATTCCTTGTATCAGTTCGTGTCGAGAAGCCGCGCGATGCGGGCGCGCAGCCCCTGTTTGTCAATCTTGCCCACCGCCGTCATGGGCAGGGCATCGAGCCGCTCGACGCGATCGGGCAGCTTGAATTCGGCCACGCCGCGCCCGCGCAGGAACTTGCGCAGGGCCAGGGGCTTGAGGGAGGGGTCAGAGGTGACGATGAAGGCGCAGCTTTTCTCCCCCATGACGCTGTCGGGCATGGAGACCAGGGCCGCCTGGCTGATGGCCGGGTGGTGGAGCAGCTGGTTCTCGACCTCTTCGGCGGCGATCTTCTCCCCGCCCCGGTTGATCTGATCCTTGAGACGGCCGACCACGGTGAGGTAGCCGTCGGCGTCCTGCACCACCAGATCCCCGGAGCAGTAGAAGCCCTCGGCATCGAAGACCCGGGCGTTGTGCTCGGGGCTCTGGAAGTAGCCGCGAAAGGTGTAGGGCCCCCGGGTGTGGAGGGCGCCGCTCTGACCGGGGGGAACCGGCAGCCCGGCGTCATCAAGGATGCGGATCTCGTCATCCGGGCACATGGGGCGCCCCTGGGTGTGCAGTACTTTTGCCTCGGGATCCCCCAGCCGGGTGTAGTTGACCAGGCCTTCGGCCATGCCAAACACCTGCTGCAGGGCGCAGCCGAGCTCGGGCTCCACCCGCCTGGCCACCGCCTCGGGCAGCTTGGCGCCGCCGACCTGCAGCAGGGTGAGCGACGAGAGTCTGGCCCGGGCGGCCGAGTCCAATGCCGCCGCCTCGAGCCAGAGAGAGAGCGCCGGTGGCACCAGGGCCGTCATGGTGACGCCGTGACGCTCGATGAGGGGGAAGCAGCCATCGGGGCTCGGGTTGGGGGCCAATACCAGGGCCCCGCCAGCCTCGAACACCCCCAGAGCCCCGGGGGAGCTCAAGGGGAAGTTGTGCGGGGCCGGCAGGGCGCACAGATAACGGGTTTTCGGACTCAGCCGGCAGATCTCCGCACTGCGCCGGACGCTGTAGTAGTAGTCGTCGTGGGTGCGCGGAATGAGCTTGGGGGTGCCCGTGCTCCCCCCGGAGAGCTGGAAGAAGGCCACCTCGTCGGCCGGCGTCGGGGCAAAACCGCTCACCTCCCCTGGCGCCAGCCAGTGGGCGAGACCCTGGCTCCCTTCGACGCCGTCGAGCAGGGTCAGCTCGGCCCCGATGTCGGCCAGCAGCGCCTCTCCCCCGTCACTGCCGGCAAAGAGGGGATGAGCAACGGCACCGATGAAGAGGCGTGGATGAATCTGCCCGGCATAGGCCAGCAGCTCGAGGCGACTGTGGCTGAAGAGGGCGTTGACCGGCGCCACCCCGACTTTGAGCAGGGCGAAGAGGACGATGTAAAACTCGGCCACGTTGGGTAGCTGCACCAGGGCGGTGTCACCGTGCCCCAGCCCCCGCCGGGCCAGCTTGCCTGCCAGCAGACTCGAGGCGGCATCGAGCTCACGGTAGGTAAAGACGCGCTCGCCGCAGAAGATGGCCGGTGCACTCGGGTCGCGCTCCCATTGACGGCGCAGGATCGCCGTGAGCGGCTCACCGCGCCAGTACCCCAGGCGGCGGTAATGCTCGGCCAGATCATCGGGCCAGCGGCTGTAGGGAATGGGGCGACTCACAGGGCCACCTCACAGTCCACGCCCAGGGCTCTTAACATGGTGCCGAGCTTGGTGCCGGTCTCGGCCCACTCCATGGCGGGATCGGAGCCTGCGACTATGCCGGCCCCAGCAAAGAGCTCGACCCTGTGGCCATCGAGCACGCCGCAGCGGATCACCACGGCCCACTCGCCGTTGCCCCGGCTGTCACACCAGCCGACGATGCCGCTAAAGAGGGCACGACGAAATGGCTCTCGCTCCCGGATAAACTGGCGCGCCAGCTCGGTGGGATAACCGCACAGGGCCGGTGTGGGATGAAGGCGACAGGCCAGGGGCAGCACGCCCACCTCATCAGAATGAAGCTCGCCCCGGATCGGGGTGCCCAGGTGCCAGAGGGTGTCGGTGCTCATCAGGGTGGGGCTCGCCGGGATCGCCAGCGCCCGGCAGTGAGGGGCAAGCACGCGGCGGATCTCGTCGATCACCAGCCGGTGCTCATGCTGATCCTTACCCGAGGCGAGCAGCGCGCTGGCCACCGCACGGTCTTGCTCGGGGGCGCTGCCCCGCTTGGCCGAGCCGGCCAGGGGATGGGTAAAGATCTCGCCGTCGCGCACCCGCAGCAGCAGCTCGGGGCTGGCCCCAAGCAGGCAGCGACCGCCGCCCAGGGGAAGGGAGAAGTGAAACGCGTGAGGGTTTTGGCTGACCAGACGCTCGAGCACGCGCGCAGGCTCGACGGGCTGGCGCAGCTCGAGGGCAAGCTTTCTCGACAGCACCACCTTGGCCAGGGTGCCAGAAGCAAACGAGTCGAGGGCCGCGCTCACCGAGGCCTTGAACTCCCCGGCTGCAGGCAGGCTCTGCACCGAGATAGCCTGATTGGTGAGGGGCTCGCTTGCCCTGGGCTGCGGCCTCGGCCCCCGCTCGGTCCTGCCCGGCACATAGAGGCAAGACGCCTCGGCCGGATCGAAGGCAAAGGCTCCCATCAGCAGGGGGTTCTCCTGACCGGCACGCCGGGCCTGCTCCAGCGCATCGGCAATCTGGCGCTCTAAACGAGCCCACTCCCCCGCCGGCGTCACCATAGGCTCGCCGAGCTCGTAGGCCCGGATCTCCCCCTGCTCGGATGAGAAGAGCAGATCGGGCATGAGTGCCTGCTCCGGGGTACGGGTTTCCATCATGTGAGTATCCATATCAGACCCAATCAACATAAACACTAATGATAATGATTATTGATATCAGATTAGGGTCGCTAAAATACTCGCACTGAAATCGCCCGGTCAATGGAATTTGTCCTCTCAATAAGGCTCCGCTTATTGACAACATCAACCATTGGCGCTCACTTTCTACCCAACTGGGCGTCGTATATTGATAATTATTTTCATTTAAACAAGAATGGGCCCCACTTTCTGATGGAGCCCTCCCCATGCCTCACTCCCTGCCAGTCAACCG
This sequence comes from Aeromonas schubertii, assembly GCF_000820105.1. Taxonomy (GTDB): domain Bacteria; phylum Pseudomonadota; class Gammaproteobacteria; order Enterobacterales; family Aeromonadaceae; genus Aeromonas; species Aeromonas schubertii. The sequence continues at coordinate 5,607 of NZ_CDDB01000087.1, read as the reverse complement.
TCCACGACTGCTCACGGTCAAACGCATCACCGACCTCTCCAAGGGGCTACGCCGCCTCACCCTGAGCAGCCCCGATCTGGCCGACTACCCCTTCACCTGTGGTGGGGCCCATATCAAGATCATGCTGCCGCGCCCCGGGCAGAGCGAGATAGTGCTGCCGATACCCACTCCCCAGGGGCCTCGCTGGGACGATCCGGCGACGCGCCCCATCATCCGCACCTTCACCCTTCGCGCCTTTCGCCGTGAACGGCTGGAGCTCGATATCGACTTCGCCCTGCACGGGGAGCTGGGCCCTGCCAGCCACTTTGCCCTGCATGCCGTCCCCGGCGACAGACTGGCCATCTCTGGACCTGGCGGCCCAAACCCCATGCTGCAGGAGGCCGACTTCTACTACATGGCCGGCGATCTCACCGCCCTGCCCGCCATTTGTGCCATGGCCGAGGTGATGAGACCCGGGGCCAGGGGGGAGATCGCCTTGCTGGTACCGGATGAAGAGGAGATCCACCCCCTGGCGCTGCCATCCGGGGTCAATCTAAGCTGGTTTGTCGGTGGAGCCGAGCAGGCTCAGGCCCTGATCGCGCATCTCACCGCACTCCCCATGGAGCGCGAGAAGAGCTATTTCTGGTTTGGGGGCGAGGAGGGGCTGGTGCTGCCACTACGACGGCACACGCGGCGCATCCTGGATGTGGATCGCCGGCAAGTTTACGCTGTGCCCTATTGGCGACTTGGCAAGAGCGAGGATGCCTATCATCAGGATCGCCATGAGGCCATGGAGAGCGAGGCATGAGGCTCAAGGGAGTGATCCCGGAGCAACTCACTTAATTGACTTTGAAATCAATAAAATATCCCCCCATTAGCAGGGGTTGCATATGGGAGCCAAAGATCGATAATGCGAATCACTATCATTTATTGCTAAGCGAGCATGCCCCCAGGCAGCGCTCGTGATGCCACGCTTCACAAGGTAATACGGATGTCACTGCACAACTCGGTCATGCGCGCCCTCCCCGTAGAGGCCCTCCCTACTCCGGCCCAACTGCTGGCTCGACTCCCCTGTCCTGCCACCACTCACGGGATGATCCAGGGTGCTCGCCATCAGATCCGGCAGATCCTGAGTGGTCAGGACGACCGCCTGCTGGTGGTGATAGGCCCCTGCTCCCTGCACGATCCCAAGGCAGCGCTGGAATATGCGCGGCGCCTTAAAGGGCTGGCCGATGAACATCAAGAGGATCTGTGCATTGTCATGCGCGCCTATTTCGAGAAACCACGCACCACCATAGGGTGGAAGGGACTCATTTTTGACCCTCATCTCGATGGCAGCCACGATATCAATCATGGGCTGCAACTGGCTCGGGAACTGCTGCTTGCGATCAATGAGATAGGGCTGGCGACGGCTACCGAGTTTCTCGACACCACCAGTTTCCTCTACCTGGCCGACCTGGTCAGCTGGGGCGCCATCGGTGCACGCACTACCGAATCCCAGGTACACCGTCAACTCGCCTCGGCGCTCCCCTGCCCGGTAGGCTTCAAGAATGGCACCGACGGCAATATCAGAGTCGCTATCGACGCCATTCTGGCGAGCCAGGCCCCTCACCTCTTCACCGCCCCGGGTCATCAGGGGGGCATGATGGTGGTGAGCAGCGAGGGCAACGAGAGCGCTCATATCATCTTGCGTGGCGGCCAGACCCCCAATTATCACCAGAATGATGTGGAGGCGGCAGCCGCACGGTTACAACGGGAAGGGCTGGCCGCGCGGCTGATGGTCGACTGTAGTCACGGTAACAGCCAGAAACAGCACAGCAATCAGAGCCGGGTGGCGGCCGAACTGGCAAGACAGATGGGTAACGGGAGCGAGTATGTCGCCGCCGTCATGGTCGAGAGTTTTTTAAAAGAGGGGAGCCAAGCCCCCGCCCCACTGGCAAGTCTGCACTATGGCCAGTCAGTGACCGATGCCTGCCTCGGCTGGGAAGCGTCCGTGGCGCTTGTCGGCGTGCTGGCAGAGGCGGTGCAGGCTCGCAGGTACCATCAGGGTAGACGCCATGAGGTTCTGCTGGCCGGTTAACACAGGCCCGAAGCAAAGCGGGGCAGCCAGGCTGCCCCCGGCATTTACTCCAGAAGGAAAACGGCCTCAACCCTGTCGCTGAGCACTATGCTCTGCTGCTGATAGGTGTTTTCCTGGGCATCGGGCGCCGCCATCGCCATCATCTTGTAGTTGCGCCCATAGACCGGGGCGGGCTGCTGCGCGTCATACTCCACCGCATAGATCTTGCCCAGCTTGGCGCCAAAGCCGTTTGCCAGGCTTTGGGCCTTGGCCTTGGCATCCTCCACGGCGGCGAGGCGAACCTTCTCCTTCTCCTCTTTGGCATCTTTAAGCCCGTACTCGATCTGGGAGACGGTCTCAAGGCCTGCCCCCAGTGCCGTTTCCATCAACTGGCTAAGCTTTTCAAGCTGATAGAGCCTGACCGAGAGCTGGCGTTGGGCACGATAACCCAGCAGCTGCGGCTTCTTCTCGGGGGCATATTGATACTCGGGAGAGACCACCAGATTGCCCGCGTCCACATCGCTGCGCTTGATCCCCAACCCCTCAAGCTTGCCGAAAAAGGCGGCCACCTTGGCATCCACCTGTTGTTTGGCCTTGAGACCATCCTTTTGCAGGGCCGTCACCGAGACAGAAAGGGTCGCCATATCGGGCTCCACCTTGCGCTCGGCCACTCCGCTGACGCTCACATGCGCCGCCGTCGGCGCCTCGATGGCCCAGGCTGGCGAGAGCAGGAACAATACGGAAAGGGGAAGAATCGATTTGAACATCACACTCACCTCATGGGGATACGAACACACGAGGGATTATGCCACGAAGCGGGGAACGAACTAGATGGGGTGATGGGGCGGAATATCGAGCACGCTGTGGATATCGACCTCGCTAAAGAGCAGCCCCTCATCCAACCCGGGCAGGGGCGTCACCGTTCCTTCCGAAGTACCCAACCATTCGGGTTGATCATCCTGGAAGGCAAAAGAGTCCCACGTCAGGATCTGACCCGTCTCGGCAGAGAGGCTCTCCTGGCCCGGTTCAAGGGGTTGCTCCCAGAGTAGTGCCTCATCTCCCTGCGCCAACAAGTCGCCCCACTCGTTGCTCATCAGAGAAAAGAGGCTGAGCTCACTTTGTCCCTCCTCCCCACCGATCAGCAGGCTAAGCCCTTCAATGTCGGCACCGGGAAGGGGGGTAAAGGTGAGCTGCCCAGTGGAAAAATCCACATTCAGACAACCGGCCGGCTCACCTTCACGGTTCTCAATCTCGAGCTGTGAGAGGGTATGACCATCGAATCGGGTATGGTAGCCAAACTGGCCATGGCAATCGATCTGGTCACCGCTACAACTGTAACGAACCCCATCGATGTCCACCCACGATAATGCAGCCATACCTCACTCCTCATCTCAATAGTGGCGTCATATTACCAGATGTGGCGGCCATCAGAAGATGGCCACCCCATTTATGGATCAACCTTGAGATTGCCGTTAAGCAGCATCTCATCGATGATCTGCTGGTCACTACGGGTGCCCCCCATGGTCAGGTCGATGTTATCGAACTGAATCGTCTGGGTAGTGGTACCGGCACCGCTACCATCCAGGTCGATCACCAGGGTCGTTTTACCGCTACCAGGCCCAGAGCTGAAGGTCAGGAATTGATCCAGTGAGGTGGCATTGGCGTGCTCACCACTGAGCAGCTCGCTCAGATCCAGCACATCACCACCGACCCCCACCTGGAAGTCCTTAATTACATCCACTCCGGCACTGGCATCACCGCTGCCCCACTTGAAGGTGTCGCTGCCGCTGTCACCAACCAGAATGTCAGCCCCAAGACCACCGATCAGCGTGTCGTTTCCTGTACCGCCAATCAGCTTGTCAACACCGCCCATACCACTGAGGATATCGTTGCCATCCCCCCCAAACAGTATGTTGTCAAGGCTGTTGCCTGTGATGGTGTCATGATGGGCAGAGCCTATCGCGTCGAGCTGGCTTCCCCCCAGAGTAATCACAGTATCACTGGCCGCTGCGTGCATATCGACGGTAAAAGGAGCATCAGGCATCAGGTTGATATTGAGGCTGGAATTAGCCGTATCACCATCCCCGTCAGTCAATGTCACACCGAGATCAACGTTAACCGGAACCCCGGGAGTCGGGACCGAGACGCCAAAATCACCGATCTTGAAGTCACTACCACTGGCATAGTGAAACTCCAGGCTGTTGTAGCCATCGGCCGTATAGGCCGAGAGCCGGGTGTTATCCACCACCCCGGCCACAGTGGCCACGTAGGTCACTCCGGGGCCCGGGTCTCCATCAACAAAGCTCACGGTAAAGCTATGGCCTCCGACAGAGACAGTCTGGGTCAGACCTGCGGCCAGGCTAACGATGCGTGTAACGCCGCCATAAGCGATTGCGATTGCGGTCAGTGATTCCATGACCCCATCGCCAATCACATTGTCCACCGAACTGGACGAATCACTATCCTGGCGGGCGATCACCTTGACCGTGCTGCCCGCCCCCTTGATCGCCGTGAAGAGGGCAGAACCACCGTTGACATCATAGTGACCGTCGAAACTATGATTGTGGGTCGAGGAGTCCAGATAGCCACTGCCACCACTACTGGGCGAACCCGCCAAATCGATCACGAAGTCTACGCGCATCGCCTCACCACTGCCGACCGAGGCACCACCGCCGATCCCGCCTGTCGTTGCCGTGGTATTGACGGTGCCATCACCCATAGGGGTCAGCAGCAGGTCTTTGCTGTCATCGTTTGCAGCAGTGACAAAACCCGCCCAGGCCGTGTTACCACCGACGAAGTCATACCCGGCATTACTGAAATCGACTGAGGTATGCCCCCCATCCACCGATCCAACCATGTTGACGGCATAGGTGCCGTTGGCCGGATTCAGTACGACGGTAAAGACGGTTCCGACCCCCGTTGACCCAGTCAGCGTCAGCCCATCGACCGATAGAGCATAGGTAATGGGCAAACCACCGGATGTCAGCCCACTGTTGACACCATTGAGGGCCGAGCTAAAGCGCAATGTGGCACCATCAGCACCATAGTTGTTGGCCACAGAGCCATCCAGATCGAGCAGGAAAGAGGCGCTGCCTGCAGCGTTCATCATCACCGCCGTATCGGGCCTGATCACGGTCGGGGTGTCGTCATCCACGTTGATGGTCAGTACACCATCGGCCGTGTCGCTGTCTGCATCCGTGACCCGGTAGGTCAGGTTGAACACGGCGTTGTTTTCGTCACTGCCCGCCGCATGCTGGATCGGCGCGTTCTGGGTCACGCTGTAGGCGCCGGTTGCGCTGTTGACCGTCACCGTCAGCACCGTCACCACTCCCTGCTTCACCAGCAGCGAACTGCCCGACAGCTCGTAGCTAAACCCGGCCGGGGCCCCCGAGGTCAGCCAGGCGATGCTGCCTGCCCTATCGGCCCCTAAGCTGTGGCTCAGGGTACCGCTCACGTTGGCCGCATCCGCATCGTCACCCACCCCACCGGCATTGCCGCCGGCCAGGGCATCGTCATCGAGCTGCACCAAGGCATTGCTGCCCACACCAGGCACGTCATCCAGCACCGTC
>NZ_CDDB01000086.1 GCF_000820105.1 Aeromonas schubertii | reverse complement strand
CAGTGGTGACCAGAGGTCAGCGCCAAGCCGAAAGTGACCAGGCCCGCGTGGCGGGCCTGGTCACTGGCGTTTGAACTGACCCATGACTCAGTCTGAGGTAGCCATCTGCCAGGTCTTGAAGCCGCCCGAGAGGTTTTTCACCGCAAAGCCGTGCTGGCGAAGCATTCTGCTCGCCACATGGCCGCGCAGGCCCACCTGGCAGCTGACGATGATCTCCTTGCCGCGAGGCAGTTCGCCCAGCCGGCCACGCAGCTCGTCGAGGGGGATGTTGAGGGCCCCCGGGATGCGACCNNGCACCAGCTGATCGGCGCGCAGGGCCTGCACGTCGCTCACGTGGCACAGGGGCGAGTCCCCCTTGAGGTGATTGCTCGCCACGAACCCCGCCATGTTGATGACGTCCTTGGCCGAGCCAAACGGCGGCGCGTAGGTGAGCTCGAGGTCCTGCAGATCGAACACCGTCATGCCGGCGCGCTGGGCCACCGCCAGCACGTCGATGCGCTTGTCGATACCATCCTTGCCCACCGCCTGGGCGCCCAGGATGCGCCCGTCGGGGGCAAACAGGAGCTTGAGGCTGACCGGGTGGGCACCGGGGTAGTAGCCGGCGTGGCTGCCCGGGTGGACATAGACCTTCTCATAAGCCATGCCGAGCTGCCTGAGGCGCTTCTCATTGAGGCCGGTGCTCGCCACCGCCA
>NZ_CDDB01000085.1 GCF_000820105.1 Aeromonas schubertii | reverse complement strand
GTAGTGGTCAAGTAAAACTGGCCACGGTTTTATAAGCAGCCCAATACTGCCGCTCAGATTCGTTCGGGGTTAAACCACCGTTGTAGTCATGGGGGCGCGTCTGACTGTAATACCCCATTAAATATGCTGTGATACTTTCCGTGGCTTCGACCATGTCTTGGTAGCCATGCTCTGGCACCCACTCGCTCTTGAGGCTGCGAAACAATCGCTCCATCGGTGCATTATCCCAACAGTTGCCTCGCCGGCTCATGCTCGGGGTTATCCGATAGCGCCATAACAGCTGCTGGTATAGACGGCAGGTGTAATGGCTACCCTGGTCCGAGTGAAACATGACCCCCTGTGGTTGCCCTCGTTGCTCATAAGCGATGGTCAGCGCTTTCATCGTCAACTCGCTGTCAGGTGAGAACGAGAACGCCCAGCCAACCGGCTTTCTGGCAAACAGGTCCATCACCACCGCCAGATAACCCCAGCGTTGGCCGGTCCAGATATAGGTTACATCGCCACACCAAACTTGATTGGGGGCCGTCACGGCAAACTGTCGCTCCAACACGTTGGGGATGGTGATGTGCTCTTGTTGCGCCTTGCGATA
>NZ_CDDB01000084.1 GCF_000820105.1 Aeromonas schubertii | reverse complement strand
TTAACTGACTGGCATTAAGCCGTGACGGCTCCTTCTATGTGGCGTCGAGGCCGGGCTATTTCACCCCGTAACTGGCGAGTATCTTGTCCAGGGTGCCATCGGCCTTGATGGCCGCCAACCCCTTGTTGAAGGCCTCTATCCACTGCTTGCCATTGGGATTTTTCAGGCCGCTGGCCATGTGGAGCGGGTTGGTCGAGAGGGCCATGGTCGTGAAGCTGAACTGGGCCGCGTCCATGCCCTGCTGGGCCATGATGGCACGGGCGACCACCTCGTCCTCCAGAGTCAGATCGATGCGATGATCCAGCAGTTTCTTGAGGTTGGTGGGGAGATCCACCGCCTCCTGCCGATTCAGATCCGCCTGCATAAAGTCATCGCCATAGCCGTAGCCCCGCACTATGCCGACGCTCTTGCCCTTGAGGCTGTCGAGCCCGCTGTAGTCGAAGCTGCCCCCGGCCAGCTGGATAAACTTCACCTCGTTTTTCAGGTAGGGCTCGCTAAAGAGCAGGCTCTTGGTGCGTGCCTCGGTAAACCAGGCCCCCACCAGGATGTCGATACTCCCCTCCTCCACCCCCGAAAGGGCGCGGGCCCAGGGCATGATCCGCATCTCCAGCTGATGCCCCTGACTTGCCAGGGCACTTTTGACTATCTCTACCGAGATCCCCTTGTTCCCGTCGATCACGAAGGGAGGCCAGGGGTCTTGCGCCGCCGTCACCGTCGCCGCCTGGGCGCCGGTGACGCTCCACAGCAACAAGACTCCACCCATCCATGCTTTCATTTTCCACTCTCCATCGGGTTGACTCACCTCACTGAGCTAAGAAGAGGGCAGAGGGGGAGTCAAGGCACCGGTTTCTCACGCCCGCCCAGAATAAGGCGCGGCGCAGGATCCAGTTGCAAAGGGATCGCCTCGAGCGGGGTGCCGCGGCTGTGCTGGTCTATGATGCGGGCGGCCATGCGCCCCAGGCTCTCATAGCTGCTGATGGTGCCCACGCTGCAACCGTAAGACATAAACAGCTCGGCGCCGCACAGGGTCGGGATCCCGGCCCGGTTTAGCGACGCCAGCAGGCGCGGCGCCACCGAGAGCAGATAGCTGTCGGCCCCCAGATAGATGATGGCATCCCCGGCATCGTGCACCAGTCGCGCCAGCTCACTGTCGAGTCGCTTGGCAACCGGCACTATGCGCCAGGTCTCCACCGGCCAGTTGAAGCGCCGGGCCTCGTGGATCACCATCTCTGCCAGCAGCAGGGTGTTCTGCTCTCTCGGATTGAAGGGGAGCAGGAGCCGCCGCCCCGCGGGAAGATGGCGACGGCCATTTTCCAGTTGCAGCCCCATGGGCACCAGATTGCTGACCCCCGCCACCTGGCGGTTGGCCCCCGGCTCATCGGAGAGGATACCAGCCCCGAAAGGATCGGAGACCACGTTGAAGATAAGCGGCTTGCGCCCACCCATTAGGCTCTTGGCCATCAGGGTCGCCGTGGTGCCGAAGGTGTAGACATAGTCATACTGCTCGATGTTGGGCAGCAGCTGCTGCCGCAGCAGGGTGTAGTGGTCAAGTAAAACT
>NZ_CDDB01000083.1 GCF_000820105.1 Aeromonas schubertii | reverse complement strand
GCCCCGTTTTTGTCTTCACCCGTGGGAAACGGGGATATCCCTTGCGTAGTCGCGAAGGGAGCGACTTCGCAGCAGATACCAGATGGCCCAGAGGTTCCCCACCAGGGTGAGGGCATTGGCCCAGCTAAAGTCCCATCCCTGATGGGTGAGGGTGGTGATTTGCAGCAGCAAGCCGCTCAGGGCGGACAGCAGCAGCAAGCCCCGGGTATGGCGGCGCAGCCAGGCGCGCAGTGGATGGGCATGCAGGCCGCCACAAGCGAGCAGGGCCAGGGCGGCGGGNNTCCGGATAGAGCAGGGTGAGGATGTCACTTCCTCCCTGCCGGGTGACGCCGGCCATCAGGAAGAGCCAGAGAGAGCGGGTGAGCAGCAGGGCGATGGGCCAGAACCAGAAAGGGGGATTGAGCTGACCATGGCGATCATAGCGGTGTTCGGGGTAGAGGGTCATGAGCATCTCCTGGGGCGATGACAAGCATATGGGGATGCCGTGGCGTGGATGCAATGGGTGGGTGTTAAGCGGGGGGCAGATAAAAAAAGTCCCTCGCGAGGAGGGACCAATTGCACACAGATACAGGAACACAAGCCAACAGGCTGGTGAGAGGAATTATGCGCCATTGAGTGTGGATGCCTAGCTGTCAGATGTGACATGGGGGAGAGGAAAAGGAAAAGGAAAAGGNNCACGCCGACGTGGTCAGCTTGGCTGACGGGGGCAGAGTCTATGGGGATGGCCTCTGCCTGTCAACACGAAATCTGCCCCCTCGGTTCGTTTGCCTGCTTTGTGATCTATTGGCGATCAAAGGTTAATCGCTTGCCCAAAAGTGCATCGTTTACCTGGCCGCCCTGATAGGCGATCTGGCCGTTGACCAGGGTGGTGTCGATGCTGCTGTGGAAGCGATAACCGTTGAACGGGGTCCAGGCGCAGTGATAGAGGATGTTGTCATCGTTCACCACATAGGGCTTGTCCAGATCGAGCAGCACCAGATCGGCATAGTAGCCCTCGCGGATGTAGCCGCGGTCCTCGATTTCATNNTGCTGTACCAGCGGCACTCCCGAGGGGGCCTTGAAGTAGCTCTGCTGCTTCTCCTCCCAGGTGTGGGGGGCGTGATCGGTGGCGATGATGTCGAGCAGATCATCGCGCACCGCGTCGAGCAGGGCGCGCTGATCGGCCACCGTCTTGACCGAGGGATTGCACTTGATCTGGCTGCCCAGGGTCTCGTAGTCCTCCTCGTTGAAGAAGAGGTGATGAACACACACCTCGGCGGTGATCTGCTTGCTGCGCAGCTCTTTGACGTCGTGGCTCGGGGTGAACAGGGACAGCTCCTTGGCAGAGGTCAGGTGCAACACATGCAGCTTGGCCCCGTGCTCCTTGGCCAGCGCCACCGCCAGCGACGAGGAGCGATAGCAGGCCTCGTCACTGCGAATATGGGCGTGCTCGCGCATCGGCACCTGCTCGCCCCAGCGCTCGCGAGCGGCCTGCTCGTTGGCGGCGATGGTGGGCGTGTCTTCACAGTGAGTCACCAGCAGCACCGGGCTCTCGCGGAAGATGGCGGCCAGGGTCTCCTGATTGTCGACCAGCATGTTGCCTGTAGAGGAGCCCATAAAGATCTTCACGCCACAGTTGCGCTTGGGATCGAGGCGCTTGATCTCCTCGAGGTTATCGTTGGTGGCGCCCAGATAGAAGCTGTAGTTGGCCACGGAGGAGTGCTCGGCGATGGCGTACTTGGCCTCGAGCGCCTCGATGGTGGTGGTCTGGGGATTGACGTTGGGCATCTCCATGAAGCTGGTGGTGCCACCGGCGACGGCGGCGCGGGATTCGCTTCGAATGGTGCCCTTGTGGGTCAGGCCCGGCTCACGGAAGTGAACCTGATCATCGATCATGCCGGGGATGAGGTGCTTGCCCTTGGCGTCGATCACCACGGCGTCGGCGGGGGTCTCGATATGGGGGGCGATACGGACGATGCGCTCCCCTTCGATCAGGACGTCGGCGGCGTAGATCTTTCCTTCATTGACCAAAGTGGCCTGGGAGATAAGCAGCTTGTTCATGGGGGGTCCAGTTCCTTTGCAGAAGATCGCGCGTCATAATACCCGAAACCCGTTTACTGCTGTAGGCAAGAGATAGTGATGAAATTATTCGTAAGAGACCTCACCGTGATTGACTCCAGCTACCTGTGCGAGCGTCGTGGCATGGTAGGCGAGAGCTGGCTGGTGGATATAGAGCTCGGCGGTGAACTCAACGAGATGAGCATGCTGCTCGACTTTGGCCGGGTCAAAAAGCTGATCAAGGCGATCATCGATCGGGAGGTGGATCACAAGTTGCTGGTTCCTTCAGACAATGACCTGCTGCGCCGCGCCGAGGGTGCCCCGGGCGAGCTGACCGTCGACTGGCTGCGACCGGGGCGCTCTATCCACCTGCGTTGTCCCGAGCAGGCCTTTGCCTTCATCCCGGGTGATCAGGTCGACAGAGAGAGCCTGACGGCCTACCTGATGCAGATCCTGGCGCGAGAGTTGCCGGGTAACATCAAGGATCTCACTCTGACTCTGCGTCATGAGAAGATCGACGGCGCCTTCTACCACTACAGCCACGGGCTTAAAAAGCACGACGGCAACTGCCAGCGCATCGCTCATGGCCACCGCTCTCCCATCGAACTGCACGTGGACGGTGAGCGCGCCCCCGAACTGGAGGCCGCCTTCGCCGAGCGCTGGAGCGACATCTATCTGGGCACCGACGAGGACCGGGTGGCCCTCGAGAGCCTGACCCTGAGCCCTCATGCTGCCGTCGTGACGCCCGAGAGCCACATCGGTTTTGCCTATGAGGCGCCCCAGGGCCGTTTCGAGTTGGCCATGCCCCATGCCGAGGTGGAGATGATTGACACCGACACCACGGTCGAGTTGCTCGCCCACTACATCGCCCGTGAGGTGAAAAAAGAGGTGGGGGAGAAGTTTCTCAAGGTGGTCGCCTACGAGGGGGTCGGCAAGGGGGCCATCGCCTGGGCGTGACCCGGATT
>NZ_CDDB01000082.1 GCF_000820105.1 Aeromonas schubertii | reverse complement strand
TTGCATTGGTGCAGTTAGCTATATGGCGTCGCCAGACGGTTGAAGGCGCTCGGGCTGTACCCTCTGCATCAGCCGCTGGCGTGGCGGCCACGCAGCCTGAATAGAGAAGCCCAGTCGAAAGACCGGGCTTTTTCTTTATACTCGGGCTGTACCGATGCAGTGGCGTTGCCGGATTGTTGAAGGGGTCGGATTATATTCGCTATCCCGGTTTCAATCCCATTCGTTCATAGATTAGCTGGCGCTCTTCCTGGCTGAGAGTGGCGAAGTAGCGGGTGAATAGACGGACGAGATGGGATTTGTTGAGCCCATCATCCTGCATCATGTCATTGAGCTCTTCGATCACATTATGGGTCAGAGTAAAGGTGGCTTTATGGAAGTGGGCTTGGCCGCGGCGTTCATCCAGACCGCTTAACTCTGAGGCCCAGGTTGAGGCCAGGCTTCTCTCTAGGCTCACGACTCTGGGCTTTCCCCTCGCATATAGCTCTGCATCTTCGATGAACTCATCGATGGTGAAGCGTTTCTGGTGATGCAGGTCATGCTTCTTTTTGAGATCAGAGAGTCCCATATCAAACCTCCACTTCGAGCAGCTCTCTGGCAATGGCACGAATCTCTTCGGCCGATTTCCCATCCGGATCTATCTCTACTACCGAGAGTCCTTTCTCTTCGCTGTCATCATAGACATTGCGGCTATAGGTGATGGCGTGTAGCACGTCGACACCGTAAGTTGAACATACCTCTTTGGCATCGAGGATCCGTTTCACCTGATTGGGCAGTGAGGGGCATTGACTGAGTACGACGGCCGCCTTGAGATTCGGGTTGACCATCTTGCAGGTGGTGATGAGATCTTCCATGTGGGGAAGTGTCTTGAGGTCACGCCGCTTGGGTCTGAGAGGGATCAGGGCATGGGTCGCCACGGCCATGGTGGAACGCAGCGCCCGGTTATCTTGCCCGCCGCAATCGACGATCACGTAGTCGTAGCGGTTCTTCAGGCTCAGCAGATCGTTACGGATATTGCCGTAGAGCTGAACGCAGTTGATGGGGACGAGATCCGGGTTGTCGTTGCGCTCCTGGATCCAGTCCGATGTGGTGCGTTGTGGATCACAATCGACCAATAGCACCTCCCCATGGAAGCGTTGCCTGAGCAGGACTGCAATATTCTGAGCCAGGCAGCTCTTGCCACTTCCTCCCTTCTCACCTCCTACCAGCAGGATCATGGTATTCCCTCATCGTCGGTCACTTATCTGAGTATAGAAAGAGCTGCCATACCGACAAGAGAGAGGGGGCCGGCGCCCCCTCATCACGACTAGTGGCGCTCTCCATGCCATAGGCATACATACTGAGGCACCAGTTGTGGCTGCGCCTGACCTGCCAGCTGGCAGAGTTGCAGAGGCATCGCCGGGGCTCCTTCCGAATGAACTTGCCCGCTCAGGCTTATGGCAATCATAAGCAGTGTGAAGATCCTTAACATGGCTCACTCCTTGTGATCTGGATCACATATGAGTTAAGCCGAGGCTACCTCCCTGACAAGCCGGAATGCGAAATTTCTGGTTATGAAAAAAGTGCCTATCTGTCTAGCTCGTAAGTGGTAGTCAAAGGAGAGGGATAAGCCACTCTGATATTGCATATTGATGTCAATGCAAGCGTTTTCAATTTCCTGTGAGAATGGCGTCATATCTGACATGGCGCCGTTTCATTGATCGAGGTCATTAAAATAATTATTCCGATAATCCATGGCCTGTGACTATTTATCTACTCATATTCCAAAATTGACTAGCCTGAATATTCACTTTTAGTGAATTCGGTTGGCGTGCAGTAAGGGCCTGTATATATATCTTATTGATTTTATTCTTTTTGCTTCCGTGTTCATAATGTGGTGAATCGATAGTATTCGGCCATGGCTCTGTGGGTTGATTGGGATTTATGGCGAAATAACTGCATTTAAAAACGAGGTGTCGGGATGATTAAAAGGAGATTCTGATACCCCTGTCAAAGAATAAGAGCCAATTTTATTCATGCTGGAATGAATGTGACCTGGCTCTATTTTTACCTTCCATGGCAGGACTAATCTTCGCTTCGAAAGGCAAAGGCAGGATAGAGCACAAGCCTACTACCCTACATACAACATATCCCGCCGACGCCACGAGCATGAATAGAAGGATTCTGTTCATTCACTCGCAAGGACCACTGCTAGGACGGAATATCACCATGAGTAAATTCTTTGTCGGATCTGAAGTTGGCCAACTGCGTCGCGTCATGCTTCATCGTCCCAACCTCAGCCTGAAGCGCCTCACTCCTTCCAATTGCCAGGATCTGCTGTTCGATGACGTGCTGTCTGTCGAGCGCGCCGGCCAGGAGCACGACAAGTTTGCCCAGGTGCTGCGTGATCAGGGTGTCGAAGTATTCCTCCTCACCAATCTGCTGACCGAGACGCTGGATGTACCCGAAGCCAAGGCCTGGCTGCTGGAGAATCAGGTCTCCGACTATCGCCTCGGCACTTCATTTGCCAATGACGTACGCTGCTACCTGGCCGACCTGCCCCACCGTGAGATGGCCCGTATTCTCTCCGGCGGTCTGACCTACGGTGAGATGCCCTTCAGCGGCGTCAACATGGTTGCCGGCATGCACGCTCCGACCGACTTCATCATCGAGCCGCTGCCCAACCATCTCTTTACTCGTGATACCTCCTGCTGGGTCTATGGTGGCGTCTCCATCAACCCGATGGCCAAGGCTGCCCGCCGTCGTGAGACCAACAACGTGCGCGCCATCTATCGCTGGCACCCCATGTTTGCCAATCAGGAGTTCGTGAAGTACTTCGGTGACGAGGTGAAGGACTACGACCAGTCCACCATCGAAGGGGGCGACGTGCTGGTCATCGGCCGTGGTGCCGTGCTGATTGGTATGTCCGAGCGCACCACTCCGCAAGGGGTTGAGCACCTGGCTCGCGGCCTCTTCAAGAGCGGCCAGGCCAAGCAGGTCATCGCCATGGAGCTGCCGAAGCACCGCAGCTGCATGCACCTCGATACCGTAATGACTCACATGGATATCGACACCTTCTCCGTCTATCCGGAAGTCATCCGCAAGGACGTCAAGTGCTGGTCTCTGACTCCGGAAGGCAGTGCCGGTCTGCGCGTGAAGGAAGAGGGTTACTTCGTACACGCCATCGAGAAGGCGCTGGGTGTGGATCAGCTCAAGCTCATCACCACCGGTGGCGACAGCTTCGAAGCCGAGCGTGAGCAGTGGAACGATGCCAACAACGTGCTGACTGTGCGTCCGGGTGTGGTCGTGGGTTACGAGCGTAACACCTACACCAACGAGAAGTACGACAAGGCCGGCATCAAGGTACTGCCGATTCCGGGTGACGAGCTCGGCCGTGGCCGCGGCGGTGCCCGCTGCATGAGCTGCCCGATGGAACGTGACGGCATCTGAGAGTGAGCGAGGGCGCCCGGAGCGGGCGCCCAGCCAGGAACCCATTAGAGATACGAACCATGAAGAAACCAACTGTCGTCGTCGCCCTCGGTGGTAATGCCCTGCTCCGTCGCGGAGAACCCCTCGAGGCTGACATCCAGCGTAAGAATATTGCAACTGCCGCCAAGACTATCGCCCGCATCGCCGAAGAGCACAATGTGGTGCTGGTACACGGAAACGGACCCCAGGTCGGCCTGCTGGCCCTGCAGAACAGCGCCTACACCAAGGTCTCTCCCTATCCCCTGGATGTGCTGGGCGCCGAGTCCCAGGGCATGATCGGCTACATGCTGATTCAGGAGCTGAAGAACCTGATGCCTAGCCGCAACGTCACCGCCCTGCTGACCCAGGTGCAGGTCGACAGCGAAGACCCGGCGTTCACCAATCCGACCAAATTTATCGGTCCTGTCTACGAAGAGAGTGAGGCTCGCCACCTGGCTGCCGAGAAGGGATGGGTCGTCAAGGCTGACGGCAAGTTCTTCCGCCGTGTTGTGCCCTCTCCGCTGCCCCAGCGTATCGTCGAAGGCGATGCCATCGAATCCCTGATTGCCCAGGGGCACCTGGTGATCTGCACCGGCGGTGGTGGTATCCCGGTGACCTGGGATGGAGAGCGTCTCAACGGCATTGAGGCCGTCATCGACAAAGACATGTCTGCCGCCTACCTGGCCAAGCAGATCAAGGCCGACGCCCTGCTGATCCTGACCGACGCCGATGCCGTCTACCTGGATTGGGGCAAGCCGACTCAGCGTCCGCTGCGTGCCACTACCCCGGCAGCCTTGGCCGAGATTCCGTTCGATGCCGGCTCCATGGGGCCGAAGATCGACGCCTCCTGCGAGTTTGTGAAAGCGACCGGCGGCATGGTGGGAATCGGTTCCCTGGAAGATGGTGTGGCCATCCTCAAGGGAGAAGCCGGCACCAATATCGTCGCCAAAGAAACTGTAACTGCGTAGTCAAACCCTACTGCCCATTGGTCTGAACCAGATAAATAAGAGAGAACACATCATGGCTTTTAATCTGCGTAATCGTAACTTCCTGAAACTGCTCGATTTCACCCCGCGCGAAATCCAGTACATGATCGATCTCGCCATCGACCTGAAGAAGGCCAAATACGGTGGCTACGAGCGCAAGCACCTGGTTGGTAAAAACATCGCCCTGATCTTCGAAAAGACCTCTACCCGTACCCGTTGTGCCTTTGAAGTCGCCGCCTTCGATCAGGGCGCTCAGGTCTCCTACCTTGGCCCGAGCGGTTCCCAGATCGGTCACAAGGAGTCCATGAAGGACACCGCCCGCGTACTGGGTCGCATGTATGACGGTATCGAATACCGCGGCTATGGTCAGGAGATCGTGGAAGAGCTGGGCGCCTATGCCGGTGTGCCGGTATGGAACGGCCTGACCAACGAGTTCCACCCGACCCAGATCCTGGCCGACTTCATGACCATGCTGGAGCACGGCAAGGGCAAGCGTCTGGACCAGATCAAGTTCGCCTACCTGGGGGATGCCCGCAACAACATGGGTAACTCCCTGATGGTCGGTGCCGCCAAGATGGGCATGGACATCCGTTTGGTTGCTCCCAAGGCCTTCTGGCCGGAAGAGGAGCTGGTTGCCAAGTGCCGCCAGATCGCCGAAGAGACCGGTGCCCGCATCACTCTGACTGAAGACGTGAAAGAGGGCGTGCTGGGTGCGGACTTCCTCTACACCGACGTCTGGGTATCCATGGGTGAAGCCAAAGAAGCCTGGGATCAGCGGGTGAAACTGATGACCCCGTATCAGGTCAACATGGACGTCATCAACGCCACCAAGAACCCGGATGTGAAGTTCATGCACTGCCTGCCGGCGTTCCACAACGATGAGACCACCATGGGCAAGGAAGTGGCCGATAAATATGGCATGAAGGGCCTGGAAGTGACCGAGGACGTGTTCGAATCCGAGCACTCCATCGTGTTCGACGAGGCCGAAAACCGGATGCACACCATCAAGGCAGTGATGGTTGCTACGCTGGGCGACTAAGGTCGCAGTAGTGGTGCCGGGGGGAAACCCCCGGCTTTTCCCCATGTGAAGGCGGCATCATACCTCCAAGCCCTACCCATAAAGGCTGCCCCATGGACTACCACACAGAAGGACGCTGAATCATGACTAAATTCAAGTTCCCGTCAGCCTACACAATTCTGTTTGTGCTGATCGCCCTGGTGGCCGCCCTGAGCTGGGTTGTGCCGGCCGGCAAATACGAAATGACCATGAACGAGGCACTGGGCAAAGAAGTCCCGGTAGCCGGAACCTACAAGCAGGTCGACGCCAACCCGCAGGGGCTGGTCGATGTGCTGCTGGCCCCGGTCGATGGCCTCTATAACCATGAAACCTATGAAGCCGGTGCCATCGACGTCGCCCTGTTCATCCTGATCATCGGCGGCTTCCTCGGTATCGTCACCAAGACCGGTGCCATCGATGCCGGTATCGAGCGCGTGACCGATCGTCTGCGTGGCCGCGAGGAGTGGATGATCCCCATCCTGATGGCGCTGTTCGCCGCCGGCGGCACCATCTATGGCATGGCCGAAGAGTCCCTGCCCTTCTACACCCTGCTGGTGCCGGTGATGATGGCTGCCCGTTTCGACCCGGTCGTCGCCGCCGCGACAGTACTGCTGGGTGCCGGTATCGGAACCCTGGGCTCCACCATCAACCCGTTCGCCACCGTCATTGCCGCCAACGCCGCCGGCATCCCCTTCACCGACGGTATCTGGCTGCGTGTTGCCATCCTGCTGGTTGGCTGGGTCATCTGCGTTGCCTACGTGATGCGCTATGCCAAGATGGTGCGCCAGGATCCGAGTCGCTCCCTGGTGGCCGACAAGATGGAAGAGAACAAGGCCCACTTCCTCGGTAACAAGGGCCAGGAGATGCTCGAGTTCACCATGACTCGCAAGATCGTTCTGGCTATCTTTGCCGGCTCCTTCGGTGTGATGATCTACGGTGTGGCCGTGCTGGGTTGGTGGATGGCCGAGATCTCCGGCGTGTTCCTGGCTTCTGCCATCATCGTTGGCCTCATCTCCCGCATGAGTGAGGAGCAACTGACCTCCAACTTCATCGACGGTGCCCGTGACCTGCTCGGCGTGGCCCTCATCATAGGTATCGCCCGCGGTATCGTGGTCATCATGGACAAGGGGATGATCACCCACACCATTTTGCACAGTGCCGAGGGTATGGTGAGTGGCCTCTCCACCGTGGTCTTCATCAACGTCATGTACTGGCTGGAAGTGGTGCTCTCCTTCCTGGTGCCCTCCTCCTCCGGTCTGGCCGTGCTGACCATGCCGATCATGGCGCCGCTGGCTGACTTCGCCAACGTGGGCCGCGACCTGGTGGTGACTGCCTACCAGTCCGCCTCCGGTATCGTCAACCTGGTGACCCCGACCTCCGCCGTGGTCATGGGTGGCCTGGCCATCGCCCGCGTCCCCTATGTGCGCTGGCTCAAGTGGGTGGCGCCGCTGCTCGCTATCCTGACCGTGTTGATCACGATCGCCCTGAGTCTGGGTGCCCTGATGGCCTGATCGGAGTGAACTGCAAAACCGGAGCCTTAGGCTCCGGTTTTCTTTTTGGGGTCTGTGCCACACGGCCCCAATGGGGCATGATGATCCTTCACCAAGGAGGTTCTATGTCCATCACCATTCGTCGCGCGGGGCCTGAGGATGCCGCCGCGCTGCGCGATGTCTACGCCATGCCCAAGGCCCAGGCCGGCACCCTGCAACTCCCTTTTCCTTCCCTGCATCACTGGCAGCAGCGGTTGCAACCGGAGGAGGGAGCCTACCCCCTGTTGGCCGAGTGCGAGGGGATGGTGGTGGGGGGACTAACCCTGTGGCTGGCGACCAACCCCCGCCGCCGCCATGTGGCGAGCCTCGGTATGGCGGTGCGTGACGACTGGGCCGGGCGTGGGGTCGGCACTGCCTTGCTGACGGCAGCCATCGATCTGGCCGAGCAGTGGCTCGGGATCACCCGGCTCGAGCTCACCGTCTGGGCCGACAACGAGGCCGCGCAGGCCCTCTACCGCAAGGCGGGATTTGTGGAGGAGGGGCGGGCCCGGGCCTATGGCCTGCGCAACGGAGAGCTGACCGACACCCTCTATATGGCGAGGATCCGTTCATCGTGACCAGTCGGTGACCCCGGGGAGGGGCGGATCGACGTTATTTGTGCAGGCAAGGGGATGCATGCCTCGGGGTGCCTTCCTTATTGAGGCTGTCATGGTTTAAGGTGTGGCGTTTTAGACAAGGAGGATCGCGATGATTGCAATGGTTACGGGTGCCTCGTCCGGATTCGGTGAGGCCATCAGTCGGGTCCTGGTGCAGGCGGGATGGAAGGTGATCGGCACGGGGCGGCGCGTCGAGCGGCTGGCCGGGTTGCAGCAGGAGTTGGGTCAGGCCTTTCTGCCCCTGGCGTTCGATATCCAGGACAAGGAGGCGACCCAGGCTGCCATCGCAGGCCTGCCGGAGGCGTGGTCCGGGATCGATCTGCTGGTGAACAATGCCGGCCTGGCATTGGGTCTGGCACCGGCTCACCAGGCCGATATGGATGACTGGGAGCAGATGATTGCCACCAACGTCACCGGTCTGGCCCGGATCACCCGGCTAGTGCTGCCTGGCATGGTAGCCCGCCAGCAGGGACATGTGATCAATATCGGCTCTATCGCCGGCACTTATCCCTATCCGGGCGGTAACGTCTACGGCGCTACCAAGGCCTTCGTGAAGCAGTTCAGCCTGAATCTGCGTGCCGATCTGGCGGGAACGCCGGTGCGTGTCACCAATGTGGAGCCGGGTCTGTGTGGCGGCACCGAGTTTTCCAATGTGCGCTTCCACGGGGACGATGCCAAGGCGGCGGCCGTCTATCAGGGGGTGGCATTCATTCGGCCCAAAGATATCGCCAATACGGTGCTATGGATCAGTCAGCAGCCGCCCCACGTCAACATCAACAGCGTGGAGCTGATGCCAGTGGCCCAGAGCTTCGGCTCCCTCACTGTCAGCCGTGGCTAAGTGATGAAGGGGGCAAGCTGCCCCCTTGTTATACCGCTCTTCCTCTACTTCTGTATGGCGATATGGTCACGGCGCGACTTCCAGAGCCAGCGTAGCGGGATCTGGGAGAGCAGCATGCCGACCAACATCAGGCTGCAGCCCAACATAGCCCGGCTATCCAGATGCTCACCGAGTAGCAGGACTCCTCCGATGGCGGCAAAGACCGTCTCCAGGCTGAGGATGATGGCTGCATGGGCCGGATGAGCCTGCCGTTGCCCCAGTACCTGCAGGGTGTAACCCACTCCCACCGAGATCAGGCCTGCATAGAGCAGCGCCTGCCAGCCGGCGACCGCCCCCGCCACACTTGGCACCTCCAGCAGAAAAGCCATCGCCAGACTCAGCAGACCGCATACCAGAAACTGCACCGCGGCCAGCCGGATCGGGGCGACCCGGCTCGAATAGTGATCGAGCACCAGCAGGTGGATGGCCCAGAAGAGGGCTCCAGCGACCTGCAGCAGGTCCCCAACGTTCATGGAAAAGTCATCGGTGACGCTCAGCAGGTAGAGCCCGACCAGTGCCACGGCGCCACCTACCCAGGTATTGACGCCGGTCTGGTGGCGCAGTAGCAGGCCGAGCAGAGGAACTATGATGATGTAAAAGCCGGTGATAAAGCCGGCCTTGGCCGCCGTGGTATAAAGCAGTCCCACCTGTTGCAGGGTGGCGGCCGCAAACAGCACCCCGCCGGCCAGGAGTCCCCCGGTCAGCAGGCTCTTGACGGGAGCCGGATGGCTTGGTTGGCGGACCCGTAACCAGAGTAGGAGAGGCAACAGAGAGAGGGCGCCGAGCAGGAAGCGCAGGCCATTGAAGGTATAGGGCCCCATATGGTCCATGCCGAGGCGCTGGGCGACGAAGCCCATCCCCCAGATGGCGGCGGCCATTAATAACATCAGATTAGAGTGCATCGTTTCATCCATGAAACCCGGAAACCTCCACGAGCTTACTACTTGACGCCCGCGGGAGGGAAGGCCGGAGGCGTTTGGACAGGTCGGGGGAGGGGCTGTTATTCTCTCGGTTAACAGGCCATCATCTACGAGCACGGAGAGCTATCGCTTGGAGGACACCCAAACAGGGAGGGGCTCCTGGTCCCTGGTCAGTCGGATGCGGCTGGCTCTGCTGCTGCTCTTCATTCCGGTGCTGTTACTCGGTGCTCTCTACTACCTGCATGTCACCCGTTTGATGCAAAACGAGCTCTCTCGTCAACTGACCGACGAGAACCGAAAGTTCAGCGCCATCTATGTCGAGCCCTATCTGGAAGAGCTGGAGCGTCAGTTCCTGCTTCTCTATCAAAACATTGATTATCATGACTTTCTCGACCCCAGGGCGGGACAGCTTGCCGAGTATTATCGAGACTGGCAGAGCTTCTTTAACCTGCGTGGGGATCTCAAGTATGTCTATGTGGGAACGGAGCAGAAGCGTATCTTCATCACCCCCGAGTGGGTGCCCGATGACAAGTTTGATCCCCGTCTACGTCCCTGGTATCTCAAGGCGGTGGCCGCTCCCGATCGTATCGTCTGGACCGATCCCTACTACGACTACATCAGCGGTGAGCTGGTGATGGCCATGGCGCGCGCACTACCGGACAAGAGCGGCCGGGTGCGGGCCGTGTTTGCGGTGGATACTGTGCTTAACCGCCTCTCGCAGGTGCTGCAGGGGCACTCCAGCCGTCTCGACAGTCGCCAGATGATCGTCAACCCGGCCGGACAGTTGGTGGCCTACCCCGATACCCGCCTCCTGCTTCAACCGATGGCGCACCCCGACTGGCTGGGTCGGATGACCCAGGCAGAGGGACAGTTTGTCGACAACCGGGCACAGCTCTTCGTCTCTTACATGCGCCTCTCCAGAGAGGGGTGGACATTGGTCAGCGTGTTGCCGACCGCCCAGATCGAGCAGACCCGGCGCAGTGCTCTGCTCAATGTGCTGGGGGTGGTGGCGCTGGCCTCTCTCTTCTACCTCATCGTGGCGCTGGCCTGGAGCCGCTACTTCCGGCGCATGACCGATGAGATCAGCAGCGTGATCCGTGCCGCCCGCAGTGAGGCGAGCGATGTGCCGGTGGAGCAGATGCGCGAACTGACCCATGTCTACGCCGAATTGGTAGCGGTGGGACAGGACTATCAGGAGGCGCGGCAACAGGCCAATCTGGACAAGCTGACCGGCCTCTACAACCGGCGTTACTTTGACGAGCAATTGGAGAGTCTGCTGGAGAGCGGTCAGATCTTCTTCTTGGGCATGATGGACCTGGATAACTTCAAGCAGGTCAACGACACCTATGGCCATCAGACGGGCGATGTCGTGCTCAAACGGGTGGCCCAGACCGGTATGGCGCTGTTCAACCAGCACGGCTGGTTCTGCCGCTACGGGGGGGAGGAGCTGGTGCTCATCCTGCTGGTGGAGGAGGAGCGACTGGCCAGGGGCATGATGGAGGATATGCGCCTCGAGGTCTCCTTGCTGCACTGGCGGGAGGCCGGCTTGTCGGTCACCCTGAGTGGCGGACTCGCCCGGGTGCAGGGAGGGAGTGCCCAGGAGTGTCTGGCCAGGGTCGATGCCATGGTCTATGCCTCCAAACGGCGCGGTAAAAATTGCATCAGCGTCGACAGGGAGGCAGACCCGGCCGATCAGGAGAGTGAGCGCGAGGCGCTGCCATGACCTCGCTGCGTGTGGCAACCTTCAATGTGGCCTTCGATCGTCCCGCCCCGGGTGGCTTGAACCGGCAGATGGCCAGGGGAGATCATCCCCAGATCCGCCGGGTGGCCGCCATCATCCAGCGGATCCGCCCGGATGTGATCCTGCTGTGCGAGTTCGATCATGATGGTGAGGGGCATGACAGACGTGGGCTGGATGATTTTGTGCGTCACTATCTCGGTGTCTCGCAGGAGGGGGAAAACCCCATTGCCTATGACCATCGCTGGCTCATTCCGACCAACACCGGAGAGCGGCTCCCCTTCGATCTGGACGGCGATGGGGAGATCCGTCCACCCCGTGACTGCTATGGTTTCGGAGACTTTCATGGCCAGTACGGCATGGCGTTGCTCTCGCGGTTCCCGCTGGTCCCCGAGGCGATCCGCTCGTTTCGCCACTTCCGCTGGCGTGACATGCCCTCTTCCCTGTTGCCCGCCGCCCTGTCGGAAGCTGCTTGCGATGGTCTGCGCCTCTCCTCCAAGAACCACATCGATGTTCCGCTTCAGATAGGGGGACAGCGGCTACACCTGCTGGCCATGCATCCGACCCCACCCATCATCAACGAGTTTAACCGCCGCCGTAATCACGATGAGCTGCGCCTCTTCCTCGATTACCTCGATGGTGCTCCCTACCTGGTCGACGATGTCGGCGTTCGTGGCGGTGTCTGCGCCGATCCCTTCGTGCTGTTGGGTGATTTCAACGCCGACCCTGCCGATGGTGATGGGGGGCGAACCATGATGCAGCGACTGTTGGCGCACAGCAGGATCCATCCCGCCTGTCAGGAGGCACCCCGCTCGACGGGGGCCGCCAGCCTGGCAAGGGCGCGGGGGCATGGCCTGCGGGGGGAGCCCGCCAACTGGACCCACATTCGCCCCCTGCGGTTGGATTATGTGTTGCCGTCGCGCGAATGTGAGGTGCTGGGCTCCGGGGTGTTCTGGCCGGCGGTGGGTGAGCCGGGTTACGAACTGGTGGTCGATCCGGTTGGGGGAGAGGGTAAGGGGGGCTCTTCGGATCATCGCCTGGTTTGGGTCGATCTTGCCCTGGCTGTTAACTGACTCGCAAAACAACTACCTCTTTATTGATAGTGTGTGAATGAATCCATTTGGAGTCATGCCATGCCCGCGCTTGTCCTGATCTGTCTCTCTTCCGACCCGATGCGGCGCGAGCGGCTATTGGGTGATCTTGCCACTCTCTCCTCCCATCTCTCTCTGATCGGAGCTGGCTCCCTGGGGGAACTCAGCGCCCAGCTGGCCGAATTGGCGGCGCGGGATCAGGTGCCGGCTCTGCTGCTGCACGATCCCCAGTGGCAGGGAGAGGTCGCCACCCTGGCTCCTCTCTACGGTCAGTGTCGTCTGCTCTGCCTGACCCCTGAGCTGGCAGGGGAGTCTCTGCGGCTGCGGGTGCGGGAACTCGGTAGCCAGTTTGTGCTGCAGCACCCCGGTCTCGACCTGCTCGACTATGCCCGGGTATTGGCACCGGCCCCCCTGCTCGACGCCCATGTGGCCCGCAAGCTGGCGGAATACGGTGAAGACTTCATGGACTTCACGCGCTACGACGATGGTGCCCTCTCGCGCCGGGTGATCGACGGTCTCTATCGCTTCTTTGCCGAGCGGGACGAACACCACGCCTGTCGCCGCTACAGCCCGGGGCACTTGCTGACCCGGGAGGGAGAGCGCAACGAATTTCTCTGGTTTATCGCCAGCGGTGAGGTGGTGCTGCAAAAGCGCGACGAGAGCGGGGTCGAGCGTGAGGTGGTGCGTCACCAGGCCGGGGCTCTGGTCGGTGGCATGTCGTTTGTGACCGGCGAACCCGCCTTTACCACAGGGGTGACCCTCACCCCGACCGAGGTGATCAAGCTCGACAAGCGGCAGTTTGCCGAGGTGATGCGGGCACGCAGCGATCTGTTGCCGGCTTTCACTCATCTGCTGCTGCGCCATTTTAACCGCCGCCTCCAGCACAGCATCCGTACCAAGATGGCCCTGCAGCGCACCTTGCAGTCGTTGGATGATGCCTATCGGCAGCTGGTGGAGAACGAGAAGATGGTGATGCTGGGCCAACTGGTAGCCGGGGTCGCCCACGAGCTCAATAATCCGGTTTCGGCCATCCTGCGTGGCAGCGAGACCCTGAGCGAGCTGGTGCCGGATCTTATCAATCTTGAGCTGGCGCCGGAGCAGAAGACCCTGGGTAATCTCACCCTCTGTCACGCCTTGCAGGTACAGCCCCTGTCGACCAGCACCGTTCGGGAGCGGACGCGCAAGGCTGAGGGGCACTTTGGTGACCGTCAGCAGGCCAGGCTGGCGGTGCAGATGCAGCTCGATGACGAGGCGAGCTGGCTCGGCTGGTTTGCCAACCTCAACGGACCGCAGCGGGATGAGCTGCTGGCGCGTCTCGAGCAGTTTCACCAGGCGGGTACGTTTTTGCGCAACATCGCCGTCTGTGGCCGGCGCATCGGCGATCTGGTGCGGGGGCTCAAGCAGTTTGCCAGGCAGGATGGCGAGGCGCCCAGCCAGTGTGATCTGCTGGAGGGGCTGGAGGATACCCTGATCATCTTCGACAATCGCCTCAAGGGGCATGAGGTGATCCGCGAGTATCAGCCGCTCCCTCCTGTCTGTGGTTATCCCGGCGCCTTGCAACAGGTGTGGACCAATCTGCTGGCCAATGCCCTCGATGCCATGGAGGCACCTGGCCGGATCCTGCTGCGGGGACGCAGGGAAGGGGATGAGTGGATCTGTATCGAGATCGAGGACAGTGGTTGCGGCATAGCACCGGAACAGCTGACCCAGATTTTTGAGCTCAACTACACCACCAAGCGGGAGGGGCACTTCGGGCTCGGCATCGGGCTCGGCATCTGCCGCCAGGTGGTCCAGCAGCACGGCGGGCGGATTGAGGTGAGCTCGACCCCGGGAAGTGGTACCTGTATGCGGGTCTGGTTGCCGATCGCCGGGCCACTGGCCAAGGAGGAAGCATGAACGATAAAACCTATTTGATCCTGTGTGTGGACGACGAGCGGGAGGTGCTTGACGCCGTGCTCCATGATCTTGCCTTCCTGCGCAGCCACGTCGAGCTGGAGGGGGCCGAGAGTGCCGAAGAGGCGCGGCAGGTGATCGAGGAGTGGGAGGAAGAGGGTGGCAAGTTGGCCCTGATCCTGTGCGATCACATCATGCCAGGCATGGCAGGGGTCGACTTTCTGATCGAGCTGAAGGGGCGAGAGAGCACCCAGGCCAGTCGCAAACTGCTGTTGACCGGACAGGCCGGGCTAGAGGCGACCATAGCGGCGGTCAATCGCGGCGGGCTCGATTACTATGTGGCCAAGCCTTGGCAGCGCGAAGCCCTCAGCGCCGTGGTGAGAGATCAGCTGACCGATTATCTGCTGGCTCAGGGGGCGCAGGGGGCACTCGCCTATGCCCCTGTCCTCAATCAGGAGCGCCTGTTTCGGGCCCTGCACCAGCAGCCCTGTGACGACTGAGACTTGGTGTTTGCCCGGCGCCTTCATATACTGTTCGCATATACAGTATTGTGAGTGATCCGTCATGCGACTCTTCATCGCCGAGAAGCCCAGTCTGGGGCGAGCCATTGCCGACATACTGCCCAAGCCCCACAAGAAGGGAGAGGGCTACATCGAGACCGCCCAGGGTGATGTGGTGAGCTGGTGCATCGGCCACCTGCTGGAGCAGGCCGAGCCCGAAGCCTATGACGCCGCCTTCAAGCAGTGGCGCATGGAGCACTTGCCGATCGTGCCCGAGCGCTGGCAGCTCAACCCCAAGGCCAAGACCAAGGGGCAGCTGGCGGTGCTACGACGGCTCATCAAACAGGCCGACGAAGTGGTCAATGCCGGTGACCCGGACCGGGAGGGGCAACTGCTGGTGGATGAGGTGATCGACTACCTCGGTTACCCCAAGGAGAAGCCGGTTCGCCGCTGCCTCATCAGCGACATGAACCCGCCGGCGGTGCGCCGGGCGGTGGAGCAGTTGCGCGACAACCGTGACTTCGTACCCCTGGCGGTCTCGGCCCTGGCGCGCACCCGTGCCGACTGGCTCTACGGTATCAATATGACCCGCGCCTATACGCTGGTGGGACGCAAGGCGGGCTGTGACCAGCTGCTCTCGGTCGGGCGGGTGCAGACCCCCCTGCTCGGGCTGGTGGTGCGTCGGGACCAGGAGATCGCCGCCTTCGTGCCCAAGCCCTTCTTCGAGGTGCTGGCCCACCTGCGCAGCGCGGCGGGCGAGCCGTTCACCGCCAAGTGGCTGCCCTCCGAGGCGTGCCAGCCGTGGCAGGACGAAGAGGGGCGGGTGCTCAGCCGCAAGCTGGCCGAGAACGTGGTGACCCGCATCCATGGTCAGAGCGGTCAGGTTGAGGCGGTCGACGAGAAGGCCAGGAGGCAGGCGCCGCCGCTTCCCTACAACCTCTCCAGCCTGCAGATCGACGCCGCCAAGCGCTTCGGCATGGACGCCAAGCGGGTGCTCGATATCTGCCAGGCCCTCTACGAACGCCACAAGCTCATCACC
Organism: Aeromonas schubertii; assembly: GCF_000820105.1. Taxonomy (GTDB): domain Bacteria; phylum Pseudomonadota; class Gammaproteobacteria; order Enterobacterales; family Aeromonadaceae; genus Aeromonas; species Aeromonas schubertii. Next base: position 10,222 of record NZ_CDDB01000082.1, on the reverse strand, counting down.
TACCCCCGCTCTGACAGTCGCCACCTGCCGGTGGAGCACTATGGTCGCGCCGAGCGGGTGCGCCAGGCGATCGCCACCACGGCGCCCCAGTTGGCGGCGGCGGTCGGGCAGGTCGACGGGCGGCTGCGCAGCAAGGCGTGGAACGACAGCAAGGTGGATGCCCACCACGCCATCATCCCGACCGAGAAGGGGGGCAACCCCGCGACTCTGTCGGGGGACGAGGCCAGGCTCTACGCCCTGGTGGCGCGCCAATACCTGATGCAGTTCTATCCGCCGTTCGAGTACAACGACAGCCGGGTGCTGGTGCGAATTCAGGGGGGACTGTTCGAGGCCAAGGCGCGGCGCATCCTCAAGGCGGGCTGGAAAAGCCTGCTCGGGGTGGAGGAGGATGACGATGAGGAGAAGGCGGGCACCCTGCCCGCCCTGTGCGAGGGGGAGGCGGTGCAGTGTGAGCGGGGTGAGCTGCTCGAAAAGATGACCCAACCCCCCAAGCCGTTTACCGATGCCACCCTGCTCGCCGCCATGACCGGTATCGGCCGTTACGTGCTGGATCCGGAGATCCGCAAGACCCTGCGCGATACCGATGGCCTCGGCACCGAGGCGACCCGGGCCGGTATCATAGAGCTCCTGTTCAAGCGCCGCTTCCTCGCCCGCCAGGGCAAGAGCATCAAGGCGACTCCGACCGGCCATGCCCTCATCACCGCCCTGCCCGAGAGCGCCAGCCGTCCGGACATGACGGCCCTGTGGGAGCAGGCGCTCGGGCGTATCGGCGAGCGTCAGGAGAGTTACCAGCACTTCATGGGGCCACTCGAGGCGCAGCTGCGCCAGCTTATCGACGACGCCCGCCACAGTGACGGGGCCGGTTTTCGCGCCCTGCCCAAGGGGGAGGCCCCCAAGCGCCGCTTCACCCGGCGCAAGGGAACCAAGCGACCCGCCAAGGCGGTGGCGGCCTGATCGCTGGCGCCGTGCCTAGGTGGTCCGGCAGCGAATGATGGTGGTGATGGCGACGCCGAGAAAGACCAGGTCCTTGAAGATAAAGAACTCGGTCACGGGGACGCCATCCACGATCTTCCAGACTCCACTCAGGGTCAGCAGGAAGGTGAGGGTGGTGGTGAAGATAACGGTCGCCCCCCAGCCGCTCCAGTAGCCTATACGAGGGTAGTGAAGGCCCACAATCAGACCCGCCGCTACCAGAATCTCGAGTAGCCCGATGAGGTTGGAGACACCCTGCGTGGAGAGGGGACCATAGAGCCAGCTCATCAGAGGGTGGCTCTCGACCAGGGGACGAATGGCCTCGGCCTCGGTCGGTGTGAATTTGAAGATCCCGATCCACAGCAGGGTCAACACGACCCCGCCGAGGGAGATCAGATATCCAATCTCTCTTCCCATAGTGCTACCTCAAGGAGTCAGGTCGACGGCAGGAAAGTCCACCTCGGTGCCCGCCAGATGGTTGCCATAGTTGGTGAGGGTATTGAGGGTTACCTGCCCCAGCACCTCCAGCAGCAGAGGGTCGTCAACGCCGGCCTCACGGGCTTCTGCCAGTTGCTTGTCACTGAGCTCCCCACGCTGGATCACCAGGGCGATCGCCAGCTGCAGCAACGCCTGGTCGCGAGTATCATCAGCGAGTCCCAGTCGGGCCCGGCGTATCTCATCCTGGGTCAGGCCGAGTTTGCCGGCGATCAGGGTGTGGGCCGACAGGCAGTATTGGCAGCGATTGGCCTGGCCAATCGCCAGCGCCAGCTGTTCGCGCTGACGGGGAGTCAGTTGTCCCTTGCTCAAGGCATCGGCGAAGGCGAGATAGGCATCGAGCAGCGTCGGGGAGTGGGCCAGTGTTGCATAGAGGTTGGGCACCATGCCGAGCTGTCGGCGCAGGGCGTCCAGGGTGGTGGCCGCACGGCCGTCGGGTTGTTGAACCGGTGCGATACGAGTCATTTTTATCTCCTGCGTGTGTGGTTGACAGAGGAGATAATGCCCGGTTAAACAGAACGACTAGTCGTTAATAGTCCAGCAAAAAGGTTTAGTCGTATCGTTATGGATGCTTTTTCCCGTTTATTGGCTCACTCCAGTGCCCATGCCAGCCTCTTCTTTGCCGGTCGCCTCTGTGGCGAGAGCCATAGCGAGGATTACCCTTCGGGTGGACAACTCCACCTGCTGCGAGCCGGTGAATTGATGCTGCATCGGGAGGGGGAGCCTCCCCTGTTGTTGCAGGAGCCAACCCTGATCTTCTATCCCGTGCCGTGTCACCATCGTCTGATACCACGAACCCTGGGTGGCTGTGATCTGGTGTGTGCCAGCCTGCATTTCGGGGAGGAGGGAGCCTCTGCACTGCGCTCAGCCCTGCCCGATCAGCTGTTGCTGCCGCTGCGGGAGCTCCCTGCCCTGGCCCCTCTCCTGCAGCTGCTGTTTGATGAGGCCTTTGGTGAGGCCCAAGGGCGTGAGGCGATACTCGGTCGACTGGTCGATCTGTTGCTGGTCTATCTGTTGCGCCATATACAGGGGGCCGGACTCTACCGGGGGGGGATACTGGCCGGTCTCGCAGACATCAGGTTGGCTCCCGCCATCGCGGCGATGCATGAAGAGCCCGAGCGCCCCTGGACCCTGGCATCACTGGCGAGTCTTTGCCACCTCTCCCGAGCTCGCTTTGCGGTGCGCTTTCATGAGGTGGTCGGGATGCCTGCGCTGGCCTATCTCACCCGGTGGCGGCTGAACCGGGCTCAGCGTCTGTTGCTCGAGGGGATGCCCATCAAGCTGGTGGCTCCGTCGGTGGGTTACGGCGGAAGTGGCGCCCTGGCCAAGGCATTCGAGCGGGAGGAGGGGGTGACCCCGGCGCGTTGGCTGGCTGCCAGGCGCCGGGGGGAGTAGTTACCCGGTGTGAACGTTCTCTTCCGGATACTTGATGCGGGTGGCGACCGGTCTGGCCAGCATAAATGCCAGGGTCAGGGGGCCGAGACGACCGCAGATCATCACCAGCACCAGGATCAGTTTGCCCGGTTCACTCAGGGAGGCGGTGATACCGGTCGAGAGGCCGACTGTGGCAAATGCCGAGACCACTTCAAACATCACCTTATCGAACGGTAATGACTCGGTGATCATCAGCAAGAACATGGCCAGGAAGAGCACCATGGTACTGACGATGATGATCGCGAGGGAGCGGGTTACCACCTGGGGGCCTATGGTGCGACCGAAGGCGGTCACGTGGGGCTGTTTGGTCAGAAACGCCCGGGTAGAGAGCATGACGACCGCGAAGGTGGTCACCTTGATCCCCCCCCCGGTGGAGGAGGTGCCGGCGCCGATAAACATCAGCACCATCATGAAGAGCAGGGCGGCCGGAGTGAAGTGTCCGATATCCACCGTATTGAATCCGGCGGTACGGGCACTGGCCGAGTGGAAGAAGGCCGCCAGCATCTGCCGGCTGAAGGGGGCTTGCCCCAGGGTGCCCGGGTTGTTGTGCTCGAGCAGCCAGAACATCAGGGTCCCGACCAGCAGCAGGAGCGGAGTCACCGCCAGCATCAGCTTGGTGTGCAACTTGAATCGTCGCCAGCGGCGTTTGCGCACCATGTCGACGATGACGGTGAAGCCGATTCCGCCGAGGATCAGCAGCCCGGCGATGGTCAGGCTGATGAGGGGGTCGTCCCTATAGTCTATGAGATTGTTGGAAAAGAGGGAAAAGCCAGCGTTGTTAAAGGCTGAGGCGGCATGAAAGAAGCTCACATAGAGCCCGTGGCTCCATCCCATCTCGGGCACCCAGCGGATGGCCATCAGGGCCGTGCCGATGAGCTGGGCGATGAAGGCAAACAATATGATGCGTTTGACCAGCCGCACTATGTTGATGGAGCCCTCCTGGCCCAGTGCCTCCTTGGCCAGTACCTGTTGGCGCAGGCTGACCCGCTTGCTGAGCAGGGCCAGCAGCAGGACCGTCATGGTCATCTGACCCAGGCCTCCAATCTCCATCAGGAGCAACAGGATGATTTGCCCCTGCAGGGTGAAGGCACTCCCCGTGTCGACCACCCCCAGACCGGTCACACTGATGGCCGAGGTCGCGGTGAAGAGGGCGTTGACGACGCTCACCTGGCCGTCGTGGCTCGAGGGCTGCACCAGAAACAGGGTTCCGACCAGCAAGATGGCCAGAAAACTGCCCAGGATCAGCTTGGCTTCGCTCCAGCGTGACTCCTCCTGTTGCAACTTGAAGGTAAAGCTGCTGCGCCAGAGGGGCGTCATAGGGTCTCCAGCCAGTGGTCGATGGCGTGCTTGTTACCCGCCAGGATCAGGATGTCGCCGAGGGCCAGCTCCATCTTGCCGGTCAGCACGTTATGCAACTGCTCCCCCCGCTTGATGGCGAGCAGCTGGAAGTCACTCTGCTGCAGCAGGTGAAGATCGCCCAGAGAGCGCCCGTTTTGCTGCAGGCCGATGACGAATTCGGTCAGCACCATGTTATGACCCAGCTCCAGATAGTCGAACAGCCGGTTGTCGAGCATGCTCTGGGCGACGCGGCGTCCCATGTCCCATTCCGGATTGATGACCTTGTCGGCCCCTACCTTCTGCAAGATCTTGGCGTGAAACTTGTCGCGTGCCTTGACCCACACCTTCTTGACCCCGGCCTCCTTCAGGACGAGGGTGGTGAGAATGCTGGTCTCCAGGTTATCGCCGATGGCGACGAAGACGATGTCGTAGTCGGCCAACCCCAACTCCGCGACCGTTGCCTCATCGGTTGCATCGGCCACTATGGTATGGCTGCAGAAGGTGGCGACCTGGCGGGTCCGGCTCTCGTCGATGTCGATGGCGAGGACCTGGGCGTCCTGATGCTCCAGCTCTTCGCACAGGGCGCTGCCGAAGAGGCCCAGGCCGATGACGGCAAACTGAGTGTTCATGCGAGACTCTCTTGATGCGTGAAACAGTTACTCTAATCCAATGGGGGTGGGGAGGAAAAGCGGCAGCAATTTTTCCGTGACCAACCAATTGAGGTAGACTTGGCGCCTCGCTCAAGCCGGATCTGAACCACCATGAAATTGCAAGAACACGCCTCCCTGTGCGATCTCACCACCCTCGCCCTTCCCGCCACCGCCCGCTGGCTGGCCACGCTGGAGACGAGCGATGATCTGGAGGCTCTGCGGTGCGACCCACACTGGGCCGGCCAGCCGCGCCTGGTACTGGGGGGGGGCAGTAATGTGCTGTTCACCTGCAATTTCGACGGGCTGGTGGTGCTCAACCGCCTGCGTGGCATCGAGGTGGTGGATGAGGGGGAGAGCTGGCTGCTGCATGTGGCGGCCGGCGAGAACTGGCACGAGTTGGTACGCACTACCCTGGAGCGGGGGATGGCGGGACTCGAGAACCTGGCCCTGATCCCGGGTTGTGTCGGTGCCGCCCCGGTGCAGAACATCGGCGCCTACGGGGTTGAGCTGGCTCGCGTCTGCGCCTATGTCGATACCTGGCGCTGGAGCGACGGTCAGACCGAGCGGCTGGATGCGTCCCACTGCCGTTTCGGTTACCGCGACAGCCTCTTCAAGCATGAGTATCAAGAGAGCCATCTCATTACCGCCGTGGGGTTGCGTCTGCCCAAGGTGTGGCAGCCGGTGCTCTCTTATGGGCCATTGGCGGCCCTCGGTGACAAGGCCAGTGCACAGGCCGTGTTCGACATCGTCTGTGCGACGCGTATGGCCAAGCTGCCGGATCCGGCGGTGCTCGGCAATGCCGGCAGCTTCTTCAAGAATCCCGTGGTTGCACTGGGCCTGGCCGAAGGCCTCAAGACGATCTATCCGTCCATGCCGCTCTACCCGGCCGGTGAGGGGCAGGCCAAGTTGGCGGCCGGCTGGCTTATCGAACAGTGTGGTCTCAAGGGATTTGCCATCGGTCAGGCCGCCGTTCATCAGGAGCAGGCGCTGGTGCTGGTCAACCGGGGAGGCGCCACGGCACACGACCTGCTGGCCCTGGCCCGACATGTACGCGACACTGTGGTCGAGCGCTTCGGGGTCGAGCTGGAGCACGAGGTGCGCTTCATGGGCGCTCGGGGTGAAACCAGCCTGCGCGAGGTGATGGGATGAGCCTGACTCCGATCCGCCAGGCATTGCTCGAGATCCTCGCCGACGGCGAGTTCCACTCCGGGGAGCAGCTCGGGGAACGGCTCGGTATCAGCCGCGCCGCGGTCAGCAAGCACGTCGCCGCGCTCAAGGCGTTGGGGCTGGATGTCTATAGCCTGACCGGCCGTGGCCACTGTCTCGCCCTGCCGCTGGCACTCTACGATCAAGGTTGGCTGCAACAACAACTGCCGCTCGCACCTGTGTCGGTTTTTCCGGTCATCGACTCGACCAATCAATACTTGCTGGATCGGGTGGAGTCCCTCTCCTCGGGAGCGCTCTGTCTGGCCGAGTGCCAGACGGCCGGACGCGGGCGCCGTGGCAAGCCCTGGGTCTCTCCCTTCGGCTGTCAGCTGATCCTGAGCCTCTACTGGCGTCTGGAGCAGGGGATGGCCGCCGTGATGGGGCTGAGCCTGGCGGTGGGGGTGGCCGTGGTCGATGCCCTGGAGGCATTGGGGTATCCCGGCGTGACCCTCAAGTGGCCGAACGATCTCTACTATGAGGGACGCAAGTTGGCCGGCATCCTGGTGGAGATGAGCGGCAGTGCCGGCGGACTCTGCCATGTGGTGGTCGGGGTGGGCCTCAATCTGGCGATGCCCGATGGTGAGGCCGACAAGATCGATCAACCCTGGGCCGAATTGCGGCAGGTGCGTCGGGAGCCGGTCGATCGCAACCAATTGGCCGCCCATGTGGGCCGCAGTCTGCAGCAGGCGATGCAGCGTTTCGAGCAAGGGGGGCTCGCCTCGTTCGTCAATCGCTGGAACCAGCTCGATTGTTTCAAGGGGCAGCCGGTGCGCCTGCTGATGGGTGAGCAGGAGGTGAGAGGGGTGGCCAGGGGTATCGACGAGCGAGGAGCCTTGCGTCTGGAGACCGGGGAGGGCGAGCGCCTCTTTTTTGGGGGAGAGCTCTCGTTGCGCCCCCTTTGAGAGCCGCTTGTGGCCTCATTGTTCCGGTTTTCTTGTCCTTCATCAGGCCCGCCACAGTGCGGGCCAGATTTTTCTAGACATTCGTCACGCAATTGGCCAACTTAGACGCCTTTTTAGACAGACAGCGTCCATAAGAAGGGAAGTTCAATGAATCCTGTTGTTGTCGCAGTCAGCCTGATGCTGGTGCTCAGTCTGCTGCGTATCAATGTGGTGGTGTCGCTCAGCATCGGTGCCATCGTCGGTGGCCTGGTGGGCGGCCTCTCCATGGGGGAAACCCTCTCAACCTTTACCGGTGGACTGGGTGGTGGCGCCGAGATCGCCCTCGCCTATGCCATGCTCGGTGCCTTTGCGGTGGCCATCTCTCGCTCCGGTATCACCGACCTGCTGGCCCGCAAAGTGATCAGCCAGCTCGGCAAGGAGGCCAGCCCGAGCCGGGTGCTTTGGGTCAAGAGCCTGCTGCTGGTGGCGATCCTGCTGGTCTCGGTCTCCTCCCAGAACCTGATCCCGGTTCACATCGCCTTTATCCCCATCCTGATCCCGCCGCTCCTGCACGTGATGGCCCAGATGCAGATGGACCGACGCCAGGTGGCCTGCGTCATCACCTTCGGCCTGACTGCGACCTATATGTTGCTGCCGGTCGGATTCGGGGGCATCTTTCTCAACAACATCCTGGCCAAGAACCTGATCGATAACGGGGTGGCCGTTACGGCGGGGCAGATCCCCCTGGCCATGAGCATTCCGGTTGGAGGCATGTTCCTGGGCCTGTTGGTAGCGGTCTTCTTCACCTACCGCAAGCCGCGCCAATACGATCTGGCGAAGATTCTGGCGACCGAACCCGAGTCCGCCGAGCTCAACCTTGCCCATATCTGGGTGGCCCTGCTGGCTATCGGCGTGGCTCTGGGGCTGCAGCTGATGACCGACAGCATAGTGCTGGGGGCCCTGGCCGGATTTGTCATCTTTACCCTGGGTGGGGTCATTCCCTTCCGTGAGAGTCAGGATGCCTTTACCCAAGGGGTGCGCATGATGTCGCTCATCGGCTTCATCATGATCTCGGCGGCCGGTTTTGCCGCCGTGATGAAGGCAACCCACGGGGTGGATAGCCTGGTGGCGTCGGTCTCGGGCCTGATGGCGGGCCACAAGGGGATGGCGGCCTTCCTGATGCTGCTGGTGGGTCTGCTCATCACCATGGGGATCGGCTCTTCCTTCTCCACCGTGCCCATCATCGCCACCATCTATGTGCCTCTCTGCATCCAGCTGGGCTTCTCTCCCATGGCCACCATCGCCCTGGTGGGCGCGGCGGGCGCCCTGGGTGATGCCGGCTCACCGGCCTCCGATTCGACTCTGGGGCCGACATCCGGCCTCAATGCCGATGGCCAGCACGATCACATCTGGGACAGCGTGGTACCCACCTTCATCCACTACAACATCCCCCTGCTGGGGTTTGGCTGGATCGCAGCCATGGTGCTGTAAGTCGCTATAACGCAATAAAAAAGGTGGCCGTGGCCACCTTTTTTATTTTCGTCCCGGTTACTTGCGAAGCTTTACCTGCTCCACCGCATGATCCCGCCCCTTGGTCAGGATCAGGTTGGCCCGTTCCCGGGTTGGCAAGATGTTTTCGACCAGATTGACGTAGTTGATCTCCTGCCAGATGCCGGAGGCAACCGCCACGGCCTCCTCATCGCTGAGCTGGGCATAGTGATGAAAGTACGAGTTGGGATCGGCGAAGGCACCGCTGCGAAACTTGAGGAAGCGCTCTATGTACCAGCTCTTGAGCAGGTCGGCCTCGGCATCCACATAGATGGAGAAGTCGACGAAGTCGGAGACGAAGACCCGGTGCGGTTGCTCCGGATAGTCCATGCCGCTTTGCAGCACATTGAGCCCCTCCAGGATCAGAATATCCGGCTGCTCGACCACCTTGGTCTCATCGGGGAGGATGTCATAGATGAGGTGGGAGTAGACGGGGGCCTCGACCCGCTCGTGACCGGCGCGAACATTGGCCACAAACTCCACCAGATGGCGGATGTCATAGGATTCGGGGAAGCCCTTGCGACGCATCAGCCCACGCGCCTCCAACTCCTTTTTGGAGTAGAGGAAGCCATCCGTGGTGATGAGCTCGACCTTGGGATGCTCCGGCCAGCGCTCCAGCAGAGCTTGCAGGATACGCGCCGTGGTGCTCTTGCCGCCCGCCACGCTGCCCGCGATGCTGATGATATAGGGGACCTTGCCTCTGGACTGGCCGAGAAACTGCTCCAGCACCCGGCTGCGGCGTTGCTTGGCCTTGACGTAGAGGTTGATGAGTCGCGACAGCGGTAGATAGATGGCCTCGACCTCGGGCAGAGAGACTCGCTCGTTGATGCCCCTGAGAGTGTGAAGATCCTGCTCAGTGAGAGTGAGAGGGACCGAATCGCGCAGCATGGCCCACTGGTCGCGGGAGAATTGCAGATAGGGAGAGTGCTCTGTCGTCATGATGTCATCGATCGGTTACCGGGCAGGGGCGACCTTACACCATGGCGAGCGGGCGCCACAAGAAAAAGGAGGGGAGAGGTGAGCGCTGCCTGAAAAGGGGCGTATGCGCTTCCTTAGTCCAACAGTTGCATCCCCCTGTCGCTTACAATAAAATGCGCGACGCTTAGCTGTCGGTCGCTTTTTGGTATAAAAAAACGACAAAACAACGGATGCAAGCATGATTTCCGTTGCGACACCAGGTTAACCGGAGGGGTTCCCGAGCGGCCAAAGGGATCAGACTGTAAATCTGACGGCTCTGCCTTCGAAGGTTCGAATCCTTCTCCCTCCACCATTTCTCTGCGGTTTGAGTTATCTGGGTTAGAGAAATGCGGGCATCGTATAATGGCTATTACCTCAGCCTTCCAAGCTGATGATGCGGGTTCGATTCCCGCTGCCCGCTCCAACATGCTGATATAGCTCAGTCGGTAGAGCGCATCCTTGGTAAGGATGAGGTCGGCAGTTCGACTCTGCCTATCAGCACCACCTCTGCTCCCACCAACTTCATCCGCATGTAATAAACTGTCTGTGGTTGGCTTGCCACCGCGTACTCAGCGTTAGTTTAGAGGGACGATCATGTCTAAAGAGAAATTTGAGCGTAGTAAACCGCACGTTAACGTGGGTACCATCGGCCACGTTGACCACGGTAAAACCACCCTGACCGCCGCTATCACCAACGTGCTGGCCAAGCACTTCGGTGGCAAGGCCTTCGCCTTCGACCAG